>CASFWW010000022.1:0-10169 GCA_949298505.1 uncultured Christensenella sp. | reverse complement strand
TCCGCTCTGAGAAACGATCGCGGAGACGGTCTCGTCGTCGAGCGTAAGGTTGTCCGTCGTCCTGACCTCAACCGAGCTGGTCAGGAACATAACGCAACACACTACGATCACCACGACGGCGACGGCTACCGCAATAAAAATGCCCAGAAGTCTTTTGTTCATCTTCAGATCCTTTTTATTTTCACTCCCACTGCCGGAAGGATCCCGGACAGATCTTCATACCCTCTGTCGATATGGTAAACGTTGTCGATTACGGTCTCGCCCTGCGCGCTCATTCCTGCGAGTACGAGAGACGCGCCTCCTCTCAGGTCTGTCGCGCTGACCTCTGCTCCCGTGAGTCTTTCCACTCCCCTTACCACGGCTGTACGACCGTTGACGGTCACGTCCGCGCCCATCTTCAGCAGCTGAGGTACGGTCTTGAAGCGCGTTTCGAAAATGTTTTCTACTATGACGCTGGTCCCTTCGCTGACCGTCTGCAAAGTCAGGATCTGAGTCTGGAGATCGGTCGGAAAACCGGGATAGTACGTGGTCTCCACTTTGGGTATGCTTTCGCACCTGGCGGTGCGGATTATGTTTATTTTATCACGCGCACACGTAATTTTGCAACTGCTTTTCGGCAATTTGGCAAGAAGCGAAGAAATATGTTCGGGATTGACGTTGTTCAGCGTCAGATCTCCGCCGCACATAGCTACCCCGATAAGATATGTACCGGCGACTATCCTGTCGGGTATCGGAGTGTATTCCGTGCCGTGCAGTTTCTTGACTCCTTCTACCGTGATCACACCTGTTCCCGCGCCGTTCACCTTTGCGCCCATTGCATTGAGAAAATTCTGAAGATCGGCTATCTCGGGCTCTTTCGCGCAGTTTCTTATCACGCTGATCCCGTCGAGAAAAACGCATGCCATCATCAGATTTTCCGTCGCGCCCACGCTGGGCAGGTCAAGCACTATGTCCGCGCTGTGCGCCGCTGTGCTGTCGCAATCTATGTATCCGTGCTTTTCGTTTATTCTGACTCCCAGCTCTCTCAGCCCTGAAAGGTGTATGTCTATCGGTCTTAACCCTATATCGCAACCGCCGGGATAAGCGACTTTTGCTTTCTTAAGCCTTGAAAGCAACGGACCAAGCAAAAAGACCGACGATCTGAGTTCGCTCGCAAGTCCTCCCGGTATCCTGCCGCACGCGGTGTCTCTGCTGTCCACGGTCACGTCGTCGCCGCTTCTTTTTATTCTGCACCCGAGTTTTCCTAGTATTGCTATCATCGCGTCGACGTCGGCTATATGCGGACAATCGTGCAAAGTCACGATTCCGTCCGCGAGAACGCATGCGGCGAGAAGCGTGAGAACAGAATTCTTTGCTCCTTTAACGGTTATTTCGCCGCGGAGTGGCTCTCCTCCGCGGATTATGTATTTACTCATCATTCTCTCCTTACGCGCAAAGCGTAATTTCTTAATACATTTTATGGAAAGACTGCTGAATTTGTGAATTGCGCGCTATCCCCTCCAGGATACCCGTAGCGCATGCGAAAACCACGAGCGAACTGCCTCCGGAACTGATAAACGGCATCGGAAGCCCTGTGGGAGGGATCGATCCGCTGACCACGGCGATGTTGAGCAACGTCTGGACCGCTATGACTATCCCAATCCCTGCCGCAAGGTAGGTCCTGAACCTGTCCTTTGCCTTCATCGCGATCGCTATCGCCCTCCAGATCAGTACGCAGAACAACGCTATTACGAATATACAACCGACAAGTCCCAATTCCTCGCCTATCACAGCGAATATGAAATCGCTTTCGGCAAAAGGAAGGAACATATATTTCTGTCTGCTGTTGAACAGTCCCAGTCCGAACCAGCCGCCCGAGGCGAGCGCGTAATAAGACTGGATGAGCTGATACCCTTCTCCGAGAGGCGAAGCCCACGGATCGACGAACGCCAGCAGACGTCTGAGCCTGTAAGGTTCGGCAAAAATCAGGAGCGGGACCGCTACAATGACTGGGATCGCCATGACAGCAAACTGTTTGACTCCGCATCCGCCGATAAACAACATCAGAAGCACGCAAAGTCCTATGCAGACGGTGATAGACATATTAGGCTCGAGCATCACGAGCGCGCACACCGCGAGCGTTGCCGCAAGAATTCCGATCATATCGCAAAAACGCTGACTGCTTCTGACGGAAAGCCGCGCGGAAATGAAAATCACCAGCGCGAATTTTGCAAGCTCTGAAGGCTGAAACGTGGTGAACCCCAGATTCAGCCATCTTGTCGCGCCGTACTTCTCCACTCCCAGTCCCGGCACGAACACCAGAGCGAGCAATATCAACGAAAAGATCAGAAGCGCCGTGGAAAACTTTTTCAGAAGATCGGCGTCAAGTCTCGACGCGCCGAACGCCGCGGCAAGCGCGACCACAAGCGCTATCGCCTGCTTTTTTACGTAAAAAAATTCGTCTCCCGTCTGATTGAGCGCGATATAACTGCTTGCGCTGTACTGCATGACTATCCCGAAAACGGCGAGAGTCAGCGCGGTCAGCAGCAATACCTTGTCCGCAATTACGGGAGTCTTGCGCTCAGCCATTGGCGAACGCCTTGATTATTTCGTCGAAATGCCTTCCCCTCTGTCTGTAATCCGTGTATCTGTCGAAACTCGACGTGGACGGAGAGAACAGAAGATTTGTGACGTCGGGATACGCAAGCGATATTTCGACTGCGCGCTCGAGTGTGGCGGTTTTTATTACGGAATAGTCCGCGTCCTCCGGCGTCCATTTGATGATCTCGTCGCTGTTGTCTCCGCAACATACTATATGCCTGACCTTGGACGGCACGCGCGAAAAGAAACTTTCGTAACTTATCCGCTTGTCCCAGCCGCCCATTATCAGCGCCGTATCTCCGTCCATAGCTTCGCAGGCTTTCACGGTGCTGTCTATGTTGGTCGCCTTGGAATCGTTGTATATCTTCATGTTCTTGTAGACTTTCACGAGTTCTATCCTGTACCTGGGAGGCTTGAATCTGCGCAAAGCGCGCGCGACGTATCCGGCGCCCGTTCCGTAAACTTTTGCAACGGCGACCGCTGCGAGCGCGTTTGAAAGATTGTGCGCGCCCGTCATCGCCATTTCGTCCGCACGGCATATGTATTCGCTCTTTTCTCCGTCCGAGAAATAAATTTTGCCGTTTTCGACGTACGCCCCTCTGACCTTTTCGAATGAGGAAAAATAATATACGTCGGACTTCACGTATCCGCTCATCCTCCGCACCAACGGGTCGTCGTAATTGAGTACGGCGCAGTCTCCCTCTTTCTGATTTTCGAATATACGCGCCTTGAGTCTTGCGTATTCGTCGAAACTGCCGTGTCTTTCCAGATGATCGGGCGTCACGTTCAGACAGACCGCGTATTCAGGACGGAATCCCACCGTGGTTTCAAGCTGAAAACTGGATATTTCAAGCACTGCCACGTCTCCGTTGAGATTGTCTGCCTGCAAGCAGAACGGCACCCCGATATTGCCGAGCGCGTACGACGTTATCCCGGCTTCGTCGAAAATAGTCTTTATCAGCGAAACGGTGGTCGTTTTGCCGTTTGTGCCGGTGACCGCAACCGTCCTTCCGTTGCAGAAACGGTAACCAAGTTCAATTTCGCCGATGACTTCTATGCCGCGCGCTTTCGCCTCTCTTATCACGGCGTGCGACGACGGAACGGCGGGGTTTACCACGACGAGTTCAATGTCCTCAAGCACGTTGTTTATGGATTTGCCTCTCCTGTTTTCAACGTCTTCTTCCGGATATTCTCCGGCGTTGTCGTCAAAACAGACTATTTCTTTTCCGTGACGACGGAGCAGATCCGCAGCGCATTTTCCGCTGCTCCCCCAACCTAAAATCAATGTTTTGTTCATACCGTGTACGCGATCAGAGCGACTATCGAGGCGACAAGCGTTATCACCGAATAGTAACTCACGATCTTACTCTCCTTTATACCCTTGTATTCCAGGTGATGATGATACGGAGCCATAAGGAACAATCTCTTTTTTGTACGCTTGAAATGCAACACCTGCAATATTACCGATATGCACGACACCACGAACATTATGCCGCAGACCGGCGCAAAAAGCGCGTTTTTGGAAAATACCGCAACGCAAGCCACCGCGCCTCCGACGGCAAGCGAGCCGGTGTCGCCCATAAATACGCTCGCAGGATTGGAGTTGCACCACAAAAAAGCGATGAGCGCTCCGAAGAATGCGAAGGAAAAAACGCCAAGAGAAGCATATTCCTCCGCAAGCAAAGTTTTGCCGCCGTCAGCCGCATAAACAGCCGCAAACGCGATCATGATCCCGAACGTGGCGAAATATATGCTGCCTGTCGACGCGACCAGTCCGTCAAGACCGTCCGTCAGATTTACCGCATTCGTCATTGCAATAAAGACGAACGCGCAGAAAACGACATAAGCGGGACCCATGTCCACGCTGATCTGAGTGAAAGGGATCCTGACTTCGCTCCCCACGTACCTGTTCGTATAACAGAACGCGGCAACGATTGCGGCGATCCCGAGTTGTCCGATGATCTTCTGATATGCTTTCAGCCCGAGGTTTCTCTTTAGCTTTATCTTGATGAAATCGTCAAGGAAACCGATAAGCCCGTACCCGAGCGTGACGCACAGCGCGACTACGCCCAGTTTTTCTCTGCCGAATGCAAGCACAGCTACGCTGACTCCGGCGAGAAACATAATGCCTCCCATAGTCGGAGTTCCCTTCTTTCCTTCGTGTTTGTCCACGTAAAAAAGTATGGTCTGGCTCGCCTTTGCGCGTTTTGCGAAAGCTATCACGGGTCGTGACAGAAGTGCCGTCGCCGCAAATCCGGTCAGCGCCGCAAGAAGAAATCTCAGCGTGACGTCCATTATCTTCTGAGCGCCTTGTTGAGCTGAGCGCTGTCGCTGTAAGGGGTCCTGACGTTGTTTTCGTCAATATAACCCTCGCTGCCCTTGCCGGCTATCAGTACGACGTCGCCCGGCAGCGCGAGTTCGACCGCAAGCGCGATCGCGCGGCTTCTGTCAAGCTCGACGAACAGTTTGTTCCTCTTTCTTATGCCTGAAAGTATATCGTCGGCAATGGACTGCCTGCTCTCGGTGCGCGGATTGTCGCTGGTCACAATGACTATATCCGACATTTCGCCCGCGATCTTACCCATGATCGGACGTTTTGAAACGTCTCTGTCTCCGCCGCACCCGAAAACGGTGATCAGCTTGCCCTTGCAGAGTTTTGCTCCTTCCTTTATCAGATTGTAAAGTCCGTCTGGGGTATGCGCGAAGTCCACCACGTATTTTACTCCGCCCGATTCGATCACGTTGAATCTGCCTGACGGAGGCTCGAGAGTATACAGACAATCAGCAATTTCGGCAAGCCCGACCCCCGCCATTCTCGCCGCGGTACACGCCGCAAGCACGTTGTAGACGTTGAATCTGCCGTAAAGCCTGCAATCCACGTCAACAATATCGTCCATTATATTCGCGACGAAAGAACAGCCTCTCGCCGTGTCTTCTACGTCGATGGCAAAACTGTCTGCGGGATTGTCAAGACCGTAACTCACCGTGGGAACTTTACATTCCGACAGAATTTCTCTGCCGCACGCGTCGTCCACGTTTACCAGCGCGCAACGGGTATACGCCGCGGTAAAACAGCTCTTTTTCGCCGCCTTATATCTTTTCATGTCTCCGAAAAAGTCCAGATGATCCTGCGACAGATTGGTGAAAATACAAATGTCGCTACACACTCCGCTGAGCTTTTCAAGGTATATCGCGTGCGCCGAAAACTCCATAACAACATACTGCACTCCGGCAGATTTCATTTCGTAAAATAGCCTGTGAAGCTCGAACGGGTCGGGAGTCGTCAGCGTGGACGGCAGTTTCTTGCCGGCAAACTCGTAATACATCGTTCCGATAAGCCCGACGTTGAAACCGCCCGCTTCAAGGAGTTTCGCGGTGACGTAAGCCGTGGTGGATTTTCCGTTTGTCCCGGTGACGGTGACGATCCTGAGAGAGGACGCGGGATTCCCGAAGAAGTTCGCCGACATCAGCGCGTACGCCTTTCTCGTATCCTGCACTTTTACTACCGGTACCGGCTGAAGTCCGACGTCGTCGCTGCATACGATCGCCGCCGCTCCTGCGGCAACAGCCTCCTTGCAATAATTGTGTCCGTCTCCGCCCGTTCCTTTCATGCAAACGAAGACTTCTCCTTTTCCGATATCCGTGCTTCTGACGGAAATGCCCGTTACCTCAACGTCACCGTAATTTCCGCACGGCGCTACGCCCTGCAACAACTGCGAAAATTTCATATTCTGCCTCCCGTTCTTTTTACTGATAATATAATTTTTTAATCGTGCGCACTTCGCGTCGGCGTTATTCGCGCGCATGCGACAAAAAGATTGAAACTTTTCTCCGTCCGATTATTGACTCAAACTCGCAAAATATCCGCTTTTGTCGCATATTGACGCATTTTGCTTTACCCGAGCACGAAGTAAACCACGGTGTCGTCGTCTATTTCCGCTCCGGCTTCCGGGAACTGATAAACGACCTTGTTTCCCTCGCCCGCCACTTCGTAGGTAAGTCCCGCTTCTCTCATCGCGGCACATGCGGCGGTTGCAGAGAGTCCGTACACGTCGGGCATGACCACCTGAACGGGAACTTCGTCTCCCGAAAGTTCGGGCTGTACGCCGTAATAAGCGAAAGTGCTCCTGAATATCTGTCCGACGAGAGGCGCGGCTACTATGCTTCCGTAATAGACGTATCCTTGCGGTTCGTCCACGATCATCAGACAAAGTATCCTCTGCCCGTTGATCTCGGTAAATCCGATAAATGAAGATACGTATGCGCCTCGGTCGATCGCGCCGTCTTTGTATTTCTGCGCGGTGCCCGTTTTGCCGCCGATCCTGTAACCCTCCACATAAGCGTTTTTGCCGCCGCCTTCTTCTACGACTCCGTAGAGATATTCCCTCATCTGAGCAGAAGTGCTTTCAGACACCGTTATCCCTTTTACTGTCGGCACGTTGCGGTATGCGAGCTTTCCGTCCTCGCTGTATATGCTGTCGACAACGTACGGGGTCACCAGTTTGCCTCCGTTGATCACAGAACAAACGGCGGCGGCAAGCTGAACCGGCGTCACCGCGATCGCCTGACCGAAACCTATGCGTGCTATGTCGACGGGCTTTACGCTTTCTTCTGCAAGCATAATGCTGCTTCCTTCGCCCGAAACGTCTATTCCAGTTTTTTGAGTGAGACCGAATTTTTCGAAATAATCGTACATGACCGACGTTCCGGCGCTCAGCGCAACGTCCATAAATACGCAGTTGCAAGAATTCATGATCCCGTGAGCGAAATCCTGAGACCCGTGACCTATGCTCCTCCAGCATTTTATCCTCTGTCCGTCCACGACCTTGTAGCCCGGGCAATAATAGCTGTCCTTTATTACGCCCGTCTCAATCCCGATTGCCGAAGTCAGGATTTTAAAAGTGGAACCCGGTTCATAAACGTCGGTGACAAGGAGGTTTTTCGAGCCGGCTAAAAGAAATGACAGGTCGTTTCTGGGAATGTCGTTGAGATCGAAAGTGGGCGCGCTCGCCATAGCGAGAACTTCTCCCGTGTCCGCGTTCATCATCAGGCAGGACGCGGCTTTAGGCGAATAGGTCATCACAGCGTCGTTGACGGCTTTTTCAGCAAAACTCTGCAATTTGAAGTCGATCGTCAGCTTTGCCGTCATGCCTTTTATCGGCGCAAGATAGGACGTCACGTTGTCTTCAAGCTCACGCCCGACAAGATCGGTCTCGGTATATGACGCGCCGTCCGTTCCTTTCAGATATACGTCGTAATACTGCTCGATGCCGCTCTGTCCGACGCCGTCAGCGTTAGTGAATCCGAGAAGCTGAGTGGCGAAATTGCCGTAATTGTAATATCTTGTAGCGTCCTCGGTAAAGTATACGCCGTCAAAGCCGTACGCAGAAACGGTCAGCATCTGATTTTTCGTCAGCCCCGTTGCAACTCTGACTTCGGAAACGCCGCTCTTTATTACCTTTTTGTAAACCGAATCGAAATCCGCGCCTGTAGACGCGGCGATCGCAGAAGCGACCTTGTCATGCTCTTTCAGATCGTTCGGACGCACGTAGACGGTGTACGATGACTGCGACGTGGCGAGGACAACTCCGTTTCTGTCCGTGATATCGCCTCGTTCGGCTCTGAATGGCAGATCGCGCGTCCATTGACCTGCTGCAAGCGTCTGAAGTCCCGTTCCGTCGATTATCTGTATGTAAAACAGCCTGCATACAAGCAGTAAAAAAAGAAAGACTACCAGGGCGAGAACCGCAGGCAGCTTTCTTTTTAGTGTGATATGGGAAATTTTGTGCATCGAATACCCCTCCGCTTTTTTATCGTCTCGAGTATCCGACGGGTTTGATTAGTGTCCGTTTTGTCTTATTTTGAGATGCTTGCCACCCAGTCGCAGAAGCTGTCGAACCAGTTGGTGTTCTTCTCATAACCGTAGTTTTCGATGTATCTTACTTCCTGCATCTCCACCACGCTTCCGTCTGCGGTGACCGCCATGTTCAGCGTTTCTTCGTTGTAAACCGCCTCAGCAGGCGCCTGTGCCTCAACGCTTCCGCCGCCGAATGCGACAACGTTCGCGATGATCAGTGAAGCTATTACCGCAACAAGCACGAAGTAGACCGCGATAAGCATTTTGGATTTTGCGTTGAGAGTGCGCTTAGCCGGTTTCTTCGCCTGATATTCCACATGTTCGAAAGTCGTAGTCTGAGGTGCGGCATAGCCGTTGTACTCATAACCGTTTGTATGGTTGTAACCGTCATACGTCTGCTGTCTGTTATATCCGTACGCGTCGTTCTGAGGTGCTCCGAAATTCTCGTAACGGGGATATGCTTCGCGGCGTGCGTAATCCTCGCGAGGATACTCTCTTTCCTGCTCCGCATAGTAGGGCTCGCCGTAAGGCTCAGCATAAGTTCTGTTGTCAAAAGATCTTTCGAACGCGTCGTAACGCTGAGGCTGTTCTTCAACGTAGCGATCGTAATCGGCACGCCCCTGATTGCAAGCGGCGCCGTATCTGTTATCTACGGGTCTGTCGACCGTCTCCCTGGTAAATTCTCTTTCTCTCAACATACCTATTCACCCCAATAGCTTTTTATTACACTCTTTCGGCAACTCTGAGCTTCGCGCTCTGTGCCCTCGGGTTTACCGCAAGCTCCTCTTCACTTGCCGTAACCGGCTTTTTCGTCAGTATCTTCACAGTCTGCACTTTGTTGCAGGTGCATACCGGTTGTTTAGGAGGACAAATACATTTCGCTTCAAGATACTGAAATTCTCTTTTCACTATCCTGTCCTCCAGCGAATGGAATGTTATCACGCATATCCTTCCGCCTTTATTCAGTCTTTCCGCCAGCTTTCCGATTATCACGTCAAGCTCCTTCAGCTCGTCGTTGACCTCGATCCTGATCGCCTGGAACGTCCTCTTGCAAGGATTGCCGCCCTTGAATCTCTCTTTGGGAGGATAGGACTTCTCCACTATCTCCGCAAGCTGTCCGGTCGTTCTGATCGTCTGTTCGTTGCGGTATCTCACGATGTTCGCCGCTATCTTCCTTGCGTACCTCTCTTCTCCGTATCTGAACAATATGTCCGCGATGTCCATCTCGTTGTACTCGTTCACCACGTTGAAAGCCGTCAGGAACTGCGTCTTGTCCATCCTCATATCGAGCGGTGCGTCGAAGCGGTAAGAAAAACCTCTTTCAGCAGCGTCCAGCTGGTAGGAAGAAACTCCCAGATCCATCAGCACGCCGTCAATTCTGTCAATGTTCAGTTCGTCGAGCACCTCATCCGCTCTCTTGAAATCGCTGTGTACGAAAGTTATCTTCTCTCCGTACTCCTCCAGCCTTTTCTTTGCGAACTCCAGCGCGTCGTCGTCTTTGTCGATCGCGATCAGCCTTCCCGTCGTAAGTCGCTCTGCGATCAGACTGCTGTGTCCTCCCCCGCCGAGCGTACAATCGAGATATATCCCTTCGGGTCTGACGTTCAGTCCTTCGGTCACCTCTCTCGGCATTACGGGTACGTGTGCAAATTCCGTCATATCGAAAGAATATCTTCAAGGCTTGCGACCGCCTGACGGAACTCTTCGGGATTGCAGACGATGTTGTGAAGTT
>CASFWW010000021.1:0-35431 GCA_949298505.1 uncultured Christensenella sp. | reverse complement strand
GTCCCCTTCAGTCCACAAAGTCTTGCCCATGCGCTCCGAATTGTGCGCTATGATCTTGTTTGCAAGATCCAGGATGTTGGACGTGCTGCGGTAATTGCGCTCGAGTTTGTATATCCTGCAACTTGCGAAATGCTTTTTGAAATCCAGGATATTCCCCACCTCGGCGCCTCTCCAGCCGTAAATGCTCTGATCGTCGTCTCCGACCACAAAGAGATTGCCGTACATGCCCGTCAGCATGCGGACGAGAAGGAACTGTATCCTGTTGGTGTCCTGAAATTCGTCTACGTGAACGTACCTGAACCTCTGCTGATATTTCTTCAGCACCTCTGGATAGTCCTTGAAAAGCAACAGCGTTTTTAGGATCAGATCGTCGAAATCGAGCGCGTTGTTTGCCTCAAGCTGACGTTCGTAATTCCTGAACGCGCAGACGATCTGCTCGGCATGCGGCAGCCCGTTTATCCTCTTTGCGTATTCCTCGGGTGAAAGCGCGTGGTTCTTTGCGTTGGATATGTGGAAACGCACCTGCTTCTTGAGTTCGCCGCCGTCCTCGATCCCCATTTCCTTGATTATGCGGGTGACGATCTTGTCACTGTCGCTGTCTGTGTAAATGGAAAAGTTGGCGGTGTATTTGTTCGTGACCGCGATCTCCATGCGTAGTATCTTGGCGCAAAGCGAGTGAAAAGTGGAGATCCAGACCCCTTGCGCGCCTGTGACGTCGGCGACCCTTTCCTTCATCTCGTTCGCCGCCTTGTTGGTGAACGTGATGGCAAGGATGTTGTAAGGCGCAACGCCGTTGTGTTCTATGAGATAAGCAATGCGGTATGTGAGCACGCGCGTCTTTCCGCTTCCGGCGCCTGCAAGCACGAGTACCGCGCCTTCGGTGTCGTAAACGGGTTTGAGCTGTTCGGGGTTGAGTAATTTCGAGTAGTCCATTCTTCTCCTGTACGCGCGGCGGACGCATCCTCCGCGCAGTAAGAATATTTTACCATATCCGCAAAGATATTACAAACGATATACCCGTATCTGCCGGACAAAAAACGGAGCGCTCAACGCGCCCCGCATCGGATCGTGAATATTATGCCTTGCACGACAGACGTAATCTTCAGACCGTCTGCGCCTTTCCCGTGATCTCCCTCTTCGTCTTGACGTACATCGCGGCGATCTGAAGCACGTGTCTCTGTCTGGTCACTTCGTCTGCCGAAGCCAGAAGTTTCTTGTCCACGAGACGGCCGATCGCGTCCCCGGTCTGAGTGTCCGCGGTGACGATCGCAGTGATCTTGTCAAGCAATATCTTGTCTTCGAAAGTCTGCTTGAACGATCTGCCGTTTTCTCCGCGCCTTGACGCCGAGCAGTAATATCCGCTCGTCATTCTGCCCTTTGCCTGCTTTGCCAGAAAATGCATAGATTTTTCGTTTTGTCTCACCATTTCTTTTTTCCTCTCACACTGAAAATTTGCGACCGGGTCCGGTCGTCTTTACCTCTGCATAATACCCGTTTTATCTACACATTGGCAAGAATTTTTCAGCATTTTACGCCGCTTCTTCAAAACTAGTGAAAATACAACTTTTTTCGACAAACGCATTTTTTGCGTTACGTTTTTTTACATAAAATTACTTTAAGGAAAATTATAACGTCCAAATCCGACCTGATATCTGATTTTTACTTTTAATACGATCCGAAACGAAAAAACTCAGTGAAAACGTAACGCGGATGTCGCTCGGAAAACGCGTCTACGCACACGGCAAACGGGACGGCGCTACAAAATCGCATGAAAAAAACCGCCCTTGCGGACGGTCGATTTCTTTTAGGACTTATACATTCTCTTGCGAGCCGCTTCAGCCTTCTTCTTGCGCTTTACGCTGGGCTTCTCGTAAGCCTCTTTCTTGCGGAGGTCGCCGATAATGCCGTCTCTCGCGCATTTACGCTTAAAACGTCTGAGAGCGCTGTCCAACGATTCGTTTTCACCAACTCTGACAGTAGACATATTTTCGCCTCCTTCCCTGAAAGGTAGTATTGCTTGATTTGCTTTAATATTATAATTAACGGAGAAAGCGTTTGTCAACGTTTTCAGCGTTGTTTTTTACTTATTTTGCATTTTTTAAGAGTATTTGCTTTACGCGCCCGATGGGTCACAGCGCGAGCTTTTTCGCGACTGCCGCCATGTCTATGTCCAGCTTGTCTTTGAGCGGGAAAAGGTCAACGCCGTCGCCGTTCTTCCTGGGATAGATATGAAAATGCAGATGGAAAACGCTCTGCTGAGCCGCCTTTCCGCACGCATTGACAACGTTCACGCCGTCATAGCCGCAATCCCTGACGTAATGCCCGGATATCTTCTGAACGCTCGCGATCGTCGCCGCAAGATATTCTCCGTCGCAGTCGAGAAGGTTTGTGCAATGCTTCTTGGGGATCACCAGAGTGTGACCTTCACAGTCGCTTGCGATGTCCAGAAACGCATAAGTCTTTTCGTCCTCGTAAATCTTGTAGGACGGGATCTCTCCTTTGATTATTTTGCAAAAAATGCAGTCGTCCATGGTTTTCCTCCTGAATTGTTTTATTCGTTAAGTTCGGATATAACTCCGTCGCGGAAAACGTCCGCGGCGGTCACTTCTCTTATTTCGCCGGCTCGCGCGCCTTTTGAATAAACCCTGACGTATTCGCGGCTGTAACCGACGACGTAGCCGTCCTGCTCCTCTTCAAACAGAACTTCAAGAGTTTTTCCCTTCACGCTTTCAAGGTAGCTTTCGTGAAGCTGAGAGGCGATCTTTCCCGCCTGCTCGCATCTTTTCGCTACGGTTTCGGGAGAAAGCAGCTTGTATTTCGCCGCGACCGTTCCCTTTCTTGCGGAATAGCCGAACACGTGCACCTGCCCGAAACGCACTTTTTTCAAAAACTCTGTGGTTTCCTCAAAATTTTCGTCCGTTTCGGTCGGGAAACCGCAGATAAGATCTGTCGTGATATTCGCGCACGGGTAATGTTTTCTTATCAGTTCGACTTTGGAAAGATACTCACAAGTCGTGTAATGCCTGTTCATCTTCTTCAATACCGCGTCGCTGCCGCTCTGAAGCGAAAGATGAAACTGCGGACAGAATTTTTTCAGACCTTGAGTCGCTTTTAAAAATTCCTCGTCGACGACGCCCTGTTCGAGAGACCCCAGTCTCACGCGGCAATCTATGCCCGAAAGACTTTTTACAAGCCGAGTCAGAGAACTGCCCGTATTTTTGCCGTAAGACGAAAGGTCTATGCCGGTCAACACTATCTCGCCGGTGTCTTTCGCAAGTTCCTCGCATTCTGCGACCACCGCCGCAAGGTCTCTCGACCTGCTTCTGCCGCGCAGGTACGGGATCAGGCAATACGAACAGAAGTTGTCGCAGCCGTCCTGCACCTTTACGTAAGCGCGCGTACGCTCGACGAACGGCGTTTTCATCTCTTCGTAAACCGTCGGGAGCGGGTCTACGGTCACGCCGACCTTTTCGAGTTCTTCCGCGATCCTGCTTTTTCCGGCAACTCCCGAAACGAACGTGACTCCCTTTTTGCTTCCGAACTGATCCGCGCCCGCCTGAGAAGCGCAACCGGTCACGATGACTTTAGCGTCCGGGTTGAGTTTGAGACAGCGAGTGACGCACTGGCGCGATTTTCTTTCCGCCTCATTGGTCACCGCGCAGGTGTTGAGGATATAGAGGTCCGCTTTTTCCAGTTCGCAAACCACTTCGTGCCCCTTTTCTCTCAATGAGCGCGCGATGCTGTCGCTCTCGTATTTGTTGACCTTGCACCCCAGGTTGAACACGACGATTTTCATGCGCCCAGCTCACCTCTCTCGTACCCGATCAGCGCAATCGCGACAAACCCTGCGGTCTCGCACCTTAAAATGCGTTTGCCGAGGCTCACTATCACCGCGCCGCGCTCCTTCGCAAGGCTTACTTCTCTATCTGAAAAGCCGCCTTCGCTGCCTATTATCACGGCGATCTTCTTTGCGGTTCTCAGTCCTTTCACGTCTCCGATCCTGCCCGAAGGCGCGTTCTCGTAAGGCATTATCACCAAGTCGTAGTCTTTGAGTCCGTCGAGCATATCCGAAAACCTGCAAAGTTCCCCGACCTCGCAGACAAGCGAACGCCCGCATTGCTTGCACGCTTCTTTCGCTACGCGCTGCATGCGTTCTCTGTTGAACTTTTCTTCTTCTGTGAATTCCGACAAAAACGGGACTATCCTTACGGCTCCAAGTTCTGTGCACTTCTGCACGATCAGACTCATCTTGTCCCCCTTGGGAAGCGCCTGAAAAAGCGTGACCTCAACGGTGGGATCGTTTTCATTGTCTTTTACGTCGTCGACTTTCACCACCGCGCAGTCTGTCTTCAATTCAATGATCGTGCCTTCGTAGTCCTTGCCGTCGCCGGTGCAAACGACGACCTTGTACCCGACTTTTTGTCTGAGTACTTTCATATGCGAAAACTCTTCGCCCGATACGAATATCTTATCGCCCGCAATATCTCCCGGCGAAGCGAAAAACCTTCTTATCTCCATCAGTTCCTCGTATATGCGAAGCCGCACCATTCGCCCTGTTCAAGTCTTTCCTTGGCCGTAAGACCTGCCGCGGCGAACGCCTTTTTCACCTTTTCTTCGTACGGCAGAAGTATGCCCGAAATTATGATCACTCCGCCTTTTCTGACGAATCTGCCTATGTCGGGCGCCATGCCGGACAAAATGTCCGCGGTAATGTTTGCGAGCAATATGTCGTAGCTTCCGCTGCATTTGTCGAGAAGATTGCCGCACTCGGCTTTCACAATGCCGTCGACGCCGTTGTGCGCGCAGTTCTTTTCGGCGACTTTGACAGCCGTGGCGTCTATGTCGTACGCGTCGACCTCTTTTGCGTCCAACTTCGCCGCCGCAATCGCCAGTATGCCGCTGCCCGTGCCGATATCGGCAACGCGCGCGCCCTTCACGTCCTCTTTCTGCAAAAGGGTCAGACATATCCGAGTGCTTTCGTGCTCGCCCGTACCGAACGCCATGCCGGGATCGAGGCGCACGATCCTCTGGTCGCCCTCCGGCTCATAGGTCAGCCAGTCCGGCACGATGACGACCCTGCCGCACGGTATAGGCTTATAGTACTTGCGCCATACGTTTGCCCAGTCCTCGTCGTCCACGTCCGCGACGGAGATCTCAAGCGAACCGAGAGGAAAACCGCTTCTCTCTCTCAGCAGCGCGAGTTCCTGTTCGACGCCCTTTCTTACAGCGTCGAACCCTTCTTCTTCAAAATAGCCTTTGACTTTGACGACCTCGTTTTTCTCAAGTACGGATTCGTCTACGTAATCCCAGATCACGTCGCTTTTCATCAGATCTATAAAGTCTTCTTTGTCGAAAATGCTAACGCCGTTGCTGCCGGCGCTGTAAAGGATGTCCGCGACGAGTTCGCTTGCTTCAGTGGTCGTATTGACCGTAAGTTCTTTGTATTTCATGATTTTATTATAAACAAAGCGCGCGCGTAATGCAATTGTTTCGCGCGCGCAAATAAACGCTTTTAATGCTGATATCGGTCAGCTCTGTATTCAAGGATATCGCCGGGCTGACAATCAAGTATCTCGCATATCCTGTCCAACGTGGACAACCTGATCGCCTTGATCTTCCCGTTTTTCAGAAGAGAGGCGTTCGCCATGGTCAGCCCCAGCCTCTCCGAAAGTTCGGTCACGCTCATCTTGCGCTTTGCAAGCATTACGTCTACGTTCACGACGATCATCAGATCAGTCCCTCCGTGTCCGCTTTATACTCAGCCGCTTTGGATACAAAATGAGACAGCGCGTAAAACACGCCCGTAACCGCAAGCCCAAGAATTGCTACGCCGTAATTCACCGCCGCCGTATCGTTCCAGTTGAACATGATCATCGTGTTTCCGATGACGTATATCAGAATGTCGACAAATAAAATGATCGCGCACATCTTTATCTCTTTTGCGGTTTTGTAGCTGAAAAATTCGTCAAGTACTATTGAATCGGTCACCTTCCAGAATAGTATCAGGATCACGAAACACGGTATGGACACCGCCCAGTAAAACGCGATCTGAGTCCATATCGCCACCACTGCCGGAACGGGCAGATCGGATGCAGGGCCTGTCGTAAACAGCGGCACGCTGAAAGGATACCAGCATGCGCAAATTATAAAACCACACATAAAGAAAACGCATATAGCGCATTTGAGCATTATGGATAATTGCAGATTTTTCATAGACTTCTCCGTTATTTTGATAATTACATTATACATCATATTTTCCGAAATTCAATATAAATTTATTGTTTTACGATAAATTTTACAGTACCGCGTTTGATTTCCGTCAACAGGACCGCCGCGAGCCGTAAGCACCGGTCGCATGAAAAAACCGCCCCTTGCGGAGCGGCTGCAATCTGATTTATCAGTCTTTTTTGAATCTGCGTATCTGCGGATACTGCGTTTCCGAAAGCGAATTTTCAAACTCGAGAAGCGCCTGCTGTTGTTTGCGGCTTAACCCCCTCGGAGTTTCGACGCGTATCGTGATGTACATGTCGCCGTATTCCTCTCTCTGGCTCTTTTTCATGCCGTAGCCTTTGATGCGTATCTTGGTGCCCGACTGCGTAGCTTCGGGTATCGTGCAGACTGTCTTGCCCTTGGGCGTGTCGATCTCGACTTTGCAGCCCACGGCGGCGTTGTAGAAGCTGACGGGCATTTCCATGTAAAGGTCGCTGCCCATACGTTTGAAACGCGGATGCTCCTGCACGTAGATGACCAACACAAGGCTGCCCTTTCTGCCTCCGTTCCTGCCGCAGTTGCCCTCGTTGCGGACGATGACGTTCATGCCGGTGTCCACACCTGCCGGGATCTTGACGGTCACCACGCCTTCTTTGCGCATATAACCGTTGCCCTTGCATGTCCTGCACTTGTCTGCAACGACCTTGCCTTTGCCTCCGCAATGCGGACATACGCTCTGGACGATCCTCTGTCCGAACGGAGAGTTCTGCGCGCGTCTGATATAGCCGGTGCCCTTGCAGTAAGGACATACCGTCACCGACGAAGCGTCTTTTGCGCCCGTGCCGTGACAGTCAGGACATTCTTCGTCGCGCATCACGCGTATCTGCTTGGTAACGCCGAAATATGCTTCCTCAAAAGTCAGGTTGAGCCTTACGGAAATATCTTCGCCGTTCCTCGGCGCGTTGGGATTCGCTCCTCGGTTGCCGAAACCGAACAGTTCGCTGAATATATCCGAAAAACTGCCGAAGTCTCCGCCGAAACCGCCATAACTTCCGCCCGCGCCGCCGAACTGCGGTCCGTCAGGACTGCCGTAGGTGTCGTAGTTGCTACGTTTCTGAGGGTCTGAAAGCACGTCGTGCGCTTCGTTTATCTCTTTGAATTTTTCCTCGGCCTGTTTCTTTTCGGCTTCGCTTGCGGTGGAATATCTGTCAGGGTGATATTTCATCGCCAGCTTTCTGTACGCCTTTTTGATGGTCTCTTCGTCCGCGTCCTTGTCAACGCCGAGGATCTCGTAATAATTCTTTGCCATAATCTATTTACAGTCTTACAGGGCGGATCTCTCCGCCCCGCAGATCACGTTGTTTTTCAGTTGTTGCCGCCGTTGTTGTCGTCGTTGTCGATGATGATATCGTCGCTTCCGCCCTGCGCGCCGCCGGTCTGTCCGTCATTGGAGTTTGCATTCGCCTGGGCTTCCTGCTGAGACGCCTGATACAGCTTGGTGAATATCGGCGCGTTCTTCTTGCTGAGTTCTTCGATGACCGCTCTCGCCTTTTCAGCGGTGTCAGCCGCTTCAAGGTCTTTCTTCGCCTGCTCGCAAGCCTCTTTCAAAGTGGTCTTGTCCTCTTCGCTCAGCTTGTCTTCGCTCTCTTTCATTGCCTTTTCGGTGGCGAATATCATCTGATCCGCGTCGTTCTTCGCGTCGACGAGTTCTTTGCGCTTCTTGTCCTCTTCAGCATACTTCTCAGCCTCTTTGACCGCCTTGTCGATGTCTGCGTCCGAAAGATTGGTGGAAGATGTGATCGTGACGCTCTGAGTCTTGCCCGTGCCCTTGTCAACCGCTTTGACGTTGACTATGCCGTTCGCGTCGATATCGAAGGTGACTTCGATCTGCGGAACGCCTCTCGGTGCCGGGGGGATTCCGTCGAGCTGGAAGCGTCCGAGTTCCTTGTTGTCGTTCGCCATCGGTCTTTCGCCCTGAAGCACTCTGATGTCGACGGCGGGCTGATTGTCTGCCGCGGTCGAAAATACCTGAGACTTTGAGGTAGGAATGGTGGTGTTCCTTTCGATCAGCTTGGTGAACACGCCGCCCATCGTCTCAATGCCGAGAGAAAGCGGGGTCACGTCGAGAAGAAGAACGTCCTTGACTTCTCCGCCGAGCACGCCGCCCTGGATCGCCGCGCCGAGCGCAACGCATTCGTCCGGGTTGATACCCTTGAACGGCTCTTTGCCGGTGATGTTCTTGACAGCCTCGATGACTGCAGGGATCCTGGTGGAACCGCCGACGAGAATGACCTTGGAGATATCAGCGTTGGTCAGACCCGCGTCCGCCATAGCCTTTTTCATCGGGGTGATTGTCCTGGTCACGAGGTCGCTTGTCAGCGCGTCGAATTTGGCTCTCGAAAGATCCATGTCAATATGCTTGGGTCCGTCCGCGCCCATTGCGATGAACGGCAGATTGATATTGGTGCTGGTCACACCGGAAAGCTCTATCTTCGCCTTTTCAGCCGCTTCCTTCACTCTCTGCAACGTCGCCGCGTCGCTGATCTTTATGCCCTCTTTCTTTTCGAACTCCTGAAGGATGTAATCCATGATGCGTTTGTCGAAGTCGTCGCCGCCCAGCATCGTATCGCCGTTGGTCGCAAGCACTTCGAACACGCCGTCTTCGATCTCGAGGATGGAAACGTCGAACGTGCCGCCGCCGAGGTCGTAAATGAGGACTTTCTGTCCCTTGTTCTCGCCCTTGTCAAGACCGTAGGCGAGCGCCGCAGCGGTAGGCTCGTTGATTATTCTGAGGACTTCGAGACCGGCAATCTTGCCTGCGTCCTTGGTCGCCTGTCTCTGGCTGTCGGTGAAGTATGCAGGCACCGTGATGACCGCCTGAGTCACCTTTTCTCCCAGATAAGACTCAGCGTCGTTCTTGAGTTTGGTGAGGATCATTGCGCTGATCTCCTGAGGAGAATAGCTCTTGTCGTCAATCTTCACCTTGTAATCGCTGCCCATATGTCTCTTTATGGAACTGACCGTACGGCTTGCGTTGGCAACCGCCTGTCTCTTTGCAACCTGACCCACCAGTCTCTCTCCGCTCTTGGCGAAACCAACAACGGACGGGGTCGTTCTTGCGCCTTCTTTATTGGCGATAACGGTAGCTTCGCCGCCTTCCATAACGGCTACGCACGAGTTTGTAGTACCGAGGTCGATGCCGATTATTTTTGCCATAACAATATACTCCTTTTGATTGTATTTTATATTATTGTCCCACAACTACCAGAGGGTGACGGAGCACCTTGCCGTTGCGGATGTAACCTTTTTTGAGCACTTCTACGACTTTGCCCGCGTTTTCGGGGTCGTCGCGGTTCATCACCGCTTCGTGCACGTTGGGATCGAATTCCTTGCCGAGCGCTTCTATTTCCTGAACGCCGTATCTTGCCAGCGCGTCAAGAAAAGCTTTCCTGACCAGTTCCAGTCCCTGTCTGAAGGATTCGTCCTTCTGAGAAAGGATCGCCATTTCCAGATTGTCGAGAGTGGGAAGTATGCCTTCTATCACATCGGCAACGCCCTCTTCGTACATCACTTTTGCGGTCTCTTTGTTGCGTTTCTTGTAATTTTCGAAATCCGCCTGAAGCCTTACGTATCTCGCGAAAAGTTCCTTCATCGCCGCGTCCTGCTCATCGTTTTCTCCTGCTTTCGCTTCTCCTTCCTGCGCATTTTCGTCAAGCGCTTCTTTCACGACTTCTTCTGCTTCAAGTTCGCTTTCTTTTGCGGTTTCTTCTGATTTTACGGTTTTCTTTTTCTTTTCAGTCATTTTCGTCTCCGCCGTTGTCCAGCGCGCTTCCAAGTCTGCGCAACACGGACATAACTTTTTTATAATCCATTCTCTGAGGTCCTATCACGCCCACGTGACCCACCTCTTTGCCTTCCACAATATATTTTGCGGTGACCAGCGCCATATTTTTCAGATCTTCCGATTCTTCGTCTCCGATCTTGACTTCGAATTCCACGTCTCCGTCGCCTCTGACGAGGTCGTGCAGCTTTTCCTTTTTGGAGATTATGGACACGAAGCTTCTCACGTTGTCGACGTCTCTCGATTCAGGGTACTCGAATATCTTGTCCTCGCCCTCGACGTAAAGCTGGCTTTCTCTGTTCTTCCTGTACTCATCGATCATGTCGACGACCTGTCTGAACAAGTCTCTGTACGCCTGGAAATTCTGCTCCATCGGTTCGCGGTAATGCTGTATTTCCGCTAGGTTCTTGCCGGCGAACGTCGCGTTCAGAAGCTTGCCTGCTATGTCAACGTATGCGCCGTCTGCGTTGTCCGGGATCGCAACCATCTTGTCTTTCAGCACTCCGCTGTCCGTGATGATGACGACTAAGGCGTTTCCGTCAAGGAGATCGACGAGCCTGACTTCTTTGACAACCACTTTGTCAGTGCCCGTAAAGACCATCATCGACGTGTAATTGGTCGCGTCACTGACCACCTTGGCGGTATTTCTGACCAGTTCTTCTACCGTCTTGAAGTTTACCTCAAACCTCTCTTTGAGCGCCTCTGCGTCATCGCTCCCCTCGTCTATCATGCTGTCGACGTAAAATCTGTACGCCTTTGACGAAGGAACTCTGCCGCTGCTGACGTGCGGCTGAACGAGATACCCCAGTTCTTCGAGCGTCGCCAGTTCGCTTCTTATCGTTGCGGAGGAAACTTCAGGCATATATCTGGACTGAATTGCAGACGAAGATATCGGCTGAGGATCGTTGATGTAACTGTCGACGAGCGCCTGAAGCACTTTCTTTTTGCGGTCTGACAATCTGTCGTCCATAATTCCCTCCTTAATTCGTTTTGGCAATCGCCGCTTGCAACTGTTAGCAATCGCGCCCCTTGACTGCTAAATCTAATTATACCCCATTGTATGCAAAAGTCAACACTTTGATGACAATTTTTGAAAATTTGACGCGGATTTTATATTTTGCTACACTCGCGCGTTTTAAATAATACTGTCGCTTTGCAAAACGCCTTGCCGACAAGAAAATTTTCTTGGACAATGCGGAAAAACAAGCATGAAAAAAGCCGCTTGGAAGCGGCTTCTGAAGACGGGATCACTCGGACAACTGCCCGGATTTCGCAGCTGTTCTGCGTTTTTTATTGCGCTTGTCCACAACGTCCAGTACGACGCATATTGTGAATATCACCAGGATCGCGGCGGGAATTATCGCAAAGTACCACAGATTTCCCACTTCGGGAGCCGCCTCCTGCTGTTCAGCGTATACAACGGAAAAATAATCAAGGTTTATTATGTCGTCATTCGATGACGGAACTATTCTGATCTTGTGTTTTCCCGGACTGTCAAAGGTGACTGAAAACACGTTGCAATCGTAAAGCGTCTCTGAGCTGTTCAGATCTATCACTCCGTATTGCTTGCCGTCGACGTAAACCTGCATGCTGCCGTAGACGTCGCCCTTCGCGCAGTACGCGGAAATGCCTGTGCCGTAAAAATTGAACTCGATAGCCGCGTCGTCACCGTAACTTTCAAGTATCCAGCCGTTCACGCTTATCCCGCCCGTCTTGTATTGCCATTTTCCCTGATAAAGCACTCTGCTGCTGTTGGAAGGAACGATCGTGGCTTCTCCGGCATATACTCCGCAGACTATATCCTTTACCGTTGCGGAAAAAGCAACGTCGGAATACAATGTAAGCCTGAGATATTTCACGTCCGTTTTCTTTTCAAAAGAAGAATCCAGGTTCCCGTTCAGCGTGCCTTCGGCAAAGACCGTATAAGCGATCCCGTCAACGCCGTACTCCAGCTTGTATTTCACTCCTGTCATCGAAGTTTTCACCGTGACGTATTCGACGGGAAAGGTCTCAGCGTAAGCGAGCACGAAAACGTGCTCCGTACCCTCTTTCGAGACGAAGGATGTGGAGTCGATGCCGTCGGTGAGCGCAGAAACTTCGGAGCCTGCCGCCGGCTGAGGATGTTCTTCAACGGTCACGTCTATAACTTCGTAATCCTTCCTGCCCTCCCTGACGACGGAAAAACTGTCCGGAACGATCGCGGGTGCGACGTAACTTTCAATTTCGTCTCTGTCGAAAGGATAATATACAAGATAAGAATCGTCGATGTCCTTTATCTCTTTTTCGCCTTTTTTGCATATGCCGAGGCAGGCGTACGCGTTGCCTTTAGTCGCAAGGATATATATGTCGTAGTAATAGGAAACGCCCTGCTGCAACTCTATCTCGTAGCACAGCAGATCTGTATATTCGTTTACTGTAAGCGTATTTTCAAACATCGTGAAAGTGTATTCCGGCACACCGAAATCCACGCGCGTCATACCCTTGCTCCTGACGTATATCACGTAAGTCGCCGTCTCCTCCACCTGTATCACGCCGTTGTTCACGCTGAACGTATATACGCTGTCGTCGACCTCGCTGTTCTGCGGGATCTCGGCTTTGGAAACCGCCTTTTCCCCGACGATATAACTTGCTCCGCTTCCAGAATATTCCTTCACGGCGCTCTTCATGTCTCTCCACGGAACGTCTTCGTATCTTCTGAACACGGAGACCGCTATGTTGCACGTAAACCTTCCGCCGAGCGATACCTGTTGACCGTTGACGTCGTATATCAGGGTAAAATCGCTGCTTTTTACGTCGTCGCCGGGTTTGTATTCGTAAAGCCCGTCCTCTCCAGCTTTCCATTCTCTTTCTCCGAGCAGAACTCTGACAAGCTTTGCGCCGCCTGAAGATACCGTTGCTCCGGCAAAATCAAACGCCGTCTTTTCTCCGGAGTTCACCGTGACGCCCGTCTTGTCTGTCGCGAGATACCCCAGCGCATATCTGTTGGAAACCGGAACGTATTCCTCGAGTCCGCTCTGCGAATTCGTCACGTTCAGCCCGAAAAATTCAGAAAAATACGGCGCAAGATCAGTGCCTTTTTCCGCAAACGCGTTGCAGACGTGCTGAGCGAGAGTGACCGAGCCTGTTCCCGCCTCTGCGTCGTCCTTGCCGTACACGTAGCTTATCACCGCCGGGATCACGTTTTCCTCCCCGAAGGAGTGCATAAGATTTACGTAAGCGGCGAGGTTGCCGTATCCCGTCAGTTCTCCGGCAAGGCTTTTCTCAAGACAGTCCGCAGGATTGTTGATCCAGTATTCGTCCCCGCAGTCCTGCGAAAGAATCCCGTCGGTAAACTTCACGAAAGCGCCGGCGGCAAGTATCTGCGAAACTTCTGCCGCGTTCTTGTCTCTGATCGCGCCTTCGACTTTGCTCTTTGCCAGCTCAAGCATTATGTCCCACGCCGCGCCCTGAGAAAGCTTTTCTGCATCCAGCGCACATTCAGCGTAAGAAACAGGGACGTACAATGCGTCTTTTGCCTGATTGCAATAAAGATCTGATGCGTAATTGACAAAAAATATCTCCGTGGGAGTAAGCTTGTCAACTCCGAATTCTCCCAAAGTGTAAACGTCAAGATAATCACATACCGAACGCCACCACGCCGCGGCGTTTTCAACGTCTTCGGATGAGTCAAGATATGAAGCGGGCAGATACAGCCTGACGTTTGCTCCGTCGACGACAGCATAGTCCACGCTGTCTTCCCAGTCCGCCATTCTGTCAAGACCGAGCCTGTAATAAGAAGCGGCAATACCTCCTGAAACAGTCATGCTCCAGAAATCGTCGCCGTAACATTTGCCTAGATTGACGTCAAGAAGTCCTGATACCGTTGACTCGAACGTAACCGACGCGCCGTCCAGCTTTACGCTGTAAGAACCTGAAGAATATCTTCCGACCGTTGCCTGGATCGTTCCGTCCGCCTTTTCCTCCGGGATCGTCACCGTTATCTTTTCGCCCTTCACGACGTATATGCCGGTGAAATGCCAGCCTTCAAGACGGGTGTCGAAATATATCGATTTTTCCACGCGCGGCAGATCTGCGTAATAAACCGGCTCCGTATCGGGCGTTACCGTACCGATAAGGCTTATGCCATCGCCGTACTTTCCGACGACGTTTTCCTGATAATACGTCACGTCGTCCTTTGTGTCGCAGGACGCGAAAACAAAAATGCACGCTATTATCAGAATCAATGCCAATGCCGCTTTCTTCATATTTTTTATTATATATTATCCGTTCTTAAAAAACAATTATTTTACTCTTGTTTTGCTCTGCCTTTTGACTATGGCAAAAACGCGTATTATAATGGAAATATGGTTGAAATTGTTTTAATTGAAAATCCTTGTGAAATAAAAGAGGTTGCCCGTCTTGCGGACGAAATATGGCACGAATGTTACAAAGGCATCATCTCCGACGCCCAGATAGACTATATGGTGAAAAATTTCCAGAGCGAAAAAGCTATGCTTGAGCTGTACGAAAACGGCGCTGAATTTTACGCGCTGACAGAAGACGGCGTTATGCGCGGATATATAGAGCTGGAAAAGGAGGAGGACGCTCTCTTTTTGTCAAAACTCTATCTTCACTCCTCTCTGCGCGGAAAAGGCAACGGCTCAAAAGCGCTTTCGTTCGTAAAAGCGCGCGCAAAAGAACTGGGCTATAAATCCGCATATCTCCACGTAAACAAATACAATGAACGCGCGATAAAAGCGTATGCCGCGAACGGTTTCGTGACCGAACGCACGCTTGACACGGAGATCGGAGACGGCTTCGTTATGGAAGATTACATCATGCGCGCAAAAGCGGAATAAACGCATAAAAAATTCAAAACCGCCCGCCGCCCGCTTTTCGCTTCTCTATGACGGGGAAACCGCAAAACAAAACCGCCGCCCTTCCGGACGGCGGATATTTTTTACCGATCTGTTTATCCCGAATATGTCAGGTCAAGAAGTCCCGCATTGCCGTCCGTACGGCGGTAAACCACGTTGACTTTGCCCGTCTTTTCGTTCAGGAAAATGTAGAAGTCGTGATCGACAAGCTCCATTTCCTCAAGCGCTTCTTCAATGCTGATCTTCTTCAGATCGAGAGTCTTGGTCCTGACAAGTTCGCGCTTTTTATCCTGCGCGGGCTGCGGCTCGTAGATGCTCGCCTCGTCGATCGCGGTCTGCTTGATCTTCTTGCCGAGTTTGGTGCGGTGCTTTCTGATCTGTCCCTCGATCTTGGGAAGCGCGATGTCGATGTTGTTGTACATGTTGTCGGATACGACCTCGCTCCTGACCATGTTGCCGCCGAAAAAGATGGTGATCTCCATTGCGTATTTATCTTTGCCCACTTCTCTGAGAGTCACGACCGCTTTCGCGTCGTCTTCAAAATATCGGGAAAACTTTTCCATTTTCTTCTCGATGATCTCTCTCAGTCTGTCGCTGACACGATAATTTCTCGCATTGATTTCTATACGCATAATTTGCCTCCTTCGCCCCTGCGTACTCGCATAGAGCTTTTCCTTGTCAATATTATAACATACAAAAAAATCAAATAAAAGATTCTTTTTGAAATTTGTACATCTTTTTGACAAAAATTTTGTTTGGAGACGGATATGCCGCGAAGTTCTCATACAAAATACCGTTTTTTGTATAAATATACGAAAAAGAAGCCCCTTGAGGCTTCTTTTCATTCTGATCGCAAATCACTTTTCGCTTTTGCACGGCAGCGAGATCGTCACCGTTGTTCCCTCTCCTTCTTCGCTGGATATATTCAGCAATCCTCCGTACAACGCCACGACGTGCTTTACGATGGACAGCCCCAGCCCGGTGCCTCCGGTCTGTTTTGAACGACTCTTGTCTACCCTGTAAAACCTTTCGCAGACGTACGGCAGGTGTTCTTTGGCTATGCCTATGCCCCCGTCCTTTACGACGACGGTCGCCATTCCGTCCTTTTCAGAAAGCGTTACGTCAACGAATCCTCCGCGCTTGTTGTAATGGACCGCATTGCCGATGACATTGTTAAGACATTCGTACATATTGTGTTCGTCGCCCTCCGCAAAAGCCGTGCCCTGAGTCCTGACCGTCAGTTCTTTTCCGGCTATTTCGTCTTTATACGACAGGAAACTTTCCGAAACGACGTCCGCAAGGTTTACGCGTTCTTTTCTGCCTTCAGCCTCTTTTGACTCCAGTTTGCTTATATAAAGCATATCCATGACGATATTGTGCAGTCTGACGCTTTCTGTGTGTATGCGCTTGAGATACTTGTAATCCGGGGAGCTTTCGTCGCTTCTTGAAAGCAGGACTTCGCTCAGCCCCTGCACCGAAGTGAGCGGCGTTTTAAGTTCGTGAGAAGCGTTGGCAAAAAATACGCTTTTCTGTTTTGCCAGTTCTTTTTCTTTGGTAACGTCGCTTATGAGTATGACCCCCATGTCGTCTTCGCCGCCGAGCTTGAGAGTGAAAGCGTTTATCACAAGATCCCTGCCTTTGTAGACGTAAGGAAAAGTCTCGTTGTCTCCGCTTTCAAGGATGCCTTTCAGCTTTGAATACAACGCTTCGTCGTCTATCATATTGATAAGATTCGCCCCGGTCTTTGCCTCTCCGGTCAGTCGCTGAGCCACGCCGTTTCTTAGCGCGACGTTTAAATTCCCGTCCACGACGATAAGCCCCTGAGTCATATTGTAGACCACGCTGTCAAGTTTCGCCTTTTCTCTCCTGAGCGTTTCGTAATTTTCTTTCAGAGAAGAAGCAAGCACGTTGAGTTCGCTGATTATCGAAAAATCCAGAGCGTCAGAGGTCTCGCACGGACGGACGGAATAATCTCCGCTGTTTGTACTCCGCAGATCGTCTCTCAGCTGTATCAGCCTGCGTTCCACCTTTTCTGAAAGATTTTTCGCAAGCACGTACGAAAGCACGAACGCCACCGCCAGCGCTATCGCGACATACGCGAGTCCTGCTCCTCCGAAAGACCATATATCCGCCGCGCTTTCAGCCACTCTGACGACGATTTTCCCTTCAGCGCCGTCAACAGCCAGGGCATAATAATACATATCTTTCCCCAGCGTTTCCGAATATCTTTTGACAACTTCGGGCTCGCCGCGAAGCGCCGCGACCACCTCTTCTCTCTCCGAGTGATCGTCCATATTTTCGCTGTCGTCCTTTCCGCTGTCAAACAAAACTTTTCCTTCTTCGTCGATCACGGTTACCCTTGTGTTGCCGAAATCGGAAATGCTCCCGATCGCGGACAAACCGTCTTCAGCCAGATCAGCGAACATACGCGCGTCCGTCACCACGTCGCGTTTGATCTTTTCAGCCTGAATGAAGTAATATATCGCAACGCCTGAAAAAAACACTACGAGCGCGGTAACGAGCGAAATTATAAAACTCTGAAAGATGATCTTCTTTTTCATTGTTCCACCGTGTACCCTACGCCGCGTACCGTGCGTATAACGTTGGGAGCTCCCGCCTGTGCGAGCTTGAGCCTGATCTCTGCGATATGCATATCCAGAGCGCGGGTCTCTCCCATGAAATTTTCTCCCCACACTTCGTTGAACAGTTCCTCTCTGGGCACCGTCCTTCCGCTTGCAGACAAAAGATACTCCATCAGCCTGAACTCCTTGAGCGTCAGCCTCAGATCTTCTTTTTTATAAAATATCCTGAAATTGTTCCTGTCGATCTCAAAATCGCCGTGCGTCTTCACGAAAAGCCTTGCCCTCCTCAGGCACGCCTTTACCCTGGCAAGAAGTTCCATGACCGAAAACGGTTTCGCCATATAGTCGTCGGCGCCCTTGTTGAGTCCTTTGACAAAACTCATCTCGTCGGACTTCGCCGACACGACGATCACCGGGATGCGTTCGTCTTTGGCGCGGATCTCGCTGATTATCGCGTATCCGTCCATGTCTGGCAACATGATGTCCACGATCACCAGCGCGGGTCTGCGCTGACCGAGGGCTTGAAAAAAATCTTTTCCGTTGCCGAAAATGCGCGTTTCGTAAAGCCCGTCGAACGCGCTTTCGTATACGTCCTGCACTCCTTCGTCGTCTTCAATAACGTAAATCAGATCGTTCATTGATGTTTGCTGTGTATTCCCGTGTTTCCGAATTCCGCCCACTCGCAGATGTTGACGGCGTGATCACCGATACGCTCATAGTATTTTGCTATCATCAGCAATTCAGCCGCTTCACCGGCAAAAGCCGGATTTTGCATTATCTTTTTTACTATTTCCGAACATGCCATGTCGAACAAACCGTCCATCTCGTCGTCGAGCGCCTGCGTCTCAACGGCGAGAGAATTGTCTTCGTTTATCAGAGAATTGACGGAATCTCTCACCATTACCAGCGAAAGCTCAGCCATTCTGATCAGCGTTTTTTCTTCCACTCCCTCTGAAAACGCGGCGATTATCCCGGCTATGTCAGCCGCCTGGTCGCCGATCCTCTCAACGTCCGTGATCGCCTTCAACATGCAGGATATCTCTCTGAAATCCCTTGCGAAAGGCTGATTCCTGAGCAGAAGCCTCATGCAGCCGTTTTCTATGTCGGCTTCTTCTTCGTCGACAAGTTTGTCTCTGTTCACTATATCCGCAGCCGCAACTCTGTCAGGCTTTTCAAGAAGCGCGTTGACAGACGCAAGCATGCCTTCGACCGTCCTGCACATCTTGGCAAAATCGGTTTTCAGTTTGTTCAGTCTGCTTTCAAGACCGTTTTCCATCGTCCACCTCGTATTGTATCATTTTTGATGTGTCTGAAGCAAGCCGGATGAAGCCTCATCCGAATCTTCCCGTAATATATCTTTCCGTCTTCTCTTTTTCGGGATTTGAAAAGATCTTTTCCGTCGTGCCGTACTCTATTAGTTCTCCGAGAAGGAAAAAGCCGGTCTTATCCGATATCCTTGCCGCCTGCTGCATATTGTGCGTCACTATTATCACTGTGACTTTTTCCTTGAGTTCTGCAAGAAGATCTTCTATCTTTCCTGTGGATATCGGGTCAAGGGCGCTGGTCGGTTCGTCCATCAGCAATATTCCGGGACGCATTGAAAGCGCGCGGGCTATGCACAGCCTTTGCTGCTGACCTCCCGACAACGCAAGCGCGGATTTGTCAAGTCTGTCTTTCAGCTCGTCCCACATCGCCGCGCGTTTCAGGCTGTCTTCGACGATCGCGGCGAGAAGCGCCTTGTCCTTTATACCGTACAGCCGGGGTCCGTAAGTGATATTGTCGTATATGCTGAGCGGAAAGGGGTTGGGCTTCTGAAACACCATTCCCACGTTCTTTCTCAGCGTTTGCAGATTTGTGTCCGCGGCGTATATATCCCTGCCACCTATCTCTATCTTTCCTTCTATCCTGCAGCCCTCTACAAGATCGTTCATTCTGTTGAAACATTTGAGCAGGGTGGATTTACCGCAGCCGGACGGTCCTATAAACGCGGTTATCTCCCCGCTCATAACGTCCATATTTATGTCTTTCAGCGCCTGAAACGACCCGTAATGCAGATTGACGTCTCTGACTTTTACCGCGGTCTCCGTGATCCCGAACTCGCAAACTTCGTTATTCTTCAACTCTTTTTCTCCTTTTTTCTGTCTATCGCGAATACAAGCGCGTTTATTATCACAACTATCACTATCAGTACGAGCGCAGTTGCGTAAGCTTCGTTCATATAAAGCCCCTCGCTTGCGAACATGTACATCATGACCGCAAAACTGCTGCCCGGCGACATTATGCTTTTAGGCATATTCTTGACGGATCCGGCGGTCAGAAGCAATGCCGCGGATTCGCTCACGATACGCCCGATACACAGCACCGTCGCGGTAAGTATGCCTTTCAACGCGCAAGGCAGAACTATCTTTACTATCGTATGAAGCTTGCCTGCGCCGAGCGCGTAACTTGCTTCTCTGTAAGACGCCGGCACGTTGATCAGACTTTCCTCGACAGCCCTGACCACGGTGGGCAATATCATAACCGAAAGCGTGAGTCCGCCTGAAAGCAGACTGTAACCAAGTCCCAGAGCGTCGTTGAAAACGATCACGCCGAACAATCCGAAAACTATGCTGGGTATGCCCGAAAGCGTATCAGTGAACAGCCTTATCGTTTTTACGATCCTGCTCCCCTTTTTCGCATATTCGACCAGATATATCGCCGCGCATATCCCCACCGGAAGCGCAATTGCCAGCGCAATGCCTATCAGCGCTCCCGTGCTTACGAACGCGGGCGCAAGGGAGTTTTTACCCGCTCCGCTTTTGCCGAACAGAAAATTCAAAAATCCGATCTCAGTGAACGCAAGCGTTCCCTTTACGACGATAAAGCCGATAAGGTAAGCGATCGCCCCCGTCATGATCAGAGTTCCTGCGGTACAAAGCACGCGCAGAAACACGTAATACCCCGTCTTTTTTACATACTTTGCACTACCGGCGTCCGTTGCTGCCGCCGTTTTTTTTCTGCCGAACGCGGCGGTGACTCCGACTGAAAATCTCTTCAGCCCCGTCCGCACGTTTTTTGAAAACGCTTCTGCTCCGTCTGCGCAACGGTTATAGGCTTTCGCAAAAGCCGTCCTTATTTTTACCGACGTTTTCAACGCATTGTTTTCTACGGCGTTTTCTTCAGGAACAGGCAACGCGAAACGGAATTTTTTTCTTTCTTCTCCCTTCTTTTTGTCTTTTACGACGTACAATGCCGCGTTGAGTATCAGGATGAAAACCAGCAGAACGAATCCGGTCGCGACCAGCGCGCTTCTGTGCACTCCGGATGCGTACGACATGTCCATTACGATATTTCCGGTGAGCGTCATGAAACCGTCGAACAGTCCTCCCGGGAAACTGACTGTGTTGCCTGCAACCATTATTACCGCCATCGTCTCGCCGACGGCGCGACCGATCCCGAGCCCGAGCGCAGTCATGACGCCTTGCCTTGCCGACGGCACCATCACCTTGAATACGCTCTGTTCCTTTGTCAGTCCGAGCGCCAGCGCGCCCTCGTAATAACTCCCTGGGACCGCGACAAAGGCGTCCTTAGCCAGACTTGCCACGGTCGGCAATATCATGATGCCCAGTACGAGCGAAACCGAGAGAAGACCCGTGCCGTTGCCGTTGGGACTGATTTCGGCAAGCGCAGGCACGATCTGCTTCAGCCCGAAATAGCCGTATATGACGCTGGGGATACCGGCAAGAACGCTCACGAGCTGTATCAGAGGCTTCTTGAGCTTCGCAGGACAAAAATACACTATATATACCGCAACCGCCACTCCCAGGCTTCCGCCCGTCAGAAGTGCGCCGCCGGTTGCCAGCGTCGACCCGACGATCATCGGAAGTATTCCGAATTTTTCAGAAGCCGGTCCGTCGTAAGACGGCGCCCATGACGTGCCGAACAGAAAATTTCCCACTCCCGTCTCTCTGAAAGCCGGAATCCCGGCGTACAGAAGATACCCTATGATCGCCGCCACCGAAATTACGGCGAAGCACGCCGCCAAAGCGAATATTGCCTTGGCGACGCCCTCTTTAAGGTTGGAAGAATTATGAATTTTTTTCATACCGTCAGACTATGCAACCATATTCGGCAATTATCTTCTTTCCTTCTTCGCTCTGGACGAAGTCAAGGAATCTCTGCGCCGCATCACTGAGTTCTGCTCCCTTTTTAATTGCCAGGACAAAGGGTCTCTGGAGTTTGTACTCTCCCGATTTGATATTCTCGACCGTAGCCGCTACGCCGTCAAGCGAAACCGCTTTCACTCTTTCGTTGAGCGAACCGAGCGATATATAGCCCATTACGTTTTTTGCGCCGGCAACTCTTTCGATCACGCTTCCTGTCTGATCCTGAGTTTCGCCTTTCAACTCTTTGAGTTCTTTCAGGCTGTCGCCGTTTTCGTTCTTGATCAGTTCGTTGAAACCGTCTCTCGTTCCGCTTCCGTTACTGCGGTTTACGGGAGTGTTCACGCTTCCGATCGCAGTGCCGTCCGCATACAGACCGTATACCTGAGCGCTGGTTACGTTTGTCAGTTCGCAGTCGTTGTTTACGATGATCGCTATGCCGTCCTTGCATATTTCAATGGATTCGAGCGTTTCAAGCTCCTCGTCTTTGAGCGCCCTGGACGACATGCCTATGTCGCACGCGCCTTTCTGAGCGTCGGCAATACCCTGAGACGAACCCGATCCGGTGATCTGGATCGTTACGTCCTGGTTCTTTGCTTCAAATGCTTCCGCCAGCTTTTCCATGAGCGGAGTCACGGAAGTGGATCCCGTGATCATAACTTCCTGAGCGTTTGAAGCGCCGCATCCGGCAAACGCAAACGCACCCAGCGTCGCGACAGTCACGCATACCGCCGCAAGAATAATCAACTTTCTGAATTTCATATTGTTACCTCCTTTTGTTCTGCCCTGAGTTTAACAGAAATCCGCAGGAGCAACCACCGCAAAACGGTCAGCCTTCTGTAAGTTTTTTGTAAGCGCGTTTCGCAGGGTATAACAATACTCCCGACTCGAGCGAAACGAACCGGTTTTAAAACAGAACGAGCTTGAAAGCATGAAAAAAGAAGCCCCTCAAGGCTTCTTGTTATCCGGGTTAAACATATTCAGCCGAGCACTATGTCAAGGACCATCATCACGACAAAACCCACCATGACGCCCCAGGTGCCGAGATGAGGATAATCTGAAAGTTTTGCGTCCGGGATAAGGTCCTCTGCGACGACGAATATCATCGCGCCTGCCGCAAAAGCGAGAAGCCACGGCTGAAGCACGCTTACGAAAGCCGCCAGGTAAAACCCGAGAAACGCGAAAATAGGCTCAACGATGCCGCTGAAAGAACCGAGAAGAAACGCCTTGTGTTTGCTGCCGGTGAGATTTTTCATCGGAAGCGCGACAGATGCGCCTTCAGGAAAATTCTGAAGACCGAGACCGATCGCAAGTCCAAGCGCGGAAAGATATGCCGACTGCTCGCCGAGCGACGCCGCCGCGCCGAACGCGACGCCCGCCGCTATGCCTTCGGGGATATTGTGTATCGTGACCGCAAGGAAAAGTTTGGTCGTCTTCTGGAAGTTGCTGTGATGCCCTTCCTCTTTATCCGTTCCGAAGTGGAAGTGCGGAATGACTTTATCAAGAAGCACCAGAAATAGTCCGCCGACTATAAATCCCACCGCCGCGGGAAGCACCGAAAGGTACTTGTTGTCGAAGATCTCCATTGCGCCTTCTATCGACGGCAAAAGCAGAGACCATATCGTCGCCGCGATCATGACGCCGGCGGCAAAACCGAGAAAAAGCGTGTTCAGCTTGGGAGATATCTCCCCCTTGAACAGATATACGGTCGCAGAACCGGCGCACGTAAACAGAAATATCAAAGAAAAACCGAGTGCCACTATACCGGCATTGCTCATTTTCACACCTCAATTCTCATAATCGAGTATATTATACTATACGTGCGAAAAATGCGTATAATTTTTTTGCCTGTTTGACAAAAAAGTTTTATCGCGTCTGCGCGCCGTGGCTGTGCCGCTCCGTCTCAGTAAAACGAAACCGTAAAGAACCGTAAAAAAGCAAAAGACGGCGACGGAAATTTCCGCCGCCGCCCGTCGTTTATCCGGTCTTCTGTGTTCAGCCTATGCGTCAGGCGTTGCCGTTCCCGTCGTCGCCGGGTTTGTCCCCGGCTCCGGCTTCCGGAGCTTGTCCCCCGGTCTGAACTTCTGTTGTTTCCGGCTCGGTTCCGCTCTTCTCAGCCGGAGTGAACGTCAGCTTTTCACCGTCGAAATCCACCTTCACGAAATCGCCCTCCTTGATCGCCTTGGTCAGGATCTTTTCGCTGAGTTCGTCCTCGATCATCTTTTGGATCGCCCTTCTGAGCGGTCTTGCGCCGTACTCCACGTTGCTTCCTTCCTTGACGATATACTCCTTCGCCTTGTCGCTGACTTCGAGAGTGATGCCGGTGGAAGCCAGACGCTTGCTGAGCTGACCGAGCAGCATGTCTACGATCTTGCCCATGTCTTCTTCTGTGAGAGAACGGAATATGATCGTATCGTCGATACGGTTGAGGAATTCGGGACGGAATTTCTTTCTGAGCGCCTCCATCTGTCTTTCCTTCATATCCTCGTACTTCTTCTCCTCGTCCTTACTGCCGAAGCCGAGCCTTGAAGCCTTTATCTCTCCCGCGCCCACGTTGGACGTCATGATCACGATGGTATTCTTGAAGTTGACCGTTCTGCCGTGAGAATCAGTCAGTCTGCCGTCGTCCAGTATCTGCAGGAGGATGTTGAACACGTCGGGATGCGCCTTTTCTATTTCGTCGAAAAGCACTACCGAATACGGCTTTCTCCTGACCTTTTCGGTCAGCTGTCCGCCCTCGTCGTAACCGACGTAGCCGGGCGCCGAACCGATCAGCTTGGAGACGTTCTCCTTTTCCATATACTCGGACATATCTATGCGGATCAGCATGTTTTCGTCGCCGAACATCGCCTCAGCGAGCGCTTTGCACAGTTCGGTCTTACCGACGCCGGTGGGTCCCAGGAATATGAACGAACCGGTGGGTCTCTTGGGATCCTTTATGCCCGCTCTAGCGCGCCTTACCGCCTTTGCGACCGCGCTGATCGCCTCTTCCTGACCTATGACTCTCTTTCTCAGGATGTCTTCCATCCTGAGCAGTCTTTCCGCTTCGCTTTCGGTCAGCTTGACGACGGGGATGGAAGTCCATGTTGCCACGACGTTGGCTATATCGTCAGCCGTCACGGTCAGTTCTTCTTTTCCGCGGTTACTCATCCACGCTTCTTTCGCCTTGAGGATCTCCTCGTGTATCTTCTTCTTTTCTTTCTGGATCTTCGCCGCGCCTTCGTAATCCTCTCTCGACGCGCACGCTTTCTCTTCTATTGCGAGTTTCGCCTCTTTTTCTTCGAGTTCTCTGACGTCTTTGGGCAGAGTGAAAGAACCTGTCTTTTTCTTTGAAGAAGCCTCGTCGATCAGATCTATGGCTTTATCGGGGAGATATCTGTCGTTGATGTATCTGTCGGACATTTCCGCCGCCGCTTCGAGCGCTTCGTCGGTGATCCTGACGCCGTGATGCGCTTCGTACTTTTCGCGTATGCCTTTGAGGATAGTCACGGTGTCCTCCACGCTGGGCGGATCCACGGTGATGGGCTGGAATCTTCTTTCGAGCGCGCTGTCCTTTTCTATGAACTTGCGGTACTCCTCGATCGTGGTCGCGCCGACGGTCTGCATTTCGCCTCTCGCCAGCATAGGTTTGAGGATGTTCGCCGCGTCCATCGCGCCGTCTTTTGTGTCTCCTGCGCCGACGATCATATGGATCTCGTCGATAAATACGATTATGTTGCCGTTGCTCTTGATGTCGTTGATCACGTTCTTGAGCTTTTCTTCAAACTCGCCGCGGTATTTGCTGCCTGCAACGAGACTGGTTATGTCAAGCGCGTAAACCGTCTTGTTTTTCAGAGTTTCGGGCACTTCGCCTTTTACGATCGCCTGCGCAAGTCCTTCGACTATCGCGCTCTTACCGACGCCCGGTTCGCCGATCAGCACAGGGTTGTTCTTGGTACGCCTTGAAAGTATCTGGATTATCCTCTCGATCTCCTTGCTTCTGCCTATGATCGGGTCAAGTTTGCCCTGAGCCGCCTTTTCGGTCAAGTCGACTCCGTATTTGCGCAGACTTTCGGGAAGTTTGCGCGTCTTTGCGCCCGAAGGCTTGGATCCGAAAGAATCCTCTTCTCTGTCTTCCGAGCCGTCCTGCTGATCTGAAATCACGTTCGCAACGTCTCCGCGCAGAAGCGACTGTGCCGCCGCGTTCTTTATGCTGTCTTCGTCGGCGAGCATCGCAAGCGCTCTTACCGCAACGCTGTCCGGCTCGGCAAACATCGCGTAAAGAAGCGCGTCCGAGCTGATCTCGCTCTGTCCCATAGATCCGGCAATGCTCTTTGCGTATCTGAAAATGGACTGAACGCGGTTGCTGAGTTCGACGTTGCTCGTCGTCGTGCCCGTAGGCTGAACCAACCCTTGCAATGTCTTTTCGTTGATCCCGCGCGATCTGAGTATCGCCGCCGCGCGGCATTCCTTTGCCGTAACCATACCCATCAGCAGATGCTCGGTGCCGAGAAGTCCTCCCGACGTCGCCGCATACTGCTGAGCGTTTACTATAACCTGTTTACATTCCTGAGAAAAATTACTCATATCCTACCTCCTTTATTTCTCCAAAAACTTTCTGCCGAGCGCCGCACGCGCTTTGTCCCTGTCGCGCGGTTGCAACACCTTCGCCGCAAGCATACACAGCATTGCCGGCTGAGAAAGCGTGAGTAATTTGTTTATTTTGGACATATCTCTGTCTATATACCCCAGCGCCACGCCGAGTTTGACGTACCCGAGCAGCTCCGAAAATTCCGCAGAATCTATCAGATAGCAGTTCGTAAGCACACCGAATGCGCGCATGATCTTGTCCTGAAGTTCGACTCCGAGCGCTTTCTTGAGGTTTTCTCTCTCCTTGCGCTCTATTTCAATTATGCTTCCCACAGTCTTTTTGACGAGTTTTATTATGTCTTCTTCGCTCTTTCCGACCGTAGCCTGATTGGATATCTGATACATGAAGCCCTGAGCCTCGCTGCCTTCTCCGTACACGCCCCTCGTCGTGAAATCCAGCCTCTGAAGTTCGTTTATCAGAGAATTCATCTTCTTGCTTATCGTAAGCGCGGGAAGGAATAGCATCACCGAAGCCCGCATCGCCGCGCCGAGATTGGTCGGGCATGCCGTCAGGTATCCCAGCCCGGGATCGAACGCGATATCCAGTTTTTCAGATATCTTCCTGTCCACTCTCACAAGCTTTTCATACGCCCCGTCGAGATCGAAGCCCTCTGTGATGCACTGTTCTCTTATGTGGTCTTCTTCGTTTATCATAACGGCTACGTCCTCGTCCTTGTTGACAGCCAGCGCGCCGAAATTCACGTTCTTGACCAGATCGTTGCTGATCAGGTGTTTTTCGACGTATGACTGCGCGAGAAGACTGTCAATGTCGCACATCTTATAGAATTTGGTCTCGAAAAGTTCGTCGCAGGCTTCCTTGACCCCTTTCATCAGCACCGAGTAGATCTCTTCCTGACCGCTCAGCCTTTTGGGAAAAGGCAAACCTTTGATATTCCTTGCCAGACGGATCCTGGTGGATACGACTACGTCGTCCGTTTCTCTGCCCATTGTCAGCCCCTCCTCCTGAGTTCTTCTATCTGTTTCTTGTAAGCGAGCGCTCCGTCGTAATCCTCGCGTGCCGCCGCGTCTTTCATCTTGCGTTCAAGTTCTTCGATCTGCTCCGCAACGCTCTTTTCTCTCTTCTTTTCAGACGGATTGCTCAGCGTTACGTCCGCACCCGAAAGCCCTTTGTAACCGGAAGGGGTCCTCCCTTTGTGAGCGGTGCCGCCCAGTTTGGAAACGAATTCGGAAGCAAGATCGGAAAAAGTCCTGTAACACTGATCGCAACCGAACGTGTAGGTTTCCCTGATCTGCCTTTCAGTCATTCCGCAGTTGGGGCAGGCGCGCTCTTTGCTGCGTGGTCTCTCGTCTTCGTCGTAAGGCATGCCCATTATCGACGAGAACAGACCGTTTACGCCGTTCATGAAAATGTCCTCGAGCATATCCGTGCCCTGAAGCTGCGCCGCACATTCCGCGCACAACTCCCTTTCTATCACCTTGCCGTTGATGCTGTTCTTTATAAATACCGTGGCGGGTCTTTTTCCGCAGACCTGACACATGTGAAGTTTTCCGCTGTCGTAACTCATGTCATTACCTCCTGATAAGCGCGATGAGAATTTCTCTGAATACGTTTTTCCTGAGATTCTCCACCGCTACCGACTGAAGCGCCCTGTCGCTCAAAGCGCTTTTTATTATCTCCGCTTCTTTATGCGTGACGATCTCCTCTCTTTCCAGCCTGTCCACCACGTCTGCCGCCTTGTTGTAAGTCAGCTCTTCAATGCCGTCCAACTCCTTGACAAGCGCCGGGAGCAGATCTTCCTTGTCCTGAGAAAGTCTGACGAGCATTATGAACCCTCCTCCGCCTCTCCTGGACTCGATGTAATAACCTCTGTCCACTCCGAAACGCGTGGTCAGCACGTAATTTATCTGGCTGGGCGACACGTTGAAATAATGAGCAAGTTCGTTTCTCGAAAGCTGAACGCTGTCGTCACCGTCGTCGAAGAAAGACAATATGAACTTTTCTATGCTGTCCGATATGTTCGCCATAACGCCTCCTTCGGGCTTGCGCCCTTTTTCCGCATCGTGCGGTTCTGCACGGTCTCCGAAAGTTTGACTTTCTTTGACCTTTCGACTAAATTATATCACGAACTTTTACATTGTCAATAGTTTTTTGCAAATTTTTTCAAGAAATTCCAACGAGAGATCAAGCTGTGCGAAAAGAATGACCATATCGTATTTTCATGTTTCAGCGCGTGTTGTCACCATCCTTTGCCGACTGCTCTTTTTGCACCGTACTGCCGGCGACCGCAAACGCTGTCTCTGTAAAAAATAACGGACCCCGCGATGTGCGTGATCCGTTTATATTCCTTTTACGCCCGATATCAAAAATCTTTCGAAAGATCCTTTATATATTCCGTCAGACCGTCTTTGAGAGTCTTGTCTCTCAGCGCGTACTCGATAGTCGCCTTTATAAAGCCCAGCTTGTCTCCGACGTCGTAACGTCTGCCTTCGAGCGCGTAAGCGTAAACGCCCGTGCTCTTTGCCATCATCTCTATCGCGTCGGTAAGATATATCTCGCCGTTTACCGCGGGCTTGCACTTCTTGATCAGGTCGAAGATGTCGGGCGTGAGCACGTATCTGCCTATGTTCGCCAGATTTGAGGGCGCTGTGCCCGGATTGGGCTTTTCAACCAGTTCAAGCACCTGGGCGTATCTGCCTTTGACCTGACCTGGGCGAACTATGCCGTACTTGCTCGTCTCGCTGTCAGGCACTTCCTGGCATGCGATGACTGACTTGCCTGTCGTTTCGTATGCGTCGATCAGCTGCTTCAGACAAGGCTTTTCGGGATTGTAAACGATGTCGTCGCCGTACATTACCGCAAACGGTTCTCCCGAAACGAACGCCTCTGCTTCAAGCACGGCGCTGCCGCTGCCGTTCATCTCCTTTTGTCTGACGTAGTGTATATGCGCAAGATCGGTGATGTCTCTGACCATCTTGAGGTATGCGTCCTTGTGCTCTCTTTCGAGGATCTGTTCAAGCTCCACGGCTTTGTCGAAATGGTCCTCGATGCACTTTTTGTTTTTACCTATTATGATCAATATCTCGGTAATTCCGCTCTTTACCGCTTCTTCTACCACATACTGCAACGTTGGGGTGTCTACTATCGGGAGCATTTCCTTGGGTATCGCCTTTGTTGCCGGCAGAAACCTGGTGCCGAAACCTGCGGCGGGAATGACTGCTTTTCTGATTTTCTTCATAAATTTTCCTTATCGGCGCGGTCAGCGCATGGTATTCTTTTTCTTTACTATACTATATTTTATGCCGTTTGTAAATATATTGACAGACTTTTTATACTGCGCGCACGAACCGACGGCGCGTGAACGGCATGCTCCCCGTCTTCTCGCAGGGATAATCCGGCGCGTATATTTGCGCGCGTAATGCGGATAAATGCGGTTTATTGCCGCATTTGTTCCGACTTTCAGACTCCATGAATTATTTTGTGCAGTTTAAAAAAAAGAACGCGGCGCCCTCAAATAGTCTGAAACCTTTTCCGCGTAAAGCAAATCTTAAACCGATCGCCGCATTTTAAAGCGTATTCTCTAATCTGTGACCGTTTATTTCAAAGCCGAGTTCTTTCATCATCCTGAGATCTTCTGAAACGTCCACTCCCTTCGTGGTCAGGAAGTCTCCGGTTATAGCCGCGTTCGCTCCGCCTGAAAACAGTTTTCTCCCTCTGTCAGGAAGTTCACGCCTGCCTGCGGCGGGTCTGATGTAGACGTCGGGCAACAGAAATCTGAATATCGCGACGGTGCGCCTTATCTCGTCGTAAGACAGAGGCTTTGCATTTGCGAGCGGCGTGCCTTCGATCGGACTGAGCACGTTGACCGGCACGGAAAAAGCCCCTTCCTCTCGCAGTTCGAGAGCAAGCCTGATCCTGTCGTTCATACTCTCGCCGGCACCGATTATACCTCCGCTGCATACTTTGAATCCCAGCTTTTCAGCCGCGCGCACAGTCGCCAGTTTTTCCGCGTGGGTGTGCGTTGTGCAAAGTTTCGGAAAAAATCCGGCGCACGCTTCGAGGTTGTTGTGTATGCGCGTCACTCCGCTCTCCTTGAGCGTTTTGAGCTGATCTTCGCTTATAAGCCCGTGAGAGGCGCACCTCTCGACGCTCCCCGATCCGTACGCGGCATATATCTCCGCCATCGCGCGTATCTCCTTTTCGCTCAGCGCGCGCCCGGCAGTGACCGCGCTCAGCGCGTTCAGCCCGTTTTTGCACGCCTCGCGATAGGCTTTGCCGTATTCTTCACCCGTTATCAGCTCCCCTTTTTCCTTGCAACCGTACTTTGCCGCCTGTCCGCAGAAGGCGCAGTCCTCTCCGCATCCGCCCTTTTTCGCGTTGACTATACTGCACAGATCGAAAGAATTTTTCATAAACCTCTTTCTTATTTCGTCTGCCGCCGAACACAGCGCGCCGAGGGGTACGTATTTCAGCCGTCTCGCCTCTTTTTCAGTCAGTTTTCCGCCGCCGAGCACCTTGCACTTGCTCGCGTAAAGATCGCTTATCCTGAGCATCTGCCGGGGATCGTTTTTATACAACAGAGGCAGAACGCGCTTTGCCACGACCGCCGAAACCAGGCACCATATAAAATCCATCGGCAAAAATACAAGGCACAGATTGACCAGGATATATCCCGCGTCCTGAGGCTTGCCGAAATAGAATTTCATCAGCAGCGCAAAGTATGCCATGCCTGCCGCGTATACGACGATAAGATTCACGATCCCCGCCGCGATAAGACGAGGATAAGAATATCTGCCCTTAGAACATATCAGCGCGGCTGTCACGGCTCCGACGGCAAAGCCGATCAGGTACCCGAACGTGGGCTGAAAAACGTACCCTATGCCGCCGCCGTTAGTAAACAGCGGAACTCCGGCAAGCCCAAGCACCAGATAGAGCGCGAGCGAAAGCGCGCCGTATTTCACCCCGAGAAGTATGCCCGCCAGATTGGTAAACAAAAACTGCATCGTGAACGGCACCGTCAAAATCGGTATCCGAATGAACGCGCCGATGGTTATCAGCGCGGTGAACATCGCGGTAAGCGTGAGTTTTTTCAGTCTTTCTTTCGATTGTGCGCGTAATCCTGCCATATCCTTTCTCCGCAGACCATCATAGCATACTTACGCCATATTGTAAACTTATTTCGATATATTGGTTTACAATTGCCGGAATATTTTTTGCGATCTGCTCTTTTAAAGCGGAGCAAGATCATAGTAAAACGTCAGGACAATTATAGCTTTACCTGATTTTACCTTCAAGAAAATCATCTACTCCCGGGTCAGACATTCGTTGACTTCTGTCTGAGAAAACCGTCTGCCGGATACCCGGCGTAACGACTTCTTCGCCTCGCGTTGTTTCGGTCGCAATAATACAAGCCGACTTACTTTTTAAAAGGCTGAAACTCTGTTTCCTCCAGACCGTCGCAGATCACGGCGTTCTTCATCACGGAAGCGGAAAAAATTGAGCCGTAGCCGTATTTTTTGCGTATTTTGTCAAGCGCGGTCCCCAGGGAGTGTCCCTCTTCTTCCTCGCTGTCAAACAGACTGAGCTGTCTCTGTTCTTTCTCCGTGGACAGATCGAACACTCCGACCGATACCGCCCTGACCGGAAGGTCTTTTCCGTACGCATAGATCTGATCTATCAGACCCAGCGCGCAGTCGCTCAGCCGCAATGCGCTGTCCGTGGACGGCATGGCGCTCTGTTTCCCGACGTGAGAAAGGTCTTTGAAGCGCAGTCCTACACCTATGCCTTTGCCGAAAAAGCCGTGTTTTCTCATTCTCGTCGCCACCATTTCGCAAAGGGCTACAACGACGGCGGAAAGCTGTTCTTTCGTCGTCACGTCAACGGGAAGCGTGGTGGAATTGCCCACGCTCTTGGGCACGTATTTTTCATAGCTGTACCTGACCTCCTCGTCCTCGATGCCGTTGGCGCAATCGTGCAATTTTGCACCGTTTATTCCGAGCAGTTTCTGCAACACTTCTACGTCCGTGTTCGCGAGATCGCCTATCGTCATTATGCCGATCCTGCGCAGTTTTTCCGCAGTCTTGCTGCCTATCATCAAAAGGTCGCCGCAGTCTAGCTTCCATACCGTATCCTTGTAATTTTCAGGAGTTATCACGGTGGTCGCGTCCGGTTTTTTCATATCGCTGCCCAATTTAGCGAACACTTTGGTGAACGAAACGCCGACAGATATCGTTATACCTATTTCTTTTTTTATCCTCTCTCTCAACGTTTCCGCAATAGCCTTGCCGTCTCCGAAAAGGCGTTTCGACCCGGTGACGTCCAGCCAGCATTCGTCGATGCCGAAAGGCTGAACGCGGTCTGTATACTGAGAATATATATCAAAAATGCGGTTGCTGAACTCAACGTAAGTGTCGAAATGCGGCGGCACGCATACGAGATCGGGACACTTCTGCTTTGCCTGCCAGATTGTCTCCCCCGTTTTTATCCCCATCTTTTTTGCCGCCTGATTTTTTGCAAGTATTATACCGTGCCGCTTTTCCGGATTTCCCGAAACGGCAACGAATTTATCCCTCAGAGCCGGGTTCAGATGGCACTCCACCGAAGCGTAAAAATTGTTGGCGTCGCAATGCAATATCGTTTTCATATCTATATGATACTATATATATTGTAAAAATGCAAACATATGTTCGTATTTTTGCGCGACAATAATTTCCATATAGATCCTTTTAACTTAAAAGTTTAAATTCCGCGCCTGTTATATGCTGATTTCAGTCTCCTGCCCGATAAATACTTATTCAGCGGCTTTTAGCCTCTTTATATTCACTTTTCTGTTATATACGATAATACAGCTTTTGCAGACAGACGGGCTTCGTGCACGTTATTGTCGCATTAAAAAGACCGCTACCCTTCCGGATGGCGGTCGTATTTTTTGATTCAGATCTGTCTATCAGTTCTCCTGAATATATCTGGTGCCGTCTGCGTTGGTCTTCTTGACTCTCGGGTTCAGGATGTTAGCCTGAGCTGCCGCAAGTCTTGCGATCGGAACGCGGAAGGGCGAGCAGGACACGTAGGTGAGACCGATGTTGTGGCAGAACTCGATCGTCGACGGATCGCCGCCGTGTTCGCCGCAGATACCCAGTTTGATGTCGGGTCTGGTCTTCTTGCCGCCTGCGATCGCGATCTGCATGAGTCTGCCGACGCCGATCTGATCCAGCTTGGCGAACGGATCGGACTCGAATATCTTCTTTGCGTAATACTCGTTCAGGAACTTGCCTGCGTCGTCACGCGAGAAGCCGTAGGTCATCTGAGTCAGGTCGTTGGTACCGAAGGAGAAGAATTCCGCTTCCTTCGCGATCTCGTCTGCGGTAAGCGCCGCTCTCGGGATCTCGATCATCGTGCCGATATGGTATTCCATCGCGGTGTTGTTCTCTTTGAGGACCTTTTCAGCCGTAGCTACAACTACGTCCTTGACGTACTTGAGTTCCTTGACGTCGCCTACGAGCGGGATCATGATCTCGGGAACAACGCTGAAGCCTTCGCTCTTGCTGACGTTGATCGCCGCTTCGATGACCGCTCTGGTCTGCATCTCTGCGATCTCGGGATAGGTAACGCTGAGACGGCAGCCTCTGTGTCCCATCATCGGGTTGAATTCGTGCAAGCCCTCGACGGTCTGCTTGAGTTCTTCAAACGTGAGACCCATCGTCTTAGCGAGATCTGCGATCTCCTCGTCCTTATGAGGAACGAATTCGTGGAGCGGCGGATCCAGGAAACGGATGGTGACCGGTCTGCCCTTCAAAGCCTTGTAGAGACCCTCGAAGTCGCCTCTCTGCATGGGCAGGAGTTTGTCAAGCGCTCTTCTTCTTTCGGTTTCGGTCTTGGAGACGATCATCTCTCTGACTGCGGGGATTCTGTCTTCAGCGAAGAACATGTGCTCGGTACGGCAGAGGCCGATGCCTTCCGCGCCGAATCCGACCGCTACTTCCGCGTCGTGCGGAGTATCTGCGTTGGTGCGCACCTGCAACGCGCGGTTGAGGTCTGCCCAATCCATGATCTTTGCAAAGTCGCCGGTAACGCTTGCCTGCTGAGTCGGCAGCTTTTCAGCGTAAATCTTGCCGGTGGAGCCGTCCAGAGACAGGTAATCCTCTGTCGTGAACTTCTTGCCGCAAATGTAAAGGATCTTGTTTTCTTCGTCTATCTTGAGGTCGGGGCAACCTGCGACGCAGCACGCGCCCATGCCTCTTGCGACGACTGCCGCGTGGGAGGTCATGCCGCCTCTTGCGGTCAGAACGCCTTCAGCCGCATACATACCTTCAATGTCTTCAGGGGAGGTTTCAAGTCTTACAAGGACGACCTTTTCGCCGTTTTTCGCTCTCTCGACAGCTTCTTCTGCGCTGAACGAGATCTTGCCGCAAGCCGCGCCGGGGGAAGCCGGGAGACCGCTGGAGATCTCTTTCACCTTCTTCAGGGTCGCGGGATCGAAAGTCGGGTGCAGAAGCGCGTCAAGCTGCTTGGGCTCGATCTTGAGGAGCGCTTCCTGCTTGGTGATCATGCCTTCGTCGACAAGGTCGCATGCGATCTTGATCGCCGCTCTCGCGGTTCTCTTGCCGTTTCTGGTCTGGAGCATATAGAGTTTGCCCTGTTCAATGGTGAACTCCATATCCTGCATATCTTTGTTTTCCTGCTCGAGACGGTTGGCGATCTTCACGAACTGGTCGTAAACTTCTCTGTTGGTCTCCTTGAGCTGGTCTATCTTCATCGGGGTGCGGATGCCTGCAACGACGTCTTCGCCCTGAGCGTTCATAAGATATTCGCCGTACAGTCTCTTTTCGCCGGTGGACGGGTCACGGGTGAACGCAACGCCGGTACCGGAAGTGTCGCCCATGTTGCCGAAAACCATCGACTGGACGTTGACTGCGGTGCCCCAGCTGCCGGGGATATCGTTCATACGACGGTAAACGATAGCGCGCGGGTTGTTCCAGCTGCGGAAAACGGCTTTTACCGCTTCGATGAGCTGGACCTTCGGATCCTGCGGGAAATCGTCTCCCTGGTCTTCTTTGTAGAATCTCTTGAATTTAGCGATGAGTTCCTGCAGATCTTCAGCGGTAGCGTTCAAGAGCAGGTCTTTGACGGCTCTCCCAAGCAGAGGGAAAAGCAGAGCGTCCACAGTGTCCAGGCTTTTGGCGAAGACCCGAGACTCGGCATAGAGTTTTTGT
>CASFWW010000020.1:0-87554 GCA_949298505.1 uncultured Christensenella sp. | reverse complement strand
TTCTTCTATGGTAAGATGAGTATAGTTCATATGGATCTCCTTGTTGTGTTTTTTTGTTGCAATTTTAATTATACAACAGATTCATATGAACTTCTTTTTTTTCTTATCTAAGTGTTGCACTTGAAAGTATAATTCACCGAAAAAACAGGAACCGCCGCATTATGCGGCGGTTTGTTTTTACACGGAAGGAGATCTGCGATATATTTTTATGCAAAACGGGGGAATGACCTCAAGCGGGTAGCGTTTTTGCGCATTTTGGTATATTATAATATACGGAATAAAAATCACGAGGTGAAACATGACGGATTTTGAAAACGCGCTGAACGCCACGATGAAACTTCTCGCGGTGGACAGCGTACAGGGAACGCCGTGCGCGGACAGTCCGTTCGGCGAAGGCGTCGCAAAATGTCTGCATATCGTCGAGGAGGACGCAAAGGCTCACGGCTTCAGGACATGTTACGGCGACGGTTATTACGTCTTTGCCGAGATCGGAGAAGGCGAATTGTTCGGTGTGCTGGGGCACGTCGACACGGTGCCCTACGAGGGCAAGTGGGACGCGAACCCGCTCGGAGAGATAAAGGACGGCAGGATATACGGCAGAGGCGTGCTGGACGACAAAGGTCCGATGGTCTGCTGCATGTACGCCGCTTTCAGACTTCTCGAGGAAGGCTACGAGCCTGCGTGCAGACTGCGTTTTATCTTCGGAGGCAATGAGGAAACGGGCTGGAAGTGCATTGAAAGATATATGGAAAAAGAGGAAAAACCCGTCACCGGATTTTCTCCGGACGGAGATTTCCCCGTCATACATTGCGAAAAGGGCGTCGCTCAGATACTGGTGAAGTTCTCAAGACCGGGCAGTCTGATCTCGCTGGAGGGCGGCGTGCGCGCGAATATCGTGATCGACGACGCGTCCGCAGTCTTTGAAGGAGAAGGAAGAGAGGAAAAAAGCGCGCGCCTTACGGCAAAAGTCAGAGACGGCAAGACGTACGTCACGGCGACGGGCAAGCCGGCGCACGGTTCGACCCCGGAACTCGGAGACAACGCGGTGTGGCATATCCTGCGTTACGCGGCTGAAAACTTCGGCGCGGAGTACGGGTCTCTCTGCAAAAGTCTCTGCGATTACACGGGAGAAGGTCTCGGCATTGCGGAAAAGGACGGGAGCGGCGCGCTTTCGTGCAACGTGGGCATAGTGCGCGTGAACGGCGAAAATCTTGAGGTCACGCTTGACATCAGACACCCCAACTCCATGGCGAGAAGCGAAGTGGTGAAAAGACTGCTTGCCGTCAAAGGAGTGAAGAGCGCCGAAGTCCAGCATTTCCACGATCCGCATTTCGTGGACGAAAATGAGCCGCTGGTACGCAATCTGCTGGGCGCGTACAACGACGTGACGGGAAGAAAAGACCTGCCTTTCTCGATCGGCGGAGCGACTTACGCGAGGGCGCTCGAACACGGAGTGGCGTTCGGACCGATGTTCCCGTGGCAGGAGAGCACGATACATCAGAAGAACGAAAACGCAACGCTCGAGGACTTCAGGCTGATGTACGACGTCTATTACGAGGCTCTCAGGCGCACGGCGTTCAGAAAGAAATAATACCGCCCGGACTAAGACAAAAAAGAAAGAGAGGAAAAGCTCCTCTCTTTTTTGTTTGCCGATATCGGGCGGATGTGCGGAAAAACGCGTGGCGTGCCCTGCTGTCAGCTTCTGCCGAGGTAAATGCGCGCCCTTTCGTAACCGGCGGCGGCAGATCTTCTGAGATATTCGTTGTACAGATTCTTGTCCGGGTAGTGACTCAACGTCTTTACTGAGGACGGAAGTCTGTAGTCGAAAGCGCAGTTCATCAGCAGCGCATAGTAACAAGCGGCGACGGCGTTTCCCTGTTCCGCAAGGTCGTGCAGAAGCTCGCTGAGTTCGTGGTTGGTGTTGACGTTACCCACGGGCGCGGAGCGCGAATACGGGCTGGAAGTTCCGTAAGACGACGCGGAATAAGTCAGTTGTTTGTAAAGGGCTTCCACGCAGGCGTCCGTATCTTTGTAAAGCTGCTGATTTTCCGGCAGAGCGAGTCTGAGCGCTTCGCATGCGCGAAGTCCGTAGTCAAACGCCTTGAGAGTCTGTTTCCGATTGGAAAAGATATTGCAAAGATAGACCAACGAGAAGGACAGCTGCCTGAATCTTGCCGAGATCTCGAAGTATTCCGCGGCTTTGTCTGCATTTGCGCTTACTCCGAGGCCGTGATAATAAATTTTGCCCAGCGTGAAGAAGGCGGGGGCATATCCCTGATCGGCAGCTCTTTTCGCATAGAAATTAGCTTTGGAGTAATCGACGCTAACGCCCGTGCCGCTTATGTAATATTCAGCCAGATTGGTGTTTGCCTCTGCGTCGTTTTTTTCCGCTGCCCGACTGAGCAGAGAGACCGCAGTGAAAACGTCGCGAGGGCAGGCTAAGCCCAGATAAGCGTATTTTCCGCGCATGGTCAGCGCAAACGGGCATTGATCGACGGTAAACCTCTCAAACAGCTCAAGGGCTTTCTTGTAATTTTTGCGGTTGTTGAAGTCAAGCGCTTCGTAAAGCTCGTTGAGTTTGTCTTTTTTGACGAGTATCTTAGACGTGAAGTACGTGGGAGAGTCTATTAGAATCGCCCATTCCGAATTGTCGCAGACGTAATTGCCCGGGTGGGATTTCGTCTGAGTACCTGAGGCGGAAAGGCAGTGTTCAACAGAACCGCCGCATAGAGGGCAGATTGAGAGAGGTTCTTTGCAATCGTCGTTCAAATATATCGCTGCGCCGCAATGAGAACAGGTTGTCATGATTCACCTCTTATAAATTACTACCATTTATTTTATATTAAAACGGGCAATAATACAAGGAGAAAAAGACGGTTTTTCACAAATAAATTTGAGAAAAGCATTGTTCGCCATCCCGCAAGACGGGAAAAGACAGGGCAACAAAAAACGCGACCTTAAAGGCCGCGTTTTGTTATCGGTTTGCCGTTATTCGGCAGGTACGGGAGCGGGTTTTGTCACAACGACGGAGGAAGGATCGCTCTGCGTGTAATATCCGCTCGCCTGAGCAGTTACTGTTATGCTTTCGCCCTCGGCTACGCCGGAAAGATTCAGCGTGGTGTTGGTGGTGATCAGGGTAACCGTTTTCTTTGAGTTGTCGGGCAACGTTTCCTGATAGGTCACGAGATATGTGGTCGACACGCCCTCGGTGGTCTGTATTGTCAGCAACGTTGTTCCGTCTTCCTGCAATACTGCGGAAAGTGTGGGGGTCAGCAGTTTTTCCAGCTTGACCGTTGAGGTCATGGCGGGTTTGCTGGTCAGGATGTCCGCGCTGTCTGCGGTGGCGATGACCCTGATCGAGTAGGCGCCCGCAGAAGGCAGGTTGGAAGTGATGTCGATCTCGATCAGCGCGTTGTCGTTCTCAGGCTTGTACGTGTACTTGACGCCGTTGACGTAGTATTCGTAAGAACTGGCGAATGCGACTTTGTCGAAAGTCAGCTTATAGACCTGTTGACCTTCGACCACTGAAACCGTCACGTTGAGGTTGGACGGAGTGGCGAGCTGGATGCGGTAGGTGTACTCGCAAGCGGTCTTTTCGCCGTCCAGATAGAGGACGGAAGCGTCTCCGAGCGCGAACGGATCAGAATAGGAGTAGTTGCCTTTCGCGTAAACTTCGACGCGGTGCGTGCCGGTCTGGGAAGTGAGCTGAGCGGTGATGTCGTATTCGTTGCCGTCGACGTCCACCCAGTCTTTGCCGTCAACGCTGAACGAGTAAGCCTGCGCGTTCTGCACTTTTGACGATACGGCGACCAGAGAGCCGTCAGAGCGTTCGTCGATGTTGATGTCGACGGGAGCGGCGAGGCGGTCGATGTACTTGACCGTCGTGCAGTCGTATATTTCGATGGAAAGATCGCTTCTGCGCTCAAGCGCGAGAATGTCTACGTTTCTGACCGTCGGGCAGGAGTAGTCGCTGCCGAGCAGGACGACGACGTTGCCCGTATCAGTCACGGTTTCACTCATCGCAGACGCAGCTCCTTCAGTCTGATCTTCTTCCGGGGTTTCGGCGTCGGGTTCTTCGACGGGTGCGAGAGACGTGACGCTTTCGCTGATCTTGCCGTATATCGCCGCGCGTGACGAGGAGTCAAGCGCAAGAGAACCGATCGTTGCGTTCTTCGCGAGAGTCAGCGTGGAAGAGACAGTTTCGACGGCGGAAGAGAGGTTTGCGTTCACATTGAACGCGCTTGCGTTCTTCGCGACGAACTTTGCGCTTTCGCCTTCTCCGAAAGATACCGGTCCGTTGATGTTGATCGTCGGGGAGTCCACGGTCACAGTTCCGTTCGCCTGAGCGGAAGAGGAGAGGGTGAACGATTGCGCCGAGACGGTCATCGTATTGACTGTCACCGGAGCGACGAGATTGACGTTCGCGCTTGCGGTCTCGAAAATTATTTCGTCCGCCTGAAGCAGACCTTTGGCGACGTATTCTTTGCCTTTCTTGGTGCCGATCGTAAGCGTGCCTTCAGTGCCGGCGACGTATTTAAGCGTGCCGTTGACGAAGAGGCTGTGCCCGTTGAGGTCGATGTTGTAAAGTCTCTCTATCGTCAGATCTCCGTCTACGGTAACGTCTTTTTCGAGCACGAAATATTTGCCGTCGTTGTAGTTGGCGAAGTCTTCCGCGCTGCTGACCATGATCTTGTCACGGTAGTAAAAGACGATGGGCAGAACGATCGCAAGAGTGATCGCGGCGACGAGAAGCACCGCGACGACCGCGATGATAATGCGTTTTTTCTTCTTGACCGAGGTCTCCTTCAGTTTGGGCTTCAGCGCCTCGTTCATTTCTTCTTCGCTGGGAACGACGGGTTGAGACTCGTCGATCACGGGAGTGTTTTCGTCTGCGTCAACCGTATTCTCTGAAGAAGGAGTCTCCGCGCCGGCTTCTTCGCCGGTTTCCGCGGCGGTCTCAGGCTGTTCTGCGGGGGTTTGCCCGGGTTTATCCACTGCCGCCTGCGCGTTTTCGTCTGTTGAAAAGAGAGTTTCTCCGGAATCGGTAACCTGCACGTTCTGGACGGGTTCGTCTACGAAATCGGAATGATCGTCCAGAGGGATATCGTCTGAAAGAAGAGAGTCTCTGTCTTTGTCGGCGTCTTCGTCGATCAAAAGGTCTTTGTCTTTGTCGTCCATTTTCAGTCCTCCTTGATGAACTTTTCTATAAGGGCGCAACTGTCGTCGTAATATACGCCGCTCGCCTTGGCGTTATTCTCAGTCATACTCGTGAAAGGATTTTCCTTTTCGTCGTAAGAGCGGTAAAGCACGTAAGGTACGGGATCCGACGTATGCGTTTTGAGTCTGAGCGGCGTCGGATGGTCGGGCGCAATCAGCATACTGAAGTCGGTTTTCGCCTCTCTCAGCTTTTCCACAATATATTGTACCACAACACCGTCTATCAATTCAACAGATAAAATCTTGTGTTTCAGATCGCCCTGATGTCCGCATTCGTCGGGCGCTTCCATGTGTACGTAGACGTAATCGCAGTCGTCTTCGAGCAGGGCTTTGACCGCCGCTTCCGCTTTGCCGCGGAAATTGGTCTCGTAAGTTCCGCACGCGCCTTCCACTTCGATGACCTTCATACCTGCGCCTATGCCGATGCCCTTGATCAGATCGACTGCGCTTATCACCGCGCCTTTCAGACCGTACTTTTCTCTGAACGGAGAGAGGGCGGGACGGGTGCCTTCGCCCCACAGCCATATACTGTTGGCGGGGTTCTTGCCCGCTTTGACGCGCGCTACGTTGACGGGATGGTCCTTGAGCAGTTCGTACGACTTTTTCATCAGAGACAGCATTTCTTCTCCGTAAAGCGCTTTGGGAAGGTATTCCGTCACTTTTTTGTCAGAAATATCGTGCGGGGGAGTGAACGAGGTGCCCAGACGGGAGTTGTGTCTGACCAAGCAATGGCGGTAGCTCACGCCGCTGTAAAAGCGTAGCGTGTCGCTGCCCAGTTTGCTTTGGATGAAGTCGATCAGTTCTTTCGCTTCCGCCGTGGAGATCTCGCCCGCGCTGTAATCGACCATCGTCTTGTTTTCGTAAGGTTCGTCGTCGGACAGCGTGACGAGGTTGCACCTGATCGCAATGTCGGTGTCTTTCAGGTCAATGCCTATGCTGAGCGCTTCCAGAGGAGAACGGCCGCTGTAATAGCGTGCGGGGGAGTAGCCCAGCACCGCTAGGTTGGCGACGTCGCTGCCCGGTTTCATGCCTGCGGGCACCGTTCTGACAAGACCCAGTTCCCCCTTCGCGCACAAGGCGTCTATATTGGGTTTGCAGGCGACTTCGAGCGGGGTTTTTCCGCCCAGTTCGTCCACAGGGTAATCTGCCATTCCGTCTCCTAGTATCACTACGTATTTTTTACGAGAGTCTTTCATTTTCTTTCCTTTTTACGTTTGCCGCCGCGTGCCGGGCGATAGTCCGCGCCTGCGCCGTGCGTAAATATTTGTTGTTATAGTGTAGCGCGCCTCACGTAAAAAGTCAAGCGTTGACGTGCGCTGCGCTTTTTATGCGCGCGATTATTGAGAAAAGCGTTGATAAAAGCGGCGGAGTATGATACAATGTACTGGACGATAAAGGAGGGTTTATGTCTGAAACAGTAAATTTGAATTACGGCTGGAAATACTCCGCCGATTTTAAGCAGGAATACACCGCAAAGGATTTCGACGACAAAGCGTTCGAAACCGTCAATATCCCGCACGCAAACAAAGAGATACCTTACAACAACTTCGACGAGGAGATGTACCAGTTCGTCAGCTGTTACCGCAGAACGCTCGGCGTTCCCGAAAGCTGGAAGGGCAAAAAGCTGATCCTGAGCTTTGAGGCGGTCGCGAACTACGCCGTGGTCTACGTCAACGGCAAGGAGGCGTTCTCTCACAAGGGCAGTTATACCGAATTCAACGCGGACATCGCGCCTTTTGTCGAGTACGGCAAGGACAACGTGATCGCGGTGATGGTAGACAGCACCGAAAGGGCGGAGATCCCTCCGTTCGGCGGCGTGGTGGACTATCTGGTATACGGCGGCATTTACCGCGAAGTATATCTTTACGTACACGACGGAGAGTATTGCAGGAATATGCGCCTTACCCCGGTTGACGTGTTGACCGCGCCCAAGCTGGACGTGGAGCTGATCATGACCGGCGACGTGAAGGACAAGATATCGGTAAAAGTCACGGACGCGGCGGGCGCAGAGATCGCGAGCGCTCAAACGACTGCGGAAAACGGCAAGGCTCACGTCGTGCTGGACTGCAAGGGCGTAAAGCTGTGGGACGTGGACGACCCCAACCTCTATACCGTGACCGCGACTTTCGGCACTGAAAAGGTCGTAGACAAGACGGGTTTCAGGACCTGCGAATTCACAAAGAAAGGGTTCTTCCTCAACGGCAAGCTTCTCAAGATCAGAGGGCTGAACCGTCATCAGTCCTATCCTTACGTCGGTTACGCGATGCCGAGATCGGCGCAGGAAGCGGACGCGGTTTACCTCAGAAACGAACTGGGCGTCAACCTGGCGCGCACTTCGCATTATCCCAACAGCAAGCACTTCCTGAACAAGTGCGACGAACTGGGGCTCATGGTGTTCACCGAGATCCCCGGCTGGCAGTACGTCAGCAAGGACAACGAGTGGAGAGAGATGTGCCTTCAGCACGTCCGCGAGATGATAGACCAGGATTATAACCATCCTTCCATAATCCTGTGGGGCGTCAGGATCAACGAGTCCGGCGACGACGACGAACTTTACACCAAGACGAATGCGCTCGCTCATTCTCTCGACAAGACGAGACAGACGGGCGGCGTCAGATGCATACCCAGAAGCCATCTGCTCGAGGACGTCTACACTTATAACGACTTCATACACTCGGGCGGCGGAATAAGGCTTCTGCCCAAGTTCATAGTCGCGGGCAACGTGCCCTATCTCGTAACCGAGCACAACGGGCATATGTTCCCGACCAAGACGTTCGACCACGAAAAGAAGAGACAGGAACACGCGATACGCCATGCGCGCGTGCTGGACAAGATGTACGGCGCGAACGGTACCAGCGGCGCGATCGGCTGGTGTATGAGCGACTACAACACGCACAAGGACTTCGGCAGCGGCGACAAGATCTGCTATCACGGCGTGTCCGATATGTTCCGCATAGACAAGCTTGCGGCAAAGGTTTACAGGATGCAGGGCGACAAACCCGTTCTCGAGATATCTTCAAACATGGAGATAGGAGACGTGGCGGGAGGTCAGGTGGGAACGGTCTATATGTTCACCAACTGTCCCAAGGTCAGGATGTACAAGAACGGCGTGCTGATCAACACGTTCGACATGATAGACGAGTGGGGCAAGTGCAAGGAGTTCAGAAATATTCCCGTGCCGCCCGTGCCGCTCGACGACGTGATCGGCGATCAGCTTGAAAAGGACGAGCAGTACAAGTTCAGCAAGCGCGACGCGGCGCAGCTCAAGAAGGCGCTTCTCGCAGTCAAGAAGTACGGTACGTTCGGCGGCATATTCCGTCATCCGCTTATTCTTGTCAAGAGCCTGATCAAGTACAAACTGTCCGTCGACAGCATCACGATGCTTTTCGGCAAGTACGTTACAAGCTGGGGAGGCAAGCAGGTCACGTATAAATTCGAAGGTCTGGATCAGGACGGCAAAGTCGTCGTTACGACTGAGAAAGGTTCCGTTTTCAAGGCGAGCCTTTTCGCAGAAGCGGACAGCGAAAAGCTGGTGGAGGACGAGACGTACGACGTGACCAGGATCGTTCTGAAAGCGGTCTCCCAGTGCGGCAACGTACTGCCTTACGACAACACCGCGATCGAGATAAAGACCACCGGTCCGATAGAGGTCATAGGCGAGAAAAACGTCGCGCTGATAGGCGGTCAGAGAGGCGTCTGGATCAAGACGACGGGCAAGAGCGGCAAAGCGACCGTCACTTTCTCAGCAGGCAAACTCGGAGAAAAGACGCTTGAATTCGAGGTCGTCAAGAAGTAATCAATACCGCGTTTAATCGACACGGGCGCCAAAATCCCTTGCTTTACGGCAGGGGATTTTTATGCGGTTTTTCTTTCTGACAATAAAGGACGGCGCGCCGCGCGTTGGAATTCATCCGGTTTTCCGGGAGTTTAAAGACCTGAAAGGAAAGCGCGTCTGAAACCGCCCGGGGGTATTGAAAAACCGCGTGCAAAGGTATATAATAATATAAACCGGAGGTGAGACGTATGAGTGGTAAAAATTCTTCTCAGGGGGCAATACTGGGCGCCAGAGTGTGGGCGAGCATTGTGCTGTTCGGTCTTGTGGGGCAGATAGCCTGGATGGTGGAGAATATGTATCTCAACGTCTATCTTTACAAGACGGTCACTTACGATCTGAACGCTACGAGCGCCATGGTCGCTTCAAGCGCGGTCGTCGCCACGGTCGTCACTCTGCTTGCCGGAGGACTTTCAGACAGAGTGGGCAGGCGCAAACTGTTCATCAGTATCGGTTACATATTCTGGGGCGTCAGCGTTTTCGCGTTTGCGCTGATAACGAAAGAAAATTCAGAGAAGCTTTTCCCGTCTGCCAACGCGGTCGCGCTGACGACGGTGATGATAATCGTGATGGACTGCCTGATGACCGCGATAGGATCGACGGCGAACGACGCGGCGTTCAACGCGTGGATCACAGACGTGACGTCGCATGAAAACAGGGCGAAAGCGGAGGGCGTGTTGCAGGTCATGCCGCTTGCCGCGCTTCTCGGCATATTCGGCGTCTTCGATTCTTTCACACAGAAAGGGCAATGGATGTTGTTCTTCGGCGTACTCGGCGCGATAACCACCGTCATGGGCGTTGCGGGACTCTTCCTTCTCAAGGACAGCCCTGATCTTCAGCCTAAACGCGGCAATTTTTTCAAAGAACTCGGTTACGGTTTTCGCCCGTCCGTCGTAAAGAAAAACCGCGATCTGTATCTGATATACGTTGCGATATGCATCATCGGGATCGCCAACAATATATATATGACCTATCTTATCATATACGTCGAATATTTCCTCGGGATAAAAGACTACGTGCTTATGCTCGGCGCGATACTCGTGCTTTCGGCGGTGTTCAGCGTACTGTTCGGCTTCCTGCGCGGCAAGATACCTCTCAGGATATTGCTCCCTACGTCGTTGCTGATATATACGGCGGGCGGGTTGATGATGTTTTTTGCGCGAAACATCTGGTTCGTCTCGGTTGCCGGCATAATCATGATGACTGGATACCTGTGGGAGATGTCACTTCTTTCCGCGTGTATGAGAGACAATACTCCCTCTGACAAAGTGGGGCATTTCCAGGGAATAAGAATGGTTTTCAGCGTGCTGATCCCGATGTGCGTGGGTCCGTTCATCGGCGCGTACGTAAGCTCGACAAGCAACGGCGTTTACGTTGACCCGACCACAGGCGTCGAACAGCCCGTGCCGACCAACTACATATTCCTCGCCGCTGTCATAGTCAATATTCTGATAATCATCCCCGCCGCGTTCATGCTTTTCAAGAGTATGAAGAAGGAACCCGAACAGGAAATAGTAATAGAGGGTACGCCGCCCGCCGAAAATAAAGAAAACAGCACCGCAGAAGAAAAAACAAAAGAGGACTGAGCCACGTGGTGTCGGCCAGATCGGCTTCGCGGCAACGGGGTTGTCAGTCAGGTAGGACAAAAATGGAAAAACACGAGTTAAAAAACACTTGACTTTATATTACTATATGCTATAATGTAAACACGGGAGCACGTGACCTCTTTATGAGGAATAGCCGAAAGGGCGGAACAATGCTTCCCGGTTTGACGGATGGTCGCGGGGCGACAGCCATGTAGGCTTCGCTTTTTGAAACAAGTTACGTTTAGCGACAGCCGACTAATGTTCCCCGTCACACGGGGTCGCGGGGCGACAGCCATGTAGGCTTCGCTTTTTGAAACAAGTTACGTTTAGCGACAGCCGACCAATGCCGCGGTTACACCGTTGGTGCATCCATCCATTTTTTATATTTCAAACTTTATTTTCATCATTCATACGAGGTTTTTATTTGTTGCAGTAAGTTACGCTTAGCGATAGCCGACTAATGTTCCCCGTCACACGGGGTCGCGGGGCGACAGCCATGTAGGCTTCGCGGCAACGGGGTTGCCAGTCGGGTCGGCTTAGCTGAGCGTAAAAGATAATATAAAGGCGTTTCGAATAATTGACATAAGTATCTTGTTATGCTAGACTAACAACCGGTGAGGGAGTAGTCGGCGAAACTCTCGTTATAAGTCAACATACTTGTCTTTCGGGGCATGGCTTATATTAAATGGCAAGACTCACACATAGCACACCCGTACTATGTGTGATTTTTTTATTGCACGGTACGAAAGAGAGGGATTATGTCAATTTGGGATATCATCGTGATAGCTTTCGGAGTGTCGGCGGACGCTTTCGCGGTCTCCATGTGCAAAGGCGTGGAGATGAAGAAATTCATCTGGAAATACGCGCTTCTGATCGCGCTTTTCTTCGGCGGCTTCCAGGTGCTTATGCCGGTCGTCGGCTGGGCGGCAGGCTCGCTGTTTGAAAAATACATCACCGCTTTCGATCACTGGATTGCGTTCGGGCTTCTTCTGCTCCTCGGCGGAAAAATGGTTTACGACGGCTTTTTCGATAAGGAAAAGGAAGGGGAGGAGAAAGAGGACAAACCTCTTAAACTCGGCTTCGTGACCTTGCTTATTATGGCGGTCGCTACCAGTATAGACGCGCTTGCGGTCGGCGTCACGTTCGCGTTCCTTCAGGTAAACGTCTGGCTCGCCGTCTCGATAATCGGCGCAACGACCTTCACGTGCAGTCTTATCGGCGTCGGCATAGGAATAAAAGTGGGGGATAAGTTCAAGAACAAAGCGGAGATTTTCGGCGGCGTCATCCTGATCCTTCTCGGCGTGAAGATACTTCTGGAACACCTCGGGGTCATAAATTTCTGACGGAGAGGGGAAATCGATAATAATATCAACCGTATTGAAAATGAGCGGAGATCTTCAAAAGTCTCCGCTCGTGATATATTAATTAACTGAAAATCATTTTAATTTTTTGAAGAGACAGGCGCTCCAGAAATCCATCCCTAGTTCGTCCACGTAAAAATGAAGGATCGCACGGAAATTTTTGGTTGCCGTACAAAGCATGATAAGGCTCACGTCGGACGAAACCGCCTTTTCGGCATACTTGAACAACTTCTTGCCGATCCCGCAATTACGGTATTGCGGTTTAACGTACAACTCGTCGATCTCGAAATATTCGGTTCCCGCTTTATAAACACAGGTATCTTGTCCGGCTGTAATGTTATGTCCGAATAAATATCCGCAGATCAGATCGCCGTCAGTCGCAACGAATATCCTTTTTCCTTTGAATTCATCCGAAGCGTTTTTTCGATATCCGTAACAAGAATTTTCTTGCTCCCAATCTTCTGAAAGCGCGATCAATTCAGCCGCGACGGATTCAGAAAGTTCGATTTCTTTTATAAGCATTGTTTTCACCGAATTTTAATAAATTTTTGCGCCCGTGTTTATTAAACGCTGTTTTTTCGTTCAGATCCTCGGTCTTACCGATATCTCTCCGCAGAACAGGCGGCGTTTTTCTTTGTGCCCGTCCTCGCTTATTATCAGCGCGCCGTTGTCGTCTATATCTTCGACGATACCGCTTTTTGCCTCTCTGTCAATTTCGTAATCGACGCGCGCGCCCAGCACGAAATTGTGCTTGCGGTAATAGTCCATATAACTCTTGTCGGTCAGGTCCTCGGAAAGGTCCAGCAGAGTGGTTATCGCCGCCGCGATAAGTTCGTTGCGCTTTGCGGGCGCGTCGCCATAATACAGCGACCCCGCTTTGTTCTGTATGTCGCCTGAAAAATCGCTTTGCGCGGTATTGTAGTTTATCCCCGTGCCGACTATTATCCCGCTTATGCCGCCGACCGCGATATCCGCCTGCGCCTGAGTGGATATCCCCACGACCTTGCGCTCGTTCATATATATGTCGTTGACCCACTTTATCGAGACGGGCAAGCCGAGTATATCCGTTATCGCCTTATGCGCCGCGACCGCCGCCGCAGGGGTTATCATCACCGCTTTGTCAATGGACAGGGTGGGGCGTATCAGCGTTGAAAAATACAGTCCGCCTTTGGGAGAACAGAAGCTTTTGCCCAATCTGCCCTGGCCGCTTTTCTGTTCCAGCGCGACCACCGTCGTGCCGTGAGGCGCGCCGCCTGCCGCCGCCGCGCCGACGTCGATATTCGTCGAAACCGTGCTTTGTTTGACCTCTAAAGGTATGTTCTTATACCTTTCGGGGAGCGCAGCGCGTATCCCTTCAGCAGATACCACGTCGCTCGCGCCGGTGAGCATATATCCTTTGTTTGTTGTCGCGGTTATAGAGTAGCCGTCGTTTATCAGGCTTTTTACCGCCTTCCATACCGCCGCGCGCGTAACGCCCAGCATGCCCGCGATCTGTTGCCCCGACAGAGCCGTGGATTTGTTTTCTTCAAGCAATCTTAATACGGCGGTTTTCGTGTCCATTTTTCACCTCTTTGACGCTAATATTTTACCCCTTGCGGGAGATATAAGTCAAGCGGCACGCTTGTCCGATGCGCTGTCTCTGATTTTAAGATAACGACTGACCGCGCAGATGGCCACATTGCTTCACGCTTTGTTTTGACCGCGGTTGAACCACCCCATTTCGAGCCGAACCTCTTTGCGGTCGAGGTCGCTGTCGGAGTAGTCGCAGGATAGGAAGCCTACGAGGTCGAATCCTTCGTGCAGGTAAAATCCTATCGCGTTGAAATTGCAGGACTGAGTTTCGAGTATCAGCATACGCGCGCCCCGCTTTTTCGCCTGCGCTTTGGCTATGTCCATAAGTCTTTTGCCGATACCTCTTTTGCGGTAGTTTTCGTCCACCCACAGTTCGGTCACTCTTATTCTGTTTGCCCACTTTTCGGGATAAAGTTCTATCGCTCCGACGAACGCGTCTCCGTCAAATGCGCCGTATGCGTACGCACCTTTCCAATGCTTTTGGAACAGCTTGTCGGGGTAATCGTATTCTTCCGGGGTGTGGGTAACGGGAGACGGGAAGCGGGCGACAGAAAAATCCGCTTTCCAGCCGTCATCGACGCGGGTCAGGGATACGTCGTAATAATAATCCGTCGTGTATTTTATCGGCAGGATCCTGCCTTCGTAATCCTTTTTAAATATGCGTTTAATCGTCACGGGTAGCATAATTTATCCTGTTTTCGTTTTTAACTTTGTTCATTTGCGTGAGAAGCGGGGGAAGTTGTTTGGCGCGCCGTATTTTCAGCAGAAGACGACGCGACGCTCAGCGCTCTGACCTTAGCAATGCATAATAGCTTGCGTCGCAAATGCCCTGATTGTTCCAATCGGAGCGTCGCAGAGTTCCTTCGTATTTCATGCCGCATTTTTGCATTACCTTGCCTGAGTTCGGGTTGTTCGGATCGTGGCGCGATTCTATCCTGTTAAAGCCTGCGACGTCAAACAGAAGATCCATCACCGCTTTGAGCGCTTCGCTCATAATGCCTTTATGCCACCATTTTTTGCCCAAGCAATAGCCGATATGCGCCATTGCGACTTTTTCATCCATATGTACGACCGATATGCCGCCGATCGGCGCGTCGCCGTTATCTTTAAGAACGATCGCCCATTGATAAAATTTATCGTCGGGATATCGATTTATCCAATCTTTTAAAACGCTTTTGCTTACCTCGATATCCGCATGAGGTTGCCACATTAAAAACTTTGTGACCTCTTCGTCGCTTGCCCAATTGTTAAACATAGCTGAGGCGTCGTTTTGAGTGAATCTGCGCAAAACAAGGCGCTCCGTTTCCAATCTCTGTGTGCCGCAGTGGTTCATATTGTCCTCTTTTTTATGTTTTGGTATGCAAAAAATTCTCTTTCGACCCGATAATATAATGATATAACGTGCGCGCGGCATTGTCAACATACGCGTTTTCCGCATGCCGGAGAGCAGAGGGAAGTCTGTTTGCCGTCCTTTTACAAATTTCGCGCCGCAATTTGCCGCCATGCCTTGACTGTGCGCCGCCGTTGTGTTAATCTAACAAATAGACAGCTGAATATCGTGCAGGTATAGTTCAATGGTAGAATACGGGCTTCCCAAGCCTGGGGTGCGGGTCCGATTCCCGTTACCTGCTCCAGCTCAGAAGCAAAGGTTACTTTGCTTCTATTTTTTTGCAATTTTTTAAATTACAAAAAAATCTTCGCGTTACACCTTGCTTCTTCGCTTCCGATAAAAGTCACGCTCGATTTGCCTGCTCGCTTGTAAACGCGCTCGCGACGGCTCGGACTCGCTATCAACTTTTCACGACGGCTCGCTACGCTCGCATTTGGCTTTTGCAAAGGTTACTTTGCTTCTATTTTTTTGCAATTTTTTAAATTACAAAAAAATCTTCGCGTTACACCTTGCTTCTTCGCTTCCGATAAAAGTCACGTTCGTTTCGCCTGCTCGTTTGTAAACGCGCTCGCGACGGCTCTCACTCACTACCAACTTTTATCGGTCTTACTCGCTACGCTCGCATTTGGCTTTTGCAAAGGTTACTTTGCTTCTGCTTTTTGCAATCGGAGTCCGTATGATCGGCAAGGTAAAGATAAATCATGCCGTAAATATGCAAAAAATAATTGTCAGTTATCTTTACATTTGGCAAAGGGTGTGATATAATCATTTCGTTGTTTATCGCTTTCGGGCGTGGGGAATAGGACCGCAGAGAAAAAGGAATGCGGCGCACATAACTCGCGCGCGCGTGAGAGGAGATTCCGCCGGAAGGGTGCCACGGGATCAGGGAAAGCGAAGTCTGAAAATTCAAATGCCCGTATGCCGGCAGAAGGAGGAAAGTCGTGATAGAACTTAAAAACGTGAGCAAGACGTTCAGAGTCGCCAAGCGAAACGCAGGTTTCAAAGAGGCGTTGAAGGCGCTTTTCAAAAAAGAATACGAGTACGTACACGCGCTGAACGACGTGACCTTCACGATAGGGGACGGCGAGATGGTCGGCTACATCGGACCCAACGGCGCGGGAAAGAGCAGCACTGTCAAGATCATGAGCGGCATCATGGCTCCCGACAGCGGAGAGTGCGTGATCAACGGGCGCGTGCCGTGGAAGGACAGAAAGGAGCACGTGCGCGAGATCGGCGTAGTGTTCGGGCAGAGATCCCAGCTGTGGTGGGACGTGCCGGTCGTCGACAGTTTTGAACTGCTGAAAGAGATATACAAAGTGCCGGACGCGCAGTACAAGAAAACTCTCGGGGAGCTGACCGAACTTCTCAGGATAGGCGAGATCGTCAGAACGCCGGCGAGGCAGCTTTCGCTCGGGCAGAGAATGAGGTGCGAGATCGCCGCGTCGCTTCTGCACAGTCCGAAGATACTTTTCCTTGACGAGCCGACGATCGGGCTTGACGCGGTTTCCAAGATCGCGGTGCGCGATTTCATAAAGACGGTCAACAGAGAAAAAAAGACGACGGTCATTCTCACGACGCACGACATGCAGGACATAGAGGCGCTGACGGAGAGAATAATCCTGATCGGCAAAGGGCGTATACTTCTGGACGGCTCGCTTGAAGAGCTGAAGACGAGAAACGGCACGAAAAAGACTCTGACGGTCGCTTATAACGGCGAAAAACTGCCGCCGCTTGAGAGAATGACGGTGACAAAGGACATCGGCGGGCATGCAGAGGTGGTGATAGACGCCGCGGAAATCAGCGTTGCAGAGGCGATCTCGACGATATCGGGTGCGGTCGAAGTCAAGGACATTTCCGTCAAGGGCACGACTGTGGACGAAACGGTGGTTTCGCTTTACAAGGAATTCGGTATATGAGAAAATACCTTTCTTTTTTCAGAATCAGGTTTGTCGCGGGGCTTCAGTACCGTGCGGCGGCATGGGCGGGCGTGGCCACTCAGTTCGCGTGGGGGTTCATGTCGATACTGATGTACAAGGCGTTTTACGACAGCGCGCCCGAAAATTTTCCGATGGAGTTTTCTCAGCTGACGACCTATCTGTGGCTTCAGCAGGCGCTTCTTGCGATGTTCATGCCGTGGCTTTTTGACAGCGAGATATTCGACAACATCACGTCCGGGAACATAGCGTACGAGCTGTGCCGTCCGTGCGATCTTTACAACATGTGGTTCGCAAAAAACTCCGCAATGAGGTTGTCGGGCGCGCTGTTGAGATGCTTGCCGATTTTTATAGTCGGCGCGTTTTTGCCTGCGCCGTACAACATATCCTTGCCGGCGGGCGTACCGGCGGCGCTGTTGTTCCTGCTTTCGCTGACGCTGGGTTTTCTGCTGATCGTGTCCATTTCCATGCTGATCTACATTTCGGCGTTCTATACGCTGTCGTCGGCGGGGATAAAAGTGCTGGCGGTCTCGCTGATCGAATTCTTTTCTGGAGCTGTGATACCGCTGCCGTTTTTTCCGGACGGGGTGCAGACCGTGTTCAATCTGCTTCCTTTCGCTTCGATGCAGAGCACGCCTTTTCTGATCTACGTCGGATACGTTTCGGGAAAGGACGCACTGATCGCGGTCGCGGTGCAGGCGGTCTGGCTTGTCGTCACGTTCGCGGCGGGCAGGCTGTGGATAAAGCGCGCGCTCAGGCGCGTGGTGGTGCAGGGAGGCTGATATGAAACTTTACTTCAAATACGTCGCCATCCTTCTGAAATCGCAGATGCAGTATAAAACTTCGTTTTTCATGACGATACTGGGGCAGTTCCTCGTTTCGTTTTCGGCGTTCTTCGGGGTGTATTTCATGTTCGACCGCTTCAATCAGGTGGACGGCTACTCCTTTTCCGAAGCGCTGATCTGCTTTGCGGCGGTGCTTCTCGCGTTTTCGCTCGCGGAATGTTTTGTCAGAGGCTTCGACACCTTCCCAAAGCTGATAAAGAGCGGCACTCTGGACAGGATACTCGTACGCCCCAGGAGCGTTATCTTCCAGGTGCTTACCTCTACGATAGAGTTTTCGCGCATAGGCAGATTTTTGCAGGCGGTGATAACTCTGGCGTACGCGATCCCGACGTCGGGAGTCGTCTGGACTTTCGACAAGGTCATGACTCTGATCTTCATGATCGCCGGCGGGTTCTGCGTGTATACCGCGCTTTTCGTACTGTACGCCGGGATCAGCTTCTTTACCGTGGAGGGGCTGGAGTTCATGAATGTGTTTACGGACGGCACGCGCGAGTTCGGCAAATATCCGCTGTCGATATACGGCAAGGGGATACTCCGCTTTTTCACCTACGTTATCCCGATAGCGCTTTTCCAGTATTATCCGTTTTTGTATCTCGTCGGGCGCACGGACGATTTATGGTATGCGTTCTTGCCTCTTATCGGGCTGGTATTCCTGTTGCCTTGTTACGCGTTTTTCGCGTTCGGTCTGAGCCGATACAAGTCGACGGGGTCGTGACAAAAGATATTAAACAGTGGTATAATATTTCGTGTGGGAGGAAATGTTTATGGATTATTCTGTTAATGAATTGGCGGCTGTTTTAAAAATATGTATGAAAACACTTACTCAAAGGAAAAAGCATTGATGATACATGTTTTCGGGATAAAATACGGTGAAATTATTCGCGACAAAAAAGTAAGGATCGCAGATATTATTAAGTACGCAGGTTTAAAAAAGTCTTATGTCACTGAGTTGAACAAAGGCGTGAACTTGTCTAAGTATGTCGAAATCAAATCCGATATAATGTTTTAATTTAGCATATATAACAAAAACGTTTAAGGAGAATATAAAATGAAGAAATACAAAATTACCGTTGCCGTTATAATGTTGGCGGTTGTTATGTCGGTTGCCGCCAGTCTTACCGCTTGTCAGACTGAAGAATACGTAGTAGAGAATCACGACTGGCAGTTCAAGTTCGCGCAGTCGTCTGAGACGGGAGAGGTCATCTTCTGCTCTGAAGAATTTGCGGAAGGTTTTCCCGATGCGAAAATTATGGAGATGACCGCGAAAGCAGGAAACGGCAAGCTTATCGCAACGGACGGAGAAAACGAGATGATTTTCACCTATACCTTAGAAAAGGCTGTACCGGGAGAGTCGACCATCTATGATATAGCCGACGAAAACGGGATAAAGGGCAACGCGAGCGTAGGCAAGACTACTTATGCGGACGGCAGTGCCGAATATACGCTTATAATCTCTTTTGAGGGAAGGGCATTTTATTTCAAGGCGCCTGTGGAGTGACCGTTTTAAAGAGTTGAGTTCATAGCGGAGATGACCGCCTGAACGCAGGCAGATAATCACCGCAGACTTTCGAAAAAGGCGAGATTGTTCAAAGCGGTCTCGTCTTCTTTTTTATAGTCGAGCGCGCGGCGGGTGCAGTCGGCAGCGGCGGCGATATCTCCTTTTTTATAATAACAAAGTCCCAGCTGAATGAGCGGGTAGTAGTTGTAACAGTATATATCCACGAAAGCAAGCGTGTTGTCGGAAAGAGGACGGAGAGCCGCCTTATACCAGAAAATTGCTGCGTCCGTGTTTGTTAAAGCATAATATACATTGCCGAGAGCTACGCAGAGTTCCGCTGAGGGCTCTCCGAAAGAGAGTGCGCGTACAAGGTCTGAAAGAGCGGCGTTCAAATCGCCTTGCGCCGCACGTATACGCGATAGGTTGATAGCCGCCTGAACCTTGTTTTCAGTCATTCCGTCAGACGACAGAAAGTCGTAATAGGCGGATACGGCAAGGGGGAGCAGATCGTTGGAATACAGTTCGTTCGCAAAATAGAATTTCTGCCTGGGCGAAAGCGTTGCCCCCGACGAAATGAGTTTAAGATAGATATCGAGGTTTCTTCGCCTCGGGGAAGCGTGCAGTTTTTCGTGTCTTACCGTAACGGAAGAAAATTCCCGCGTGCCCGCGGCGTAAAAGACTTCGTGTACGGGGTCTGTCCAGCACGCTCCTAAGGAGCGGCGGAAAACTCTTTCCCGCCAGTACTCGAAAGTGGGTTTTCCGTCTTTATCGAAAGCGGTAGCGTATTTCATATACCATATATCCGCGTTGTCAAGCACGGATTTCAGCGCGAGGATCCTGTCGCAGTTGTCGTCGTCTGTCACGTCGTCCGCGTCCAGCCACATCACGTAGTCGCAGGTCGCTTTTTCAAAAGCGAAGTTGCGCGCTGCCGAGAAGTCGTCTTTCCATTCGAAAGGGTAAACCTTTGCGCCGAAGGACGCGGCTATGCTTGCGGTTTTGTCCGTGCTTCCCGTGTCCGCGACGATTATCTCGTCCGCGAATTTTTTCGCGCACGTCAGCGCGCGGGCGAGCACGTCCTCTTCGTTTTTGACTATCATTGTAACGCTTAAAGTCGCCATGGTTCATTTTATGCCGGCAGACGGAAAGCGGTGAAAGGAGAGCGCCTGCTTAGCGGTACGGCAGAGCGGACGGGCGTTTTCGCGCGTAAAAACGGAAAAACCGCCGCTTCAGCGACGTGAGGTGAACCCCAAAAGTTGGACAAAAAATTAATTAAATTGTAGTTGAGTGAGTTCTTTATTGTACAGGACTCATTCCTTTTAATTTGAGAGATATTCTTGTATTGTTGTAGTAATGAATATACTCTTCCAGACAGTGGACGAATTCGTCCACTGTCTCAAATTTTTCGCCGTAGTACATTTCTGTTTTAAGTCTGCCGAAAAAGTTCTCCATAGGACTGTTGTCCAGGCAGTTTCCCTTCCTTGACATACTTTGCTTTATATTGCGTTTTGCAAGTATTCTTTGGTATTCTTTCATCTGGTATTGCCACCCTTGGTCTGAGTGGAGTATAGGTCTTGCGTTTTCAGGCAGTACTTTATCTAATTTTGCAAGCATTTCTCTTGTCTGTCTGAAGTTCGGACTATCGGATATTTCATAACAGAGTATTTCTCTGTTGTACAGATCCATTATGGGAGACAGATACAGCTTTTCTTCGCATACGTTGAATTCCGTTATGTCTGTCGTCAGCTTTTCATACGGTCTTTCGCAATTAAAGTCTCTTGCAAGAATATTTGCTGCAACTTTACCTACTTCGCCCTTGTAAGATTTATACTTGTTTTTCCGCTGTTTTCCTTTGAGATTCAGACTTTTCATTAGCTTTAATACGGTTTTGTGGTTTATTTCATACCCCTTTTGCCGCATTGCTATTCCTATTCGCCTGTATCCGTATCTGCCTTTGTTTTCTCTGAATATCTCGGCTATATCTTGCTTTTCAGCTTCGTATTTGTCTTTTCCTCTCCGTTTGTAAAAGTAATAATACGTGCTCCTTGCCGTTTTGCAAACTCTCAGTATTTTGTTTAGCGGATATTTTTGCCTTAGCTCAGATACTATTTCCGCTTTTTGCCGTTCTTTCGCTCTTCCGCTCGAACTAAGGCATCTAATTTTTTTAAGTATTCTATCTCTATTTGCGCATATTCCAATTCTTCTTTCAGCCTCTGGTTTTCCGCAATAAGATCTTCTTCTACCGCTTTATCCAACGTCCGTTTTCTCGGTCTCCCGGCTCCCTTTCGTCCTCTTCTTTCTGTCATTAATCCGGCTTCTCATTCTTCTAAGTATATACGTTCCCACAATTTAAGCCTTGTACGATAATGCGATTCTTCCGCCCTGCATTGAGTGTTCCAGTACTTACGTACTGTCTCTCCGTATCCTAAATTGTTGTTCAACATATCCAGTATAACAGATATCTTGAACTCTGCGCTATACTTCTTTTGCTTTTGCCCTTTTTTTGCCATAAAATATGCACCTCCAAAAGTGTCTAACTTTTGGGGTGCACATCAACGGTTTCCGTCTTTCTTTATTTCATTTCTTTTTCGAAAAGGAAGTATGTCTCCTGCGCCGGATCTCCGGTCTGCGAAGCCGGCATATCGGGATCTTTGTGGCGCGAATTGAAAAATTCGATTATTTTAAAGCCGCATTTGTTCACGTAAAAATGTATGTTCCTCTGCTCGAAATAAGGCGTTATTGTCCGCCATTTCACTGTGGAAGAATATCTTTTTTCTATAGCTTTCCAGGCGGCAAGCCCGATGCCTTTGTCATGGCAGTCCGTGCGGATGAAAAACAGATCCAGGTAATTCACGTTCGTTTCGTTGTCTATCCTGAGCACGACGCCGCCCGCAATCTTTCCGTCTGCGACGATATGATATGTCTCCGCGTCCTCTGCGCGGACAGACGACAGGATATCTTCGTCCGGAGGAACGATTTCGTCGCTTCCGAAATTCTCGATGACGGCGACGGAAAACGCTGACTGGAGATCTTTTACGAAAGAGGGAATCTCGTCCGGCGCGACCTCTCTGAAGGCGATGATCATGTTCTGCATGTTTTCTCCTGTTTGCCTGCCGAAGATTTCAGGCGTTGACGGTAAATTTGCTTTTTTGCCAGCCTTTGGACAGATAGAAGCCCACGGCGAGAGCCGTTCCTATGACCCAGCCTATCGGCCAGGCGATGCATATGCCGAGGAATCCGAGCGACGGAGCAAGCGCATAACACAGCACGACTCTGAGCACAAGGTCGACGCATGTGGATATCATGAACTGGAAGAGTTTGCCTGCGCCCTTTATCACGCCGTCTGCGGCGGTCTTTACCGCAATGAACACGTAGAACGGACAGGTTATCCACAAAAATTTCGCGCCCGTGTCGATTACGGCAGTGCTTGATATTGTTGAATCTCCGCTGTTGTTGATAAAGAATCCTGTGAGAGGCTTTGCGAATATCGCAACCAGCGCGATTATGATGAAAGCGAAAGTACAGAGCAGAGCGGTTGCCGAGCGCATGCCTTGACGTACTCGTTTGAGATCGCCGGCGCCTATGTTCTGCGCGGTGAACGCCGCTACCGCGTTGGCGGTCGTGACAATGCACTGGATGCAGAAAGTGTTTATCTTCATCGCCGCCGTATACGCCGCGATCGTCTGTTCTCCGAAACCGTTGATAAGCCCCTGTACGAGGAGCTGTCCCACTGAAACGAAGGATTGCTGGCACACGCCGGGCACAGAGATAGCCAGTATTGAGAGCAGTATCATGCCGTTGAACGTGCGTTTGAGATAAGGAAGGCGCGGCTGGTTGGCTTCTTCGCCGTCCGAAAGGTTTTTCATTTTTACGATGACGAGAACAAAAGCGACTATTCCCGCGGCAGCCTGAGCGATCAGCGTCGCGTAAGCAAGACCCGCCACGCCGAGAGGTTTTGCCATCACGACGTCGAGTATCACGTTTCCGACAGAAGAGCAGATCAGAAGAATGAGAGGCGTCATGCTGTCGCCCATGCCCGTGAATATCGCGTTGGACGCATTGTAGATAAACACGAAGATGAGACCCAGCGTGTATATTTCAAGGTATGCGGAACTGTCGTCCTGTATAGAAACCGGCGTCTGCAACAGTTTTACGAGAGGGGTGGAAATAAAATAGCCCACGAGGGTCAGAACCGCGGCGAGAACGAACATGAACGCCAGAGCGGTGCTCGAAGCGGTTTTTACGGATCTGAATTTATGCTGACCGAAAAGGTTTGCGACGACGACGCTTATGCCGCCGCTGCAACCGACGGCGATCGCGACGTAGATCATTGTGACCGGGGTCGAAACGCCTATTGCCGCTAAGGCGTTGTTGGAGATCATCTTTCCCGCGATGATGCTGTCAGCCATATTGTACAGCTGCTGGAATACCATTGAAAGCAACAGCGGCAGACTGAACATCAGTATGACTTTTGAAGGTTTGCCTTGTGTGAGATCTTTTACCATACCGAAGCACGCTCCTTTAAACCGAATATATTGTACGCTTGAATCCCGGATATGTAAAGGATATTTTGACCTCAACAGGAAAATAATATGCCGCAAAGGGCGCCTTGAAAAGCGGCGCAAGCGAAAGAAGCGTGGAATGAAATTCAGACGGAAAATCAGGTGGGATAAGAGAATTATTGAACGGAGCCGATGTCGAAAGGATTGTCCGCGATCACTATTTCGCCCGTCGTCGGATGCGGGAACGCGAGGTGCGAGCAATGCAGCATGAGCCTGGGCGCGCCCTCTCCGTCGCCGTAAAGCTTGTCGCCGACAATCGGGTGACCTATGTATGCCGAGTGTACGCGGATCTGATGCGTTCTTCCCGTCATCAGCGTGAATTCCGCGACCGAGTTTGCGTTCTCCACGGCAAGACGTCTGAAAAGGGTGAGAGCGGGTTTTCCGCTTTCCGACACCTCGCGGTGTACCCCGTCGGCGGAAAGGGCGATCGGCGCGCAGATCTCTCCGCTTTCCGGGATCATCCCTCTGACGAGCGCGGTATATTTCTTCTCTATGCCGCCGGACAGCTGAAGTTCGTGCATGCGGCAGGAGGCAAGCGCGTTTCTCGCGATCGCGATCAGCCCAGACGTGTCCTTGTCAAGTCTCCCGACCGGTCTGTATACGAACTCTCCCCACACAGAGCCGAGCACTCCTGCAAGACTGTCTTTGAAATGAGATTTTACCGGCACCGTTGCCACGCCTGACGGCTTGACGACGACGGCGACGTCCTCGTCGAGATAGGCAAACTCGGGTCTCAGGTCGCTTGCGGGATAGAGAGTGGGAAGGACGGGGAGGGAGACGTACAGCTTTTCGCCTTTGCGCACTTTCGCGGTCGCGAACACGGCTTTTCCGCCGTCGCTTTCAGTGACTAAGCGGATCAGACCTTTTTCTTTCCTCAGCTGGGTTATCATCGTTCCCGAAAAGCCTGCCGCGCGCAGAACGCTTTCAACGGTGCCGTCGAAGTCCGCCGTGACGGTATAGTTTTCTACCATTTCAGTCCTTCCTGCCATTGGTATTTTTCAAGGTCGACGATATAGTTTTCGTCGCAGAACACCCCTTCTTTCGCGAGAAGTTCCGCCTGAGCCTGTATGCCGCCGAACGCGAACGCCCGTGCCAGTGAGCCGTAACGGTTGACGACCCGGTGACACGGGATCAGGACGGGCGTCGGATTGTCGTGCAGAGCGTAGCCGACCGCACGGGACGCGCGCGGGGAACCCAGTATCCTCGCAATCTGACCGTAAGTCGCCACTTTGCCTGACGGGATCGCTTTGACCACCTGATAAACGTCGTCGTAAAAACTCATAAAAACTCCTTGTGCGGTTTAACGTTAATATTGTATCATACGCGCGCGTAAACCGCAACGCGCTTTTATATTATCCGCAAGAAGCGCGGTTTGTATGACGGGGAAGAGAAAACGCATAAAAAATCCACGCGGAGTTCCCGCTGCGGTTTGCGTTGGGCGTACGGATATGGTAAAATTTTTACGGCGGTTGAAAATTTTACGTTCGTCCGCCAATAAAAACAAAACCGGTTTTGTTTAATATCTGAACAGGGAGAGGGATTTGGACAAAAGAGAGCTGGACTTGTGCTTGCAGGAAGTTGCCAAAGGAGACGAGTCCGCGTTTGAAAGGCTGTACAACGGGACCGTAAAAGGAATTTTCGCTTTTCTTTACGGTTTCTGCAACAACTATCATACTGCGGAAGATCTGACCCAGACGGTCTATCTGAAAGTCAAGACAAACATAAGTAAATATAAACCGGGAACGGACGCGAGAGCCTGGCTGTTCCAGATCGCGAAGTACACGGCGCTCAACGAGATAAAAAAACTCGGGAGAGAAGTGGTGACTTCCGACGACAGGACGGCAGGATCGCAGGCGCAGTCTTACGAAATGAACGATTCTCCCGTTTTCGAGGCGATAAACACCGTTCTTGACGACAAAGAGAGACAGATAGTGATTTTGCACGTACTGTGGGGCTTTAAGCACCGTGAGATCGCGGATATGCTGTCGCTTGCTCTGGGTACCGTTCTTTGGAAATACAATACCGCAATCAAGAAATTGCAGAACAAATTAAAGGAGGGCTGAGAAATGGACGAGAAAGAACTGAAAAAACTGCTTGAAAAAGAACTCGACGCTATGACGCCCTCCATGTCTGAGAAGGTAAGAAAGGCGCCCGTTCTCAAAACAGAGGAAAAGAGAGAAAAGAGCGCTCATAAGATAGACGTAAGACCGGTAAAGAGGAACATAAGACCTTATATTTACGGCGCGGTCGCCGCTGTCCTCGTGATAGCGATAGCGCTCGCTGTCATCATCCCGGGCGTTTTCGGCGGCGGAGAAGACGTGACGCCGACTTATTCTGCGGGCTATCTGAGAATGGACATAAATCCTTCCGTAGAGATAGTTTACGACAGCAATAATAAAGTAACTGTCGTCAAGAGCGCAAATTCGGACGCAGACGTTCTTCTTTCGGACGAATTAAGAGCGCAGCTCAAAGGTATGCCCGTAGATCAGGCGGCTGCAACAATTGCGGACGAAGCGGGAAAACTGGGTTATATAGAACCCGAAGAGCAGGACGCGCTTAAAATAACCGTAGTCGCGGGTACCGATAAACAGAGCGAAGAAGTCGCTTCTAAGGCGACGGCTGCCATAGAAAACACCTTTATGGAAAGGGGCATTTTCGTCGCGGTGCTGGTGGTCAGGGAAAACGCGGACTGGCTCGCAGAGCAGTACGGCACGGTTTCGGGAGACCTTAAGCAGGCGGTGAACGGCGTTGCCGAAAAAGCAGACAATTACTTCCAGCAGCTTGCGGAGAAAAACCAGAACGGTCTCGAAGCGCTCAGACAGTACTACGAAAAAGAAGTTTTCGAATACCTCAAAGACCTTCTCGAAGCGGAGTGCAACAATATAAAGAAGACCAGAGAGCTTCTGCATAATGCTTCGGATATCAATGACAGGATAAAAGAGTATACTGGTTCTACCGCTTGGTTCGGAGAGGATTACTGGGAGGTGATTTTCTCGGACGACTGGAAAGACGACGCGGAACTTACCGAAATGATAAACGAAATGACGGTCGTGCTCGACAAGATCGAGGCGATAAGAGAAGACAAAGTAGACAATTCTGCAGATCTGACCGCGCTTATCGTAGCGTACGACTGGTTCATAAACGAAGAGTGGATAAGCGGACTGGGCAACGCTACGCTGGACGAACTCAAAGGTAAGCTGGACGATATCGTGAACGCGCTTGAAAGCCTCAACGTTCAGATCACCTCGGCAATAAGAGATGCCGTTACGTTCGTACCTTCCACGGTAGAAGACTTCCTTGACGGAACAGAAAACGTGATCAACGGCATGCGCGCAGAACTTTCCGATATCTACTATGAATATTATTCTGAAGGCAGGGAAGAATATTCGAGAGAAGATTACGACGACTTCTATCTCGCCATTGTCAATGAGTACGGTTCGCTCGAAGCCTACTGGAACAGTCGTCAGTAAATACAGACATTTTCGCGTGCCGTGAGGCACAACATAAATATCCCCCTTATCTTTTTTCTGTCGGGTCGGGGAGGAGAAATTTTGACAAAACAGTTCTTTTTCCGCCTGTATGGCGTTGACCGCCTTGCTAATACCGCAAGAGTATTAGCTGCGGCAATCGCCTTGTACAGACAAAAAAATCTTCAGTTTTGCTTTCAAAATTTCTCCACCCCGCCCCGACAATCTTTTTTTGTGTTTTTTCGATTGTACGGCGTTAATTGCCTTGACAATACCGCTAAGTGATTGTCCGCGGCAATCGCCTTGTACAGACAAAAAAATCTTCAGTTTTGCTTTCAAAATTTCTCCACCCCGCCCCGACAATTTTCTTTTTCTTGCGGGGAAATAATTACGGATAATAATTTAATGTTTGTTCAACTTTCTTTCCTTCCTCGACGGATTTTTGGCTTTATATTAAGCTGCAAAAGGTGGAAATTCGAGCTTGTAAAAGAAGGTCGAATGTTGTATCATTAAAGCAGTTAAACATCGACGGGGGAATGTATGCTACTTATTGAAGCGGTAAATGCGAGAATAGACGAGTTGTGCAAAGAATACGGTATAACCCGCCTTGCTGAAAAAAGTGCGCTGAACAGGTCTTTGCTTACGATGATGAAATCGGCTTGCACCGTAAAACTATCCACCGTTTCCGCAATTTGCGACGGGCTTGGGATAAGCCTTAAAGAGTTTTTCGATTCTCCGCTTTTTGATCCGCAACAAACAGAGTATTAGTTTTTTTGTCGTGTACGCAAAGAAAAACACGGGCAAAAGTCGACTTTTTCCGCGCAGACTTTGTTGAAAGACTTGACAATACCGCAAGAGTATTGCCTGCGCCTTTCGTCGCGTCTGCACAAAAAAATACATTCTTTTGCTTTCCGTGTTTTTCCTTACGTCCCCGACTTTTTGTTTTTGTGATGTACGCAAAGAAAAACGCGGGCAGAAGCCGACTTTCAATATCTATATTTGAAAATATCCGTTTTGCGCAGACGCGTTTTTTATATTGTAAAAAGCGCGTTTAAAATTTTATTATTTTTTTGTTTTTTTATCCAATAAAATCCGATATGCCGTTGTTTAATATACGAACGAAATCCCAAGGAGGGTACGATGATGAAGAAAATATGCGCGATACTGGCAGTGGTTCTTGTAGCGGCGCTTACGTGCACGGCGTTTGTCGGGTGCGTAAATACGAACGGCAAAGAGGACGGCAAAACGTTTGTAAGCGTGGATATCAATCCTTCTCTCAATATGGTTATTGACGGGGAAGGCAAGGTTGAATCGGTAGAGGCGGCAAACGAGGACGCGCAAGTCATGCTTTACGGCGAAGTGGTCGTGGGCAAGACGGCGGAAGAAGCTTTCCGGCTGATCGCCAATCTCGCGGTCGAATGCGGATATCTCACTGAAGAGAACAGCGGCGTCAACGTTACGGTAGTTGCGGGAAACGGCTCTGCCGAGGCTGAAGCCAATATCGGCGAAACTGTAAAAGCTGCGTTCAACGCGGAAGCGGGAAAGGCGGATCTTAACGTAAATATCAACACGGGCGCAAGTTTTTCGTTGCAGAGACAGTTTGAATACATTAAGGGAAAATACCCCAACGTCAGCGCGATCCAGAACATGAGCGTAGGCAAATTCAAGCTGGTGACCGAACTGGTCGCGAACGACGACGGCGTTACCTTCGAGTATGCGGCGACCCTCGACAACGAGGATCTTATTGAAAAGCTGAATAACTGCTACGAAAAGATCGAGCCGTACGCAACAGAGGCGTACAACCTCGCGGTAGCTCAGGCGAACGAAGCTTTCGAGATAGCAAAGACGACCGCAGAAGGCGCGGCATGGACTGCGTACTACGTCGCTCACATACTCAAACATCCTGTAAACTACGGCGCGATCTATGCGGCGTACGATATAGCGGCGGTGTCCGTCGACTACACTCTCGACGTTATCGAACTCACGATGGAATACGCAGACAAAGCTCTCTCCAACGTAGATACTCAGAAAATAGCGGATATCCTCGGAGTCGAAAAGAGCGAAGTCGACGCGGCAGTGACCGACGAGAACGGCAATATCACTCTCGAAAGTCTCGAAGCGTATATCGACAGAACGCTGAAGAACATGAGCGTAGAAGCTTACAATCAGATCAAGGCTGAACTGCCTGAACTGGAGACCTATATCAACGGCTTCCAGGCTGAAGTGGACGAGTATATAAATTCGCTCCCCGAAGAGTATGCGACCCAGATCAGAAAAATCCTTGCGGACGTTGAAAATCTCGGCAGCGACGTGTTCGAGTTCGTGGACAGCCTCGGAGACCTGACGATAGACGACGTAAGAACCGTGGTGACCTACCTTGAAGGCAAGCGCGACGAGACGATGCAGAAGATCGAAGCAGATCTGACCGCTGACGAACTTGAAGAAGCAAAGACCTACGTGCAGGCTTCCAACGATATTATCTCTTCCGCTCAGACCATATACAATACCGCGGTCGAAAGCGCGAAGAAGGACGCAGAGGAATTTCTCGCTCAGGCTAAGCAGGGCAGGTTCGAGTGGAAGTATCAGCACGGCAACGGCGCCGACGCAGAATAACAAGACTTATCCGGGAGAAATCCCACAGCATAATTCCATATAAGCCTATTTAATAGGGTAACCAAATCCCAAATCTACACACAACTGGCTGAGGGGCAACCGAGTTTTTCGGTTGCCCCTTAGTCACCCGCGTGGCGGGAGCAGTAGTAGCTGGCGCGTGTTGTTACTTACTTCACCAGACAAGCATTTATCCGATAGTGACCCGAGCAATGGTCGCCGGCGCGTGTTGTTACTTACTCCACCAGACAAGCGTTTATCCGATAGTGACCCGAGCAATGGTCGCCGGCGCGTGTTGTTACTTACTCCACCAGACAAGCGTTTATCCGATATAGGCGGGAGCAGTAGTAGCTGGCGCGTGTTGTTACTTACTTCACTAGTCAAGCGTTTATCCGATAGTGACCAGAGCATTGGTCGCTTCGCGTATTGTTACTTATTTGGTTTGACGGAGTTTATCCGATACTGCGGGAGCAGTGGTCGCCGGCGCGTAGTGAAACCCACGGGGAAAGCAAAGTTTGTCCTGTTGCCGTACTGCGGATTTCTCATTGATTATCGGCAAAATGTGTGTTATTATAGTAATAATATATACGCGCGATACGCGAGGTAAAGAATTATGTATATAAGAGAACTTTTCGAAAGCAAAAAACTCGTCATGTCTGCTGAAGTGTTTCCGCCCAAGAAAAACGGGATGCTTGAGGGCGTTATAAGAGCGCTCAAGGAGATAAAGTCTCTCAACCCGGATTACGTGTCCATCACGTACGGCGCGAGCGGCAGCGGCGGAATGACTACGGCTGACGTCGCCAGCGTTGTCATCGACGCGTTCGATATGACTGCGGTCGCGCATATGACTGCGGTGAACATGACCACTGAGCTTCTGGAAGAACGCTTGCAGATGCTCAGCCGCAAGGGGGTCAAGAGCATCCTGACCTTGCGCGGAGACATTGTTGAAGGCAGTAAGTTTTACGATTTTCACCATGCCAATGAGCTTGCGGAATACATAAGCGGACATTATCCTCAGTTCGAGCTTCTCGGCGCGTGCTATCCTGAAGGTCATCCCGAGGCGAAGAGTCTGGACGCAGATCTCGACATGATAAAACTCAAGACGGAATGCGGCGTGTCTCATCTCGTATCACAGCTTTTCTTTGACAACGCGACTTTTTACGATTTTGCTGAAAAGGCGCAGAAAAAGGGAATCAAAGCGACGGTTTCGGCAGGCATCATGCCGATAACCAGCGTACAGCAGGTCGAAAGGATAGTTTCAATGTGCGGAGTTCAGATCCCGGCGGCGTTTGCCAAGATCTGCGCGAACTATCAGGGCGCGGATCTGTACAAAGCGGGGATAGATTACGCGATAGGGCAGATACGCGATCTGATCGACAACGGCGTCAGGGGCATACATCTGTATACGATGAACAAGGGCGACGTGGCGCGCGCGGTGTTCAACGCGTTTGAAGGAGACAGAAAGTGATATCCGCAGAAGATCTTGCGAAATATCTCGGCAACGGCGGCGAAGCGCTCGCGCTTGCTGAACGCGCGATAGCGGAAGTCGCGGCTTGCGCGCAGGAAAAATGCGTAGAAGCCAGCGCGCGGCTGATCAGAGAAAACGGCACCATCAGAGTGGAAAATACCATGCTTGAACTGCCCGGCAGAGACATTGCGGATCTGCTTGAAGGGTCTGATGCCGTTTACTATTTCTGCGCTACGATCGGCGCGGACGTGGACAGAGCCGTTGAAAGACTCAAACTGAGCGATCTGACCCTGGCTTATGCGGTCGATCTGTGCGCCGGTCTGTGGGTGGACGCTTATTGCGACGAGCTTGAGAACGCGCAGAGAAAGAGAGTGGAAGAAAAAGGGCTGTCGTTGACGAGCCGTTTTTCTTGCGGATACGGAGATCTGCCGCTTGCGCTTCAGGTTGAGTTCATAGAGGCGCTGAAGGCGGACAAGTTCCTCGGAGTGCGTCTGACTTCCGGCGGAATGATGATCCCGTCAAAGACGGTCACTGCGATCGCCGGGATAGGGAGAAGCGGAAAACAGAAAAAGCGTTGCGAAGCCTGCTCAAGATACGGCTGTTGCGACGGAGGTATATGCAGTGATTGATTTTTCAAGAAAACTCATACTTGACGGAGCGACGGGAAGTCTGCTTTCGGAAAGAAGCGGCGCACCGGCGGGATACCGGCTGGAGAGACTCAACCTGGAAGATCCGGACACGGTCTTTTCCGTGCACCGTGATTACGTGGAAGCGGGAAGCGACGTCATATATACTAACACGTTCGGCGCTAACCCGCTCAAACTGGGCGGAGAAACGCAGGCTGTCGTGAAAGCGGCGGTCGCGATCGCGAAAAAGGCGGCGGCGGGCAGAGCGTACGTGGCGCTTGACGTGGGTCCGCTCGGCAAGCTGATCGGAGAAGGCGGCATAAGTTTTGACGAGGCGTACGAAAATTACGCGGCTGTGATACGCGCAGCGGCGGACGAGACGGATCTGATCGTGATCGAGACGATGACGGATATCGCGGACGCGCGCATAGCCTTGCTCGCGGCGAAAGAAAACAGCTCTCTTCCGGTAATGCTGTCCATGTCATTTGAAAAGAACGGCAGGAGCGCGTTCGGCACGGACGTTGAAAGTTTTGCGCGCATAATTTCCGGCATGGGCGTAAGCGCGGTGGGGATCAACTGTTCGCTCGGTCCGGTAGAGATGCTCCCGATGGCTGAGAAGCTTCTTGCGTGCACGCCTCTTCCCGTGTTCATAAAACCCAACGCCGGCATGCCCAGGTTCGAGAACGGCAGGACGGTCTACGACATAGACAAAAGACAGTTCGTCGACGCGATGAACAAAATCCACGCGCTCGGCGTGAACATTCTCGGCGGTTGCTGCGGCACTGATCCAGAATACGTCGGACTGCTCGCAAAAGAGACGACCGGCAAGGTCGCAAGGCAGCCTTACAAGCCTGTGCGCGCGCTCAGTTCCTCCACTTCCACCGTGATAATAAACGGCATGAAAGTTGTCGGAGAGCGGATAAACCCGACCGGCAAAAAGAAGTTCCAGGCGGCGCTTAGAGAGGGGAATTTCGATTACATCCTGGCTCAGGGCATAGAACAGTCTCAGGCGGGCGCAGATATTCTTGACGTCAACGTGGGGCTGAATGGCACCGACGAAAAGGCAAATATGATCAGGGTCGTAGAAGGGCTGCAAAAAGTTGTTTCCCGTCCGCTCGTCATAGACAGCTCGTCCCCGGAAGTGCTTGAAGCGGCGCTGAGACGTTACAACGGCAAGGCGCTGATCAACAGCGTGAACGGCAAGAAAAGCAGCGTGGAATCCGTTCTTCCGCTTGCAGTGAAATACGGCGCGGCAGTGGTATGTCTTGCGCTGGACGAAAACGGGATCCCTTCCACGGTCGACGGCAGAGTGGAGATCGGAAAAACGCTGGTTTCGCAATGTCTTAAAGCCGGGATAGCGAAAGAAGACGTCTACGTTGACACGCTGACTATGGCTGAATCTGCTGAAAAGGGAAGCGCGCTTTGCACCGTGGGAGCGCTCGGAGAGATAAAAAAGACTGGCGCAGGCACCATTCTCGGGGTCAGCAACGTGTCTTTCGGCATGCCTTTGAGAGAGGAGATAAACGCGACTTTCTTAAGCATGGCAAAGGACGCCGGGCTTGACCTTGCCATCATCAACCCGTCTCTGACCAGGATTGAAGGCAGAGGCTATGCGCGCGATTTCCTTCTCGGCAAAGAGGGCGCAACAGACGCATATATCGCTTACGCCGCGAAGACTTCGCAAATAAAAACTCCTGATTTCAAAGAGAGCGGCGCGCCGGATATGACCCGCGCCATCGTAGGCGGCATGGGCGGCGCGGCGAGAGAGACCGCTCAAAGGCTTCTTGAAGAAATGCCGCCTCTCGAAGTAGCGGCAAAACATATAATCCCCGCGCTCGACGTGGTCGGCGACCTGTACGAGAGGGGAGTGATCTTCCTGCCCCAACTGATAGCGGCGGCAGAAAGCGCAAAGCAGGCGTTCTCCGCGCTCGAGGAAAAGATGAAAGGCGGCGAGACGACGCAGAGCGACAGACGTTTCGTGCTGGCAACGGTCAAGGGCGACATTCACGACATAGGCAAGAACATAGTCAAGGCGGTCGTGTCCAACTACGGCTACAAGGTCGTGGACCTCGGCAGAGACGTGGACTACAAGGTCGTTCTTGACGCAGTGGAGAGCAACTATCCGTGCGTTCTCGGTCTTTCCGCGCTGATGACGACCACCGCGCAGAATATGGCTGAAACGATCAGGATCGTCAGAGAAAAATATCCCGACGTTCCGGTGCTGGTAGGCGGAGCGGTGATAACGCCTGAATATGCAAACAGCATCGGCGGCGTCTATTGCAAGGACGCCAACGCCACCGTCAAAGCTTTGAAAGAGATCTTCGGCTGACATGCCATGACGACAAAGCGCGGCTTGCAGCCGCGCTTTTTTTTGCGCCGGAAACGTCCTGAACCGTTTTGTCGCTTTGCTGAAAAATGTTGTACCCGTGTAGATAAAACGCATATTTGCAGATAAAGCGAATATTGTATAAACGCTTTATCGCGTCTCTGACTACCGCAGCATAAAAAGACGTTAGTATAAAAGAAGGCATTCGTATAATAAGATGACGTTTGAGTTAAAAGACGTCCACATAAATAGACGTCCACATAAGAATAAAATGAAGACATTCGTATAAAAAAAAGACATTCACGTTAAAATACGTTCGCATAACAAGACGTCCGAATAACAAGACGTCTTCAAACGTATCGGCAACCGCTTTCCGTAAAGACAAATTGCATTTTTACCAAAAATATTGGTAAAATCCGAAAGATCAAGGTAAGCAGGGAAGACAGTGTGTTTATGTTTTTACCAAAAATATTGGTAAAATCGTGAGCGAAGGGTGAGGGCAGGCAATGAAGGAGTTGCGTTTCAGCAGAACAATTGCTTTTAGACTGGCTGTCAAAGAGTGCGCGTAACGTTGATTTGTTATTTAACTAAACTTGTTTATTTTATAGAGTTAGGCGGTTTTGATTTTCAAGTTCAACTTCCGGTTCGGTACCGAGTTTGCGCTTTCTGTTCGGGATTCAGCCGTGTCCGGTTTGGTTTCTGGTTTGTGCTTTCTGTTCGGTATTCGGTCGTGCCGGGTTCGGGGCCCGGCAACGGGTTTGATTTTCTTCTTTGAATATATTTTATTCCAAGTTAAAGAATCCGCTTTATGTTGGGATCTTTTTTCCGGGCAAAGCCGCGCGGGGATGCGGGATTCAAGCGGGAAGTGGGCGGAAAAATTTGTGGCAGTAAAGCTTGCCGTTGAAGGAAAAGCGTTATATATTTGCGGTGTCGGCTATGCTTCTTTCCCCCCTCAAGGAGCGCAAATGGTAATTTATTGCACATACAATAAAGACAACTCGTCGCTAGTCAGTCGCCATCGCTACGTAGTCGCGCAGAACAACAATCTTTCGGACAAGATCAATATAAAATGCGTGGGGATGACCGATCCCGCTTCGCACGGATATTACATCGATTTCGTCTGCGTGACTCACGGCGGCGCGGTCAAAGCGACCTATTCTTCGCCTTCTCTCGAGTACGGGGAGGACGGGCTGAATTTCGAGATCCCCAACTGTCTTACCAGATACGAAGGTTACGTTGAGGCGCAGCTTGTGATATTCGAAAAGACGCGCGCGGACGTGGTGACGAAGAGCGTAGGAAAAGTGGGTGGCATTTTCGAGGTCGCTGCGTCGGTAAACGCCCTCGAAACCAAGGTGACAGAGCCTGCGAACGTGTTGACAGAGCTTTCCGCCGCGGTACTTACGGCTGACAATCTGAACGAAGAACTGGCTTCTGAAACCTTAAAGGCTCACGAACTCAACGAACAGATCGAAGGCGTATTTAACATGGTCAGAGATTCCTTGGACGAAGTCGTCAAAGAAAAAATACTTGAACTTGCAAAGGTATATCCGTCCGCAGCTGTCGATTTCGTTTTTTTCGGAGACAGGGTGATTTCTTATACTGCGGTGAAGGGCAAACTTTTGCCTGAGCCGGTCATCTCATTCCCTTCCGATACGGTATTTTCGGGGTGGTACTGTCCCGCAAAAGGAAGGCACTGGAATTTCGACTCCGACGTCGTAGGAGAAGAAAACGTCACGCTTTATGCCGACGTCCGCAACGCCGAAGGCGTTTCTTTTGAAAACGGCGTATTTACCGTATCAACGCAGAATATTGAAAAGGTATATCTGCCCTTTACCTTCGACGGGCAGGAGGTGGAGACGGTCAGATTTTCCGCGCCCGTAAGACCTGCGCTTACGGTATACGTAAACGAAAAAGATTACGCGTTCGTAAACGTAATAGCGAAAAGCTACGTCGTTCCTTACGCAAGCGTGACGTTTACCGGCGGATCGTCGCTTATTCGTAAAAAGAACGCAAAACTCGCCGGGGCGCATATGTCGGAAAGCGGAGACCTGGTTGTGGATCTTACTGTTGCAAACGGGCTGGACATGACTTTCGAAGACATAACGGACATATATCAGGTCGTCGTAAGAGGCGATCTCTGCTGTTCGTTGAGTTGCGTTGCGGACGGGATATCGTCGGTATGCGCGCTCGCAGTAGAAGGCAACGTGGTAACGCACGAGTTTATAGGCGCGTTCAGTAATCTTCAGGCGATCCTTCTTTTGTCCGGAACTCCGCAGAAGGCGGTTTATCCCGATTTTACAACGGCGTTCGGCAGTTTCGGATTGTATGTTCCCGCGCAGTATATGAGGGTGTACGCTTACAATCCCGAATACAATACCACGACTGTCTATCAGATGGAGGGGTACACAGGTTACGACGTTTCGAAGATAGTCTGACGAAAGGACGCGCGAAAAGATCACGTTTGCTGAATATTTATTTCCGCCTTGAAGATAATAAACGCGATAACGGAGGCAAAATGAAAGAAACGGGAATCGTGAGACGTATCGACGAACTCGGCAGGGTGGTCATACCAAAAGAGCTGAGAAAGACCCTCAAACTCAAAGAGGGGGAGCAGATGGAAATATTTACCACGGGCGACAAATCGCTCGTGCTCAGGCGTTACAGCGCGCTCGGATCAGGCGATGATTTTTCGCAGGCGTATTGCGACGCGCTAAGCCGTGCGACAGGGAAGGGTGCGGTCATATGCGACAGCGTTACCGTGCTCGGCGCAAGCGGCGCGCCGTTCAGGGAACTGGTGGGAGAGGAGATAAGCGACAGACTTTACAGCGTCCTTGACCGCCGCAAAGCGGGCGCGCCCGAAACTCCCGTGCAGATAGTAAACGACGTGCCCGCCAACTGTAAGAATCAGCACATCGTGCCGCTGATCGTGGGCGGAGATCTTTACGGCGGCGTGCTGCTGTGTTCGGACGCGGCGATATCAGCGACCGAAGCGAGGCTCTGCGCGCTTGCCGCAGATATGATCGCGGCTACTCTGGAGTGATGAGGCAAAAGCGAGGCAATTCGCTCGTCCGCTCGTCGGCAGGGCTTGCGGTTGCCGGAATGGTCTCCAAGGTCATCGGCGCGTTTTACCGTATCCCGCTGACCAACGTGCTCGGCGCGGAAGGGATAGGTCTGTACCAGACCTTTTTCCCCGTATACGCGCTTTTTCTGACCTTGTACGGAGCGGCGGTCCCCACCGTGGTGGCGCGCTACGTCGCATATGCCGACGCGGTGGGCGCGGACATCCCCTATACGCGCGCGGCGTGCAAAAGAATTGCAGTCGCGCTGGGGATCGTCGGGTGTGTGTTCACCGCGTTTATGGCGTATCCGGTCGCGGCGCTTCAGGCGAGGCCGACGTCGTGGACGGGGTATACGGTGATCGCGCCGGCAGTTTTCGCCGTGACTTTTACGGCTTATTTCAAAGGCTATTTCATTGGAAAAGGACGCATGAACGTCAATGCGTTTTCGCAGACGGTCGAGCAGGTCGTAAAGCTGGTTTTCGGGCTTACGGCGGCGTATTTTTTTGCAAAAAAAGGAGCGAAGGCGGCTGTCTACGGCGCGCTGTTTGCAGTCACAGTGAGTGAGTTCGCAGGGCTTGCGTTCACCGCGACGGCATATCGCAGAAGCGTCGGGAAAGAAAAAATTTTCCGTACACGTGTAGATAAACGTATATATTATGACATCGTGAAGAGCATGCTTCCGATCGTTGCGGCGGCGCTGGTGCTCCCTGTCTCCGGCTTTCTTGACAGCTTCCTGATCGTCAGATTCCTGACCTTGGGCGGCGCTTCGCTTGATCAGGCTACGGCTTCGTACGGCATATACAGCGGCGCGGTCGGAACGGTCATCAATCTCCCCGTCGTGGTGTCGCTCGCGCTCGCAGTTGCCGTGATCCCAAGGATTTCGTCCGGAGTTGCGAAAGGGGATTACGTTTCGGTCAACGACTACACCGGGCGTACGCTGAGCGCATGCCTTGCGGTATCCGTTCCATGTTTTTTTGCGTTGCTCGTCTTTTCTTCGGACGTGATCGGTCTGCTTTACCCGGGATTTTCGGCAGAGGAGGCTGAACTGGCGGCTTACGTTCTGCGGCTTCAGGCGGTCAACGTCGTCGCCGCTTCTCTCGTGCAGTTGCTTTCCGGAATACTCCAGGCGCTCGGGTCGGGCAAAAGCGCGGCGGTTTACCTTGCGGTCTCGGTCGCGTTCAAGACGGCGCTTCAGATATTGCTTCTGCCGCGCATAGGAATTGCCGCGGCGCCCGTTTCTCAGCTGTGCATGTATGCGCTTGCGGCGGCGCTTTCGCTGGTCAGATATGTGGAACTTGTCGGAAAAAACAACGAGCTTGTCAAAACGGCTGGTAAAATTGTGCTCGCAAGTGTTATAATGAGCGTATGCATACGTATAGTCGCGCTTGCGCTCGGCAACGGGTACGCGCGGCTGGCGGTCGGCGCGGTAGTCGGCGCGGCGGTTTATTTCGCGCTGCTTGCGGCAACGGGAGCTTTGAAAAAGAGCTTTCTGATAACGCAGAAAAGCGCCGGCAAAGGAGAAGAAAATGATTGAAGTCGTAGGGTTGGGTTGTCGGAAAGGACAGATAACGCTCGAAGGAGCGCAAGCCGTTGACAGGGCGAAGCACGTCTTCGTAAAGACTGCGCAGACTGACACTTTTGCATATTTCGAGGGCAGGCAGGTCTCGACGATGGACGACGTGTACGAGAGCGCGGAAAACTTCGACGATCTTGACGAAAAGATCGTGGAAAGGCTGTTGTCGTCCGGGGGCAGAACGGTATACTGCGTGAACGGCAGCGGTTACGACGACAAGTCCGTGGCGCTTCTCGCTTCCCGCACCGACGTGAAGATATATCCTTCGGTATCGCGCGCCGTTTGCGCGGCGGGATTTACGACCGGCGCGGTTTTCCTCAGCGCTTACGATCTGACCGGGAACAGGTCTTTCGATTTCGACGGCTCGCTCCCGCTTGTGATAACCGACGTCGACGACAGGTACATAGCTCAGGAAGTCAAGCTGAGGCTTGCCGATCTTGTCGGAGAGGACGAAGAAGTTTACGTCTCCGGCAAAAAGACTGTCGTTTCGGAGATGGATTTCGGCAAAAAATTCGGTTATGCCACCACCGTTTACTGCCCGGCGAGGGAATATCTCAGAAAGAAGCGTTACAATTTCGGCGACGTCATTGAATTGCTATACAGACTGCGCGGAGAAAACGGCTGTCCGTGGGACAGGGCGCAGACGCACGAGAGCATACGTTCGAACGTGATCGAGGAAGCTTACGAACTCGTTGACGCGATCAACGGCGCAGACCTGGGCAATATGATAGAGGAGACGGGCGACGTCCTGCTTCAGGCGGCGTTCCATTGCGTGATCGCCGAGGATTGCGGAGAGTACGACGCTCACGACGTCGCGACTGCGCTTTGCAAAAAACTGATCGGCAGGCACGAGCACGTGTTCGGCAACGTGGTCGCGCGCACCGCGGAAGAAGGTCTTGCCGCCTGGGACAGGGCGAAAGGCAAGGAGAAGCACTACACGTCTTTCTCTGACAAGATGGACAAGACGTCCTCAGGGCTTCCGGCGCTCATGAGGGCGTGCAAGATACAGAAGACGGCGGCAAAAGCGGGCATGGATTTTGACGGCGTGAAAGCGGCGGCGGAGAAACTGAGCGAAGAGATCGAAGAAGTTTTGTCCGCTTCTCCCGAAAAGAGGGAAGAAGAGGGCGGCGACGTGCTGTTCGCGGCGGTCAACGTCCTGAGGCTTCTCAAGGTGGATCCGGAAGTCGCGCTTGCGGCGGCTACGGAAAAATTCTGCAAGCGTTTCGCATACGTCGAGGCGCATTGCAAAAAACCGATGAACGAGTGCACGCCCGAGGAACTGGACGAACTGTGGAGAAAGGCTAAGAATGAAGATTGACGGCATAACTCTCCCGGGCGACGCGGTGTTCGCCCCGATAGCGGGATACAGCGACGTCGGTCTGAGGTCGCTTTGCGCCGGGGCGGGCGCGGGGCTGACCTATACCGAAATGGTGTCCGCAAAGGGTCTTATCTACGGCAACGAGCATACCGAGGACTTGTTGCACACGACGGACGCGGAGAAAGTGCGGGCGGTCCAGCTTTTCGGCAGCGACCCTGAAATACTCGCGAGGGCGGCGGAGAGCAAGGCGCTTGAAAAGTTCGACATAGTGGACATAAATATGGGCTGCCCGGTCAGAAAGATCGTGTCCAACGGAGAGGGCAGCGCGCTCCTCAAGGATCCGGAATTTGCGGCGAAGATAGTAAAAACGGTGAGAAGATGCGGTAAGCCCGTAACCGTGAAATTCAGGATAGGTTTTGAAAAAAATTCACGTACCGGTGTTGATTTTGTCAGGTATATGCAGGACGCCGGCGCGGCGGCTGTGACCGTTCACGGCAGGACGCGCGAGCAGTTTTACGAAGGAAAGGCAGACTGGGATTATATTGCTGAGGTCGTGCGCGCGGCGGACGTTCCCGTCATTGCCAACGGCGACGTCTTTTCACGGGAAGATTATCTGAAGATAAAAGCGCATACCGGTGCGGCGGGAGTCATGATAGCGCGGGGAGCGCTTGGAAATCCGCAGATATTTTCATTGATCACGGGAAAGGAGTTTCCCTACGCAACGGTCAGAGATATCGTGCTTGAACACGTCGCGATCCTGAGCGGATACCATTCCGACACATACGTGGTGAACAACATGAAAAAGCACGTGGCGTGTTATTGCAAAGGTCTGCGCGGAGGGAAACAGCTTAAACTGGACGTATATGCGGCAAAGAGCGTCGAGGAACTGATAAGGGCGGTAAAAGAAAGCCACGCGCTCGACGTTCCGGTCATTAGAGATTAAAAGGTGCGGCACGGGTTTTCGTTACGCTCGTGCAATATGCGCATAAAAGAAAAAGGAGAGACGGTATGAAAAAGGCGACGTTTTTGCTTGTTGTCGTATTTGTCGTCGCGGCGATGGCGGCATGTCTTTCCGCATGCGAAAAAGCGCCCGAGACCGAGCTTCCTTCAAAGCCGCAGGAAGGGGAGACGGCGAGCGTCAGGATCAGTTTTTACGTCGACGGTTCGCTTTACGGCATGTCAATATGTTCTGAAGATACGCTTACGATGGTGCGGGATCCCGAAAAAGACGGGTATTCTTTCGTCGGCTGGTTTTACGACGAGGAGCTGACTATTCCTTTCGTCGCTGAAGAATTTCTTGCCAAAGAGGACAAGACGGACGTTTCGCTTTACGCGGCGTGGAACGAGTTGCCGCAGGGCGGAGACGATTTTCCCGAAACTCCGGATGACGGAGGCGGTCAGGAAGGAGACGGGTCGGACCAGGACGGGTCGGACGGGGACGGACAGGAAGATCAGGACGACCCGGGGCAGGGAGCAAAAGTCCACACCGTGACATTTGTCCTTGACGGAGAGATTGTTTCCGCTCAGAAAGTGGAGGACGGCAAGAGCGCGCTTCTGCCTCTCGCGTCGTACAAAGCGGAAGGGAACGAACTTTACGCGCTCAAAACCGAGGGCGATTACACGGCAGTCACTGAGGACGTGACGGTCACGCTCAGTTACGAGCCGGCGGACGAAGAACAGAAAGGGCTGTTTGCGCTGGGGTTCCTCACTCTCGAATTCAAGGTGGGGAATTCAAAGCTGTATCTTTCCGACGTTTCGGCGGCGTATCCGTTCGACTGGATCGTCATACCGTCCACGTGGGGCGGAGTATTTGCGATAGACGGCGTGCTGGACGGAGCTTTCGCCCGTGTGCCGCAGCTGACCTGCGTCAGACTGGGCGATTACTGCACGGACATAGAGTGGGAGGCGTTTGCAGATCTTCCGCTTTTCAAAACGCTTGAATTTACAGACGGAAACCCGTCTTTTTCCTGCGCCGGGCTTTTCGTCACTGACAAAACGGGCGAGGAGGCGCTCGCTTACGTCGGTTATAACGGCGGAGAGCTGACCTTCCCGCATGGGATAAAACGCATTGGAGAAAGAGCTTTCGCAGGCAGCGGATTCACAGGAGTTTCCCTTCCTTCGGGAGTGATTGAAATAGGAGAAGGCGCGTTTGAAAACTGCGCGGCGCTTACGCATGCTGAACTTCCGTCAGATCTTGCGGAAATAGGAAAAAGCGCGTTCGAGAACTGCGTCGCGCTTGAAAACATTGTGATCCCGGAAGGGGTCGTCCTGATCGGAGAGCGCGCGTTCGCGGGATGTTCATCTGCAAAAACCGTATATTACAACGCCGTCAACGCTCAGGCGCTCGTTTCTGACAATTGCGTCTTTGACGGCGCAGGTTCGCTCGGAGGGCTTACCCTCGTGACGGGAGAAAACGTCCGGGTCCTGCCGCCCAGACTTTTCGATGCGACAGGCGCGGGAGAGGTATATCTGACGGGCGTGGACTTCAGCCTGAGCGGCGGGCTGACGACGGTGGGAGCTCAGGCTTTTGCCGGCACCGCGATAAAAACGCTCGTGATCCCTCAGTCGGTAGTCACGCTTTCCGCAAAAGCGTTCGAGGACTGCGCGCAGCTCGAAAGGGTGGAATACCGCGCGCAGAGCGCGCAGTCGCAGGGGATCAGCGGGACGGCTTTTTCCGGCGCGGGAGCCGAAGGTTCGGTTTTTGTTGTTGGCAAAGAAGTTGAACGCGTTCCCGATTATCTTCTTTATTCGATCGACGGTAGCGTGAAATTTTCTTCGCTTTCGTTTGAGGAAGGCGTGCTTGAGAGCATAGGCATTTTAGCGTTTGCAAAGAACGCTTTCGGCGGAGAGGTTGCGATCCCGGCAACGGTGACGGAGATAGGCTACGGAGCGTTTTCCGAAATAGGCGTGACTGCATTTATCGTATCGGAAGGAAGCGAAAGTTTTATATCGGAAGGCGACGTTCTCTATTCTGCCGACAAGTCCGTTCTCGTCGCTTATCCGACGGGTAAAAGACAGGCTTCGTTTGCGACGGGAGAAGAAATTGCGGAGATCGCGGCGTACGCGTTTGCCGGTGCGGTTTATCTTGAAAAAGTGCAGATTTCCTGCGCCCGTGTAGGAGAATTCGCATTTTTGAATTGCTCGCAACTTGCAGAGGCAGGCTTGTCTGAGGGTGTGGAGGAGATCTTGACCGGGGCGTTTGCGAACTGTACGACATTGAGTTCTCTCGTCTGTCCGTCTTCGCTAAGGAAGATTGGCGAAAACGCGTTCATGTACTGCAGAGCGCTTTCCGTTGTCGGACTCAACGAGGGCTTGACGGAGATAGGAAGCAGGGCGTTCGCATACTGCGGCTCGCTTGGCGAAGTGGCGATCCCGTCCACGGTGACAACGCTCGGAGACGACGTTTTCGTCAAATGACGGCGCGCGCGTTACCCGCGCAAAACGTTGACTTAAATATCCGCGTGTGCTACAATTACAGCGAAAAAAATTTTGCGCCCGCAAGGGCAAAAGAGGTATAGATATGAAATTTACCGGTCTTATCATCATGGACGGCTACGGCATCAACAAGTTCGGCGAAAACAACGCTATTTCGCCCGAGACTTCTCCCAACGTTCTCGCTATGGAGAAGAAATATCCGTTTACTCAGCTCAACGCGAGCGGTCTCGCGGTCGGTCTCCCCGAAGGGCAGATGGGCAACAGCGAGGTCGGGCATCTGAATATCGGTGCGGGCAGGATAATCTACCAGGAACTGACCAGGATAACCAAGTCTATCGAGGACGGCGATTTCTTTGAAAATCCCGCGCTCGTAAACGCTATGGACAGCGCGAAAAAGAACGGCGGGAAGCTTCACGTTATGGGACTTCTTTCCGACGGCGGCGTGCACAGCAATATCAACCACCTTTTCGCGCTGATAAAGATGGCGAAGCAGCGCGGCCTTTCGCAGGTCTACGTCCACTGTTTTATGGACGGCAGAGACGTTCCTCCCAAGAGCGGCGAAGGTTTTGTCAAAGAACTGGTCGATTTCATGAAAAAAGAGAATTTCGGCAAGATCGCGACGATCAGCGGCAGATTTTACGCTATGGACAGAGACAACATCTGGGACAGAGTAGAAAAGGCTTACGCGGCGCTCGCGGACGGCGAGGGCGTGTTCGAGAAAGATCCCGTCGAGGCTATGGAAAACAGCTATAAAAACGGCGTGACCGACGAATTCGTCGTGCCCGTCGTGATAACGGAGAACGGCGCGCCGGTCGCGACGGTCGACAAAGGCGACAGCGTGATCTTCTTCAACTTCAGACCCGACAGGGCGAGACAGATCTCAAGGGCGTTCATCATGCCCGATTTCCCGTCTTTCCCGAGAAAGAAGGGATTCCTTGCTCCCGTTTACGTTTCGTTCACTCAGTACGACGTCAAGTTCAACGATTTCCTGGACGTCGCGTTCAGACCCGAGGTTTACGTCAACACGCTGGGCGAGTATCTTTCCAAAAAAGGTATCAAACAGTTCAGGATCGCGGAAACGCAGAAATACGCTCACGTCACCTTCTTCTTCAACGGCGGCGTAGAAGCGGCTAACCCCGGCGAAGACAGGATCCTGATCGATTCCCCGAAGATCGCGACCTTCGATATGAAGCCGGAGATGAGCGCGTACGAAGTGTGCGACAGAGCGGTGGAGGAGATTAAGAGCGGCAAGTACGAGGTGATGATCCTGAACTTCGCCAACTGCGACATGGTGGGTCACACCGGAGTTATGGCTGCGGCTGAAAAGGCTGTAAAGGTCGTAGACGAATGCGTTCAGAAGGTTATCGACGCGATACTGTCCGTAGGCGGTCAGGCGCTCCTTACCGCAGATCACGGCAATGCGGATTATATGTTCGAAGCGGACGGCACCCCGTTCACCGCGCATACGACCAATCCCGTTCCCTTCCTCGTTATCGGCGCGGACGGCGTAAAGGCTCTCGCGGACGGCGGCAAGCTGTGCGATATCGCTCCCACGATGCTCGACATTATGGGCATTGAGATACCCAAGGAGATGACGGGCAGATCGCTTATCGTAAGATAAAGAAAAAGGTTTTGCAAATAAAGAGAAAAGACGAGGAGAGATCCTCGTTTTTTATATACGTAAGTGGCAGAATGTTAAGGAATATCGTCTTTTTATTGCAATCGGGTGCGCCGTATGGTAAAATTTATACTGTATTTTCGGCTTTTATGGAGGAAATCGTCATGACTGAATTTGGAAAAAAAGAGAGTGAAGGCAAAGTCTGCCTGACGTGGACAAGTCTGCCCGACGATATACGGGAAATAACGGTGCCTGAGGACGTACAAAAGATAGATTGTACTTTTTCGGGTTACAAAAAGCTGAAAAGGGCGATTCTTCCGGAGGGACTCGAAGAAATAGGCAACAACGCATTCGCGTGTTCGGGAATAGAGAGCGTAAATTTTCCCGCTTCGCTCAGAAAGGTGGGGAAGAGCGCGTTTTTTCAGACGGAGATCGCAAGCGTGTGTCCGGGAGAAAATTTTACCGAAATAGAAATGCACGCGTTTTCATGTTGCGATAAACTCAAAGACGTCGTATTGCCTGTCGGTCTGAAAAAGATAGCTGCTAACGCGTTTTCGGACAGCGCATTGACGCATATAGAGGTGCCCGCCGTGACAAGTATTGGATATAAAGCCTTTGCCAGTTGCAAAAGTCTGCTGACCGTAAGTATGAAGGACGGCACGGAAGAAATAGGCGAACAGGCTTTCTGCGGCTGCGAAGCGCTTAAAGAAATCGTACTTCCGGAGGGGATCGCAGAGATAAAGAAAGAGACGTTCGCAAAATGCGCCGCGCTTGAAAAAATAGTCCTACCGTCTACCGTGAAAAGGATAGGCGAGAGCGCGTTCGAAGGTTGTGTTTCGCTTAAAGAAGTCGTTCTGCCCGACGGACTTGAAGAGATAATGTTCTATGCTTTTTCAGGGTGCGAAAATCTTGAAAGTATAAATTTCCCGGAAGGGTTGAAAAAAGTGAACGATATGGCTTTTTACAACTGTTATAAATTGCCGGAGACCTGCCTCGACATAGTAAGAAGCATAAAGCTTAAAGTCGGAGAGGCGGATTTTTATATGAACGAAAGAAGGGGCAACGTCGTTTTGCTCAGCGCCGAGGGCGCTATAGCGGATACGTTGTATATCCCGGACAACGTTGACGTCATAGGCATTAACGCGTTCAAAGGGAACAGACTTTCGCGCGTGATCGTCAATAAAAGAGCAACGACGATATGCCAAAGTGCTTTTGAAGACAGCGGACTTAAAAAGATATATATCCCCGCAACGGTTAAAGAGATAAAAGAAAACGCGTTCGTCGGGTGCCCCGAACTCAGTATATATTGCGAGGGAGAACCGTGCGAAGGCTGGAAAGACGGTGAAGAAGAAGTCAGGAAACTCGTTGAAACGGGCGCAGAGTGGACAGACTATCAGCATATGAAAGAATCTGCGGTCTACGGGGTTGTGACCGTAAAGGAATATAAAAGCTATAATCCGGAAAAGCGCCCGGTATATACGCACGTCCTGCAGGAAGATTTTCTGAAAGAGGACTGAATTTGCATCATTCGGTATCAACGCTTGTCAAAACGAGGAACGGTTGATATAATATATTCACGATACCCGCAAGGGGAACAGGCTTTGTCAGGTTGACCGCGCGGCGGTCATTAAAAGGGAAACGGGTGAAAGACCCGTACAGCCCCCGCTACTGTCAGCGGCGCTAAGGTTTTGCATTATGCCACTTGAAAAGGGGAAGGCGCAGAATTTTGCCGTAAGTCAGGAGACCTGCCGACAAAGAGTACAAGCGGAATTTCGGAGGGAGATTCACGGGCTTTCACGGCGCACGCGATACGCGCCGCAGCTTGCTTTGTTTTCCGCCGCCTTTAAAGCGGCTTTTCTTTTCTTTCCGATCTTTTGCGGATACGCCTTTTGAAACACACGGACGAGTAAACGCGCGTTTTACGTTGAAAACCGCGCGAAAAAGGCTTGTTTACTCAAAAAGCGTTATAACGGCGTTTTAAATTGCAATAAAATTTACCGCGCGGCGTAAAATTGCCGTAAGTGGAAAAGGAGTATTTATGAATAAAAAGAAAATTTTAGCGGTAGTTCTTACCGTCGTGCTCGCGCTCAGCCTCGTATTCGCGTTCGCGGCTTGCACAGACGACGAAAAGACCCCCGCGGCTCAGGAAGGTACTTTTAAAGTTGTGCTTATGCCCAAAGAGGGCGAAGCTCAGGTCTATACGATAGACATTGCGCTTCTCGAAGGACAGCTCAACGGCGAAGCCGCGATAATGCAGCTGGTCGGCAATCACGGCGTCAGCGTAAGCTGGGAAGAAAGCAGCTATGGCAAATATCTCACTTCCATCGGTTGCGTTCAGCCCACCGAGGCGAACGAATACGTAAGACTGTTTACGTCCGTCGAAAAGGATAAGGGCGTGGATGCATATGCTACTACTATCGAATACGAAGGCGCAAGCCTTACGTCGTCAGGCGTAGGAATATCTCAGATGAGCGTTGAAGAGAATTGCATCATCCTTATAAGAGTGGACAGTTATTGATGAGACTTTAAGTCTTTTATCGGGAAATTGGAAAAGCAGAGATTTTTAAAAGCGGGCAGAATGCTTACCCGACAGATAGCTTTGACGGCGCTTGCCGCCGCGACGATCGAGGCGGTCAAGTTTGCGCTCAACGCTGTGCCCAACGTAGAAGGCGTGACCCTTCTTTGCGCCGTGTACGGTTATTGTCTCGGCGCGGGCGGGGTGGTAGCTGCGCTTGTATTCTGCGGTATAGAGACTGCGATATTCGGCGTGGGTCCGTGGGTGATATCTTATTTCATCCACTGGCCCGCGGTCGCGCTGGTCTTTATGCTTTCAGCGCGCCTGAAAGTAAAAAACAGGTGGATAATTACGCTGATCGCGGCGGTGATGACGACTCTTTTCGGAGTGCAGACCTCTTTGGTCGATACGGGGCTTTTCAGCGGCTTTTTCGACAGGTTCTGGTACCGTTTTTCTATAATCTACGCAAGGGGCGCGGTGTTTTATATCGTTCAGATAGTCTGCAACCTTATAGTTTTTCCGCTTCTGTTTCCGCCTCTTACAAAGGTGCTTATCCCGGCGGCGAGAAAGGCGGGAATGTGCCCGTTCCCTGAAAACGGAAAGAAAGAAAAACGCGCTGAAATGGGCGAAAATCTCCAAAACGCGCCGTCAGACGATGCCGGACACGACAAAGAAGAATAAAAATTTTGCGGGCAAACGCTTTAAATCGCTTTACTTAAAAAATACTATGTGCTATAGTATATTAGCAATTTTGAATATATTTTCAAAATCCTTGCTTCCCCTGAGACGGGAAGACATCAGACCAAAAGGAGGTTTCTATGAACAAGTACGAGCTTTTGTACATCATCGACAACGACGTGACTGAAGAAGGCAAGCAGGCTGTTATCGACAGGATCGAAGCGGTTGTTACCGGTGCGGGCGGCGAAATAGTCAGCCTGGACAAGTGGGGCACCCGTAAGTTTGCTTATCCGATCAACTTCAAGAACGAAGGCTACTACGTGTTGACCACGTTCAACGCTCCTGCGAGCGTTCCCGCGGAAATCACCCGTCTCGGCCGTATCGTTGACGAGATCGTCAGACTTATGATAGTCCGCAAGTAATAAGGAGGATTTATGAACAAGATCATTCTTATCGGCAATCTTACCAGAGACCCTGAAAGCGGTACGACCCCCAGCGGCGTAAGCTATTGCAGGTTCTCGATTGCGGTCAACAGAAGATTCAGCAAAGAGAATAACGAGGCCGATTATTTCAACGTTATCACGTGGAGAGGTATCGCAGAAAGCTGCGCTAAATCGCTCAGCAAGGGCAGAAAAGTAGGAGTCGTAGGCTCCATCCAGATCCGCAACTACGAAGGTAACGACGGCGCTAAGCGCACTTCGGTCGAAGTTACCGCCGACGAGGTTGAATTCCTTTCTTCTCCGTCGGGCAGCAGAGAGGACTCTCCTCAGCAGAGCAGATCCTCGCGTTCGGACGTGACCAAGCTTGAAGAGGTCGAGCCGTCCGACGACAATTTACCATTCTGATTATAAGGAGATATAAAAATGAGCGAAGAAAAAGTTGTTAAGAGACCGGCAAGAAAGGCTCCCCGCAAAAAGGTCTGCACCTTCTGCGTAGACAAGGCTACCGAGATCGATTACAAGGACGTTGCAAAACTGCGTAAGTTCATCACCGAAAAGGGCAAGATCGTTCCCAGACGTATGAGCGGCGTTTGCGCAAAGCACCAGAGACTTCTCGCAGAGGCTATCAAGCGTGCGAGAGTTATGGCTCTGCTTCCCTACGTTGCAGAGTAATAACGTATAAGGACAAAATTAACGGCTTCCGAAAGGGAGCCGTTTTTTTGTGGTTTTTTCGTGCGGAAATCATAGCTTTACTTAAGGAAGGGGCGGGAGAGGGGTATTGACAGAATTCTCTTTTTGATATATCGTAAAACCGAGGAGGGAGCAGTTATGAAAAAGTTTTTATTTATCGTTGCGGCGTTATTGCTTGTCGCTTTGTCGGGTGCGCTCATATCGTGCGATGTAGTGTGGGCGGAAATTCCCGATGCAGATCTGACGTTCGACGAGATGGTCTCTGATAAGATAACGCAGGAAGACTGGCAGAATATTCTGTCGGAAGCTGAAGACGTATTAAATTATCGCGTTAAAAGCGAGACGGAGGATCTCGGTTACCATAGCTGTATCATAAGCGAAATCTGCGGCGGCAGAAAGAGGTACGTAGAGACGAGGACAAATCTCGAAGGCGAATCGAAAAAGTGGAAAAAAGAGTTGTTCGTTTATGAATACTCTGACGAAAACGGCAACTATCGTATAACTTACGACGGAGACGGAAAGTGGCAGAAAGAAGATTGGTTTGTTCCTGTCGGCAATTTGTATCATGAAATAATCCAAGCTGTCGACACGTATTTGCGTATGCAAAGCGGCGACGAATACGAACTGATATGGAACGAAGAAAAACAAGGTTATTTCTGTGAGATCGACAACTTTTACTGCATATTCAAAATCAAGGACGGCAAGCTCTGTGCTTTTGCGGATTATAAAACAGGCGACGAAGAAGCGATAGAAACCTTTATCTTCTACGATTTCGGAGAGGTTGATGAGATCGTTCTCCCTTCCGTCGACTGAGAGCTGTTTTAAATAAAAAGCAAAAACAACGGGCAGGAAATTTCCTGCCCGTGTTTGTTAAGCTTATTATTTTCTTTATAGCTTTTGCGCTTTGCGGTTTGCATAAAGCGCGTTTGTTTGCTTTGACCCCGCTTGTCTTAAAGCGTTGAGAGCACCTCTTTCATATCGTCCGCGAGGGCGTTCAGAGTTCCGTCGCCGAACGGGTAGGAAATGCCTGCCGTCTTTACCATTTCGGAGAAGAACTTTTCGCCGCCCGTCTTGCACATCTCCTTATACTTTTCAAGCGCGAGCTTATAGTCCTTGCGCGACAGCGCGAGGAAGCCGAGCGCGACAGTCTCAGCGAGGCAGTAGTCTATATAGTAGAACGGGCTTTCGAAAATGTGCGCCTGGAACTGCCAGCGCGTGCCATTTTCAAGATAGGGGATTCCGTCGTAAGAGAGGTAGGGGCGGTATTTTTTTGAAAGTCTTAAATACAGCGCGTTTCTTTCTGCGGGAGTCATTTCAGGGTGATCGTAGACTTCATGCTGGAATTCGTCGACGATACAGCCGTACGGGATAAAGGTCAGCGCGTCAGAAAGGTGCTTTCTGCGGTATGCGGAAGCTAAGCTGCCGAAGAATTTATCCATATACGGCCACGCTATGAACTCCATGCTCATAGAGTGGCACTCCGCGGTCTCACAGCCGCCTATGCCCAGCTCGTCGCCGTTCTTCTGCATCGCGTAATTCATCGCGACCGCGTGTCCGAATTCGTGCGTAATAACGTCTATATCGCCGCTCGCGCCGTTGAAATTTGCGAGAATGAATATTTTGCCGAAGTCCTCGAATGTCGTGCAGTAACCGCCGCCCGTCTTGCCGTCTCTCGGGATAACGTCAAAGGCTTCTTCGTTGACCATGCGCGTAAACAGCGCGGAGAGGTCTTTGTCCATATCGGAATACATCTCTTCCGCGCGGTTAAAGAATTCTTCCACAGAGCAGTCGCGCGTGGGCACCTCGTCTTTTGAGTAAACGGCGTCGTCATAGAATTTTATATCGTCTATACCCAGTTTTTCGGCTACCTGTTTTTTCATATCCTTAACGACGGGGGTTATCGCGGAAACTACGTTTTCGCGGAACTTTTCCACCGCTTCGCGGTCGTAGTCGATTCTTCCCATGCGGTAATAGCCCAGCTCGGTAAAATTCTTATAGCCCATCTTCTTTGCCATCTTGTCTCTTACTTTGACGAGACGGTCGAATACGTCGTCGAATTCTTCTGAGTGAGCCTGCATGGCTTTACCTATGCTTTCCGCGGCGGCTTTTCTTACGTTTCTGTCCTTGTCTTCGAGGAAACCTCTGACATATGACAGCGGTTTTTTCTCGCCCCGGAAATCGCATTCGACGGTGGACAGCAGCTTTACGTATTCTGTCGAATAAGCGTTTTCCTGTTTTACGTCCTCTTCTATGATGTCGTTATAGGACGCCTTTTCGAATTCGAAAGTACGGTAAAGTACTTTTCCCAGTTTTTCTTCCAGCTCTTTGCGGAAGGGAGAGGACAGCATTACGTCCACGTATTTTACGTAAAGTCCGCTGAAAGCGGGGGAGACTTCGTCGTAATAAGTTACTTCGCCGTCGTAAAACTCGTCGCGCGTATTCTGCGTGAAGCGGGCGTTTGCAAGAGACGACGCGGTGCCGAACGAGTTTTTCGCTTTAAGCACGTACTTTTCGCGCGCCGCTAATATATCGTCGGCGCTTTTCGCGTTTTCAGCCGCGGTGAAGAATTTGTTGAAACTCTCTTTTGCCTGCTCGATGGTATAACGTTCGTAGGGAAGATCTTTGATCTTTACGTTTTCATATTTTTTGAAATCCATAAAATACCTCTTTAAATATTATCTTTATTATCATACCACCGCGCGGCGCAAATATCAACGGGAAACTGAGCAAGACTAAATGTTTCGTATATACAGCCGTGTGCCTGCGTCTGAAATTAAGTATTGACAACCGGCGCAAAAAATAAGATAATAGATAAGGACGGAAAAAGGAGATACTTATGAAAAATTACCCCAACGTAACGATATTCGATCATCCGCTTATAAGACACAAGATAGCGATACTCCGCGACAAGAACACGGGCACTAAAGAGTTCAGAGAGCTTGTCGAGGAAATTACGATGCTGATGACTTACGAGGCGTTCAAGGACGCGCCGACAAAAGAGGTCGAAGTCGAAACGCCGCTCGAAGTATGCACTCAGCAGATCGTGCAGGAAAGGAAGATAGCTATCGTTCCGATACTGCGCGCGGGACTGGGTATGGTCAGCGGCGTGCAGAAGATTTTCCCGCTCGCTAAAGTGGGGCATATCGGTCTGTACCGCGACGAAGAGACTATGGAACCGCATGAATACTACTGCAAATTGCCGCAGGGAATAGAGAATATGCAGGTCACGCTTCTCGACCCGATGTTGGCGACGGGCGGATCGGCAAACGCGGCGATAGAGTTTTTAAGACAGCGCGGGGTAAAGACGATAAGACTTATGTCCATAATCGCGGCGCCGCAGGGCGTGGAAAAGGTCGCTGAAGCGAACCCCGACGTAAAGGTCTACGTTTCCACCCTCGACCGCACGCTCAACGAACATTGTTACATACTGCCCGGACTCGGCGACGCGGGCGACAGACTGTTCGGCACGAAGTAATAACGCTTTTAAAGCGTAAGTTGCGCCGTGCCGTAAGGCGCGGCTTTTTATACGCGCGTTTTGCTATACCGGGCGGGCATACGGCAAACAGGGAAACGCGACCGTATACCGTGAGGGAAGATTGCTCAACGGCATTGAAGCGGATAAACGGCGAAAAAGCCGTATCCGTTATCGCAGAGAAGAAAAGGAAATGCCGGAAAAACACGAGATAATAAACACGGGCAGGAAAAAGCCGTGATATACAAGAGTGTCGGCGGGGTGCGAAGTATATCCGCAGTAGCCGACAGAAAAGAAGTAAAGGAGAAGGAAATGAAATACGATACCGTAATCATCGGCGCGGGTCCCGCGGGAATATTCACCGCGATAGAGATGATCCGCCACAACTATAAAGGCTCGATACTCATAGTCGAAAAGGGCGTAGCGATCGAAAAGCGCCGTTGCCCGAAGGCAAAGACAAACATATGCGTGAATTGCAAGCCGTACTGCCATATCACTACGGGATTCAGCGGTGCGGGCGCGTTCTCGGACGGCAAGCTTTCGCTCAGCCACGAGGTCGGCGGTTCGCTTCCCGAACTCATCGGTGAGGACTATGCGCAGAGCATGATCGAGTATACGGATAAAATTTATCTCGAATTCGGCGCCGACACGCACGTTGAGGGCATAGGTCAGGACGAAGAGGTAAAGGAGATAAGAAAGCGCGCTATAAAGGCGGGGCTTAAACTTGTCGATTGTCCGATACGCCATCTGGGTACGGAAAAGGCTCAGCAGATATATTACGCCATCGAACAGTATCTTCTCAAAAACGGCGTAGAAATACTTTTCGGCTACCAGTGCGAAAACATTATCTTAGAGGGCGATAAGTGCTGCGGCGTTATCATAGACAACGGCAAAAAAGTCGAAGAGATACGCGCGAAAAACACCGTCATCGCGACGGGCAGGCGCGGCGCGGACTGGCTCGAACACCTGTGTGCTGAACACAACATAATGCACCAGCCGGGTACCGTCGATATCGGCGTCAGAGTAGAGGTGAGGAACGAGGTCATGGAAAAGGTCAACCGCGTTCTTTACGAATCCAAACTCATCGGATATCCGAAGCCGTTCAAGAACAAGGTGCGTACCTTCTGTCAGAATCCCGGCGGTTTCGTAAGCCAGGAAAACTACGACAACGACCTCGCCGTCGTCAACGGACACAGCTATAAAGAGCTGAAATCGCCCAATACCAACCTGGCGATACTTTGCTCTCACAACTTCTCGGAACCGTTCAATCAGCCGATAGCGTACGCTCAGAAGATAGGCGAACTTACCAATATGCTGGGAGCGGGACACATACTCGTGCAGAGATACGGCGACATTATAGACGGCAAGAGAACGTGGCAGAAAGAACTGGCGAGAAGCAACGTCCGTCCCACGCTTCCGGACGCGGTAGCGGGCGACATCACGGCGGCGATGCCTTACCGCGCGATGATAAACATCATCAACTTCATTCAGGCGGTGGACGAGGTCGTTCCCGGCTTCGCGGCGGCGGAAACGTTGCTTTATTCGCCCGAGCTCAAGTTCTATTCCAACAAGGTCAAGATGGACGAGGACTTCAACACGAGCATAAAGGGGTTGCATTGCCTGGGCGACAGCAGCGGCTGGACGAGAGGACTTATGATGGCTTCCGTGATGGGCGTCATCATGGGTCAGAAACTTGCCGCAAAAGACAAAGAATAAAGAGCGCGCCGCAGAGATTTTCTTTGCTGCGTTTTTTCCGCGTATTATCCGTTGTTAAAGCGGCAGACGAGAAAATCAGACGAAACGCGTTTGCATAGTAAACTGCGCGCAGATCAACGCGGAAACAAGCGTTTTTGAGCTAAAAGCCGTCCGGCAGGACGGACGGAAAAGACCGCGCGGCAGCTTATAAAATAACAAAACTCAAAAGTTGAGGGAAGGGAGTCTTAAAGCCGCGAAAAGCCGGCGAGCATAAGGGGAAAACATGAAAAACAGACCTGACATAATCTTTATTTTCAGCGATCAGCAGAGGGCGGATACCGTGACTTCAGAAGTCACGCCCAATCTTGTCGCGTTTGCCGAAGAAGGAGACGTTTTTGACAGCGCCTACACCTGCCAGCCTGTCTGCGGACCTGCGAGGGCGTGCCTTCAGACGGGGGTATATCCCAACAAAAACGGCTGTATCACCAACGGCGTTCCGATGAGAAAAGAGGACGTGCATCTTGCAGACGTATTCAACGAGGGCGGCTACGACACCGCGTATATCGGCAAATGGCATCTGGCTTCAAAGGGTCTCGAATACAGAAAAAAGGGAGTCCCCGAGCAACTCAGGGGCGGTTACAAATACTGGCTGGCGGCGGATCTTCTTGAGTTTTCTTCGACGGGCAGCGGCGGCGTGCTGTGGGACAACGACTGCAATGAAGTGCGTTTTGACGGCGTGAGGGCGGACAGGATGACGGATTACGTCGTGGACTATATCGGCAAGCCGCACGAAAAGCCGTATTTCCTTTTCGTTTCGTACCTTGAGCCTCATCATCAGAACACATCCGGGCGTTTCGAATGTCCGCCGGGAAGTGCGGCGAAGTTCAAGGGCATGCCTTATCCCGAGGACATAAAAGGGCTTCCCGGGGATCACGTGTTCCATTATCCCTCATACCTTGCATGTTGCGAAGCGCTTGACAAGAACGTCGCGCGCATCGTCGACGAACTGAAAAAGAAGGGAAGATACGAGAACACGCTGCTCATCTACACTTCGGATCACGGCTGTCATTTCAGAACGCGCAATTTCGAATACAAGCGCTCCTGCCACAGTGCGTCCACGCACATTCCGCTGATAATCTTCGGCGGAGCGTATGAAAAAGGAGAACTGGACGCGAAAAAACTCGTGTCTCTGATAGACCTTCCGCCCACGCTTCTGACAGCGGCGGGACTGGCGGCGCCCGGGCATTTCGACGGCATCCCCCTTCAGTCGGCGGAGAAACGCGACTGCGTATTCGTGCATATAAGCGAGAGCGGCAACGGCAGATGCGTGATAACGGAAAGGTACGTATACAGCGTGACGTCCGGCTTTGATTACGACACAAACGTTTATAAGGACGACTATCTGTACGACAAGGAAAAGGACAAGGGCGAGCGCAGGAACCTGATCAATTCGCGCGAGTACGCCGGGGTAAAAGAAGAGATGAGAAAGCTTCTGACCCGAGAGATGGTGAAAGCCGGAGAAAGCGCGCCCGTGTTCAGGCGCAGGATATTCAAAAAGAATATTTAAAAGTGAGATCAGGCGGAAACCTCAGGGCAAAAACCGGGAAATACCCGAAAAACCCGAAACTTATCGGCAATTTTAAATTATTAAACAAAAAATATCCGCGGTTATCCGCGGAATTTTTTACGTTTAAAAAAGGTTTACCGATCAATCCGTTTAAAACGATCTTGTCTGTTTTTGTCGCAAAGGGGCAGTCCCGTCAAGGGATTATTCGCCTTTATGGAAGATCTTGTACCATGCGCCGTAAACGATCGCAAAAGCGACTGTGGCGATCTTGTCCACGAAGGAAAGCGTATATCTGCCCGTCAGCCTGAAATCGAACGAAAGTCTGATCAGAGCTACAATAAATACAAACGGGGTGGAAAGCGTTATTGCGACAAGTGCGAAGCAGACGACGATCACGGTGATGACCGCCGCGAAAGGGCTGAGCAGAGCGCCTTTCAGCAGGCTCTTTTCCGGCTCCCGTTCTTCTTCGTAATATTCTTCTTCGCGTTCCATTTTTTCCTCGCTTTTCCGCGCCGGAGAGCGCGGCAATGGTTTTCTGTTTTCTTTTTGTTTTGCCTGTGCGGCGAGCCGAAGTTTGAACGATCGTCCCTGCGCTTTCGCGCCGTAGGTCATCAGACGAATCGCGTTGCCGGCGTGAGACAAGCCGCGGTATGACGGGCAGGGTCTGCCTGCCGCGGCTATGCGGCAATGCCCGGCGGGGCAAACGTAAAGCCGCCGGAAAGCGGCTTTTTCGTTTATTGCTTTCTGATGACCTCTTTGCCGCCCATATAAGGTCTGAGCGCAACGGGGATACGCACGCTGCCGTCTTCATTGAGGTTGTTTTCAAGGAAAGCTATCAGCATGCGGGGAGGAGCGACGACGGTGTTGTTGAGCGTATGCGCAAAATAGTTGCCGTCCGCGCCCTTTATGCGGATGCCGAGGCGTCTTGCCTGAGCGTCGCCGAGGTTGGAGCAGCTGCCCACCTCGAAGTATTTTTTCTGACGGGGAGACCACGCTTCTACGTCCAGGCTCTTGACCTTGAGGTCTGCGAGGTCGCCCGAGCAGCACTCGAGGGTGCGCACGGGGATGTCGAGGGTGCGGAAGAAATCCACCGTGTTCGTATAGAGTTTCACAAACCATTCGGGGCTTTCTTCGGGCTTGCAGATGACGATCATCTCCTGTTTCTCAAACTGGTGTATGCGGTAAACGCCGCGTTCTTCAATGCCGTGCGCGCCGACCTCTTTGCGGAAGCAGGGAGAGTAGCTCGTCAGCGTTTTGGGCAGGGTATTTTCAGGCAGGATGGTATTCATGAATCTGCCGATCATAGAGTGTTCGCTGGTGCCGATCAGGTAGAGGTCTTCTCCCTCTATCTTGTACATCATGTTTTCCATTTCGGCAAAGCTCATGACGCCGGTGACGACTTCGGAGCGGATCATAAACGGCGGTATGCAGTAAGTGAATCCGCGGTCGATCATAAAGTCGCGCGCATAGGAGAGGATCGCGCTGTGCAGGCGTGCGATGTCGCCGGTCAGGTAATAGAACCCGTTGCCGCTTGTACGGCGCGCGCTGTCCAGGTCGATGCCGTCGAGGCTTTCCATGATGTCCACGTGGTAGGGGATCTCGAAGGGCGGGACGTACGGGTCGCCGAAGCGTTCCACTTCAACGTTTTCGCTGTCGTCCTTGCCGATGGGCACGCTGTCGTCAATGATATTGGGGATGACGAGCATGCGTTTTCTGATCTCTTCCTGGAGGACTTCCTCGCGTTTTTCGAGGGCGAGCAGTTCTGCTGCGATATCCGAGACCTGTTTTTTCGCTTCTTCGGCAGCGGCTTTGTCGCCTTTAGCCATAAATCCGCCGATCTGTTTGCTGACGGCGTTGCGCTGACCGCGCAGGTAATCGCCGCGGGTCTTAGCCTCTCTGAACTCCTTGTCGAGGGCTTCGACTTCGTCGACGAGGACGAGTTTTTCGTCCTGGAACTTTTTCTTTATGTTATCTTTTACGAGCTGAGGATTTGTTCTGATGAGTTTTATGTCTATCATGGTTGACTCCTTATTTTACGACGATATTGACGAGGCGCTTGGGTATGACTATCACTTTGACGACGTTCATATTTCCGATCGCCAGTTTCACCTGTTCGTTTGCGAGCGCGGTTTCTCTGATCGTGTTTTCGTCTGCGTCGACGGGGACGACGATCTTTGCTTTCATACGGCTGTTGACCTGAACGGCGAGTTCGTATTCGTCGAGGACGAGCGCTTTTTCGTCGCATCTGGGGTAAGCGCGGTTGAAAACGCTCTCTTTATGGCCGAGCATTTCGTTGAGTTCTTCGGCAAAATGCGGTGCGAACGGCGCCATCATAAGCACGAGATCTTCGACTGACTCGCGGACGAACTTATTGTTGACTTTGTTGCCGGAGTCAAGGTACTTATAAGTCGCGTTGACGAACTCCATAAGACGCGCTATCGCGGTGTTGAAGGAGAATTGCTTGGTGTCGTCGGTGACGCGTCTGATCGTGTTGTGGCGCACGAAATTGAGCGCTTTTTCGGCTTCGCCGAAGGTGCCTTCGCCCGTGCCGCCGTCTATGCTGCGTTTTACGAGGCGTTCCACTCTCTCCATGAACTTGACTATGGATTCAAGCCCGTTGCTGTTCCACGGGCCGCCCTCGACGTAAGAGAAGCCGAACATCAGGTAGAGCCTGAACGCGTCGGAGCCGTATTTGCTGACGTAATCGTCGGGAGACACGACGTTTCCGCGCGACTTGCTCATCTTGAAGCCGTCGGGACCGAGTATGGTGCCCTGGTGCACGAGCGAGGTGAACGGCTCATCGAACTTGAGGTAGCCGAGGTCTCTGAGCGCCTTGGTGAAGAAGCGGGCGTACAGGAGGTGCATGCAGGCGTGTTCCGCGCCGCCGATATATTTGTCGACGGGGAGCATTTTGTTGATGATCTCAGGGTCGAACGCCATCTTGTCGTTGTTTGCGTCGGGGTAGCGCAGGAAGTACCAGCTGGAGCAGACGAAGGTGTCCAGCGTGTCCGGGTCGCGCCTTGCGGGTCTGCCGCATATCGGGCAGACGGTATTCATATATTCCTCGCACTTGAGGAGGGGTGATTTGCCGTCCGGCTTGAAGTCTACGTTGTACGGAAGTCTGACGGGCAGGTCGCTTTCGGGTACGGGCACTTCGCCGCAGTGATCGCAATGTATGATAGGTATCGGGCAGCCCCAGTAACGCTGGCGGGATATCAGCCAGTCGCGCAGGCGGTAATTCGTCTTGAGTTCACCGTGACCGGTCTTGGCGAGCCACTCAATGACTTTGACTCTGCCTTCTTCGGTGGTCATGCCGTCGAACTGACCGCTGTTGACCATAACGCCGTAGTCGCAATAGGGGAGCGAGTCGTCGGAGCCGTCCTTGGAGCGTATCACGCGGCGTATAAGCAGGTCGTACTTTTTGGCGAAATCGTAGTCTCTCTCGTCGTGAGCGGCGACGCCCATGACTGCGCCGGTGCCGTAGGAATACAGCACGTAATCGCCGATCCAGATCGGCACCCTTTCGCCGTTCGCCGGGTTGATGCAGTACGCGCCGGTAAACGCGCCCGTTTTTTCGCGGGAGGTGGAGAGTCTTTCGATCTCAGAGCTTTTCGCGCAGGCTTCCTTGTAGGCTTCCACTTCCGCCTTGTGTTCGGGGGTGGTCAGCTTGTCGACGAGCGGATGCTCGGGCGCGAGAATGACGTAAGAAACGCCGAAAATGGTATCCGCGCGGGTGGTGAACACTTTGAAAGAATCGCCGCTTTCGCAGTCGAACGTGATCTCTCCGCCCGTGGATTTACCGATCCAGTTTTTCTGCATCAGCTTGGTTTTTTCAGGCCAGTCGAGCTTGTCCAGACCCTGAAGGAGTTCTTCTGCATAATCCGTGATCTTGAAGAACCACTGAGTCAGGTTCTTGCGCACGACCGTCGTGCCGCAACGCTCGCACGCGCCGTCGACGACCTGTTCGTTGGCGAGCACGGTGTTGCAATGCGGGCACCAGTTGACGGGCGCCTCTTTGCGGTAGGCGAGCCCTTTTTTATAGAACTGGAGAAAGATCCACTGCGTCCACTTGTAGTAATCGGGCATGCAGGTCTTGACCTCGTAATCCCAGTCGAAGGAAGCGCCCATCGCTTTGAGCTGTTTTTCCATCGTCTCAATGTTCTTGAGGGTGCTGTCCTGCGGGTGGATGCCCGTTTTGATTGCGTAGTTTTCTGCGGGGAGGCCGAACGCGTCGAAGCCCATCGGCTGAAAGACCTCGTAGCCGTTCATGCGCATAAAACGCGCGTAGCTGTCCGACGGGCCGAAGTTGTACCAGTGCCCCACGTGGAGTTTCGCGCCTGAAGGGTAGGAGAACATCTCGAGCACATAATACTTTTTGTCCATTCTGGACTTGTCGAAGCTGTACAGTTTTTCGTCAGCCCAACGTTTTTGCCACTTTTTTTCAATTTGAAGAAAATCCATATAAACTCCGTATTCGGTAGATTTTGCTTTGGATGCAAATATATAGATATATTATAAAACAAGTGTATTTTTTTGTAAAGTAATTGATATAAAAAGCGTATATACGCGCGCAGGCGCCGGCAAGGGCATGTGACCGGGCTGAAACGGAAATCTGACGGGCAGGCATCGGCGAAACAGACAAACCGGTTGCAACGGCGTGCGTGCAGATAAGGTAAGAAAAACAGAAGAAGAGCAGAAAGGGAAAGAGACAAAGCAAAAAAACGGAAAAAGAGAAAACCGGCGCAGAAAAAAAGAGGAGCCCCTGAAGAGCTCCTCCTTTTATTGTCGACCGTTGAGGTCGAGGTTGCAATTACTTGCTGATGGACCAGCCTGCTCCTTCAACGAAGATGGAGCCGGTGGGGTTCTGATCAGCGCCGAGAACGACGGGGGAAGTTGTAGCACAACCGTAGCCGATCTTTTCCAGAGTGAGCGCGATGTAGATGTCGAGCGTGTCAACTTCTGCCTTGTTCTGATCAACGGCAACTTCAGCCTTGAACAGTTCTCCGCCGCCGAGCTGGATGCTACCGTTTACAGAAGTGACAACTTCGCCATTGTTGTAGTCAGAGACGAATTCGTCAACAGCAACTTTAACGCCGTTTACAGCATTGTTCTCGCCCTTGAGCAGAGAAGCGGTGATGTCGAAGGTGAGTTCTGCGCCGCCGACGGTGTAATCAGCGCCGGAACCTTCAGCGGTGATGCTGGAAGTTGCGGTGTCAATGGACACGCAAGCCATGACTTTGTTGATGACTTCGGTGATGATTTCGACAACGCTGGGTTCGGTAGATTCTTCACCCTCTGCCATTGCCAGCTCGTTGCTCGTAGCGCTTGCGGGAGCGGTCGTGGTGGCGCCGGCAGGAACCTTGGTGTAAATGAAGCTGGAAAGAACGGGCTTGATAGCTTCAAGGACCGTAGCCATGCCGAGCGAACCGTTCAGTTTGCTGATCATGTCAGAGACGTTTTCAGGGATGGAATCGGTCAGACCGAAGGTCTCGAGAATGCCGGTGACAGCCGCGAGGTTGATCGTCATTCTGCCGGTCTCAAAACCGAGGCCGGTTTCGTCCATCGTGATCTTCTCGTCAAGGTTGATAAGAAGGATATCTTCGGGATCTTCAACGTTTACCATCTTGATGTAGAGGCTGTTGATAGCGGGGAGCAGGGTGTCGATAACGTCGAGGTCGGTGTCTTCTGCGAAGGGACCTACGCCTCTGAGGTAGAACCAGTCTTTGGACGTCGCAACGCCGTTTTCGGTGTAGTACAGCGTCTTTACGAAAGTAGCGTCAGCTACAGCGGAAAGGTCGATGTCTGCGGAGAGTTCAACGTCATAGGTCTTTTTGGTAGCTTCGGTTTTGCCGAGGGAGACCTGAGCTTCGAGAGCGAAGTTGAGCAGGCCGACGTCGGTCCAGTTTTCGACGTCTGCGATAGTCGCGTTCTGAGCTTCGGAAACGTTGTCGTATGCGTCGTAGTTGCTGGAGAAGAACTTGTAGCCGAGCGTCGCGGAGAGGTCGGTAGCGGGAACGGTTTCAACGAGGTTGTAGCCGTCGCCTGTTACTGCCGGGATGGTGATGCCGTCAGCCTTTTCGCCGACTGCGAGGCCGAGAGAAATGCTCTCAAAGTTCTTGGAAGAGTCGTAGTTGCCGATCACCTGCAGATCAATGTCGGGCAGGATGTCGTACAGCGCGGAAGAGGAGCTGATCGCAACGTTCATCTCGCTGAGGATGGAAGAGAGGTCGAGGATGGTTGCTTCTTCGCCGAAGAGGAGAGAGTCAACTGCGCCGTAGAGCAGACCCTGCGGGTTGAACAGCTCTCTCAGGTTGAGGGAGAAGATCTCCTTGTTGCCGTCGGTCTCATGGTCGATGGTGACGAAACCTGCGATCATGCCGACATAGCTGCCGGCGAGTTCGGTGACGGAAACGCCTTCGAGCTTGCTGCCGACTTCAACGTCAGCGTTGACTTCGTATCTTTCCAGGATGGAAGCGACTGAAGGAGCGTTGATCCTGAGGTTCTGGCCGCCGGAGGAGAGGTAGAAGTAGTTGTCCACAGGCTCGCCTTCGGGGGTTTCAGAGCCGGCATCGACGTACCAGAGGCCGAACTCTCTCGTTCCGTCAACGGTTACGGAGAAACCGAAAGCGTTGTTGGTGTACACGGATTCAGCGTCATTGAGCAGGTCAAGAGAAAGATCGAGGTCGATTCTGATGTCGTGGGTCTCGTCGCCCTGGACCATAGAAAGCTCGATGTAAGCGTCGGTACCGATGTTGCCTACGTTGTCGATATCCAACTGAGCGATCGCGTCGTCAACGACTCCGAGGAGATCGGTGATGGCGGCGGTGTCAACATCGGGTTTGCTAGACATTGTAGCGCCGCAGTTGTCGCACTTGCCGTCTTTGTTTGCGTCAACGTGAGACGTGCAGGTCTTGTCGTCATCATCGGTGTCAGAAGGGGTCTTGTCCCTGTTACAACCGATAAAGAAGGCACATACCATTGCAACGATCAAAGCAACAACGAGCAACTTAGCCCAAATATGTTTCTTTGTCATAATTTGATAACCTCCTAAGTTATGCATTTTTTTGTAGTTTAATTATACAATTCCGTATTTTTAAAGTCAAGACAAAAATAAAACCCAAAATATACCATTATAACCATAAAAAAGCGGTTCAAAACGTTGCTTTGTGCAAAAAAGCGCAAATTCGCAACGAAATATTTATGGATACAAAAAGATAAAACGCGTTAAAAATTTTACATTCGCGCACGAAGAAAATATAAATAATACACATACGTGTAGCCTATTCAGGTCAAAAGGGGAGAGGCAAGGCATGAGAGAATTTTCACGCCGGGCGGCTGTGACGGACTCTTGACGGACGGTCAGACCGTTTTTGACAGGCGGTCACGGCATTTTTTTGCACGAGATCAAACCGCGCCGAAAAAATTTTTGCTTCGTGCACGGATTTTTCGCGCCTTGAGTGGCGATAACTCAATACGTGTCAAGATTTTACCTTAAAGCAAACATAAAATTTTTCAGCCGGGAAACGTCGTAAAAGCACGTTTTTTGCGTAAAAAACTCATTTTCGTCAAGAAAAAAATGAAAAAAGGTATTGACAACCTTTATCGATGCGTATATCATAACAGTATAAGGCGAGTTTTCTCGCGTTGTGTGGTAAGGAGGCAAATTTGCCGTATGGGAAAAGCGGCTACCGTCAAGAAACCCGTTTCTTATTGCTACATGCCCTACTTTGACGGGGAAGGCAAGACGGAATTCATCGAAGTCTGGCAGATTCTTGAAGACGATGTGCTCGGCGTTTTATATCCGTGGCAGTACGTCCCGGCGGCGCAGACGAGTTCCCGCATCGAAACTCTCAATTTCCTCGCTCTCACACAATTCGAAGAAGATTCTGAAAAATATCCTGCCGCGAAGTTCATCTACAAGGTGAGCAGTCGCCTGTTGGCAGAGGGCAACGTGCACAGGCTTGCCGGTCTTCTGAAAGACAACCTGGTGCTGTGTTTTGACATCTTTCAGCTTGAAGCCTTCGGCGAAAGGAACAGCCGCCTGGGTCTGAACTTCTTGACCAAGCGCGGAGCTCATATCATGATAGAGGGCATCGAGCGCGCTCCGATGGACGTAATAGCAAAGTATGTGCCTGAATATTTTCTGCTTGACTACCGCTATTACAATCAGAGCAATTTTTCCCTTCTTTCGATCTTCGCGAACCTCGCGGGTCAGAAGGGCATAAAACTCGTTCTCGGCAACGTCGTCAACAAAAACAACGTTGATCTGTTCGGGAAAGAGGGGGTCATGGTGTTCAGCGGCAGTGCGTTCGCCAAACCCAAAAAGAAGCTTGAGACCCTGCTGGGAAAAGCCGATCAATAAGAACTAAGCGCCGCAAGGCGTGACATAAGGGCACAAAACAAAAACAATATCAAATCTAAAAAGATAAGGAGAGTAAAATTATGAAAAAGAGTTTGGTAATTACAACAATAGCTACCGTGCTCGTGATCGTAGTTGCGTTGACCACAGCGACTTTCGCATGGTTCTCGACGTCTCAGGCTGCGAATATCACCAATGAATTTGCAGTTGCGACAAGCGGTTCAGGTGCGGACGTTTACAGGTGGAGCACGGTTGAGAAAAACTATGAGGCAACCCCGGTTGCCGAATGGGCTATGGGAACTTATTCGGGCGATTACGAATGGACGACTAACGTAGGCAAGGCGATTTCCGGTACTCCGGGCGCGGTAACCGGTTACAATCCGTTGCTTCCGGAAAATAAGATAGCCGGCACTGAATTTGACGGTACCAACGGTCTTCCCAGCGTAACGTTCCTTTATGCAGATAATCAGCAAACAAGCGGAAGCGCTACCGTTCCTAGCGACGGTTTCGGTCTGCATCCTGTTGCTGTCAGATTCCTGCTCGCACCCACCTATGACAAAACGCAGGTGACCATCACCGCTACGGTAAGCGTTCCCGCAGGTCCGTCCCGTGCAGACCTTGACGCGGCAAAAGCATTCAGATTCGTTATGATCGGCAAAGGCAACGGTGCTGCTGGTGTAGCCGCTCAGGACTTTGTTTTTGCAACGAATTATAAGTATCTGATTGACAGCAAAACGCCTGCTCAAGGAACTATCGGCACCGCAGACTATGTAGACGCAGGCATCACGGCGACCGGAGCTGACAATGTGGCGACAGCAACAGAGATCGTTGCCGTAGCTGACAATTCCACGATCTCGACCACCAACACCAGCGTTGCAAGCACGATCACCTTCAAGGCTACATCTTCTAGACAGTATGATTGTGTGCTTTACATCTGGTATGACGGCACTGTGGTAAACAATACGACTTCCAGCGGTACCGTTACGTTCAATCTGTCCTTTGCAGGTACCAATCTTGAAGCATCAGACTGAGGCGACTGATCGTTACTGAAACAAATCGGTTAAGACCAATCAAACCTCACCCCGAAACCGGGGTGGGGTTTTTGAGCGCCTTAAAAGGCGCTTTTTGGAAAAAATTCCCGTTTTCAGCGCAATTTTTGCGCTTATTTTTTTACTTTTGCTATTGACACGGCTAAAATCATATAATATAATATTTATATATGCGACCGTATGCGAGCACGTCTTTTCAGTGCGCATATTAATATCTCAGCTTCATGGCTACATCGCCGGTCGCATAGGATAAGGGAATGGGAAGAGAGTTTACAAAGCCTAAACAGGACGAGATCATCAAAAATCAGAAGATACGTGCGGCAAGCAGAAGGCGTACCGCCACGACCGTCATAATCATTTTTCTGATCATCGCGCTTCTGCTCACCGGCGCCACCTGGGGCACGATCGCTTTCATTGACGCAAACAGCATGAGAGTGGTCGTTGACAAGAGCAACGTCGGCGACATCTCCGTCTGCAAAACGGCAGATTTTTCTTCTCCCGCGACCGTGCTCAGAATGGACGGACCGGACGAGATCTCCAACATCACGTATGACTGGATCTATAAAGACGAAGTGCTCGGCAAAGAGGGCGATCATCACGGAGACAACTATATCGCTTTCAGCTTTTTCCTGAAAAACGTCGGCGACAGCGACATCCTTTTCAAAAATTCCATAGTGCTCAATTATGTGTCTAAAGACATTGAAAGAGCGGTCAGGATCGTGATCGTTGAGGATGAAGAAAAGGCGACCTGCTATGCGGTCTCCCGCTCCGACGGCACTCCCGAATATATCGCTTACGACTCTGACGACAAGGAGACTCAACAGCCTTTGCCGCTCGGGAGTAGTAAGCTTGACGAACTTCTCGGCACCAACGTCACCACGCCGTTTTCGACTGACGAACCTCAGGACAACAACATCACCGTTTTTGAGTCGCCCGACGTGTTTCTCGCCGTGGACGAGATAAAGAAGTATACCGTGCTGATCTGGCTTGAAGGGTCTGACAGCGATTGCATAGACGCAATAATAGGCGCAAAAGTCAATTTTGAATACAACTTCCGCGTCACTCAGGTGGACGCGATAAAACCGTAAGATGAGGGGAAGTCTATGGACAACATGTTAAATTTCATCAAAGCGTTTCTGGGCGTACTGTGGGGAGGCATCTCTCAGATTTTCGTCGGCATTTTCGGCGGCATCTTTCAGATGTTCAATTTCCCGGCATACTACGACGCTTTCTGGGTCAACGCCAACGGATGGGGCGCAGGCGAATGGATACTCGCAGTGCTCATCGCCATTCTTGTCATCGCCATCCTCGCCGCGTTGATATGGGTGATCGTCTGGTTTACGATCCGCCTCGTGAAACGCTTCAAAAAGCCGGTCATCAACCAGGATCTGCTTGACGAGATCCACAATCTTAAAAAACAGATACTCAAGCTCACTCAGGAAAAGGACAGGATCCTCCGCATGCGCGTTACCGGCGCGGAAGGCGACGCGTTCCTTGAAGGACTGGAGACTGAAGAGGGAGAAGAAGAAAACGCCGACGAGAAAAAACTCAAAGAGGGCGAAAGCCGCTTCTTCAAGCTCACTGAAGTCGATCAGATCTATGAAAACTACACGCCCCCTGCTTATGACAACGAGATCACGCTCGCTGAGATATGCGACCGCTTCCGCAATTTCGCGGCAAGCAGGCTCCGCCTTTACTACGAGCCGCGCATCATCCGTCTGTTCTGGGCGGGAATGTCCACCACGAGACTCCTCATCCTGCAAGGTATTTCAGGTACAGGTAAGACCTCGCTTGCTTACGCTACCGGTCAGTTCCTGGACAACCCGGCGACGATCGCTTCAGTTCAGCCGTCCTGGCGTGACCGTACCGAGCTTTTCGGTTACTTCAACGAATTTACCAAGCGCTTCAACGAGACCGAGGTTCTCAAGAAGATGTACGAAGCGACCTGGAACGAAAACATCTACATAACCGTCCTCGACGAAATGAACATCGCGCGTGTCGAGTACTATTTCGCAGAAATGCTTTCAATTCTCGAAATGCCGTCACGCGACAACTGGATCGTCGACCTCGTTCCCAGCGGCTGGCCGAACGACCCCAAACACGTTGTGAAGGGCAGATTCACTCTCCCTCAGAACATGTGGTTCATCGGCACCGCGAACAACGACGACTCGACGTTCGCCATTTCGGATAAGGTCTACGACCGTGCCATCCCGATCAACATAAATACAAAAGGCGTGCCTTTCGACGCGCCGGATACAGACAAGCTGTACGTCTCGTTCAAGCACGTCGAGAATATGTTCAAGATCGCGCAGGAAGAGCACAAGGTCTCTCAGGAAGTCATCGACAAGATAAATACCCTCGACGATTACGTCATCGAACACTTCAGGCTTGCGTTCGGTAACCGTATCGTCAAACAGCTTAAGGAGTTCGTTCCGTCTTACGTCGCCTGCGGCGGCACCGAGATCGACGGCATAGACTACGTGCTGTGCAACAAGATCCTGAGAAAGTTCGAGTCACTCAACCTCGGCTTCATCCGCGACGAGATCGACGGCCTTTGCGATTACCTCTCGGAACTGTTCGGAGAAGAAAATATGGGCGAGAGCAAAGAGTACCTACAAAGACTCAAGAAACTGTTCTGATATGCGTTAAAACGCGCGTTCCGGCGGTGTAAAACAGAAAAATTTGTCGGCTTATGCCGAAAAAGGAAGAAATATGTCTAAAAAAAATACCGATGCCAAGGCAAGCAAAACAAAAAAGGCGGTCAACATCGCTCTGATCGTGCTTCAGATCGCGATCGTGGTCGTCGCAATCGCTTTTTCAATATCCATCCTGTTGTCGACAGGCTATGAAAGCAACACGGATTTCGGCGATTCGTCGATCAGGCTGATGCCCGTCCTGACTGACAGTATGAACGGCGATAAAGACGACAGCTTTGCTGCCGGAGATCTGATAATCGTCAAGAAGGCTACCGAAAAGGATAAAGCAGAACTCAAAGTGGGAGATATCGTCACATACCTCGATTACGTCGGGGCAGATCTTCAGTTCGTGACTCACCGCGTCGTTTCCGTGGAAGAGACAGAGCTGACAAACGGCTCGGTCGTCAAGGTAATAGAGACCATGGGCGACGCCGAAACTTCGGGAATCACGAAAACGTTGTATTCCGGCGACATTCAGGGCATTTATCTCGGCAAGCTTGCCGGCGTGGGCAAAGCCGTGTTCTGGCTTCAGGATCCCACTCATTTCTTTCTTGTGATAATGCTCCCGCTGATACTTCTGCTTCTTTACAACGCATACCTCGTAGTGCGCATAATAATAGAAGCGAAGCTGAAAAAGCAGAGAGAACAACTTGCCGCGGAGTCTGCTTCCGGGGTCACTCCGCTTGACGAAGAGGAGATAAAACGCCGTGCGATCGAGGAATATCTGCGTTCTCAGAACGCACAGCAGGCAAGCGAAAAACCGGAAACCGCGCAGGAAACCGCGCCCGGAACAACAACTGAAACCGCGCCCGTTACGGCACAGCCGGACGTGAGTGCAGAGCAGGTTTCTGAAAATGAGACAGGCACGCCCGCAGAGGCGCTGAACCCCGATGAGAAAAAAGAGGCTGAACCGGCTGAAAATGCCGTTCAGAGCGCGGAAGAACCGCAAAACGGCGACGTAGTTGAAGAAACGGAGAGCACAGAATCCGTGACCATTGAAGTGGTCGCGCCCACAGAAGAGCCTGTTTCCGCAGAGGGGACTGCGCCTGCTGAAGAAATTTCAGGCGTACCCGAGGAACAGTCCGCGCCCGAAGCGGAAAACGCAGAGGCGTCTGAAGAAAAGGCGGAGGAAAAACCGGCTGAAAAAGTGAAAAAACCGGCGGCAAAGAAGACCGTAAAAAAGAGCGCGACTACCGATAAGACGGCAGAAAAGAAACCCGCAAAAAAGAGCGCGGCTACCGGTAAGACGGCAGAAAAGAAGACTGCGGCAAAGAAGACTGAAACAAAACCGGCGGCGGGCAAACCCGCGACTTCAGCGGCGAAAGCGAAAACCGGGACAGGGAAAAAGGCTTCAGAATAACGGCTGAAGCGGAGAAAGGCATATGGACGACAGAGAGAAATTTGACGGTTACGTCGAAAGAATAAACGCGCTGTTGCGTTCGGACGAGTTTTATCAGACGTTCAGGCGCAGACTGCGCGCGTCCAAACCGCAGTTCAGACTCGCGAAAAAGAGCAGGACCAAGCAGTTTGAGACAGACTGGATCGAGATGATCGAATCGTGCATAACCAGCCTTGACAACATCGTCAGAAATCCGAGGAAATTTATCGTTATCGAAGAAGATATCGTCGATATTTCGCTTGCGCGCGCCATTTCGACGGAATCGGTAAAGCACCTCGCTCAGCATACCAACATGATAGCGAGCGTGGACAAAGAGGGCAACGTCACACCCAACAGGATTCTGAATACGACAAAAGAGGAAAGTTACGAGATATACGAAAACCGCTTTATATACACTCTGCTCAAGAACTTGTCCAACTTCATTTCGCGCCGTATGGACGCAATAAAAAAGGCGTACATCAACGACAATATCCTGGAGCTGGACGTGGACGCCAACTTCTATATGGGCAAGACGCGCGTGTTTTACAATCTGGAGCTGATCGGCTCTGTGCCGTCCGACGTAGAGGAGGAAATTCAGGGAGCAGATCTGAAGATCGTGGAGAGAGTGTCCAAACTTCAGCGCATAATCTCAGACTTTCTGTCTTCGCCGTTCGCCAAGCAGATGGTCAACAGCGCGCCGGTCAGACCGCCTATCACGCGTACCAACGTGATCCTGAAAAACCCCGACTTCAAAAAGGCGCTCGTGCTGTGGCAGTTCATTGAGAGCTATTCCAAGATGGGCTTTTCGGTGGAAAATTCCAGTGAAAAAATGGCTGTCGACGAAGGTGTGGAAACTGCCGTCGGAGACATGATGTTCATCTGCAATTCGCTGATGGAAGGGCTCGTAAAATCCAAGGTGGACGATTCTCTGTTCTTCGACGAATCCAATATCACTGAAGAGGAAGAGCCTGAAAAGGAAAAAGAAGAAGACAAGGAGAAAGAGGGCGAAAAAGAAGGCGAGAAAGAAGGAGATAAAGAGGGAGAGGGAAAAGAACCGGCTCCCGAAACAGTCGAAACGCCTTCTCCGGAAGAAACAGAGGAACAGGAAGAAAGCAAAGAAGAGGAGAAAGAGGAAGAGGAGGAAGAACTCCCCGACGAATTCGGTGTGGCGGAACTCAGGAATCTGTTCCAGCAGACGGACGGCAAGGTGGACAGGGCGCAGATCGCGCGTATCAACAAGGCGATCGACCGCGTGCTGATCAACGAGAGCACTTTGCGCGCAAAGAAAAAGTCGGACGTCGCTCAGATCAGATACCGCCAGAAAGAGATAGAGCAGGAAAGAATGCTCAAAGAAATGGAAAAGGAAAAACAGGCGCTCGAACGTTCTCTCGCCAAGAAAGAAAAGATGGCGGAAAAAGAGAGAGAATCGCTTGAAAAACAGCGTGAACGCGACATAAAGCGCCTTGAAAAACTTGAAAAAGAAATGCGCGAGAAGAAGGAAACCATCGCTTCGGAAACAGAAGAACGCGCTCCGGAGGAGGATCTCGGAGAAGTCGAGGACCTCTCCGTAATGCCGATGTCTGAAGCGCTGAGAGGCGGCGGAAAGGGCGCGGCAGACGCGACTGAAAGTCCTTCTGAAGGCGCAGGCGCAGACAACGCGGCGACCGCGGACGGCGCGCAAAATACCGCTCCTCAGGAGGGCGCGCAAAACGAGGCTCAAGCCGCAGAAAGCGAGCAGACGCAAGCCGCAGAAAGCGGTCAGACTCAGACTGCGGAGGCGACGGACTCTGCTGAAAACGCGTCTCCCGAAGCCGTAGAAACGCAAGCCGCGGCAAGCGCAGACGACAATTCCGACGGAGCTGAAAAACCTGCCGGAGAAGGAGAGCCGGGGCAAGACGCTGAAAGTTCCGTCGCGCAGGAAAGCATAGGATCGGACGGCGTTTCAGAGCAGACCGACGGCAGAACGGACGGCGATGGAGAGTAAGAAAAAAAAGAAAAAAATTTCCCTGCCCGTGTTGATTATCAACATTATTGTGATGGTAATATTCGTGGCGGTGTTCGCGTGCATGCTGACTGTTATGATACAGTCCATGACGGGAAAGGAGCCGACGTTGTTCGGGTTCAGGTCTTACGTCGTGATAACGGAGAGCATGACGGGAACTTACGACAAGGGAGACGTGATCATAGTCAGAGTGCTTGACCCTGAAGATCTTGCCTCGGATCCGTCTCAGATAAAGGAAGGAGACGTGGTGACGTTCATTGCACCGGAAGGCTTCGGCGGTGTGGACGGCTACACGGTCACCCACCGCGTGGTCGAGGCGCCTTACGAGGACGAGGACGGCAGGAGGTATATCGGGACAAAAGGCGACGCGGCTGACCGGGCGGACGAAGTCCCCGTTCCGCTTGAGAACGTGACGGGAACGGTGCTTGGAAAAAGCGAATTGCTCGCCGGTCTGCAGAATATACTGAGAAGCAAAACGGGATTTTTGCTTTTGATAATAGTTCCGCTCGTACTGATCGGGTTGTGGCAGATAGCGCTGCTGGCGATCGCCGGCGCGAAAAACAAGAAGAAAGCCGAGGAGACTGAAGGCGGCGCGGCGGCAGGAAACGCCGAGACCGAGCAAGAGAGGATTGAAAGACTGAAAAAAGAGGCTGTCGAGGAATACGTCAGGAACAGAGAGTCTGAGGAGAACCGGGAGAGGGGAGACAAAGACGGTCCTGACGCGGACGGAGACAACTGAGGAGGGGAAGGGCTTACGCCCGCTGATCTATGAAAAGTGCAAGAGTTCTGACGCCCATATTGGTGCTCGTGCTGGTATTTTGTATGCTGGCTTTGACTTTTGCATGGTTTTCAATGAGCGTTCAGACTGAATCCGTATCCGTGCTCCGCGTGGGCACTTACATCAAAGTGACTTTCGACGACGAAGGGCTTCTCAACGCGGAGAAATACAACGGGCAGAAAGGCTATATGGACGACGGCACGCCGTATACCGACGACGACAAGGCGTACGAAGCGTATTATCACACTTCGCTGAAGCTTCAGGGCGGCGCGGATCTGTATCTAAGGATGTATTTTTCCGATCTTCTGATCAGCGTTTCCGACCGGTTTTACCGGCTGACAGCGGAACAGACGCTTGCCGGGATCGTCTCTGAATTCGAAGGATACGATCCTTCCGCTTCTCACGTCGGGAAAGCGGAGACGGTTACAACGGAAAACGGAGAAGAACTTCTTCTGACAGATCCTGCCGATGACAGCGAACCTTTCGTCTATACGGACGACGGCACGGTCAACGGAAAAGTTCTTTACATAAGGCTAGACAAAGCCAACGTGGACAAATATTTCACGCTGAGTTACGCAAGGATAACCGCGACGACCGAGCCGTACGCGTACGGAGATTTTGTCGCGCAGGGCGAGGGGCTTGAGTATATATACGGCACGGCAGCCGATGCAGAGGTGACAGACGACGCTTCTTCATACGGCAGATCCAACCCGATCTGCATAAAAATCGTATATTCCAATGCCGCTTATGCAAGGCCGTTCCCGTTCAGCGGAGAAGAATTCAAGGCTTCCAGCTTCAGGTTCGGGGTGCTGGCTGAGGCAAATTACGACTGAAAGGCGGCTGTGACGGCTGACCGCAAAAGAAATTCACACGGCAAGAAAGATACTGCCGGAACGATACTGACGGAGGTGTAAAATTGAAAGGACAGTTTACGCGGCTGATAATATTCATGGCTGTATGCGTGATCCTGATCGCAGGGGTCACGGCGGTCACCTATGCCGTATGGACCACCGCCGACGAAAGTTCCACGCCTGCGACAACACAGACGGGCGACTGGGAGGACGCGTCTTTCAGATACCTCGTGCTGGAGATCGTCTATTCCGACGGGTCGTCCGAACTCGCGGAATATGTGCAGAAAGCCGCAGACGGCTCTGACTTCGAGGCGTTCGATATTTCGGCGGCAGACCTTTCTTCTGCCGTAAGCGCGACAGTCAAAGGCTACAACGGCATACTGACGACTCTGAAGATCCCGCCCGTTATCACGGTGAAAAACGCGGGAGGACAGTCTGCTCAGCTGAACGTGACGAAGATCGCGACGGGCACGGTTGAGCAATACGACGGGCTCCGTCTGATAGAAAAACTGGAGATACCGTCCGGAGTGACGGAGATAGCTTCATATTCGTTCGCGTTCTGCGAAAGCCTTGCAGAGGTGACTTTTGTTCCGGGCGGCGGAGAGCTGACTTTGGGAGACAAGTGTTTTTACCGTTGCGTAAAGCTTGAGAGAAGCGCAGTTGACTTCGGCGGCAGGACGGTCACAGAAGGAGAATATTGCTTCGGTTGACCCGAAAAACCCGATACGTATCGGGAAATTCAGGTTTTGCGGCTTTTTCGAGCCGCATTATTTTTTTTGCTTTCTGCCCGGCAAAAAAGGAGACGTCCGGTCCGCGCGGGTACGTGCGCCGGAGCGACTTAAGCCTTAAAGCGTCTAAAACGGCTGTTTCAAGCAAAAAACGCGTTTTCAGATAAAAAATGAAGAAGCAATGTAAAATTTAGATTAAAAATGTAAAATTTTAAAAATCGGTATTGACATTTTCCGTATGACTAATATAATATAAATATATAAATAAAATTGACAGGTCGGATAAGGGGAAATGGAAAAAAAGACTGTGGTCATTACCGTTGCTTTCGTTCTTCTGATCGCGCTGGCAGGTGTCGGCGCGGCATTTGCTTTTTTCCCCAATGAAAGCGATTCCTCTTATCTCGTCATAGGGTCAAACGACAATTTCAGCATCAGCATCGGCGTGGGCGAAACTCAGGGCACCTTGGTGCCGGTGAAAGCCGTCAACGACAACACCGCCGCCGGGGTCATCTCTGATTCGGACGGAGTCAGGATAAACGTGCCTTACGTCATCGGAGAAATTGAAGAAGGCGTCACCGGCATGAAAGTCGTCGTTTACGCCTCCACGGCGGTATGGCAGGACGGGGAAGGCAATCCCGTTTCTTCTGAGGTCGCAGATTATATGCAGGGGAAGCTGGATTTTTCTCTCGGAGAAGAAGGCTCTGACGTGTACGGCTGGAACAGAGTCTCCACTTCTTACGAGTTCGACTCTCCGGCTCAGGGCTCCACGGGGAATCTGGTGCTGGCGATAAGGTTCAACGTGACGGATGAACTTTTACCTGAAGAAATAAAGAACGCGACGCTCACGGTAAGCGTGACGTCCGAGTTCGTCAGAACATAAAAAACACTGATCGTTGCAAGACGGATCGGGGGACCCGCGGCAGAACGGCAAGGCTTACGCACCGGCAACGGCTGACGTGGCAGGAAAGGCAAAAAGGGAACAAGGAAAATTATGACAAACAATGCCTCAAAACGCAGAATATTGTTTACAGTGACGGCTGTGCTCATCGCAGTCGCGCTGTTGCTGTCGTGCGTTCTGACGGCGTTTTTCTATACGCGCACGAATAACACAGGCACGGGCACGGTTGCGGAAGGAGACGGAGCGGACGAGGTCTACGGTCTCAACAACAGAGGATACGGCACGTCGATCTACAACGGCGCGACTCCCGCTATCCCTTCCGGTGCGACGGGATATCCGATAAACAGCGAATCCGCTCTTTCGGGTTTTCTTTCTACCGCCGTCGCGAATTCCGGTACAACCTATTACGGCTATCTTACAGCCAACTTTACGGTCGGCGAAAAACCCGTAACTAACAGGGTTTTGCCTGCAAATGCGACTTTAGACGGAAACGGATACACGATAACATCTGAACACAGCAACTTAAACGCATACAACCTGCGGAAAATTAACAGTGCTATCGGAAGCAGAGACAGTTATCTGTCCTGGTGGGGAATAGATACTGCAGGTGGAGAAGGTAATTACGACGTTCAGATATACAGCGGTGTGGATGCTTACGGTCTCAGCAATGTAATTTCTGTCAACTACGGCACGATAAAAAATCTGAATACCGTTGTAACCAGAGTTGACGGCGGAAGCGACGACATTCAGGCAATTTATATATCGCCCTGGAACGGAAACGTAATGATGGGCGGTATAGCAGGAATAAACTTCGGCGTTATCTACAACTGTACGATGGAGAACGAGATTAAGTACGGTTTTATCCCCAGCCAATACTATGTCAACGGAAGCAATGCTTCAGACAGAGGAGATATAAGTTATCAGGAATTTTCTGCGGTCGGAGGTATTGCGGGATACAACGGAGTAAATCCTTCTGATTCTTCTCAGACAGGCAGCATATACGGATGTAAAGTAGTTGTCAACGACGTGCTGGGATTGTTCAGAAGCGAAATCGCAATAAGAGGACGCTGGGCGTGGGACAATTATATAGAAGTACCCAGCAACAGTATTACCAGCGGTGTGGCAGGAGGAGTTGCCGCGATCAATAACGGCGGTATAGTAAGCGGCGTAAATCTTTATGCCGAATATCGTGAAACTTACGAGAATTACACCGTATTGTGTAATACGCCGAGACACTCTTCCAAGAGCTATACCGGGGTTATCACAGGCATAACGAATATCACTTCTTCTCCGATTGTGCTGGAGCTTAACGGGCAGAACTGGACGTTTGCGCCTTCTACGGTAACAAATATAACTCTCGAAACGGATTATCTTTACATAAAAGCCGAAGCTCACGACATGACTGACCTCAGCAGGGGCAGCTATGGTGTTTTGAACAGCGCGCAATTCCCTGAAGCAGGCAATTATGCAGGTATAGTTTGCGGTCAAGGAACAACAAACTCAAACGTAAACTTCGTTGCTTCTTACGGCGGAGATCTCGCAAGCGCTCAAAACGTAAATTTCAGGACCTGGAATGCAAAGGAACTGAATTCGTCTCAGCCTATAACGTCTGCGGATATTCCGAAGTTCGGCTACGGCACCAACAACACAAACGATTACATAAACGAGATAACATCGATATCCACGCGCTTTGAAGGGCAGAGGCTTGACTCGAACGGTACCGACCTTACCTCTGTCGGCGCGACCGTCAGCTATGTCTGGGACGCTGAACAGCAGACGGACGGCAGCTGGATCTCGGGTCTCAGACAAAACATAGATTTTACCAACATCAGCGGAATAAACGGTTCTACATACTATATTTACGGCACGCAGAGTTACGTGAACGGCAACGCTTCTTGTTCAAACGGGAAAGCGATTTACGATTCTTCAAACGTGACGTACGGCGGACTTGCGGTAATATCTTCTTCTGCTACGAGTTCGTCTATCGAATACAATTACAGCATATTATTTGAAAACTTTACCGATACCAACGCTCTTAACGCTTTCGCGGGAGGAGGGTCGGATTCCAGCTTTGCATACGCGTACGCGAACGCAGTGAAGCTTACAAGGGAAAACACGCTTTCGTCGCCTTCGCTTACCGGCGACAAGGTGATGAAGAACTGGAAGACGCTTGACGGCAACGGTCAGACGTTGATTCTTAACGATACGGCGACCAACGTCAGCGGCAGTTCCGTGCAGGTCTCGGTCGGCGGTCAGAACGTCGTCGGATTGAGCGATCTGATTTCTGTCAACTACGGCACGATTAAGAATCTCAACGTATATTACGGCACTTCTTCGAGGACGGATACCGGCTCGATAATTTCAACAAACTCGTTTGCATACGGCAGAGTGGCAGGCATCAACTACGGCACGCTGCAGAACGTCAACGTCAACAACGGCGCGACGGTGGGTGACGGCTCTCCGACAAATATCTGGACAAATTCTTCTTTCGGCGCGGTCGGTCTTGCGGTCGGCGTCAACGCGGGCACGATAGACACGCTGCACACTATCGTCTGGAGAAACCTTTCCGCTACCGCTTCTGCGTTCGCGGCGGCAGGCGGCGCGGTCGGTATGAACGACGGCGGCACGCTTAAAAACGTAATAGTCGACGGCGTGGCTTCGGCTTCGGTCAGGGCGACCGCTTCGGGAGGAGAAAGCTTCGTGGGCGGCATTCTCGGCGCGGGCAGCAATTACGGCAGCTGGACGTCGGGTACGGTCACCGTGTCCGCTCCTTCGGGCGCTTCTTCCAGCCCGTTCGAGGACTGGACTTTCGTAGGAAAACAGATCCTGAGCACTGCTGAAAGCAACGTGGGTATGCTTGCGGGCAGAGCAGCGGCGGATCCCTCGCTCGCAAACAACGGAGGTCAGGCGATCCGCGAAATGGTAGTAATGATGCCTCAGACAAATTCCGCGATCGGTTGGTTCACGTCTGAGACGGGCAGGATGTCTCTTCTCGGCAAGACGACGGGCGTTGCGGCTCAGTCGGGCTATATCGCTACAGATCTCGTCGTCGGATATTATGCGTATATCGACGACGCTTCGTCTTCTTATATTTCGAAGATCTATACGGATTACAATATAGCAAAGGGAGACAGCGGCGTAACGGCGTTGTTCACGACGGGCGTATACAACGGTTCTTCCGCGGTAAGGTCGGTCAGCTCTATAAGCGTGCAGACAGAGAATATGTCGGCTTCGGCTGCCGCGCTCATATCGTTCGGCGCCAATCTTTCGGCGACCACGCAGTCGGCGTTCATACCCGCACGTGTCGCGACTACGGACAGCGTTTTCGTCGCCAACGACGGCAACTACGCACCGGCGATAAAGCTCTATTACGATTACGACGTGAACTTGTCTCAGTCGGCAAGCGACGCAGACTCTTCTATGTCGAAGACTTCGCTTGAGGCGTTTATCACCGGCGACGCTTCGTCGGCAACCGGCGTGGGAACGCACAAGATACTCGCCGCCGGCGCAAACGGCGCGACGCTCACTTCGGATATGACGCTCGGCGTTACGATAGTCGCTGACTTCGTAAAGACGAGAGGTCTCGACGGCGGCGGGCGCACCGTGACTTTCAATCCGAGCGCCGCAGGCGGCGTGAATTATGACAGAGACGGAGAAACTCTCGTCGCGGTGGGCGTTCTCGCTTCGGTAAACCGCACTTCTGTCACAAACGTAAACGTCGCGTTCGGCGGATCGCTTTCGACAAACATAGGTGCGTCATACGCGTTCGGCGGTATCGTCGGCGTGAACCTCGGCACGGTTGCCGGTACGGTTTCTTACAACGGCAAGTCCGTGTCTCTCAGCGGCAACAGCGCATACAGTTACGTCGGCGGCGCGGTCGGCGTGAACAGAGGAGTGGCGAACGGCGTCAGGGTGAGCTATGACGGCGGTTCCCTGTACGCAGACAACGGCAGCGGCACGCGTACCGCTCTGGGCGGCGTTATAGGTTTGCAGGATTCGACGTTGCTTTCCGACGTGCAGGTCACGGGCAACGGAGGTTCTCTGTCCGTCGGCGGAAACGCAGTGGTCGGCGGCGTTATCGGACTTGCGAACGTGAGCGCGGGAGACAGCGTTGCGGGCGTGAAGGCAAGCAAAACGGCTCTGACCAACATAGCAAACGCGGCATACGGAATGACGCTGAGCGCGTTGAGCGGATATACCGGACTGATAACCGGTATCCTCTCTGACGGAGCGGTCGAAGGCGGCTCGCTTTCCGGCATTGCGGCGCATTATCCCGACAACATAAGCGACTACAAACTGCCCTGGAGAACGACGGCGACCAACACGCTTTCAATGTACGGATCGGGTACGGCGACGGCTCTCGACGGCATACTGTTCAAGGTCAGCGATCACAGCAACGACGGCGGCGCGGAGTACCTGACTAGGCGTAATATAACCGTGAACGGCACGTCCAGGTCTTTCACGTTCGACAAGTCTCAGATAACCGGGCTTTCGTCGATAGGCGCATACGCGACTTATTATTACTATTCCGGAGACGGCGCTCTCACGACTGACGACAGTTACGGCGGTTCGCCTGCGCTGAGCGGAAATATTTATACGACGTCGGTCAACGGAACTTACGCCGCGGGGACGTCTTACGTGCCCACTCTCGACGTCAGGATCGAATACTGGGTCGACGTTGCGAACGGTCAAAATCAGCAACTTATAGACTTCATGAGAGGAGAGAGTTCCTCCGGCTACGATTCATACGCCGGCGCGATAAGGGCGAATCTCATGTCCGGCGCGACGTTCACTCTTGACGGAAGCACGGCTTCGCAACGCGGAGAAACTTCGTCCAAGGGCAAGAAACTCGTAGGTTCGGCAGGTAACGTCATAAACGTATCCGGAGTTCTTCCGACGGCAGAATACGACGGCGAAACGGTCGCAGGCGGCTTCTTTGCTGTGAACAAAGTGGAAATTTCAGATCTGACAGTTTCTTCGTCCGCAAATCTCTCCCCGAGCGGTTACGCGTTCGGCTTGCTTGCCGGCGTGAACGAAGGAACGCTGACAGACGTCGGCGCAAGCTTTGCTCAGAGCGTAAATGCGGGCGCAAGCGTTATCGGCGGCATTACGGGTGTGAACAACGGCGTCGTCAGCGGCGCGACGGTGAGCATGAGCGGCGTTGTCGCGTCGTACGGCGACAAGATCTCGTTCGGTGCTGTCGCGGGCGTGAATACGGCAAAGATTTCTTCCGCGACGGCGACGCTGTCGGGCGCATGTACGTTCAATGCGGATAAGATATATTACGGCGGCGCGGTCGGTTCCAACAACGGCACGCTCAGCAACGTGACCGTTACGGTCGGCACCGCGATCGCTCAGAGCGATTATCTGTCCAGACTTAGCACGACTCCCGGACAGAGAACGATCAACCTCGGCGCGAACGACCTGGCGATCTGGGGCGGCGCGTTGGGTTACAATGCGGGTACGGCGACGGGCATCAACGTTGTCGCCAACGTCAATTACGGCATGAATGCGGGAGACGGAAACGTTGCCGCAGGCGGCGTGGTCGGCATGAACGACGGCGGCGCGCTTTCCGGCGTCAAGGCGACCGGCTGGGGCGGCTTCTACGCGATCTCCGCGAACATTATGAATACTGATTCAAAGAGCGTATTCGTCGGCGGCATCGTCGGTCTGATGAACGCTGACGGCGCTTCTAAGATAGGATTTGTCGATTTTGCGAACAACTCTGAAGCGACCCTTAAAGAAAGCGTGTTTGCGCTCAGCGGCGGCATGGTCACGATGACGGGATACACTCAGGCAAAGACGAGATACGGCTACGTGACCGGCGCAATCGCGGCGGTATACGGCGACATACCTGAAGGCGCAGTCGACGACGTTTACTGGTTCATCCCCGACAAGCTCAGTAGCGTCGAGGGCGACGACGCCGAAGTTCTGCCTGCGTTCCACGGCGGAAACGCGGTCTATCCGACATACATAAGCGTGTTCGGCATGGCTCCGTCTGACTGGCTGTCTGAAGGCGTTTCGGGAAACAAAGCGGATTTCGCGACGAACAGCTATGGGTTCACCTTCGTGGATTCGGACGACAATCCGATAAACTACCTGACGATGGACGCGTCGGTTGACAAGACTTCGCACACGCTCACGCTGACCGTATACAAACCTTCGGGAGAGATGTTCGTGACGACTCCCGGTTTCAGCGGAGAAGTTACCGGCAGCGGCGGCACGGGCAGCGGCGGCGTAGGTCAGGGCGGCGGACAGCAACAGACCGTTACCGTGTCCAACGCAGGGTTCGGCGGCATAGGATACCTGACGTTCTCGTTCGAATCAAGCGTTTACGCGCTTACCGGAAGCGCGTATTCCGAATTTACTCAGTATATGGTACTCAGCTTCCTCAGCACCAAGCCGTTCGGCACGGTCAAAGGAAGCGGAAGCTACGATTATTACTCTTATTCCACCGTGGACGGAGAAATATCGCGTTCGATAGGCGATTCGGTATACCGCGTGTACCAGGTCTGGTCGGGCGCTACCGACATGCAGATCCAGGGCAGCAATCAGACGGTGACGATCTCCGCGGTGCCCACTCAACCGCTTATCCTCGGCAAGGGCAAGACGTTCAACGGCGGGCAGACCAACGGCAACAAGATCTCCGTTACGTCGTCTTTTGAGAATAATATCGCCGAATACACGTTCGGCGGCGACCTCGACGGCGTAAAGCAGACATATCTTGTCATCAGCGAATTTATCGCGATCAACTACGGCACTTTCACAAACGCAAACGTTTCGATAACGGGATCCGGCAACGGCAACGACATATACAGAAATGCGAGCGACGTGATCGCCAATGCGCCCAACGTGGGCATAGATCTGGACGTTTCCGCTCTGACCGGATTCATCTACGGCATGCTGGTGGGCGTGAACGAAGGAGAGATCTCTCAGCTCGGCGGTTACAGCTTCGACAGGACGATCGTGCTCAACTGCGATACCGGAAAGAATAAATACAATTCGATATTCGGCGGAATGGTCGGCGCTCAGTCGGGCGCGGGCGCGCTTATAGACGAGATCGGGGACATCACGTTCGGCACGAGCGACAAAGCGGGCGGCATTACGATGAGCGGCTCGGTCAACCTTGTCGCGGCAGGCGGCGTGGTCGGCATCGCTATCGAAGGCACGATCAGGAATTTCAGTGTGAATCTGACTTCGGAAAGCTTCATTTCGGTGACCGCAAGCCATAATACTGCGGCAGTCGGCGGTGTGGTCGGGGATCTCAGAGGCACTCTGTCCGACGTGAAATTCGAATCGCAATACAGATCTTCGATGAAGATATCCGGCACCAACGCAAACGGCGTTGCTGCGCTTGCAAACCTTGCCGGTGTGATAAATTCCTTCAGCGAGACTTCGATCGCTTCGATAGAGCGCGTCAAAGTCATCGGCATCGGGTACATGTTCAACGGTCTTGATGAAAACGGCACAGTCACCACGTCGTCGACAAACCTTTATACGGCGGGCGTCGTCGCTATGGGCGCGAACTACGGCAACGGGGTCAACGCGGACAGCGTCGCGGCTATGGCGGACGGAGAGGAAAAGACCAAGGCTCAGCAGGTGGTCAACGCGTACGGCGCGATAATCCCGGCTAAGCTGGACAGCGTTTACATAGACTTCCAGGGTTATGTCAGGGCAAAGGCGAACACGAGCGTCGGACTTGTTGCGGCAAGAATTCTCAACGGCATTTCCGCGACCGTCGACGCGGACGGCAACGTCATAGATTCGGCTTTAAATGTGAATACCGATTATATAAAGAACCTTGTATGGCAGGTGGATTACGAGGGAGACAGCAACTGGACCACAAGAACGAATTATGCTGATTATACCGAGACATTCGGCTCTAACAGCGCGGTCGCTATCCTCGGATACGCGCCCGTGACGATAGATTCGACCAGCCCGGATCTGCGCGGCGTGGGTATGAGGCTGTGGCTGACCAACAACCTTTACAATTCAAGGCTTAACACCGCGGATATGGTCACGACGTGGACGTCGTCGGGCAATCTTAACGTCAGCATCAGCGGAACGCTTTCTTGGAAGGATATGAGCATCAGCCTCGCTTATTACGACGAAAGCGGAGCGGACGTCGCGTCCAGGATAAAGACGATCGGTTCCGTCGGCAATCTCGGGGCAGCGTCAAGTGCGATTGTGACGGTAAACGTCGCGACGGCGCTTGCGGGTATCGCGAATTCTGCGGCGCAGTTCCCGAACGGTATCTATATGATACGCGTGACGTATAACGAAGTTTATATTTACAACGCTCAGCAGCTGATGACGTTTATGTCGGCGGGCGCTGATACGGTGAAGGGTCTGGCTTCCACTGACGGAAGCTATTCAAGCTATGCAAACGCAAACATAGGCATAATCGCCAACGATCTGAGCGTGGACTATGCGACGGAGGGAAGCGGCAACAGGGCAGGTCATAAATATGCCACCGCCGTTACGATGAGATCGGATAAGATACTCGAAGGCAACGGCATGACCGTTACGATAACCACCAGCGGAGACGTTCACAGCGCGGTAATCGACGATAAGGGCAACACTCCCGCGGGCGCTCTTCTCGCCAACGAATATTACTGGGACTACATAGGAGGAATGAACACTTTGTCGTCCGTCGACCTCAATCAGATGGATACCCTGTATTCGATAGGTATCAGAGCGGGCGGACTTTTCCTCGGAAGAAACCTGGGTACCATACAGAACATAGATTTCTCGTTACCCAATTCCGTAACGATAGACAATATCGATTACGCTAAATGGCACGACGTCATAAATCAGGACAGCTGGAGAGAATACGGCACCTCTCTTTACGTAGGTATCGTTACCGCAGTCAACGCAGGTACGATCGACAACTGCACGCTCACTCTCGGGAACAACGTTAAAGTAAACGGTTTCCGTAAATCGGCGAGCGGACCGCAGTTGCAGAAAGGCTATATAAACGAACTCTCTTACAAAGTCAACACGATGTCCGTCAACGGCGGCTTTGCGGGACTTATGTACGGTACTTCGTCCGCGCCTTCTTATATATCCAACTGTACGGTCAATCTCAGCGACGGCAGCGAGATAAGGGCAGAGTCACAGGTTTCTTCGTTCTCATGGTCTCCGAGACAAGACAGTGTTTACGCTTATGCGGGCGGAGTGGTAGGATGGCTGACCAGCGACAGCACTGTTTATAACGTAACGATAAACGGCACGGGTACGATGACTGCATGGGGCGAACTCGATATGGGCGGTAAGTCGGACGGTTTCAGTGACGGCGACAAAGTTACCAGTGCAGGTGCAATCGTCGGACTTAACTCCGACCATCCCACCTATACTATAAGCAACAATCCCGACGAGTTCGGTATGGTCGACGGCGTTATCTGCAACTGGAACGGCGCGGCTTACTTCCTCAGCACGGGAAACAACAACATATTCTACAGCGGTACAAGCAGAGTAAACTACTATATAGGCGCTCAGCTGGCAGGCGTTGCGGAGCAGAATACGCTCAACAACATTTACTTCATGTACGGTATCGATCAGTACAAGACCTTCCATCAGGACAACTGGTATTACGGCGACAACGCGGCGGCGAGACAGGCGAGCGCGGACTTCCTCGACAAATACAACTATGTCGTTTCCAGGGCGGTTCAGTTGCTCGAAAACAATTCTTTCGGATACAGCGCGATATACGCGATAGCTCAGAAGCCGGGCGGATCTGCAAGCCTTACAGAGGTGGCTTACAGGAACGCGGACGGAAGCGTGACCGTCAACCTTGAAGACAAAGTGATAGACGGAACGACGGTCCCGGCATTCACGTTTGAAAATTACGCGAATTATCAGACAGCCGTAGACGCTTCTGCTGTTTCAGGCGCGACCAACTTCTCGCTTTACGTGGCTTCCGGCACGACGTTCTACGTCGCTAACCAGTATTTCCCGAGGATAACGTCGACCATGGACAGCGGAGGAAATAAAGATCTCGACTTTGTCGGCGCGCGCGCGGCGGCGATGATGACCGTAAACGGAACGGCTGACTGGAACAATCTGTTCAAACCCAACAACGTATATATCTATGAGGTAGGTTTCGGCAGCAACGACGGCGTTGAGCTGGATATGAACGACCCCGAAACGACTGCGTACCTGACCTTCCAGACGAAGAGCATAACGTCCGACGTCGCGGTCAACATCACGCTTGCGTCCGACAGCCTCGGCGCTCAGTTCGTGTGGGAAATAAGGGAGAACTGGGTATATCCCGACGATCCGTTGCCTGTGGTCAGCTATACGTCTTATTACAACAACGTGACTTCGCTGGAACAGGCGAAAGCCAACAACAACTTTACCAGAATATTCGACCGCGACAACAACGGCGCGGACTATACGTTCACTTACGTCATGGGCTTAGCGGTCAAGATAGCGATGGACGACAGCCGCTATTATTATAATGAAGAAGAGGGCGTATTCTACGACAGCGTCGCCAAGATATACGACGGCACGACGATAGACGACCCGATGCTTTATTATGCGGACGAGGACGGCAATCCGATAAATATGCCTGAACTGGGTCTCGGAACCGTTTCGGCAAGCGTAATGTCGCCGTCGTATTACCGCGACAATGCGGACGGCACTCTGAATTCAGCAAAGCTGCCTAAGTCTTCGACGGATAAGGCGGGCGCGTACCGCATAAGGATAAGCTTCAGCTCGGAAGGCGGCGAGAACTCCAAGGTCAACACGACCAACCGCACGATAATGTTCGCTGACTTCGACCACATCGACATTTACACCGTCGTGCTTCCCAAGGGCGTTACGCAAAGCGGCGTAAACGTTTCAAAGACTTATGACGGCACGAGGGATTACAACGATTCTGTGACTACGTTCTCAGGCATGATCGGCGGCGACAACGTCAGCCTGGACACCGGTTCGTATACCGACGAGGATGCCGGCAGCGGCTATATATTCGTAGCGAATTATACCGCGTTCACCTTCCGCTACGCAGTAATGAACGGCGGAGCGCTTGAGATAAAGACGGCAACCGTCTCTCTGTTCGAAGGAAGCGACGAAACGTCTGATTACGCTCCCGTCACTTCTGTCAAGACGGGCAATCTGACGCTTGAAGACAACGCCACTTCGTTCTATAAGACTTTCAGCAGCTATCCCGGAGAGATACGCAAAAAGCAGATCTCGCTTTCAGACGTGGATCTTGACATGTACGGGAAGGAATTCGTCGAAGGCGGCGTAACTCCGCCGATAGAATACGACGCGAGGACGACCTACGATACGGCGGCGTTCCAGAGCGGTTCGACCATCCTTTCCAAGGGACTTTCGCTGAGTTCTGACAAAGCGGAACTGATCATGGCAGGATACAAGAACGGCGAGGACATAAGATTCTCGATAACCTTCCTGGCAAACGGAGGCGGAACATACGAATCGAGCGTAAAGAACTACGGCACTTACGGCGTGTATCTGAATATACTTGACAGCGGGAATTTCGCGCTTTACGAGAACAATGCCGAAACGGATATAATGTACCTCGGACAGCTTTCGATAACTCCGTACGAGATACTTGAAGCCAACGTTACTTACGTGATAGAAGCCGGTTACCTCGGCAAGACTTTTGACAATTCCGGCACTATACCGTTCACGTTCAACGAGAAAAATCTGAGGATCATCGCCCAGGGCGGCTACGAGGTCCAGCCCAGCGAGTATACGCTGACCGTCGGCGCGATGTACACGACGAACAAGAGTTCTTCGACAAAGGTCGCGGCAAAGGACGCTGGCGAATACGACATCTATTTCGCGATATCCAATTTCAAATGTCCGCTGGGCAACTATACGCTTGATAACATGACGGTGTCTTTTGTGGACGGAAACGGGAACGAGATCAGCTATTTCGTGTTCCCCAAAGAGATAAAGCTCTCTGAGGCTACAAAGGAATTCGACAACGATTACGGTGCGGATCCGTCCGTTACTTCGTTTGCATACGAAAACAATTACGGTCCCGTCAGCGGCACGAACGACGTGTTCGGGCTTGAATACGATTCGCTTGACGCCGGCTCCGGCATCAGAGTCACGTTCACGAACACTTCTACGCTCAGGCTCAACAATACCGCTTACACCGTCATTGACGTGGTGGACGGCTCGAACGCGGGCACGAACAACTACTTCGTATCGTCCACGACCGTTGCGAAGGGAAATATCACGCCGGTGAAAGTCAGCCTTGTCAGCGCGACTATGATCTATAATAACAGAAATTATATTGATTACCGCGAGGAAGGAACGGAAGTCATAATCAAGGACGGCAAAGGAAACACTGTGGATATTTACCCGGCGGCTACGTTCAACAATAAGAACGCGGCAAGCGGCAAGACGGTCACCTTCTCTATAAGCGGCAAGACGATCGCGGGAAAGAATTACAACACGCTTGTCAATTCCACTTACGTAAGTTCTGC
>CASFWW010000019.1:0-20067 GCA_949298505.1 uncultured Christensenella sp. | reverse complement strand
CGTTCTTCTATGGTAAGATGAGTATAGTTCATATGGATCTCCTTGTTGTGTTTTTTTGTTGCAATTTTAATTATACAACAGATTCATATGAACTTCTTTTTTTTCTTATCTAAGTGTTGCACTTGAAAGTATAATTCACCCAAAGCGTTAAAAGACCCTGCAAATAATGCAGGGTCTCTGTTTTGCGCTGTGAATCTATTGCTGTTTAACGACTTTATTCTGTTTGACGTCTTACTTTAAATGCACTAATGTTTAAACGCATCGTTTAATCGCTTTATCTGATGAAACGGCGCGTTGTTTCTTGACGATTATCAGTTGTGAGGCTTAAGAACAACCGTCTCGATATTCGCTATCGCATCTGAAACGAGCTGACCGAGGTTTTCTATCTTCGCCTGCTCCTTGACGGCTATCTCCACAGAAGGTTTGATCACGGGATTTTTGGGAAGGAATACCGTGCAGCAATCCTGATACGGAAGCTCGCTGAGTTTATACGTGCCTATCTCCTCCGCAGTTTTCATTATCTCGTACTTATCCATTCCGATAAGCGGTCTGAAAACAGGCAGACTTTGAACGGCGTCGTTGGTAACGGTAAGGCTGGGCAAAGTCTGGCTTGCGACTTGCCCCAGACTTTCACCGGTGATCAGCGCGCCGCAGCCGTTTTCTTTGGCGACTTTTTCCGCGATTTCGATCATAATGCGGCGCATTATCGTTATCATATAATCCGCTCTGCAATTTTCGTGTATCGCAAACTGGATCTCGGTGAACGGCACGACGAAAAGTCTGATCTCACCGGCGTATTCCGTGAGTACCTGCGCCAGATCTATCACCTTCTGCTTCGCCTGTTCGCTTGTGTAGGGAAAACTGTGATAATGAATTGCGCATATCTGCATGCCGCGGCGCGCCATTCTGTAACCCGCCACCGGAGAATCGAAACCGCCGCTCAAAAGCAGCATGCCTTTGCCCGAACAGCCAACAGGCATACCCTGAGCGCACATCTCGACGTCGCTGAACACGTATGAATAACCCTTTTCTCTGATGTCTATCTTTATCTCGATCTGAGGCTTGCGCAGGTCGACCTTGTAACCTTTTCTCCTTTCGAGGACGTATGCGCCCACGTCTGCGCCGATCTGCGCGGAGTTTTTGTCTAAAGACTTGTCCGCGCGGTTTACGGTTACCCTGAAAGTCGCCTCCACGTCCGGAGCGTATTCAAGCGCAGTCTGCCTGAGCGCGTCGTAATTTGTTTCCACCTTTGTCGCAACGCTCAGCGAATGAAGACCGAAAACCTGTTTCATACGCCTTTTTATCTCGTCGGTCAGGCTTTCGTCATAATTTTCGATATAATATCTGTTCTGAGTCCTGACAAACTCGCAGTCGACGTCCGCAAGTTTCGCCTTGATGTTGTCGATCAGCAGTTTTTCGAAATAACTCTTGTTCCTGCCTTTCAGAAATATTTCTCCGAACCTCAGCAATATGACCTTACTTTTCATTAAACTCTCCTGTATTTTCCCAGTAATTTTGCGCCGTCTACGAGTGCGGCAAGAAGCGCGTCCACGTCGTTTTCGCACGTATTTTCGTTAAAACTTATCCTCAGCGTGCCTTCTCTGAAAGCGCCGTTCAATCCGAGCGCAGACGGGATCCTTTCGGCTGACTTTTTCGAGGAGCAGGCGCTGCCCGTTCCCACGATAATGCCTTTGCTCTCAAGGAAATGAAGCATGACTTCGCCGCGTATGCCGTTAAACGAAAAACTGACTATGTGCGCTCCGCTTTGATTTACGTCGGTATTTATTCTCACTGCGTCCTGAAATGCCGTGACAAGCCCTTCGATCAGACGTTTCTGAAGATCCTTCTGCCTGTTGAAATTGCTCAGTATATTCGACGACATCCGCTCTGCGGCATAACCGAAAGCGCATATTCCGGCAACGTTTTCCGTGCCTGCACGCAGATTCCTCTCCTGTCCTCCGCCGTAAACGAAGGGCTGCAGATTCAGTCCGGGTGCGATATAAAGCGCGCCTATACCTTTGGGCGCGTGGATCTTATGCCCGCTGACCGAATACATGTCAACGCCCAGATCTTTAACAGAAAACGCGACTTTGCAGAACGCCTGTACGCCGTCGCTGTGAAATACTGCGTCTTTGCAACGCTTTCTGACCTCTTCGCACAGCTTTTTTATATCGTTGAGCGCCCCCGTTTCGTTGCAGACGTGCATAACCGAAACCATCGCCACGTCGTCGTCCAGAAGTTTTACAAATTCGTCCTCAAGAACTCTGCCGTATCTGTCGCAAGGCGCGACGCAAAGTTCGTAACCTTTGTCCGCAAGCGCCTTTGCGCAGTTAAAAACCGCCGCATGTTCCACTGCCGAAATTATGATTTTCCCCTTCTTTTTCCTCGGTCCGCACGAAAGCGCGAAATTGTCGGCTTCGCTGCCGGAAGCGGTAAAAACTATATTGTCGGCAGAACATCCGAGCGCCTTTGCGATCTGTCCGCGCGCCTCTTTTACAGCCTTTGCCGCAGTGATCGCGGGCGCATACAAAGCGGACGGGTTGAAGTACTCGTCAACCGCATATTTTCTGATTGTGTCGACGCATTCGGGAAACATAGCCGTGGTCGCGGCGTTATCCAGATATATCATCTTTTCTCCTTTCAGGCAAAAGCCGTCTACCGCATAATTCTATCACAGTAAACGCGCGCCCGCAAGCGTTTAAATGTACTTGCGCATGCGCCGCATCAGAACACTTTCACGCATGTTCGTGTCAAGCATAATGAATGTCAGTCCTCGGTCGGTAGCCGACAAAAAGCGTTGAACGATAAGCAATCACACTTTCAACGGCAAATCGGCATAGAAAAATCAGCCTCTCTCGCCGCATTTTGTAAGTTTTTTGTCGTAAAACGAAAGAATGAGCGCGAGCATGTAATCGTCAAGTGCGAGCGCATAACTGCCGTCAGGAGAATCTATGCGGTAAATACTTGTTTCACCCTCGGCATAATACAATTTTACAACGTTTTCGGGAATAATAGTTTTGCTTTCTCCGGGCAATTCATATATTTCGAATTCCGAACCGAGACAGAAGACGAGTTCCTGCCTGTGCGGATATATCCTGTATACGCTCAGACCGTCCTTGAAGACGTATTTGACCGAGTAAGTCATTTTCAGCGTCGGCAGTCTGAGCGCAAGCGTGACCGCAATGCCGAAAGCGACGTAAGCGAATTTTATATAATCCCCGGAACACGCGGAGATCAGAAATGCGAGATCGAAAAGATCCACGCCGAGCGCGACCGCAAGAAGCGCGGTTTTCAACGGTTTTTTCTTGTCGAACGTGTAAGTCAGAGAATATGCGTTCATTTGAGAGTCAACACGGTCACGCCGTCCTCTCCCTCACCGTATTTGCCAAGCCTGAACGATTCTATCACCGGATTTTTTGAAAAATAAGCGTGCAGTCCCGCTCTCAGCGCGCCGCTTCCTTTGCCGTGAACTATCCTGACCTCTTTCAACCCGCACATCAGCGCGCGAGAAAGATAGGCTTCGACGTTGAACGTCGCTTCATCAACGGTCTGACCTATCACGTTGAGTTCGTGAGGACAACCTTCAGTCGTATCGGGCAGGATACGGCGTCTCGGTGTTTTCTTTTCCTGCGTGACTTTTATCCTGGTGACCTCTCCGAACGGAACGACCGTTGTGAGATTGCCGCAGGTAACGGTATATTTCTTTTTCCTTTCGTCTATTTTCGTCACTCTGGCAGTGGAGTTGAGCTTTTTCACGAATACGCTATCTCCGACGGATATCTCGCCGCCCGTTTTTTCGTATTTCTCCTCAACTTCTTCGCCCTCTTTTCTTATCTGAATGTTTTCAAGACGTTTTCTGCGTTTTCTCGCCTCGAAAAGCGCCTGCTCGTCGCCGCGCCTGAGGTCTTCTCTCATTTCGCCGATAATTTCGTCCGCTTCGTCAAGATAATCTCCGAGCAGTTCTGTCGCCTTCTTTGCCAGTTTTTCTTCAAGCCTTCTGTTCTTTTCTTCTGCCTGAACCGCAAGCGCGGAAGCCTTTCTGTACTCCTCGCGCGCCTTTTCTTCAAGCCTTGCCGCTTCTTTTTTTAGTTCTTCCGCCTGTCTTCTGCTGTTTTCCGCAGCGGCAATGATGCTGTCGAAACTCACCTTCTCGTCGCTGAGAAGCGCGGTCGCTCTGTCTGTGATACTGCGCGAAAGCCCGAGTTTTGAAGCGATTTTTATAGCGTTTGAACTTCCCGAAACGCCGATCAGCAATCTGTATACCGGCGCAAAGGTTTCAGGGTCGAAATCCATAGACGCGTTGGATACCCCTTCCGCGCGGTAGGAATACTCTTTCAGCTCGTTGTAATGCGTGGTCGAGATGCAACGGCAGTTGCGTGAAAGAAGATATTCTATCACCGCGATCGCAAGCGCGCTGCCCTCCGCCGGATCGGTACCGGCGCCGAGTTCGTCGAGAAGCACCAGGCTGTTGTCGTCAGCCTGCGAAGTTATCCTGATCAGATTCACGGTATGTGACGAGAACGTGGAGAGATTCTGCTCAATGCTCTGTTCGTCGCCGATGTCGCAATACACGCCGTCAAACACGGCAAGTCTGCTGTTTTCTTCACACGGCACGAACATGCCCGAACTTGCCATCAGCGAAAGTAATCCAACAAGTTTGAGCGTGACGGTTTTTCCTCCGGTATTGGGTCCGGTGATCAGAAGCACCTTGAAATCCTCTCCCAGCCTGACGTCGATAGGCACGACTTTTTTAGCGTCGATCAGAGGGTGACGTCCTTTGCGTATGTTGATTATCCCGTCGTCGTTGAGAACGGGCGGCGTCGCCTTTATCTCTCTTGCATAGCGCGCCTTTGCAAACACGCAGTCAGCCTCTGCGATCGTCCTGAAAGACCGCTCTATGCCGTCGACGATCTGAGAAAGCATAAAAGACAACGATCTCAGAATTTCCGCGATCTCGTTCTGTTCGTCACTGAGAAGCCCTCGCAGTTCGTTGTTGAGTTCCACAACCGCCAAAGGCTCGATAAATACCGTCGCGCCGGTAGAAGACCTGTCGTGGACAAGCCCGGGGATCTGCCCCTGACATTCGCTTTTTACGGGAATGACGTACCTGTCTCCGCGAACGGTCACGATATTGTCCTGAAGATATTTGGAATATCCGCCACTGATGTAGCCGTTCAGCTTCTGCTTTATCTTGTCGTTTGTACGGCGGATGGCGCCGCGTATCTCTCTCAGTCTTGAAGAAGCGCCGTCGTAAAGCTCGTTTTCGTTCATGATCGATTCTGCGATACGCTTTTCAGCGTCGGCGTCGGTGAACATATTTATCGCGTATTCGGCAATGAGAGGACATTCCCCTTCGGGAATTTTGGAAACTGAAAGCTTGAAAGTACGGGCGCATGACAGCACTCTCGCGATCTGAAGAAGCGCTTTGCATCCCAAAGTGGCGTCTTTTCTGAGTGCTTCGATATATTCCGAAATGTCGTCTATCGAAAACGAAGGCGAACAACAGAATTCGTATGAAGCTCTGTCTGCCTGGATCGTGCGCTCGAGAAGCTGCCGCGCGATTTCAAGGTCGTTTTCGGGTTTTATTGAAAGAACAAGTTCTGCGGCAGGTTGCGAAAAAACGTAGCCGCTGAGAATTTTCAGTATCTTGTCGAATTCGAGAGATTTTAATTCTTTTTCAGAAGTCATATGCCGCCGTCTGACGCGATCCGCCGCGGCGGAAAGCGATGTTATTTTACTCCTCTGAACAGATGAGCGCAGTTTGAACCGGGGACGGGTCGTCCTCCGGCTGTAACGCTCTTTATCACTTCAAGAGGATCACGTTTACAGTTTACCATATTTATATACAAATTGTAACGTATTTTATCCGCTTTTGCCGATATATCGACGGGAGCGGGATTGAAAAGTTCGAAAGTACAGCGTTTTATCCTTATTCTCTTGATAAGATAATCGGCTTTTTTGTCGTGATAATAAAAGTCTCCGTCGTACGCGCAGTCGCGGCAGTTGCACCCCGTACTTACCTGAACGGGACAATGACACAACGTCATCACGGGCAGAAGCCCGTATGCGTAAACGAACGCGTCGCTGTCATTTACGTCGTCTGCTTCGCTTAGGGTAAGTTCGGGCGAAAGTATCACGTCGTCTGCGCCGGAAACACATTTGAAACGGGAATTGTATACGTTTAATCTTATACCGGCAACGCTTTTGAAGCCGTATTCTTTCGCAAGTTGCAATGTGTAATAATTCTCACAGATCAAACCTGCTATGTTTCCTCTGCATTTGTTCAAAATATCTCTTACAACGTCGATCTCACTGCCTCTCACCACCGGAGAGAGGTGAAGATATACGCTGGAATTATTCTGAATTAAGCCTAAAAATATATCTATTTGCGAAAAAAACTGGCTATAATCGTAAATTTGATAACTTATATCTATATTTTCGCTACTCAATGCCGATATATGAGAAAAATCGTCCGTGTTTACTATCAGCCTGCGTTCTCCGCTCTTTTTCCGTGTTGTTGTTGAAAGCTTGCAGTTTGAAAAATCACACCTTACCCGTCCTTCTTCATAGACATTCAGGATCGCGGAAGTCAGCTTTGAAACCGCTTCTCTCTTCAAAGCGTTGACAGCCGACCTCGGCATGAATATCTCCCTTCCGCACAGATCGACGTTGACTGTCTCGCAGCTGAACGGAGTTTCTCCAAGCCTTGCAAGCGACTCCCCTATCTCGGATGCGGACATCGGTCTGCTCTTCGCCTCCTCCGCTTTCGCAGCGCACGACACGCTCGCTCCCGCTCCCGAAGCCGTCAGACTTACCGTCATATCTTCGTTCACCCTGAAATTAAGTTCTATCGGCAATTTGACAAGATTTATCTCTTCGTCCGCAATTTCGGAATCAAGCGTCTTTCTGACTTCCGAACCTACGGGATATACGGATCTTGCCGCGAGCGTATATACGTTTTTCTCCTCTCCGATTATTTTTACACCGAAACCGCCGGCTTCTTCCCCTTTGAACAGCAATTTTATGCCGTCTCCGTCTCTGAGCGGCTGAGTCGCTTTTATTTTAAGGCGCGTTCTGTCGCTGTATATCACTCTGCCAACGGGCACGCCGATATTGCTCTGAACTTTAGGAGACATTATTCCGCGGGTGTCGTCGTAGATGTATCCGCATGTGAATTCACCTCTGTTGAATACTTTTTTCAGGCCTGAAACGCGATTTTCGTCCGCGCGCGCTCCGTCAAGGACCTTTCTGTATGCGTCGACGACGGTTGAAACGTAATGCGGCTGCTTGAGCCTGCCCTCGATTTTCAGGCTGTCTACGCCTATTTCTCTCAGGTCGTCGAGTTTTGTGATCAGGCATTGCTCGGACGGAGAAAGCAGATAGCCCTCTTTTCCCGAAAGATCGGAAGAATAACGCAGTCTGCACGGCTGATTGCATCTGCCGCGGTTGCCGCTGTCTCCGCTCATCATCGACGACAACAGGCACGAGCCGCTGTAACTTACGCAAAGCGCGCCGTGCACGAAATACTCAAGCTCAAGATTTGTGTTTTTCTTTATCGTAATTATATCTTCGCGCGCCGTTTCTCTCGCCACGACAACGCGGGAAAAGCCTTTACTTTGCAGGAAAAGCGCTCCCTCGAGGTTGTTTACGCCCATCTGAGTGCTTGCGTGAAGCGGAACGTCGTAACGGTAAAACACGTCGAGCGCGCCAAGGTCTGCAATTATAAACGCGTCCGCGCGCCGGCAGGCTCTGACGTAGCGATCAAGTTCTGTCAATTCCTTTTCTTTTACCGCTGTATTGAAAGCAATATAGACCTTTACCCCGTGAAGGCGGCAAAGGTCTATATATTCATCGATATTACCGGTCGTAAATCCGACTGCTTTTGCGCGGGCGTTAAAGCCGTCCACTCCGAGGTAAACCGCGTCCGCGCCGCTGTTTATCGCGGCGTACAACGCGCGTATGCTTCCTACGGGTGCAAGCAGTTCCATATTTTCACCGTCAATATAATTTCAGTTGTTTTTCTCCGGGCAAAGACAGCGCGCCCGGAAAGGTGTTTATCTCAGTACGGCGCCGAGTTGAGACGTGAGTTTTGTCAGCACTCTTTCCACTTTCGCGCTGACTTCTTCGTCTGTAAGCGTTCTGTCCGTAAGTCTGAACACCATATTTACCGCAACGCTCTTTTTTCCCGCTCCGATCGCTTCACTGCGGTATATATCGAATATCTTTGCGCTCTTCATCATGGAGCCGCCCGCGCTTGTAACGCATGCGAGCAATTCAGCTGCGGAGACGCTTTCGTTGACCGTAACGGCAATATCTCTCTCAACCGGCGGATATTTGCCGATTTCTTCAAACTTATAGCCTTTCTTCCTGTATTTTTCAACTGAAGCGAGATCGATTTCGGCAATATAGAGTCTGTCTTTCACGTCCATTGCCGCCGCAACCGAGGGATGGACCTCCCCGACGTAACCTATGCTGAATTTGCCCACGTACAGCTCCGCGCTTCTGCCGCTGTGCAGATACGGGCGCTCCGAGCGCTTATACGTCACGTTGAGACCGAATTTGTATATGATCGTCCTGACGACTTCGTTGACGGTATAGTAGCTCTCGTCCTTGCCGTAAGCGCCGACGACGAGTCTTTCGCGTTCTTCGGGCTGTTTGTCGACGGGCACGCTTTCAGGCAGATAGACGTTGGCGACTTCAAAGAAACGCGCGCTTCTGACGCTCTTGAGTACGTTGGATGCAAGCACTCCGAGCATGCTGTACGCAAGCGTGGTCCTCATCACCGAGCCGTCCTCTCCGAGAGGATTGAGGATGGTGACGCATTTTCTCGCCGGATCGTCTTTATCAAGTCTGAGCACGTCGAAGCCCTTGGGTGAAGTGAACGAATACGTCAGCGTTTCGCTGTAACCGTTGTTCACGCAGATATTCTTGACGGTATCGACGGCTTTCTGGTCTTCGGTCTTTCCTCCGACCGTCTGCTTACCCTTGTCCATAAGGGTTTCTGTGATCTTGTCGTAGCCGTAAAGTCTTATGATCTCCTCAGCAAGATCGTTTGCATTCTCGATATCATCGCGGAAAAGCGGCGCTTTGCAGACGAGAACGTCTCCGTCAAGCGAAGTCCGGATCTGAAGACTGTTCAGTATCGCGACCATCTTGTCGCGCGGAACCACGATGCCGAGGATGTCGTCTATCCTGGACGCTTCGACGCGCAGAGTTTTCTGAGTCAGATCTGCGTTGCAGCAATCAACGACGCCTTTTGCGATCTTGCCGTAGCCGTATTTATATACGAGCGTGAGCGCGCGCATAAGCCCCAATCTCTGGCTCTCAAGGTCAATGCCCCTTTCGTATCTGAACGAAGAATCTGAATGGAGATTGAGCGTTCTCGCGGTGCGGCGTATGTTGTCGCGCGCGAATTTCGCGCTTTCGAATATGATGTCCTTGGTGTTTTCGTCCACGCAGCTGTTGTTGCCGCCCATGACGCCTGCGATCGCGCACGGCTTTTCTTTGTCGCAGATGGCAAGCATGCTGTCGTTGAGCGTATATTCTTTGTTGTCCAGCGCGACGATCTTTTCGCCGTTCACCGCGCGTCTTGCGACGATCTGAGCTCCGCCCAGCTTGTCTGCGTCGAACGCGTGCATAGGCTGACCTATCTCGATCAGGACGTAGTTGGTGATGTCAACGAAATTGCTGATCGGTCTGAGTCCCACGCTTTTCAGTCTTTTCTGTATGATCTCGGCGGACGGACAAATCTTTATGTCGCGTACTGCCGCCGCCATATACCTCGGGCACAGCGCGGTATCTTCAACCTTTACGCTTACGTAGTCGTTTACGTCGCCCGCTTCGCATTCAAAGCCGATTTCGGGCATTCTGAGCGATTTTCCGAGCACGGTCGCAACTTCTCTCGCAATGCCTAGAACGCTGTTGCAATCGCTTCTGTTCGCGGTCACGCCGATGTCCAGGATCACGTCGTCGTTGCCCAGCACGACGTTCATGTCCGTACCGAGAGGATATTTCTCGCCGTTCATTATCAGGATGCCGTAAACGCCCGCGCCCTTGTATTCCGCTTCTGTGAGCCTGAGTTCTTCGCCGGAACAAAGCATGCCGAACGATTCAACGCCGCGGAGTTTGCCCTTCTTTATCACCTGACCGGTGGGAAGGAGCGAATTGTCCATTGCAACCGGCACAAGGTCGCCTTCCGCGACGTTCTGCGCGCCGGTGACGATCTGAACGGTTTCTTTTGCGCCGACGTCGATCGCGCATATCTGAAGCTTGTCGGCGTCAGGATGTTTGCTGAGTTTTACTATCTTTCCGAGAACGACGTTCTTCATCTCGGAAGCCTTGTCTATTATTTCTTCCACTTCGAAACCGGCGGAGACGAGCTTGTCCGCAAGTTCGTGCACGTCCACGTCGATATCGACGAAATCTTTAAGCCAATTCAAAGATACTTTCATAATTCACCTCTTATCTGAAACTCCTGAGGAATCTGGCGTCGTTTTCGAAAAGGATCCTCATGTCGGGTATGCCGTATTTTATCATCGTGATGCGTTCGATACCCATGCCGAAAGCAAAGCCGCTGTATTCGTTGCTGTCTATGCCGCAGTTTTCAAGCACTTTGGGGTTGACCACGCCGGCGCCGAGCACTTCTATCCAGCCGGTGCCTTTACAAAGTCTGCATCCCTTGCCGTGGCACTGTGAACAGGTGACGTCCACTTCCACGCTCGGCTCGGTAAACGGGAAATACGAAGGTCTGAACCTGATCTTCGTGTTCTTGTCGAACAGTTCCTTCGCAAACAGCGAAAGGATCCCCTTGAGGTCGCAAAGCGTGATGTGCTTGTCCACGACGAGACCTTCGATCTGCTGGAACATAGGGCTGTGAGTCGCGTCGTCGTCCGGACGGTATACCTTGCCGGGTACGACGATCCTTATCGGCGGCTTTTTGTCAAGCATGGTCCTGACCTGAACGGGAGACGTATGCGTTCTGAGCAGCATTTCGTCGCCGAGGTAGAAGGTGTCCTGCATATCTCTCGCCGGATGGTCCTTGGGGATGTTGAGCGCCTGGAAATTGAAGAAATCCAGTTCGATCTCAGGCCCCTGAGCCACGGAAAAACCCAGAGAGGTAAATATATCAACGATCTCGTTCTTTACGAGCGTGCAAGGATGCAGACTGCCGTATCTGACGTCTGCCGGCTCGTAAGTCACGTCAATGCTCTCTTTGAGCATCTTTTCTTCTGTTTCTTTGGCTCTGAGAGTTTTTTCTCTGCTTTCCGCCGCGCCGGTGATCGCGTCTCTCGCCTCGTTGACGTATCCGCCGATGACAGGTCTCTGATCCGCCGGCACGTCTTTCATACCGCGGAGAAGCGCGGTAAGTTCACCGTTTTTGCCGAGATATCTGACCTTGACCTTGCTGAGATCCGCAATGCTCTCTGCCTCTTCGACCGCGGCGAGCGCTTCGCGCATAAGGTTCTCGATTTTTTCTTTCATAGATCCTCCGTTATAAAAAAAGAACGTCCCTTTTGCATTAGGGCGTTCTCACGCTGTACCACCTAAATTCGTCCGAATCTCACGGACCTCGTTGCGGCTATAACGCGCCACCGCAGTCTCCTACTCCGTTCAAAGACCGAGCTGACGGGCGAATTCCCTTGAAGCTGACCGAATCGCCCTTTCAGCGTACCGGGCGAAATCTCTGTCGGAAGCTTTGTCAAGGCACGTTCCCGTGTCGTAGCTTTTCTAATATTCTACAATAAAAAAACGCTTACGGCAACTGTTTTGTGCCCGAAATATCGAAAACGCCCTGATTTTGCAGATAAAATTCCGGCACGTCGCCCACGATGACGTTTTCGCAAAGCACGAGCGAACTTTCGCAGAATACGTCTTTTGCGTACAGAGGAAGCACGACGTTTGCCGTCGCAACTATGTCTATGTACAGAGTGTGCCTGACCTGGTTTATTCCCACAGACGTGAAATCCGAGCGGAAATTACATTCAGCGATACCCACAGTCTCCACTTCGATTTTCACGTCGCCGCCGCTGTCTCCGAGCAACATTATGCCGCTGAACGCACCGAGAGGCACGTTTGCGCCGTCTGTCCTGATAGACTGCATTTCGTCCAGCGCAACGGTGCTGATAAAGCTCATGACCGTGTTTACTTTCAGCATATCCACGCTGATCAGATTTATCCTGCCCTCGCCGTCGTAAGTCACCGTGACGAAATCCGAATACCCCAGCACAGACATTTCTTCTACCGTTTTCTGATAGGCGTTGTTCAGCGCGCGCACAGCTTCGCCGCGTATGGAATAATACGCCTTATCCGTAACGAGCGGAACGACGTTTGAACGCACGTAAACGCCTGCCGCCACAGCAATGGCAACGACCAATATGATCGCGATCACGATCTTTCTCTTTTTTCTTTTCTTCACGCAGACTACCACGTTATATTATATGCCGGCTTGAGAATAAGGAACACAAAAAGGCGGCAACTGCCGCCTGAAAAGTCTTATGCGCTTTTGGGTTTTGACTTGGAGATCAAAGCGATCACGAATCCGAACAATATCGCCGCGCTGAGTCCTGCCGCCACTGCCGCAAGTCCGCCGGTACACGCCTGGTAAAGTCCTTGCTTCGCGCCTTCGATCGCGCCGGCGGCAAGCGATTTCCCGAAGCCGGTTATCGGGATCGTAATGCCCGCTTTTCCGAATTCTTCTATATGTCTGAACAATCCGACCGCTTCCAGAATCGCGCCCGCAAGCAGGAATGTCACAAGCACCCTGGCAGAGGTCATTTTAGTCTTGTTTATCATCACTTGTCCGATTGCGCAGACAAGCCCGCCAACGGCAAATACTTTCAGATAGGTCAGAAATATTTCCATAATCTCTCCATTTTACATTTCGATTGCAACGGCATGAGCGATCGCCGGAATACTCTCGCCCTGAAGCGAAGAATCTTTTGACAGCATAGCGCCGGTCGGCACCAGAAGAATACTTTTGAGCCCGCCTTCTTTCATCGTTTTGTAAAGATAACTGCAAAACACCAGAGAACTGCACCCCGCGCCCGAGCCGCCCAGCCCGCATTTCTGTCTGTCCTTGAAGATCATACAGCCGCAGTCGTTTATTCTGTCTTTGACCGCTCCGAACTCCTTTTCAAGCATACTGCAAAGCAGTTCTCTGCCCAGTTTACCGAGGTCTCCCGTCACGATCAGATCGTAATAATCTGCGCCGACACCACGCTCCCTCAGATGCGCCGTGATCGTAGAATGAGTCGCCGGCACCATCGCCGCGCCCATGTTGTTCGGATCGTCCTGCCCGAGGTCTATCACCTTCCCAAGTGTGAAAGAGGTGATCACCGGGCATCTGTGCTTTGGCTTTTCGGTCGTCAGCAAAGCGCATCCGGCGCCCGTAACCGTTCTTTGCGCGGTCGGAGGCGGCTGTGTGCCCAGCTCAAGCGGAAAACGGTATTGCCTTTCTGCGGTTGCAAAATGCGAACTGGTACAACAGATCACTTTTTCCGCTCCGCCTTCAAGCAGAAGCGCACCTGTCGCAAGCGCCTGTCCGAACGTGGCGCACGCGCTGTACAGCCCGCAGAACGGGATGTCGAACTCGCGCGCAGAAAAACCGGACGGCACAAGCTGGTTCAGAAGATCGCCGCCTAATATAGCGTCTATTTCTTCCGCTTTGACTCCGGATGAAGTGAGAAGGCTTTCTATCGCGTGTTTTCTCAGCTTTATTTCCGCTTTTTCATGCGATTTACAGCCGAATTCGCTCTCGTCTATGACGTAATCGAAAAAGTCTCTGAGCCTGCCGTTCCCTTCGTCTACGCCCGCAATCGTAGCCGTATCTGAAATGTATATCTTCTTTTCGATAACGTAAGTCTGCCTGCCCTTTTTCATCAAAACAAACCTATCACGTAATAAATCACGCCTATCACGACAGAGGCGCATACGCCGGAAACGATGACAGGACCGGCGATGGAAAACATTTTTGCCATAAGTCCGAAAACTATCCCTTCCTTGTTGTACTCTATCGCCGGAGAAACAATCGAATTTGCAAAACCGGTGATCGGCAATACGGAGCCTGCGCCGGCATAGTAGCCGATCTTGTCGTATACGCCGAGCCCGGTAAGCAGACTGCCAAGAAAGATCATAACGACGCCGGTAAGCGCGCCTATCTTCTTGTCGTCAAAGCTGGGCAAAAGCGCGGTCAGCACGTCTGAGAACGCCTGTCCTATCATGCAGATGAGACCGCCTATCGCAAACGCGCATAAAATCGTTCTGCCTTCCTTAGTCCTGGGAGTCGCTTCTTTTACAAGTTCCGCATATTCTTTCTTGTCCATTGTCATGCACCTCTCCGCGCCTTTTCGCTATCGGAAAAACAGATTCTTTGTATTCGTTGTAACCTTCCCCGTGATTCAACATGCTTACCTCCGCATAATGTCGACCGTTTCCGGTTCATCCGTATTATTTGCCTTTGAGCCGATTTTATCCGTATGAGCAAAATAAAAGCGGCGCTTTTGCGCCGCCTGCGTCAAGCCAGGGCTTTTTTCATTTCACTTATTATTTTGCTCTCTATCCTGGAGACCTGAACCTGAGAAACTCCGAGGATCTTCGCGATCTCGCTCTGAGTCTTGTCTCTGAAATATCTGAGAACGATAACCGTCTTTTCCCGCTTGGGGAGCGTTTTTATGAAATCTTTGAGGATCATTTTGTCGATCTCGTCGTCTCCGCTTTCGCCCGTCGTCAGTTTGTCTATCACGCACTGAGAATTGTCGTCGTCATACTTTTCGTAAAGCGAGACCGGATACTTGCTGCTGTCCATCGCAAATACGACTTCCTGCGCGTCGATACCGAGCTTTTCGGCAAGATATTCGACCGTCGGCGCGTCGCCGTGCAACTGCTTGTACTCGCCGGTGATCTGCTGTATCTTCATTGAGACCGCCTTGAGCGAACGGCTGACCTTTATCGCGCCGTCGTCTCTGATGAAACGCTTTATCTCTCCCGCGATCATCGGTACCGCATACGTAGAAAAGCGCACGCCGAATGAGACGTCGAAATTGTTGATCGCTTTGACAAGGCCCATCGCTCCGAGCTGCAACAGATCGTCGTATTCGATCATTTTGTTGCGGTATCGCGCGGCGATCGATTTGATCAGCGGCATATTGTTTACGATCAGCTTTTCTTTTGCGCTTTCGTCGCCGTTCTGAGCCGCAACGATAAGCGAGACAGTCTCCGTGTAATCCAGCATCAAGCAACCTCTTTCCCGATATTTTTCACCATTGTCACCGTCGTGCCTTTACCCGGCGTGGAATCCACGCGGATCTCGTCCATAAACGTACTCATAAGCGTAAAGCCCATACCGCTGCGCTCTTCATCCGGTTTTGTCGTAAAAAACGGTTCCATGGCTTTTTCTACGTTCTCGATGCCTTTTCCTCCGTCGCTGATGATTATTGACAATTTTCCGTCGTCTACACAAAGATCCAGATAAACGTAATTGCCTTCTTTGCCTTCGTAGCCGTGTATCACGCAGTTTGTGAACGCTTCTGAAACCGCGGTCTTAACATCGTCTATCTGTTCGACGGTCGGATCAAGCTCAAGGCAAAACGCGGCTACGGTGCTTCTGACGAAAGCGTCGTTGGCGATATCGGCGGTAATTTTTATATACAGTTTGTTCATATTGACCTCACAGATTGATTTTTTGAATGATTGAATAAATTCCCGCAAGCGAAAGGATCTTGTCCACCTGCGGATTGGGCGAAGAAATGTATATCCCGGCGCCCTTTCGTTTTAACGCTTTGTATCTTCCCAGCAATACGCCTATGCCGGTGCTGTCCATAAATTTCAGACGCGAAAAGTCGAAAACGAAGTTTCTGAAGTCGCCGCGCGCAATGCGGCTGTCCAGGGCTGTGCGTACGTTCGCCGCCGTATGTTCGTCCAGTTCCCCGTCGAAAGCGGCAATCACGCAGTCGCCGTTGTTTACCATACTAAGTTGCATTTTTGCTCTCCTTTTTAATAGTAAAAATATTATAAATCCGCAAAAATGACGAAAAATGCAACGTTTTCAATAAATATGAAATTTATTGACGAAATTAAAACCGTTTACGTAAACGCGTAAACGGCGTCAAGAAAGTCTGAAAAAAATAAGCTCTCTCTTTAAGAGGGAGCTGTTTATTAGATAATATACACGTCAGTTTTTTGAAGCGCTTTCAGTAACCGAGACTCTGAATTTGCCTCCGTTTTTAAATTCTATTTCAAAATTGTTTTTGTCTCTTTTCACGTCGCATATAAACAGTTCTTTAAACGCAACATGCAGTTCCTCGCAGAAATCGTTCAACGTTTCGTAATCGGAAGAATATAAATTATTGTATTTCTCTTTGCTGTCCATATTTTAATTATAATAATCTTTCACGGGTATGACAAGTATTTTATAGCATGAATTGCGATAATTTTTTTAAGAAAAACAGGGTTTTGTAATATGGACAGATTTAAATATTTTTCCGATTGTTTAAACGATATTCTTATAGAAAGAAATATTGCTGTAAAAGAACTTTCCGATACCAGCGGCATAACAGATTCAAGACTGTACGATTTCTTATCGGGTAATTGCGTACCTTCTGTTCAAAATGCCGTAAAACTTGCGAACTCGCTTCATTGCACGCTTGATTATTTGTTCGGTTTTGACGAAGAATACGACTATTGCCAAAACTACGTATTGACTTCCGTCTGTTCCGAAAGATTGAGGCAAGCTATAAACGCCAGCGGTAAAACACGTTATAAAATATCGAAAGAAACTAAAGTTTCCCAGCAACAATTACACAATTGGTATCGAAACAAACAAATCCCTTCGCTCGTAACTCTTGTAAATTTTGCAGACTACTTCAACTGCTCTCTCGATTATCTTGTCGGCAAATAAGTTAACGCCGCGGAATTTATCCTGCGGCATTTTGCTTATTTCATATTTATCTGATATCCGAATAAAACGGATAAGCCGTCTTATCTTTTTCCGATATCTCTCTTACCACCCTACACGGCACGCCGACCGCGACTACGTTTGCGGGTATCGGATTCGTAACAACGCTTCCCGCGCCTATTACCGTATTGTCTCCAATTGTCGCGCCGCCCAGTATAATGCTTCCCGTTCCTATCCAGACGTTGTTTCCTACCGTTATCGACTTTGCTATCTCAACGCCCTTTTTACGTAGTTCGGGATCTATCGGGTGTTCGGCGGTCGTAAAAGTGCAATTGGGTCCGATAAACACGTTGTTTCCGAATTTTACGGGTAAACCGTCCTGCACCAGCATATTGTGGTTGGCATAAAAGCTGTCTCCGACATGGATATTATAGCCGTAATCGCACCAGAACGGCGGCACGATTATTGCGTCTTTACCCGCGCTGCCGAGTATTTCCTTCAACATTATACTCTGCGTTTCGCGATCGTTCGGATTGAGCTTATTGTATTCAAAGCACTTATCTTTACACTTTCTGATCTGTTCCTCGTATGCGGGATTGTAACACCCCTGAAAGAACATATTTTCGGGTACAAATGGTCTGTCGTTCATAATATCTCCTTTATCCTATGTGCGGCGTTATTCGCTTAAGTTTCCGTTTTCGAGCCTTACGACCTTATCGAAGCGTTCGGTTATCACAGTATCCTATAAGAGTCGCACCGCTTTCTTTTACAGCATTAATAAGCACGTCTGTAATTTCGTTAGCCGTGTTTCTGTCGAGTGCCCCCGTAGGTTCGTCCGCAATTATAAGCAGCGGATTTTTAATTATTACGCGCGCTATCGCTACCCTTTGCTTCTGACCGCCAGAAAGCTGATTGACCTTTCTCCTCTTCAATTCAGCGATACCCGGTTTGCTCTATACTTTGTCGATATTCTTTTCTGCCTCTCCGGCTATCTTTTTGTCGCTCAGAAAGCAAAGAGAAAGACGGATATTTTCTTCTGTCGTGCCGTCGTAAGCGAACGCCGTGCCCAGTCGCACGGTAAACGCTGAAAATACCGCAGAAAAAATCACGATGACTAAAATCAGCGCAGTAAATATCTTCTTATTGAACGTAAACTTTATTATAGACCTTATCAGATACGCCATAATTTACCCTTAATAATAATTATATAATATAAAGAGAATATGTCAATATGCAATCCCCTTCTCGTTTAAATCGGTATTTACAAACGCGCTGTTTTATTGTATAATTATTATATAAAAATACGGAGGTGTTCGGATTGAAAAAATCGTTTATATTGATCATATCGATATTGCTTCTTTGCGCATTATCGGCAACTTTGACAGTCGGCTGCTCCGACCAAAAAGAGCCTGTCGACAAAACCCCTGAAAGTTACAAGATCACAACTGAAAAAACAGACGTATTTAAAGACTATTATACCGTTAGCACGGACAAATCTCTGACAACATCAGGCAAAACGGTCACCGTAACAGTCGACGCATGGGATTTCCTTAAGGTCAATAAAGTTCTGGCAAACGACGCCGCTTGCACAGAGGGAGAAGACGGAAAATTTACGTTTACGATGCCGAAAGAGGACGTGACCGTACGCGTGGAATTCGAAATAAATATAATCCCAGAAGGCGAAAACGGTCTTAAATGGACAGATTATGATCAGTTGACTACAGAAGCTGACCTTTCGCGTGGCATTGAGGTGGATTTCGGTTCAGAGCCGATACTCAATTCAGTTTACGCAAACCCCGACGGCTACTCTACTATGTCTTATGCAAAGGTATATTCTATGAACCAGGACGTCATTCCCGACGACGCGATACGCCGCATCGAGCCGATCGTCGGCAGTAACGGAGCGGACGCTATCGGCGCGTGGATCTCTTTTGACATAACGAAAGTTAACGCAGGTAAAACCGTTCTTGTATTCATAGATACGGATAATGACAGAATTATTACAGCAGAATTGAATGTTGTAAAATAAACTGATGAAATAGTTATTAAATTAAAAAACGGGCGCCGAAACAGCGCCTGCTTTTTTATAAATTATGCGAAATATCAGATTGTACCTATTAAAACCAATTGCATTTCTGCTCTTTAAATACAGGCTTGTCGCCGTAGCAATATGGATCGTAATTGTCCGTATTACAACCGAATTCTTTTAAAAAGCATATCTTGCCGTTATTCCATTTTATCAAAGAAACACCGTCAAATTTTTCTTCTTTTCCGTCGTTCATTACGTTTGCGAAACTCCATTCTACAACGGTTTGATCTTCTTTATGAAAATATTGTTTAATATTCCACGCAACGACCTTCCCTCTTGTGTTCCATTCTTCAAACCATTGTTTTATTTTGCGTGCTCCCTTATATTCAGGTCCCCAGCTTTCAATGTAAACAATGTCGTCGCTGAAAACGTCGTCTATTCCTTCGCAATTTCCAGAAAGCCACATATCAAACCATTTTTTTATCATAGCTTCTCTTTCCGCCTCTCTTGAAATCGAATCTTTGCAAAACATAATAATTCACCAATAGAGTTAATTTATTATACTTAAACAACTATATCGTATAAGCATAAGTCACAGATAATATTTTACAACAATAATAAATCCTTTGCAATTTAATTATCTACAAGAAATCTTTAAATATCCGAAATGTGAAGGAATGCTTACTAACTAATTACGCCTATCCGTCATATCTGCAAGCCGAGAAAGCAACCGCCTGCGGCGGATTGCCGAACCTGTTTCCGCTTCGCTACAACGGGTTCGTTTACCACCTCTACAACAAGAAAAATACGGCTCGGCTTTTAAATTAGATACAGTGGATATTCGCTTACTTACTTGTTGCGCAAGTTGATTATTCCTGCATGCCGCGAAAGCTCCCGACTTGCGTCGGAGAGCCGAACCACGGCGCTGAAGCGCTGTGGTTGCGCTATCCACCTCTGCCCATCAAAAAAGCACCCCAATTTATGAGGTGCTTTTTTGGTGGGCAGAGGTGGATTCGAACCACCGAAGACAGAGTCGGCAGATTTACAGTCTGCTCCCTTTGGCCGCTCTGGAAACCAAACAAGGCAAGTACGTGTTATATTTGGAGCTGGTGATGGGACTCGAACCCGCAACCTGCTGATGACAAAT
>CASFWW010000018.1:0-15567 GCA_949298505.1 uncultured Christensenella sp. | reverse complement strand
TCTTCTATGGTAAGATGAGTATAGTTCATATGGATCTCCTTGTTGTGTTTTTTTGTTGCAATTTTAATTATACAACAGATTCATATGAACTTCTTTTTTTTCTTATCTAAGTGTTGCACTTGAAAGTATAATTCACCGACTAAACAAAAAAAAGCGACGCTAGCGTCGACTTTTTTTCGTTACGTTTATAGTTTTTTTACAAAACAGATTATTCTGCCGGCTTCTTCGAAGCCTGTCTTCAAGTGAAAGGAGAGGCTGTCTTTATTTGTCAGTTCGCAGTCGCTTGCAAATTCGCGGCAACCTTGCGCGCGCGCCCAATTTTCGCAGGCGAGCAGAAGTTCTTTTGCGTAGCCTTTTTCGCGGAAGGCTTTTTCAACGAAAATCCCTTCGAGATAGCCTACGGGAGAGGAGTTTGTTCCTTCTACGTAATCGCGCCTGAGTCCGCATTGCGCGAATCCGACGGCTTTACCGTCGACGCATTTTATAAAGCAGGCGTAGTCGTCCGAAAGGACAGATGAAAACCCGTCCTTGAGTTCGCTCAAAGGGCAATTGCTCCATAGCGAAGAAGCGAGACGGGTAATCGTATCGAGGTCTTTTATATCGGCTTTTCTTATCATCGTTTTATTGATATTTCGCGCCTTTTCTGCGGGCTTTCATTTCTTTGCGTGGCGGTTTGACGAGAGTTATTTCGTCCTTGCCCGCAAGGAGCTGTTCTATGTACTGGCGTGCATACTCGAAGAAGAGCGCGCTGGTCGGGCGGCGGTAGTGCCAGAGGTGGAAGCAGTGCTCGCCTGCGCCTTTCGCACGGTAGACCAGGTGCGGTATCTTGTATTCGTCCAGCTTGTTGAGGACGAGTTTTTCGTTGCCGCCTACGAACGCGTCGAAGCGGGCATAGGTTATGAAGATATTTTTCGGAAAATTTTCGTCAATGAAATCGGACGGGCGCAGAAGGTCGAAGTCGGGAAATTCCCTGAGGTGCTTTCTGCCATAGCCGGTCATCTCCACCCACATTTTGTTAGAAAGCGGATTTTTTGCCATGGCTTCAGGGTCGTAGGCGCCGCAGACGAGCAGTCCGCCTTTGAAAGGGAGGGGATCCTTTTCTATTTTAAGTCTTTCGCGGAGCGCGGGATTGCCCTGCGCCGCCAGCATAAGGCAGGCGAGCTGACCGCCGGCACTGTCTCCCGTTATGAACAGATTGTCAAGATCCAGGTCGTACTTTTCCGCGTTTTCGCGCACCCACTCGAGCGCTTTGTAAAGGTGAGTCACGCAGGCGGGGTATCTGAATTTGGGGCTGAGCCCGTAGTTGGGGCATACGACGAAAAGCCCCATATCCGCAAAAGCCTTGTTTAACCCGCGGCGCCAGTACTTGTCGCCCGTTATCCAGCCGCCGCCGTGCACGTCGAACAGGACGGGCAGTTTTTTGCCGTCACGGGGCGGATAGTATACGTCCAGTTTGCAGGTCTCGGGATCTGAAGCGTCGTAGACGATATCCGTTTCAGCGGTTATCTTGTTGACCGTCTTAACGCGGTTGGTCATCACGTCTTTGAACGCGTCGTCGAAGTCGAAAGCAATTTTTGCGATATTCACGATATTCCTCCTTATGCAGAGCGGCAGATTGTCTCTTTCCGTCCGGCATACAGTCGATTGTTTTAATGACATACGACAGTCGCGCGGTGGTCGCGGGGCAACTCCGGTGTGATCTGCGCTAAGCGGAACGAATGTCGGTATATGACAGCCTGTTTACGCTTGCGTCGCACGGGTCAGGCGTTTACCTGTCTGCCGTTCAGGAAAGTGGCTTTGACGCGGTAGTCGTTGTCGAGCACGTTGATGTCCGCGTAATTCCCCACCTTTATGTCGCCCATCTTTGTGAGTCCTATAAGTTTTGCCGGGACCTTGGTCGCCATGTATATCGCGTGAGCGGGAGCGATGCCGCAGCCTATCAGGTTGGGCACCATCTTTGAAACGGGGGTCACGGAGCCGGCGTAAGTGTTTTCCGAAGGCAGCACCGCGACGCCGTCCTCAACGCGTATCGATTGTTTGCTGTCTCCCGCGCCGATATAGTAGTCGCCCGCGGGCATACCCGCAACGCTGAGAGAATCGGATACCAGGCATATCCTGCGGTAGCCCTTGAGTTTGTATATCATCTTGAAAAGGGTGTTCGCGACGTGTCTGTCATCCGCGATTATCTCTGTCGTCAGGCGGTTGTCGATCAGACCCACTTCGGTCAGACCCAGGTGCTTTTTGGGATTGTCGCGGCGCGTCGGACGGGAAGTGCAGTTGTACATATGTGTCACGCTGGTCGCACCGGCGTCTATGCACGCGTAGATCTCGTCGTCTATCGAGTTGTCGTGCCCGATGGAGATCTGCACGCCCTTCTTGCTGTATTTCGCGGTGAACTCCGCGCTTCCGCGGACGTTGGGGGCGATGGTCACTCTCTTTACGACGTCCAGGTTGTTCTTCACGAAGGAGTCGTCGTCGAGAGGGGATATGAGCAGGTGAGGCGGATGCGCGCCCGCCGCTTTTTGTGAAAGGTAGGGACCTTCCAGGTGAACGCCCAGGATACGCGCATAGCGGCTTTCGTATTTTCTTATGTTGTCGACCGCCTTGTTTATATCTTCGGGTGAGGCGGTCATCGTGGTCGGGCAGAATGCGGTTATGCCTGTTTCCAGGTGATAACGCGCGATCGTGTCTATGCACTCGCAGGTCGGTTCCATGCAGTCCTTGCCGTAGCCGCCGTGGGTGTGCACGTCGATGTAGCCTGCCGCGCAGGGCGCTCCGCCGAAATCGACGGTTTTGCCTTCGGTCTGAGACCCGATTGCAAAGATCTTTCCGTCATCGGACAGAGTGATGTTGCAAGAGGGAAGGAATCTGCCGCCCGACAACGGGCGCACGTTTACAAGAGTTATCATTTTTTATTTCTCCTGACCTCGCCGTACTGATCGGCTGTTTTCCAGATGAATATGTCGCGGCTTCTGAACAGGAAGTTGCCTTTCGCCAGCTTGTCGCATGCCCAGTTTACGTCCACGATGTCGAGCGTCTTGCGGTTTGTCTGCCAGCGCTTGGCAAAAGACGAATAACATTTCGCCTGAGCGGGAGACCAACCGGTTTCTCCGAGCGCGCAGATGCGCGGCAGGGAGTTGAATTCGACCTTCTGCAGATCGTATATCCATTCTCCCCACAGAAGTCCTTCGACTCCGAGGATATTTTTTTCGTCACAGTCCTTGCCGAGAACGGCGGCAGGGTCCATCGCATAAAGCGTCTTGATCGGCGTCATCACGTACGGTACGTCGAAAGAGCAGAGCTGGTGCGGAGAAACGATGAATTTCCTGCCTTCCTTGACAAACTTCTCCAGAGTTTCCTGCGGTATGTGCTTGAACAGATGAAGCACCGCGCGTTTGTCGATGTCGCTTATGAATTCGCCGGTGCGGACGACGACGGTTTTTCCTTTTTTGTCAAGGTAATCTATTATCCTGTTCATTGTGTAAACGAACAGACCGTGTTCGTCCCTGAGATGATTTTCCATTATGACTTTTTTACATTCGGGGCACGTTTTCCAGTCAGAGAAATCGAACGGGTCGCCGCCTATATGTATAAACTTGCTGTCGAAGACTTCGCAGATCTCGTCCAGAAGAGAGAAGATCACTTCCCACGCCTTTTCGGAACCGGGGCAGAACGCGCCGGCAAAATTTCCGAACGTGGTCGGAACGCTGTGGCTTTCTCCCGAGCAGGATATGTCCGGGAAGGCGGCGGTCAGCGCGCTGATGTGACCGGGCAGATCTATTTCAGGCTGAATTTCCACGTTGCGTTCTTTCGCGTAAGCGAGAAGCTTTTTGATCTGGCTGTGAGAGTAGTAGCCTTCGTGTTTACAGCCGGCGAATTTATTTGAGGTGAAGCCGCCCACCTGGGTGTCGTTTCTTCTTGAAGATATGCGGTTGAGGTCGGGATATTTTTTGCTCTCGATCCTGTATCCCTGGTCGTCCGAAAGGTGCCAGTGGAGCACGTTCAGCTTGTAAAAGCTCATCAGGTTGAGCACGCGTTTTACTACGTCTTCGCCCAGGAAGTTGCGCGCCTCGTCCAGCATATATCCGCGGTAAGGAAAGCGCGGAGAATCTTCAATGCGACAGCACGGACATTCGAGAAGGAAGGGCTTGTCGTCGCTGTCGGCATGCATGAGCTGTCGCAGAGTTATCAGTGCATACGTCCAGCCTTTTTCGCCGCTTGCTTCGACTTTAATTTCGTCATTGTTTACGTCCAGGCGATAGCCTTCCTCGGGAAGGTTTTCGTCTTTGAGAAAGGAGACGGTGACTTTAGCGTTTTCATGATCGGGTTTGATCGAAGGGCAAATGTTCTGAAAGAGTTTTCTCGCCAAAGGATCGCAGAATTCTGCTCCTTCGCAGCAAACTATTTTCGGCTGTCTTTCCATTGCGACGTCGCCGCCGTAAACAGTGCAGGATCTGACCTGCGGTATGATATTGAGCATAACACTCCTTTGCGCTGAGCGCGTATGAAAATTTACGTCAAAGCCTGTTAATGTACACAGATATTATAAAACAACGCGCGCGATATGTCAAACCCGCGCTCTATATTACTCATATGACCGCTCTTTGCAAGCAAAAAAACGTGCAAACAAAAACATTGTTTATAAAAAGCGCGGGTCTGCAACCGTACGGCAGGCGGAAAAGAGCGTAATCGGTACACGGTCGGGAAGAACGAAAGCGGTGCGCGGACGGAATTTTATTGCTTTATATATATCGGGTTGACAAATCGGCGGAACGCGCATACAATATAGTTGCAGACGCAACCGTTGCGTCCGCAACGTTTAATAACGGTAAAGGCAGGACAAAAAAACCGCGGGGAGTTTGTTTCCGCGCGAAGTCGGCAGGAGGGAACATGACGGATTTTATCAGATATACGGGAGAGATATGGCGGTGCGGGAATCTGTACCGCACGGCGAGGTACGAAGCGCTGGGGATAGGCAGTTATCAGGATTCTTACATTGTCAACGTCTGCGCGCATCCGGGCATAACCCAGGAAGGACTGAGCAAGCTTATATTCGTTCACAAGAGCAACGTCGCCCGTCAGCTGGGAAGTCTCGAAGAAAAGGGGTTCGTCGTAAGAAAGACCGACCCCGGCGACAAACGCAATCTTCTGGTCTATCCGACCGAAAAGGCGAAAGCCGCGCTCAAAGAGATAGACAGGATAACGGAAGAGTGGAAAGAGCTTATACAGAGCGGACTGAGCGAGGAAGAAAGAACGGCGGTGGAAAGATATTCCGCGCTGCTTGCGGAAAACGCGAAGAGGATAATAGAAAGAGAGGACAAGAGGTCGGAGGAAGGCAGATGAAGAGTCTCGGAGGGTATCTGTCGGCGCATAAAAAGCGAATGGCGGTCGGGCTGACGATAAAGTCTTTCGGCACGGTCGCGGAGCTTTTTCTGCCGATGATAATGGCGTATATGATAGACGACGTCGCGCCGACGGGCAGCGTATTGCAGCTGTCGCTGTGGGGCGTCGCAATGCTCGTATTCGCCGTGATAGCCTGGGGTGGAAACGTGATAGCTAACAGAATGGCTTCACGCGTCGCGAGAGATACGGCCGAGGCGGTCAGGAAAGATATTTTCACCGCAACGCTCGGTCTTTCCGCGAGACAGACGGACGAAGTCACCGTGCCGTCTCTGGTCTCAAGGCTTTCGTCAGATACGTACAACGTGCACAACATGATCGGCATGATGCAGAGACTGGGCGTACGCGTACCGATACTTCTGATCGGCGGGGTCGCGCTGACGTTCACGGTGGAGCCGGTGCTCGCGCTGGTCCTTCTCGCGGTGGTTCCCTTCCTGACCGTGGTCGTAATATACGTGTCCGCTAAAGGCAACGTGCTTTACACCGATCTGCAACGCGCGGTCGACGCAATGGTCCGCAAGGTCAGGGACGATTACACCGGCATACGCGTGATAAAGGCATTGTCGCGCACGGACTACGAACGCGACGGCTTTGAAGGCATAAACGAAAACGTCGTTGAAAGGGAGACGAAAGCCGGGGTGACGATGAGCCTTTCCAATCCCGTAATGAACGTGGTGCTCAATCTGGGCATGACCGTTGTCGTGCTGGTCGGTGCATACAGGGTCAGCGAAGGAGCGTCCAAAGTGGGAGAGATCATAGCCTTCACTTCGTATTTCACGATAATCCTGAACGCGGTGATTTCGATCAGCAGGATATTCGTCAATTACAGCAGAGGCGCGGCTTCGGCAAAGCGTATCTTCGAGGTGATGAATATGCCTGAAGAACTTGTCCGTGATCAGTCGCTCGCCGGAGAAGAGGCTGAAAAAGGGAGCGTAAAGTTTGAAAACGTCACATTTTCATACGACGGCGCGCCCGCGCTCAGAAACGTCAGTTTCGAACTGAAAAAAGGGCAGAGCCTCGGGGTGATCGGCGCGACCGGCAGCGGCAAGACGACTCTGGTTGCGCTTCTGCTCAGATTTTACGATTGCGACAAGGGCAGGATACTCGTGGACGGCGTGGACGTGCGCGGATATGACGAGAAGCGGCTCAGAAAAAAATTCGGAGTTGTGCTTCAGAACGATTTTCTGATGGCGGCGAGCGTAAAGGATAACATAAAGTTCGAGAGGGAAGTTTCGGACGAAGATATGAGGACTGCGGCAGTCCGCGCAAAGGCGGAGCCGTTCGTTGAAGCGCTCGAGGACGGTTATGACAGTATGCTGACAGCGCGCGGCGCCAATTTCAGCGGAGGGCAGAAGCAGAGGCTTCTCATTGCCCGCGCGTTAGCCGGAAACCCGGAAATCCTCGTGCTGGACGATTCGTCGAGCGCGCTCGACTACAAGACGGACGCCGCGCTCAGGGCAACGCTGAGAGAAAATTATCCGGACACGACCATCGTCATGATTGCGCAGAGGATAAGTTCGGTCAGGTTTGCGGATCAGATCCTCGTGCTTGACAAAGGCGAAGCGGTGGGCTTAGGCGACGACGAAACGCTGATGAAGACGTGCGACGTCTACCGCAGCATTTACGAGTCTCAGAACGAAGGGGGTGAGAACGACGGCTGACGAAAAACTCAGAAAAGCCGACCGCCGCGCAGTGGTCGCAAGACTGGCAAAATATTTCATGCGCTATAAGTTTACCGTTGTTTTCGCTTTCGTGCTCATGCTCGGCAGCAACCTGTTCGCGCTGCTCGGGCCGTACCTCACGGGGAAGGCGATCAACGCGATAGATCTTGAGACGGGCGTGGATTTTCAGGCGGTGATATTCTATTGTTCGCTGATGGCTGTGTTTTACGTCGTGTCCGGCGTGCTCAGCTACGTGCTTTCGGTCACGATGATAAAGCTGAGCCAGAAGATTGTCAAAAGCATGAGAAAGGACGTCTTCGACAAGATACTTTCTCTCCCGGTAGGCTATCTCGACAAGATGCAGGCGGGCGATCTGATCAACCGCATTTCGTACGACATCGACACTGTGAACTCGTCGCTTTCCAACGATATATTACAGGCGGCGACGGGCATAGTGACCGTCATAGGCGCACTGATAGGCATGATCGCCGTGTCGCCGCTCCTACTCTGCGTATTCGTGATCACGATCCCGCTTTCGGTTTTCATCACGGTGCAGAGAAGCAGAGCGGTCAGACCGCTTTTCCGCAGGCGTTCGGGAAAACTCGCTCAGCTCAACGGCTATTCCGAAGAGATGATCTCGGGCATAAAGACGATCAAGGCGTACGGCGTAGAAAACAGGATGATCGCGCATTTTTCGGAAAAGAACACCGACGCGGTCGACGCGTATTATGCGGCGGATTATCTCGGGAGCCTTATCGGACCTTCCGTCAACTTCGTAAACAACCTGGGCACCGTCCTGATAAGCACGGCGGGATCGCTGATGTATCTTTTCAATATGATACTTCTCGGAGACATTTCGTCCTTCCTGCTGTATGCGAGAAAGTTCTCCGGTCCGATCAACGAGTACGCGAACATAATGAGCGAGATCCAGTCCGCGCTCGCGGCGGCGGAACGCGTGTTCAGGCTTCTTGACGAACTGCCTGAAGGCGCCTCGGATACCGCTGAAGAAGAACTGACCGATCCCCGCGGCGACGTGGCTTTCGAACACGTGCGTTTCGGTTACGACCCGGAAAAGACGGTGATCCACGATCTGTCTTTCGAGGCGAAGGCGGGGCAGACCGTCGCTATAGTAGGCCCGACAGGCGCAGGAAAGACCACTCTCGTAAATCTGCTGATGAGGTTTTACGACCCGCAGGGCGGCAGGATAACTCTGGACGGAAAGGACATCAGAGAGTACACCAGAAGCAGTCTGCGCGCGGCGTTTTCGATGGTGCTTCAGGACACCTGGCTTTTTGAAGGCACGGTCAGGGAGAACATAGCCTACGGCAAAGTGGGCGCGACGGACGAGGAGATAAAAGAGGCGGCGAGGCGCGCCAATATCGCGGACTATATAGACGCGCTCCCCGGCGGTTACGACGCAAGGATTACGGACGGTGGCGCCAACCTTTCAAAAGGTCAGAAACAGCTGATGACGATCACCAGGGCAATGCTTTCTCCGGCGCATCTGCTGATACTCGACGAGGCGACGTCCAACGTTGATACTCGCACTGAGCTTCTGATCCGCGGCGCGATGGACGAGCTGATGAAGGGCAAGACCTGCTTCGTGATAGCGCACAGACTGTCCACGATAAAGAACGCTGACCTGATTCTCGTCGTCAGAGACGGCGATATAGTCGAGCGCGGAAAGCATGAAGAACTACTTGAAACAGGCGGCTTTTACAGCGAGATATACAACGCGCAATTCGAGTGAGAGGAGAGGAGTACGGAAGAAACGCGGGCACGTGATTTTACGTGCCCGTGTTTGTTTTATGCGAAAAATCCGGACAAGAAACACCATGCACGACCGTTTTAAAAAGACTTTGCATGAAAAAAAGACGTTTACCGCGTAAAATTGTTTGACATTGTAAAAAGCGGGTAGTATCAAGTTGTTTGCAATAATAAGAAAGTTTATAATAAGTAAGCTTATCATATGGAGGAAGCATGAACAGTTTTCATCATTTGCTTATGAAATCTTATGCGAAAATGCATAAAACGGTAATGAGTAAGGCGACTGAGAGGGGATTGACTGCCGGTCAGCCCAAGATACTCGAGTTTCTCAAAGAAAAAGGTTGCGCAGATCAGAAAACGATCGCGTTGCATTGTGAGATCGAAGCCGCGACGGTCGGTAGTATTCTTCTGAGAATGGAGAGGACGGGACTTGTGTTCCGCGACCGTGCCGACGAGGACAGAAGAGCGGTCATCGTCAGGCTTACCGCAGAAGGGAAAAAGGCGGCAGAGGAAGCTGAGAAGATTTTCGGAACGTCGGAAGAAAAAGCCTTGTCGGGTTTTTCAGACGGAGAAAAAGAACAGCTGAGGATATTGTTGCAAAGAATTTACGACAATCTGAAATTATCGGAGGACATACAATGACAGAGGTTACTGAAGAAGAGATATCAGCAGAGCAGAATACGCAAGAGAAAGAAAAAGAAATTGAAAAGAACGAGGGCGCGGCGACGCGCAAATTTGCTTTTGACAAAGATGCCGTCGTCAGGTATCTGAAAAAGCTTGCCGTGCTTGCGGTCGGGTTGTTTATAATGGCTTTCGGGGTCGCGTTTTCGATCAACGCCACGCTGGGGACTTCGCCGGTTTCAAGCATACCTTACGTCACGTCGATTATAAGCGGACTTTCCGTCGGAGTTATGACAATGATCGTGAATACCGTGATCGTTCTGCTTCAGATCCCCGTCCTGAGAAAAAAGTTCAACCCTGTCAGGTTGCTTCAGATTCCGGTCAGCATTGTGTTCGGACTTCTGATAGATCTCGCCTCTCTCTGTATAAAGAACGTCGTTCCCGTGAATTATCTCATTCAATGGCTTCTCTGCATCGCAGGTATAATTCTTGTCGCGATCGGCGTAAGCTTTGAGATGGCGGCAAACGTACTGACTTTGCCGGGCGAAGGCTTCGTCAGCGCAGTATGTACGGTTGCGCCGATAAAATTCGGATATATGAAAGTCATCATGGACGTATCTCTGGTGGTCATTGCCGTTGCTTTTTCGTTCGGTTTCACAGGAAAGCTTCAGGGAGTAAGAGAGGGAACTCTCGCCGCCTCGGTCTTTGTCGGGCTGATAGCAAAACTTCTGGCAAAAGCAGTGAATCCTCTGGTCAACAGACTGACAGGGGGAAAGCGGGCAGAAGACAAAGAAGTCCGGGCACGGTAAAACAAATTACGACGTGCCGTACTTTTTATCGGAAGCGAAGAAGCAAGGTGTAACGCGGAGATTTTTTTGCTAATCTTCCGATTGCAAAAAAAATAGAAGCAAAGTAACCTTTGCAAAAATCAAATGCGAGCGTAGCGAATAAGACCGATAAAAGTGGGCGCGACGCGTTAAGAAAACGTGCCGGTGGCACGTTTTTAGCCAAAGCGGCGAAGCAATTTGTAATTGCGAGCGGGAAGCAAAGCGTGACTTTTTGCGAAAAGCGAAGAAGCAAGGTGTAACGCGGAGATTTTTTTGCTAATCTTCCGATTGCAAAAAAATAGAAGCAAAGTAACCTTTGCTTCTGAGCTGGTCGGAGTGACTAGATTCGAACTAGCGGCCTCTTGAACCCCATTCAAGCGCGCTACCAAACTGCGCTACACCCCGGTCTGCATTTAATAATTATACACGATTTGACGGCTTTGTCAAGTCAAAACGCGCACAATTTGAGACAGACAACGCATATTATTTGTTCAGACTGTCGATAAACTGCTGCGCCGTACGTCCTGATTTGCCCGAGCCGCGCATCTGCCACTGAAGCGCGCGGGTGCAGAGTTCGATGTCGGGCATATCTATGCCGGCGCGTTTTGCGAGGGTGCGGACGATGTTCAGATATTCTTCCTGGTTGGGGGAAGTGAACAGGATGGTCAGACCGAAGCGCGCGACGAGCGACAGTTTTTCGGCAAGGGTATCGCTGCGGTGCACTTCGTCGCTTCCCACGTGCATATCGTTGCGGTCGGAGAAGGTTTCCTTGATCAGGTGGCGGCGGTTTGACGTCGCGTAAATGAGCACGTTTGACGGGCGGCACTCGATTCCGCCTTCGATGATCGCCTTGAAGTACTTGTACTCGGTCTCGAATTCTTCGAAAGAGAGGTCGTCCAGGTAGATGATGAAGCGGTAGTTGCGGTCCTTTATTTTTGAGATCAGCTCGCTGATGGAAGTGAACTGGTGCTTGTAAACTTCGATGATCCTGAGTCCTCTGTCGGCGTACTCGTTGAGCAGCGCTTTGACTGAAGACGATTTGCCCGTGCCTCCGTCTCCGTAGAGCAGGACGTTGTTCGCGCTTTTGCCGTCAAGGAAGGCGAGGGTATTGTCGAGCAGTTGTTTTTTCTGCGATTCGTATCCGACAAGGTCGGAAAGTTTTTTGCGCTCCGTGTTGGTTATATACTGTAATTCTATATTTGTACTGCCTGATTTGCTGACCAGTCTGAACGCGCGGTAAAGACCGAATTCTCCGACGCCGAACTTCTCGTAATAATCTTTGACCGCGGAGAGGAAAGCGCGTTCGTCTTTCGCCGCGTCGAGGTTATCGGCAAGGTAAGAGATCTTTTCGCCGGCTTCGCCGTGGTAGCTTTCGTCGGGCGCGACGTCGAAGTCGAGCAGGGTGACCACGCTCCCCGGGTAGACCGTTTTCAGATCGTAGTGCCACAGCTTGAAGAGCTGTTCCATATCGTAAAGCGCAAGTCCGGTCAGTTTGCCGTCGCTTGTTTTTCTGCGTTCGCAGGCGAGAGAAAACGCGTTTTCGTCGGTCGCGATAAGGTACGCCAGATATTTGCGCCAGATGTTGCCGCCCACGTTGAATTTTCTCGCGAAAGCCGCCAGTTCTCCCACGGCTTTTATGCGTCCGTTTTCTTCGCTCGTCAGAGCGCTGATTATTCCCCTGTTCAGATCGTACAGGCAGAGGCCGTCGATCAAGTCTTTCATATACGTTTCCTCGTCGTTTTTTTACAGTATAAACCCTTTGATCGACAAAATAAACTGTTTTTGACAATATAAAATGCGCCATAAGCAAAAATTTTCTTTCAAAACACTTCAATTTCAGTTGCAATTCCCGGCAAATGTGATAAAATATATCTACACGTGCGGGTGTGGCGGAACTGGCAGACGCGTAAGATTCAGGTTCTTATAGTCGCAAGGCTGTGCAGGTTCAAGTCCTGTCACCCGCACCACTATTAGCGTAAGTTGAACCGATAAGGTTCGGCTTGCGTTTTTTATTTATGAATTTATGCGCGTTAAATATGCTTTATTAAAATTTGACAACATTTTTTTGCAGTGTTATAATAAAGAGTACTATTATCAACGGTTTACTTTGTTTCAGCTTGTTTTTTTGATAGTGGTTTTAGTTGGAGGAGCGTATGAGAAAAAAAGGGTTTATTATTGTTGCAGTAATTCTCGCTGCTATTATTCTTACAATCGGTCTTGCAAGTTGCGATACAAATGAAAGCGGAACTGACGTTACTGTAATAAAACATACTGTGACGTTTGACGTCAACGGCGGAAACGAAACGTATTCGTCCAGAGAATACGAGGCGGGCGCAACGCTTACAGATTTGCCTACACCGACAAGAGACGGATACGAGTTCGATTGTTGGAAAGATTCGGACGGTTATGAGTATTCTGTCGGATCCGTAATGCCGGACAGAGATATAACTCTTGTAGCGCAATGGACTGAAATTAAAGTTGAAGTAAAAAAATATACTGTAACTTTCAATCTCAACGGAGGGGAAGGAGAAATTGACAGCCAGTCCTATGCCGGAGGCGAGGTCATGAAAGATCTTCCGATTCCCGAAAGAGACGGTTACAGGTTTGTTTGTTGGGAAAATTCATCCGGGGAAGAATTTAACTCGACTTCAATAATGCCTTTTGAAAACGTACGGCTTATTGCAAAATGGGAAATAATCGTTACTTCATATGATGACGAATACGTTTATTTCAAGCCTGCTACCGAAGGGAAAAAGCACGATTCTTCATATTACGACAGCTATACGGGCGTACAGCAGTATTTGTACATAGAGCTGACCAGCGACGACCTCGGCGGTACGGACGTTGTCGGTAAAACAAACAATTTTGACCTGACAATGCAGGAAGAAATGGAATTTTCAGTTGAAAGCGGCTATACGCTTCTGTGGTACGAAGGCGGATGGAACAACCCCAACGGTGCGCAGATGTTTACGCTCAATTACGGCAGTAATATTCAGCTTCTGACGGTCAGCGAAGGTCAGCGCGTTGTAAAGAGATATCTTGTAGATATATATGTAAGACACGATTATTATGTAAGTCTTTACACGAATATTTACGCAAGCGAACCTTACGATATAGTAAGAGTTATTGAAAACGACAGACTCCCTGCCGATATTGCCGTCAATACGCTCAGTGAGTTCACTTATAAAGAAAGGGTTTATTACAATTACGAAACGGAAAGTTACGAAACGTATCAGTACTCCTCACCTGTCAGAAGCGATCTCAAGCTTTATCAGACTTATCAAGACAAAGCGATCAGCGTTGTTGACGAAGAAGGGAACAGTCTTTCTTCTGTTTACGTTAAACCTTTCGATAAATTCCAGACGTTGAATTATTCTGTGAAAACTGGATACGATTTCATAGGATTTAAGGCAAAAAGAACGGTTGACGGAAACGAAGAAGAGTACTATTTTACAGACGTTACAAAAAATACAAGCATTCATTATCTGGGAGAGGGTGAAAATTATTTTGACGAACTCGTTCTTGACAGTCGCGTAACAAAGTACTATCAGAGTTTTGATGAAGACGATGCGACTCTTCTTCACGTTAAGCGAATTTTTCCCGTTGTAATATATACGGATAGCACGCAAGAAACGATAAGTGAAATTATCTATGTGCCCGAGGGAGAATACGGTACGATCCCCACGATAGTGCCCACCTACGGCGACGAAGCCTTGTTTACCGGTTGGTACGAGTATGACGACAAGGAAGAAAAAGCGGGTTCTATGCAGTTTTCGTTTGCTTCCGAGCAGATTACTCAGCCGACAGCGGTTTATGCAAGATCTGAATATTTGGGCAGTAATGCGGAATATGCGATACCGCTTAATACTGAAAGAACTTTCAGTAACGTGACAGGAACGTTCAGAATGTATTTGCCTTGCAATAAGGAGTATAAGTTATACGTTACTTCGACAAGCAGAGTTGAGTTTACCGTAAACGGTTATCTCGGCACATTGTCCAAGAGCTATACGGCAACGAGTTCAAGTTCCGTTTCCGTTATGATCGACTATACGCCGAGTTCGGCAGTCAGCTTTACGGGCGGATACGTGTCGGTCAATGTTACTTCGTCAAGCGGACAATTCACAATGAAGCTTACGGGAGACAACGCTTACGAATCTGAAAACAGCGTAAAAGTAACGGAAGAAGCAACTCTTATTTACGGAGAAGAAGCAATCCTTCTCGATCCCAACAATAACGAAGGTTATGCTTATTATTGCAAGGATGAGTCAAATAAAAGATTGCTTTCATATATAGACGAATGGAAATATCTGAACGGTCAGGATTTCATTTGTGATTTTGACGAATACATTGTGCAAAACCGTACTATTACTTTTGATACGAACGGCGGCAACGAAATTGCGCCGATAACGCAGGCAACAGATTCGGCTTTATCTCTGCCTGCTCCCGAAAAGGAAGGCTTCGTATTTATCGGTTGGTTTACTGAACAAGTTCCCACTTCGTTTGACAGTCAATTTACTCTTGAAACAATGCCTGGGAAAAATATAACTCTTTATGCCGGCTGGGCAAGTGAAGAAATCAAGGGTAAATTTAATTATGAAATAAACGGAGAAGAGATAACTGTTACCGGATACAAAGACGGCAACGAAATCGTCATTCCTGAGAATTTGTTTGGATTTTCAGTAACGGCGATCGGCGATTCTGCGTTCAGAAATTGTAATTCAATCGTCAGCGTAAGCATACCTGACAGCGTAATTAATATAGGACAATACGCTTTCAGAGATTGCAATTCGCTAACTATATATTGTGAAGTTGCAAGCTTACCAAGTGATTGGAATAGCAATTGGAATTATAGCAATTGTCCAGTTGTATGGGATTGTAAAAATACCGACGTTACAAGTGACGGTAATATTTATTATGTTGACGAAAAAGGTATAAGATATGCGCTTAAAGACGGAAACGCAACTGTTGTAAGACAAATCCAAAGTTTAAGCGGAGATATAGAAATACCTTCAAGTGTAAGCTATAAAAACAATATATATAACGTAACAAGCATAAATTCGTTTGCGTTTAGCGGATGTAGTTCGCTTACAAGTATAACAATACCTGGTAGCATAACAAGTATAGGCTCTTCTGCGTTTGCTTAACCTCGCCCGAACACTTTTGAACAGCAATAATCATTGATTTTCCTCCTATATCTCGATTAAAACAGACTTTTTGCAGACGCCTTTGAATTTTGGTTCGGGGCGATTTTTCTTTATGCCCTGATAGGAATAGATATCAACGGAGGCTTC
>CASFWW010000017.1:0-27398 GCA_949298505.1 uncultured Christensenella sp. | reverse complement strand
TCACGTGAGAGAGAAGACTCTGAAAAAGAATCTGGCGTTAATTAACGCCAGACCTAAAAAAGTGCTTGGGTACAAAACACCGGCAGATTTATTTGAACAAGAATTGCAAAAAGTGTTGCACTTGGTTTGACAATTCACTATTCCGGCAAAAATCAAATTTTCCTGCCCGTGTTGATAAAATGCGATATTTTGTATGTTTTGAGCTGTGTTTATTGCCCGTAAAGTCTGTTTTGTGCAAGCGTTTCGGACTTATACCTGCAATATAATTATTGATTATAATATATGCAATAGTTATTAATGGCGCGTGTCTTATCCGGATGGCTGACTGCCGCAGAGAGCGGGCATGCGCGGCATACGCAAATATTATTTAATAAATTTACATTAATTTTAAGTTATAATTTACTAAAAGTTGTTGTATTTTATGTCGGATTGTGATAGAATTTGTCGTGTGACTAAAAGAGGAGGGAGATTAATGGATAAAACACTGCATATTTGTTTTGATTTGGGCAGTGACAGTCTCAAGACGGCTTTTGCGTACAAGAAAGGTTCAAAAGTTGTTTACGGAAAGCTTACCGGGAGTTTGTCTGACGAAGACAGCGACGCGATGCCGGCAATCGCGTTTTATGACGCTCATGCCGGGAAGTGGTATTATGCCGACGAAATCAGTAAGCTTCAGATTTCTTCTTTCGTGACTCTCGTCAAGATCAAAACTCTGATCAAATTTTTGCAGAAAACGGTCGAGAAAGACGTATTGGAGTTAAACTCAAAATATTACAACGAAAAAGATGTTTTTCCCAAATTCTATTTTCCGATAAAGAAGAAGCTGTTGAGCAATCTTTCCGCGATGGAAGATAGCGGAATGACCTTCGTTGCCCCGGGGTTTACTCCCGCAAAGGTCTGCGAAGGGTTTTTTGCATACGTAAAAAAAGCGCTGGATGAGAGCATCAGGAGACTTGAGAAGAAGACGGGGAACGCGTTCGCAAATCTTACGATCACGGTAGTGTATCCTTTCAATGCCGGCACGGGATACGTCGCCGAGCTCAAAAGGCTGATAGAAAAAGCGTTCGGGCAGAAGGTGAGCCTGGGACTAAGTTCTCCCAAAGCGCTCAGCCTGTTCGCATATCACAGAAAGAGTCTTAAAAACAAGGACAAAGTGCTTGTTTTCGATATGGGCGAAGAACAGGTTTCGGTTGTCAAAGGGTCTTATAACACAAAAGGACTTGCGCTCGACTGCGTGGACGGTCACAGCCCTTCGCTCGACGTCGGCGGCAACGACGTGGATGAGGCGGTCGCGGATTATATCGAGAAGCAGATCGAAAAGAGAGAGACGATGGGCACGCCGTCGTTCGGAGAAGAGGGACATCTGATCGAAACGGGTCTGTACGCGATGCAGTACCGCTTTATGAGAGAGATCAAATGCGCCAAGAAATATCTCGCCAGCGAAGCAGAGGGAGATTACTGGGACAAGCGCGGCGTTCCGATCGTGGTTTACAGAGACCTGATGATCGTGAAGAGGCTGAAGAAGGAAGAATTTCTCGAGTGCACCGGCATATCGGGAGACAACGGCGTTGCGGCGAAGATAGCGGAGTACATAGTCAACGAAATGAAGCTTACGGTCAACGAGGACGTGAACAAGGTGTTCCTTTCGGGAGGACTTGTGGAGACTTACGGTCTGCTTGGCTATCTGAAGAAGAAGATAAACAGTTGCAAGGCGTCCGTTGAAGTCTGCACTTTCGACGATTTTGTCAAGGAATCCGACGGTTACACGATATTGTCTCACGAAGATTCGACGTATGCGGCGGCGGCAGGCGGTGCGATCGTCTCGCTTTGCGGCTACAAGACGGATACGGTGTTCTCTGTCAGCTATGCGACGTGGGTCACCAATTCCGCGCACAGAGAGTACGGCAAACTGCTTAGCATTTTTGCCAACAGAGGAGACAGGGTCGAGACGGACAAGAACGGCTGTTGCAAAGTGATGACGAGTGAAACTCTGATAGGAAACGAGAATGCGGTCAGGGATGAGATCCGTTACGATATGATGTTCTCCGTGAAGATAACTACTGATGAAATAGCATGCGGAACGGGATTGTTGAAGAAATGGAAAAAGGAATGTCCCAACTTCTACAGACCCTCGGGTATGTCAATGGTGGTCCTGATCGGATACGAAGATTACGAGCTCGGAAGTTCAGGGTACAACGATTACCGGCTTGCCAGAAGAAAAGCCAAGGAAATTCTCGGGTTGAAGATCCTGTCCGGCGGTAAAGACAGCGCGATCCATTTCTTTCACGAATACGGCGGCAAGAGATTAAGGGTCGATGTCGTGCAGGGCGACGCTTATTTCAAAGAAGGCATATTTATCGACGCAGACGGAAGAGCGACTCCGAAAATCGAAAACGCAAAGGATAAAAACGGAATGCGGATGATGAAAATCAGATATCGCGAAGGGGATATGCCGCAGTATCTGAGAACGAGAACGATATTGTCAAGCGAACTCATATTCGACTTCGACCACCTGGATGATTTTGACGCATCGCAGGACTGAGAGGACAGCTATGGAAGATAAAAGATACGAAATCAAATTTGACAAAGGCGTGTTCAGCGCGCAGAGAACTTCTGTTTCCACAAAGAAAAAGGAGTATACTCAGGCTGTCGCGGAGCGCAACAAGGCAGTTGAAGAACTGGACAGGTACGACGACTTCGACTATCTCAGGATAGAGCCGGGCAAGTACGTCAAAGGCAGAGGAGCTTCATACGGCATCGAGTTCAACGAAGACATACACGTTGACGGAGTGTTGCTTCCCCATCAGCTTGCGGCGGCGCAGGCGTTTCTGAGCGGGCTCAGAGGCTTCGGCATGCTGGCTGACGTGGTGGGCAGCGGCAAGACGTACGAAGCCGGCATCATTCTGAGCGAGCTTGCCGCAAGAGGAAAAGTTCAGTCACTTCTGATAATCACCCCCGATCAGGCTTTCGCCGACTGGAAGGACGTCATTGAGAACAAGTTCGGCCTCGGAAAGGACAGTCTTCAGGAACTCGGTCCCGAGATCAACAGCAAGATAGTCGAGAGCGAAAAGGAAAACGTTGCGAGAGAAGAGGTGCTGAGACCGGTAAGACCCGCGATAGTAAAGATGGAGGACTTCGCGCACTGGAGCACGATCGCCGGCAAGTTCCTTTTCGACGTCATCATTGTTGACGAAGCGCACCATCTGTGCAGTGAAGAAGGTGAGTACGCTGCGGCAATGAGGCTTCTTTCCGTGCTCATGCAGACAAAGAAGCGCGCGGGCAAACCGTACTGTCTGCTTCTTTCTGCGACTCCGCATTCAGGCAACCTCGCCAAGATGTTCAGGCTGTGGTATTTCGTAAGGTGCAAGGGCGGAAGTCCGGACGATTTCGACGAGAGCAGAGGAAAGAGCAAAGACTTCCTCAGAGAGCAGGCATATTATACGGATCACGTCTTCCGCGGAGCCAAGACGGTCATGGAATTTATCCGCAGGGTCAAGATAACCGAGACCTACAACGCTCCGCTCAACAAAAACGGTAAGAACTTTGAAGATTATCTGAGAGAAAAAGGCGTATACGAGCGCTTCAAGGACATGACGTACGGAGAGCAGGCGCTTCTTGCGGACGAATATCTCAGACTTGAAGAGTGCAAGGAACTTGAAGGTTACGTGATCTCCAGGATAGCCAGCGCATATCACAACGGACTTCTGCGTTCCATCATGATACGTCAGCCGCACAGAAAGGGCGACGCAAGAATGAGAAAGCGCAAGGATTCGGTCAATGTGTTCTTCTGTTCCGTTCCGGGCAAAAGACCGTCTAAGGTCAGCATATACGAGTTCGAGGAAAAAGAACCGGTAACGGTAGATCTCGACAATCTCGACGGAGAAGAAGCTGTCACGTACAAAAAGAAGAAATTTTCTCTAGAAAGGTATGTGGAAAACACCAGAGGAGACGAAAATTACAGCCATCGCTATTCGGAGGTAATGAACAAGATCCTCAACGCGGCGATCGGCGGAGAGGAAGGTCAGAAGAAAGTCTTCTCCAAGCGTGACAGCGTCGCTTATTACTGGAACTGTATTGAAAAATCCGAGACGTCGCCCAAAGATTACGGCAACCGCGCGCACAACAGGCTTGTGTTTGCCGGAAACGACGAGAGCATATTCGATAAGAAGATAGCCGAGACTGTCAGGATACTCAAGAAACACAGCGAAGAAAAGGCGATCATTTTCTTCGATTACGATCTTGACGACGACAACAGAGTGGACGCGAAAGTGATAGACGCGCTCGCGAAAGATCCTGAAATAGTGAAGAGGATGATCATAAGCGATCCGAGGGACAAAAACGGCACTCTGGAGGAATTCAACGAAAAAGACAACGCCGTGCTTGTGTGTACGGATGCCGCGTTCACCGAAAGCGTCAATCTTCAGACCGGCAGCGTGATAATCAACTTCCAGGTCACGCCCGACCCGGTCGCTATGGATCAGAGAATAGGTCGTGTCTGCCGTCTCGGGCAGAAGAACAATATCACGATCTACTCGCTTGCCGACATAGCCGCGCTTGAGGGTTACATCCTCGCATATTACGCTTACATAAAGATAATGTCGAGCAGCGACGGCGACGCAACGATCATCGCAGGCAGTAACAGTGAAGAGATGGTCACCGTCAGATGTCCCGCATGTAACGACGTCAAACTTTATTCTTACGAAGATTTCGTAATGAAAAAGAAGAACGGAGAGCTTTTCTGCGACAAGACCGACGCATGTAAGAATAACGGCGACAAACGCGGAACGCCAATGGTCAGGATCGCGGACGGAGACTTCAAGTGCGACAACTGCGGCACCGTTCTCAAGCGTTCGATTTCGGGAGAAGGTTACAGATGTATGGCGAAGAACAACACCGAGAGGGGAAGGCTTTGCGGTACGATAGAGACGGGAGACAGGAGGGTATTCTGTTCCAAGCTGTGCGCGATGGCTCATTGCCGCAAGCTTAAAGAAATGGATTGCCCTGTGGTCAAGGCTTATATGAAGAACCCTAACATCGAGACCTGCAACGTTGAAAAGATCTGCAATACTTGTCCTAAGAGCAGGACCGGAGAATGTCCTTCAAAATGCCGTTTCAACGACATAACGCCGGAGAGCATAAAGAGTTGTTCCACCTGCGACGAAGCGACGTGTCAGCCCAAGCCGCACGTGATCAAATTCACCGAAGGAGAAAACTGGGAAGCAAAATGTCCCGTATGCGGAGACGGCACGCTCAGAAAGATTTCGGCGCGTACGTTTGCGGCATATATATGCAGACTTTGGAATTTTGACGGCAAGAACGAAAAATTCTGCGAAAATCTTTCCAGCGAAGCGAGAAAGGTCGACGAGATCAAGAAGGTGCTCGATGCTGACAGTATGGGAGGTAATGCGTAATGGATAGGACGATAAGGGTCGGAAGCAAATATAAAGAGGCTTTCGACAGGGTCTTCGAGCTTGCGGGCAGCGGGTGCATAATGGACACCACCGTTTCCGGTAGCGGAGACAAAAGGAAGATAAAATATAAAGATCTGACTTTCGAGTATAACGACTCTGGTAAAGAGCAGTCTGAAGCGGAAGCGAAGATGACCGAATCGGGCGCAAGCTGGTTTTACGGACTGCGCACCAATACAAAAGAGGAAGACGACGCTTCTGTCTGGCTGAGTTACATAGACCTCGTTGCCGAGCAATATCACAGAGAAAACTCTCTGCTCGAATTCAAACAGAATGAGGACAGACACGTCAGCGACAAACAGGCTGAGCAGGAAAAGAAGTATATAGAAAAGGTTTTCTGCACCTTGTATCCCGATTACGAAGGGCAGGTAACGATTCTGCGCGGAGACGAAAGAGACAGGATCCAGGACATCTATTGCATTTCGTTCAGAATGCAGGTGTGCGACAACGGCGAAGCCAAACCCGTGCTTGCCAAGATATACTTCCGTTTCGAAGAAGGCAGGATGATCCCGATGCGCAGGGAGGAAGCTTCAGGCGTAAACGAACATCTTTGCAGTAAGGGCGCCGTACAGGAAAGCGGAAAAACAGAATCCTCAAGGACGGGCGGAGTTGTTGACGACAGCAGCGACATCATTGACAAAGCGCTCGGCGCGCTCGACGCGCTTGCGTCTGGTGAAGGATTCGACAGAGTAAGTTTTACAGAATGTCTCGTGTTCAGCGACGATAAGGACGAGTCGGTCATAAAGAATTTCGTTTCGAACGGGCACGTAGGCACGATAATCCTGACATGCAAGACGGTCAAGGTTCTTTACGTAGCGCACGTCAGATGGATGTCGTCGCTCTACAAGATATATGCCGAGGGCAAAGAACTGATGAGAGTTCAGCTCGGACTTGACGGCGGTCTGACGATGACTTGTTCCAATTGCGGCGAAATCGTGATGGAAGCTAACTCGGTCAAGATTTACAACGAGTACGGCGAGGCGAGAAACTGCCTGGTCTATCCCAAAGAGGAAAATCTCGGGTTGTCGGATATCGAGCTGGACGAGATCTGCGAACACGGCGAGATATCGCGCCATCTGAAGAGACTGTCGTGCAGAGAAGCGGTAACGCGCGGCGGTTGCATGAGGGTCGTCTGCGACAAGCAACTTATGGAGCTGGAGGACGCGGACGGCAACAAGATGCTCAAATGCAGAGACTGTCCGTTCCCGGAGGTACTGTTCGTAGGGCAGGACGGAGTGAAGAGGTATACGCGCCTCCTCGGTTTCGCGCGGGACCTCATGACTCTCGTGCCGAAAACAGATATAGGCACGTGTTCTTGTTGCGGCAGAACGTTCACCCGCGAGTCGCTCGAGAAGAACGACGGAAGATGCGAGTTCTGCAGCAGTGCGATGATGAATTCCGTATACGCTCCGGAGGGAGGCTCGGTACCGGCAAGAAAGCTTTACGGAAAATATGCGAAGATGCTGCCGATAAGTCTGAGGCTCAGGCATCTGTTCGACAAGAAATACTGTTTTGAAGAAGCCGACATACTGTTGTTCGTTCTTAAGAGCGACGTTTACGTGTTCGACAAACTTGCACTTGAAGACAAGGGATACATCCCGTCTCCGCGCAAGATTAACTAAACGGAGGTGGAGGTATGGCAAATACAGCAAAAAACACAATTACGCAAAACAGAATAAAAAGCCCCCGTCTCTGGCTGATACTGGCAGCGGCGGCGGCGTTGTTTACCGACATATTCGTGACGGTGCTCCTTGCGATAGGAGGCTACGATTTCACTTATATGTTCTGCACGGTATTCATGCTCGCGCTCGACGCGTTGTTGCTTGTCGGCGCTTTCCTGTCCAATTACAGGTTCAAGTATTCGAGGCTGCAATGGATAATATACGCGGCGCTGACGACTGTGTTCACATTGGTGAATACGCTGGTGTGTCTGTTCTCGGCGGGCGGCACGTTCGTCACTTATTTCGCGGGTATTTCGTGGCTCGTGGTACACGTTGCGGCAATAATCGCGACGATCGTGGGAGCTTTGCGCGCGGGTAAGTTCGGCAAGAAAGGCGTGGGCGCGGCGGTATGCGTCGCCGTGTTTATAGCGCTTGTCTGCGTCTACTCGGTTATGGCGGCTGGAGACGGCGTGTTCGGTCAGGGCAGCGGCGAAACCGTCAGGGCGCTCGTTTACAGCGAAAGCGAGTACGGCTATACGGTCAGCGGAGTGCTGAACGGCAAAGGCAACGTGATCGTAATTCCGGAATCTTTCAACGGCAAAAAAGTCGAAGCGGTCGATATGTCGGTGTTTATGACCGAGGGGTTGACCAAGGCGGAGGTCAGATGTTCTTCAGACGTCGAATTCGTTAATTTCGAGCCTTATAACGAAGTGCCCGAGTCTCTGACGATAGAAGTCCCCAGAGAAAATATCGACGCTTTCAGAGAGAAATTTTATGCGATGTCTTCAGAATGGGACAATTTCGCTTCCGCGCTTATCCTGAGAGGGTTTGCCAACGCAATGGTTCCCGCAGATCTCGGTGAAGACGAAGTATACGTGGCTTTCAGGTACGATTCTTCCGCGCTGAACAGGTCTGAAGACGAGATAATCCCCGTATGGATAGGAAAGAAGGGCACGACGTTCAGCTTCGATTACTGCATGAGCGACGTCAGTTTCGTGAAATACAGCGATCATTACGATGACGGCGATCTTTTCTGGAACATGGCGAACAACGGCGGTTACATACTGTCCTCGCTCAAGGACGGCAACGGCAATGATATCGACGGCTCCAGAATCAACGAAAGCACCGAAGTCAGCGTGAGTTTCGAAAAGATCTACTCACTTTACATAGAAGAGGACAACGATACGAAATACGAGTCTCCGGACTCATACAGATATGCATCCGTCAACGGTTCGTATCTCAATTGCAGATACGTCACGGCGGATACCGCAGAGAGCGTGATTTCCGATATCCCGGAAAGAGAAGGCTTCACGCTCAGCTGGCAGTATTCCTTGAAAGAGGGCTCCGCAAAGAATCCTCTGACAGACGTGGAATCCGTGATCAGTACGGCTTCGTCTGTACTTTACGTCTATCCCGTGTGGAAACTCAACGCTCCCTCTCAGCTCACGGCATCGAGCGACGCGGCGGGCAACACCGTGATTTACGGCGAAAACATTTCGCTCAGCGCGAGCGCAAAAGCTCCTGTGAACGGATATGACGTCACATACGTCTGGGAAAAGAACGGGGAAACCGTGTCCGGGGCTTCAGGTTACGACATAATCAATATATATCCCGAGCACGCGGGCGCATATAAAGTGACCGCGACAGCGAGTTCGGCAACAGAGACGTCTTTGACTTCGACGGCAACGACGCAGATAACCGTCGTAATGCAGAAGCGTACGCTCAACGTCGGATGGACTTTGCCTGAAGGCGACGACCTTATATACAGCGCGTCCGAAAAGACCGTCGGCTACGAGTTTGACTCAGACCAGGTGATAAACGATGACATCATAACGCTCGGCAACAGCTTCTCCGGTCAGCAGTTCAGAAACGCGGGGAAATATTCTCTGACCGTGTTCCTTGAGGGGGATTGTGCTGATAAGTATACGATACCGGCGTCCGACGCCGCGAAGAGTTTTGAAATACTTCCCAAGGAGACAGAGGTCTCGTGGGGAGCGCTCGAGAGCGTTTACGACGGCGAATATCACACACCGACGGCAACCGCTCCCGGTATCGGAGGAGAGCTGGTGCCCGTGACCGTCAACGGAAGCATACGCAATGCGGGCAACATGACCATGACAGCGGTTACGTCCGACGGCAACTACAAGCTTACGAATGCGTCCGCGCAGTATACCGTTACCAGAAAGGCGATCGGCGCCGTATGGTCCAATGAAACGCTCGTCTACAATGCGAGCAGTCAGGTGCGCAGGATATCCGCGTTGACCGGCTGTGTGGAAGGAGAGGAGTCTGACACTCTGAACCAGGTCATATATACCGGTTATCAGATCAACGCCGGCAGCGGTTACACTTCTTTCGCGACTTTGCCCGAGGGAAGCAACTATTCTCTCGACGTTTCTCAGGCTTTCGAGATCGACAAGAAGAAAGCCACCGTGACCGTAAAGGATCTGACTGAGAAGTATTACGACGGCAAGTCTCTCTCCACTTTCTCCTACAATACCGACGGCTTCATTCAGAGCTTCGACAAGGTGGTCGGGTATGAGTTTACCGGCAACGCGGTCGGCGCCGTGAATGCAGGCGAATACAGCTATACGATAAGTCTCCTTGAGGACGGATACGAGCTGAGCGGCAACTACGACATCACCGTCAACGCGACCGGCAGACTGGTCATCAATCCCAGAGAGATATCTTTGACGTGGAATAAGAACAAATTCACGTATAACGGCGGAGAGCAGAAACCCGAGATCACGGATATCGGCAACTGCGTAGCCGCAGAAAAGGCAACGCTTCTTTCTGAGTATAACGCAATGGTCACGCCTCAGATAAACGTCGGCAGCGATTATCAGGCGACGGTCACTCTTGAAGACGGGGGCAACTATACCTTCGTTTCCGGAGCGCTGACCGGCACGTACAAGTTCACGATAGAGAAAAAGAAAGCGACCGTTACGGTAAACGGTGTGACCGAGACGTATAACGGCGAAGCGCACAACACTTTCGGAGTCACCGGCACCGGTCTTGTCGATAGTGAAGAAAACGTATACACCGTTTCTTACACGGTGAAGAATTCCTCTCAGCAGGAAGGAGCCGCGGTCAATGCGGGAGAATATACCGTTGTGGCAAATCTTACGCCCGGGTCCAAGTACAACAACTACGACATCACCGTCAATGCGGGAACTCTGGTCATCAGACAGAAAGAGATCTCGTTCAACTGGGGAGTGAAGGATTTCGTTTACAGCGGATCGCAGCAAAAGGTAGTTCTTGAGTCCGTCACCGGTTGCGTGGAAAAGGACGAAAGCGGACTTATCGACGGTATCAACAGTCAGATAACCGCCGCGACTAACGCGGGAACCTACACTTTTGAAGTAACGCTCCCGGCGAACGGCAATTACGTGCTTGCAGGAAACGTTTATTCCGCAAGCGTATCGTTCAAGATAAGCAAAGCCGAACTTACGGCGGTATGGAGCAATACTGAGTTTACTTACGACGGCGAGAAACACGTTCCTACGGTAACGGTGCAGGGCGCCGTGAACGATGAAACAGACGCGGTCGTTTCAGGTCTCGTTATCACGGGAGGACAGACTTCGGCGGGCACTTACAAAGCAAGAGCTACGCTTCCCGCAAGTTCGAACTACGTGTTCGCGAGCGGCAACAATTACAGCGAAACGAGCTTTACGATTGAGAAAAAAGAACTCACCGTGTCCGTAAACAGCGTTACGACAACGTACAGCGGGGCAAATTACAACAACTTCTCCGTCAGCGTAAACGGTCTGGTCGCGAAGGATACGCAAGCCGATGTGTTCACCGTCAGGTATTCCGTCAGGAAACCGGGATCAGCGTCCGCACTTACCGATTACAGCGACGTCGGCACCTATGTGGTTTCGGCAGTCATTACGCCCGGCAGCAAATACAACAACTACAAGATAACCGCGACGGAAGGAGAACTCAAGGTTGAGCAGAAACAACTGAGCGTCACTGCTCTGAGCGCTGTCAACAAGACGTACGACGGCACAGTCAACGTTGAGGTGAGAGGAAGTCTCGTCGGTCTTGTTACAGGCGACAACGTACAGCTTTCTTTGACGGGAACGACGACGGATAAAAACGTCGGAGACGGCAAGACGGTCAACGTGGTTGCGAGCGTAAGCGGAGCCGACAGCGGCAATTACAAGCTGACTCAGCCTTCTTCGACCACAGTGAATGTGAACAAGAAAGTTCTCACGGTCGGCAACGTTTCCGCAACGAACAAGACTTACGACGGCAACGCGAATATCGCCGTGACCGGCACTCTCAGCGGAGTTATAGGCAATGACGACGTAGATCTCACGATAAGCGGCACTGCGAGCGACAAGAATGCGGGCACGAACAAGACCGTGACGGTCAACGCGAGCATCAGCGGAGGCAACAGCCAAAACTACTCTCTGACACAGCCCGGCAATACGACGGTGACGATCAGCAAAGCGACGCTTACGATAACGGGCGTCACGGCGGTTGATCGCGAAGAGGACGGCAGCGTCAACGTTGAACTTGAGGGCGGAACGCTCTCCGGTATGATCTACGGTGACAACGTGACGTTCGATCTTGGCACAGGAACGGTGGAAAGTCCTGAAGCCGGTCAGAACAAGAAAGTCACGACGAATATCATTCTCGGCGGAACCGACGGAGGCAACTATACGTTGACTCAGCCGACATACGTGACCGTCACCATCACGGCTTCGGAAGAGACGGACGCACAGGAGTAACGACAAGGGGCGGCGCCGGGCATTGCGGCACGGCGTCTGCCTGACGAAATGATTATATGAAGGCGGATTCGCCTTAACGGGAGATAAGATATGAAATGTAAATATTGCAAAAGGACAATTGAAAAGCCGCTGGAACTTTACGACGGAGAGTGGGGGTGCCCTCATTGCAAAGCAAAGGGTATAGTCGGCATGCTCGTCGACAAGCCCGTCGTGACAAAAGAAAACGCAGAGGAATTCAAACTCAGCGAAAGTATGTTTTACAGATGGCTGACTTATGAAGGGGTGAGCCGCGAGACGGCAAAAAAAATGCTGGCAGACGCCGTTGAATTCTGCAAAAGCGCGGCGCTGAAGGGACATCCCGAGGCAATACTGAGACTTGGATATTATTACGACAAGGATTTCATTGATACCAACAGGACAGAGGGAGACAGGTGTAAGATCGCAGCGGCATATTACAAGTCGGTAATAAACGCCGCAGACAGCGGCTACGTCGTCGAACAGGGGCAGACGTGCCCTGATCCGGCAACGCTGAAGAAAACCGCGGCTAAGCTTCTTGTCGAAATGTATCTGTGTTCTTCGAGAGAGATTCAGAAGAGCCTTGAAAGATACGTTGAAGGACTGCCCAAGGAACTTACCGATCAGGTTAATCCCAAAGAGGTGGCGGCAAGCGCCGGCATGGTCACGGACAAATCCGAACAGGCGTTCCTCGTTCTTTCCGCTTTCAAAAACAAGGTCAGAGCGCCGCTTTGCGGAGTGATCTACATGAAGGGTTACGAGCTCAAGAGACTGTTCGTCAAGGACAAAGAAGCCGCCCTCGGCATGATCGGCAGAGGCGTGCAACTGATATGCGGAAAGCTGGATTCAAACGGCATGGTCGGAAAAAGCCTTCAGTCACTCAGCAACGCGCTCCTTGTCAGGACTTTGATGAAAGGAAAATACGGTGATTTCGAACTGAACGACGACGACAACATATGTCTGTTTTTCTTCAACAGCCGCGGCGGGCACAGATTTTTCAGCCAGAACGCGCTTTCGACGATAATAAAGACGATGAGAAAGCAGGAAGTCGACGTCACGTTCGCAAAGATAAGGGAATTTATGCAGAATGCGCGCAAGGATACCGTGCTTTATGACGACGATTTCTACGTCAACAAAAAGAAATGCAGCCTTAAGAAGGCGGTCGAAGTTACGATCGATCAGATCGGCTCAAGAGACAGATAATAAAGGAGAAAAGTATGACAACGGGTGAAAAAATCAGAAAAACAGCTGAAATAATAGAAGGAAACAGAAAAAATATTTCATGGCTCAACCGCATAGATCAGAGCGCGGCACGCACGATCAGAGATCTTGAGAACTTCACTTTTCCCGAGGGCGAGTGCACTTCAGTCGCACAGGACGTGGTCGACAAACTCTATGATTTAGCGGTCTACGCGCTCAACAACGGGTTTGATTCGGACGTCTGCAACGCGATCAACGATCTTGCGGAGTGCGCTGAAGACCTGATGAGCGAAAAGGCTGCCAAGCATATATCCAGAATCAGGGAAAAGAGCAGGAACGCTTACGCCAGAGTTGACAAAAAGCAGAGGTCCGGGAAGCCTGACATCAAACAGCAGGTATACAGCTATGTGGATTCTTCAGTGGAATACACCGAGATGCAGGCAGAGAGCTGGGGAGAGAGTTCTTCCACCGGCGCAAATTTCAGGCGCAGTAAGGAAAAACTTCTCAAAATCAGGGCGCTTGTGGAAAGCGCGCTTGCGGACAATACCCGTTCTGCGGCAGATCTGGCGCACAAGATAAACGGTGTGATCATCAAATGGCGCAAGAAGGTGGACCAGGGCGCGTGCACCGCGGCGGATACAGCTGTGCTCGACGAAGCGATCACCATCGCGCAGGAATGGAACGCCTGCGTCAGATATGACGGAACGGCTTCAAAGAAAGACATATACGTTTACGGCGGCAACGACACGGTCGGAAGCGTGGTAAGACTCAGACAGCTTGACGAATCCGTCGCCGTATTCCGCGAAAATTACGAAAAGAGAAGGGCGGATGTCGAAAAAATCGAGAACGACATAGCCACTCTCGACAAAAAAGAAAACGACATCAACAAGGAGATCGCCGATCTTGAAAATCAGATCAACGACGTAATGCTTGAATTTGAAAACGGAAGGAGATCGAAGGGTGAAGCGAATTCCGAAATCGGCAGGCTGGTGAGAAGGATAGACGCTCTCAAAACAGACCGCGCCGACGTGCAGACCAGAAGAAGCAAATTGACCAGGGTCAAGCAGGCGAAAAGCAGAAGACTGTGGCTGCTTGAAACGGTCATCGAAAAATACGATCAGAACAAGCACGTGCCCGAACTTCTCTGGAAGTGCATTCAGAATTTCGACATAGGAGTGATACTCAGGGTCGTGGACGGCAACGCTTCTCAGGAAGTTGTTTCAAAAGTGGAAGAGACGATGAAGAAATTCAAGGCGCTCGACCTCACCGTCGCAGGAAGAGAACAGATTGTGGACGATTTCATCGGAGATCTGCGTGAAGAAGAGAGAGAGGAAGAGGAAGAACGCGTGCGTGAAGAAGAGGAGTGCAACCGCGACAAGTACGGCAACCAGACCGAAGAGGTGGATTATATAGCTCTCGCCCGTGAAAGAGGGATCGTCAAACCCAAACAGAACGAAAATCCCGTCGGTCAGGACCGCACCGGAGTGAACTTGCCCGACGAAGAGAGTAACGACAGAACGGAAATCAGCCATGCAAGACCTTTCGATGAGGACGATCGCTGAGAATTTCCGTGAATAATCAACGACAATAAAGGAGACATCATATGACTACGCATGAAAAGATCAAAAAAATCGCAGACATACTTGCCGGGAACAATAAATCCGGTGCATTTTCACTGTCAAGCAGGTTTGACAAAAAGCAGATCCAGAGGCTGAGAGAGGTATACAGCGACGGTTTTGCCGACGACGAATGTCAAATGTTTGCAGAAGAGACTGTTGACGAGCTTTTCAACGTTGCCGTAAGCGCGCTCAACAACGGCTTTGACGCTGAAACCTGCAACGCGATAAACGGACTTATGAATTGTGTGGTCGCCATGACGGGAAGCAAGGCATATAAGAAACTCAAGGAGTACAGAAAGGACCGGAAGGAGATATTGTCAAGAGTAAGGATATCCGAGCCGGACGACAGGATCAAAAGACACGTTTACGGCTATGTGGACACGTCAGTCGAATACATAGACATTCAGCTCGAGACGTGGGGGAACAATTCCCGCACGGGCAGGTACTACGTCGAAGCAAAAGACAAACTGCTTGAGATCAGAAGACTTGCCGAAGAAGCGCTTGATTACAACACAAAAAGCGCGGCGTCTTACGCCGGCAAGATCAACGCGGTTATCATCAAATGGCGCAAAAAGGTGGATCAGGGCACGTGTACGCCTGAAGACGTCAGGATGCTGGACGAAGCGCTCGACGCCGCCAGAGACTGGAACGATCACGTCAGAAATGACAAGGCAGCAAGCGAAAAAGAAATATCGACTTATTCCGGCGTGGATACTGCGGCAGCCGTCATAGAGGTAAGAAAACTGCGGGAATCCGTAGAGGTTTACCGCGAAAATCTCGCAAAGAGAGAAGCCGATATTGCCGAGATAGGAAGAAAAGCCGACGAACTTTACGACAAAAGAACGGAAAAGGAAAAAGAGATAAGCGAGTGCGAGGAACAGATCAACAAGACCATTTCCAAGTATGAAAACGGAAGGATAAGCAAAAGCGAAGCGAACTCCGAAGTGGGAAGACTGACCAGAAAGATAGACAGCATTAAAGAGGATATCGAAAAACTGGATAAAGACAGAAAAAAACTCGAGAGGAGAATGGACGCGAAAAAGCGCAGACTCTGGCTTCTCGAGACCGTCATAGAAAAATACGAAGAAAATCAGGGCGTGCCCGAACTACTGCTCAGATGTATGAGCGTGCAGACCTTTGATATCGGGCTCGTGCTCAGGGTCGTGGACGGCACCGCCGACGCAAACGTCGTCGAACTTGTCGAAAATACCATGATGAAATTCAAAGCGCTCGACCTCACCGTGGCAGGAAGAGAAAATGCCGTTGAGGAATTTGTCAGCGATATGAAGGAAGAAGAAAAGGAGATCGAAGGCATCATCCAGGGCGAAAGGCAGCAGGAGACCACAGGCAAACAGGAGGAGGAAGAGATCGATTATATTGAACTTGCCCGCAAGAGAGGCATCGTAAAGGGAGAAAAGATCGACGAGGTCCGCGACGAAGAAGAAGAGGAGGAACAAGAGGAAACCCGCGAAAGGGTTCACGCCAGACCGTTCGGGGAAAGGGAACGCTGATAAAGGAGTAATATATGATAAGAGACGACATAGCAAAAGCAAACGGGATATTTTACGCAAGCACAGACGTTTCCGAACTCGGAGAAGCGACGAAATTGCTTGTAAAACTGATGCAGAACCCCGTCATAGACGAGGGTAACAGAATGGACTGCGACGCGTTGCTGATAAAGATATCTCTCAAAAGGGCGAGCATACTTTATTTTCTCGAAGGCTACTGTGACGACGATTATAAAAAGCTGACCGAGTATGCGGATTACGCGCGCACCTATTCACAGGAGCAAGGATATAATAAATCAGGAGAACTGGCTGAAAAAGTCAAATCTGCGGCGGATTTCGTAAACGCGATAATGTTCGACGCCGCTCATCTGCGCGATACGATCAGGAACGACAGGGACGAGTGCATCGCTTCCACCGTTGAGGAATGCGACGCGGTAGTCAAGGCTTTTGCGGAAAAGATAGACAAGGCGAAAGAAGCTGATTTCGATCCGCTTTTCGGAGAGGGAGTGAAGTTCCCTTCCGTAAAGGAGACGATGCTCAAAGATCTGAACGACGAGTACGATTTCGCGCGCGTAAATTACGAAAAGATGAAGAATGCCGACGTTGAAAGGCTTTTCAGGGAGGTTTCCTCTCAGCCCGACGCCGTGATTTCTTCTTACAATTACAATCCCAAATGCCTGGTCGACTCAACGAAGGCGAACACGCTGACGCTGTGCACTCCGTTGCCTGCGGAAGCGGAATTTTTCGCGATTTCCAACTGCAAGGCAAGAGACCGCGAGCTGTGCGTGATAAATGCTGCGTCGCTTTCTTCGTGCTCGGCGACAAGGGTGGAAAAACTCTTTGCGCTGATTGCGTCAAAAGGTAAAGACGTCCTGATCAAAGGGCTCAGCAGATACGAAAGAGACAACAAGGATACCGTTCTGAAAGAGGCGGTGAAGCTTGGCAAGAAGGGCGTTAAAGTGTTTATAATAGACACGGACGCCAAAAAAAGTCTTTACAATAAAATGCTTGAACTTGCGAATGGAGAAGAGGGACTCAGCTCGCTGGACGTAAGCTTCATGTTCATATCGTTGCCGGAAAGTTCGCTTCTCAAAGAGGAAATGTTCAAAAGAGGGATGCTCGGAGAGGATTATACGCTTTTCGCCGAAATAAAGGACTCCATCGTTTTTGCAGGTTTTGTCGGCGTAAACAAGGCGTTCAACGCTTTCGTTACGGGCAGAGACTGGCAGTCGGTGCTGAACGCGGAATCCGATCTCAACAGAACGGCGGCGCTCGCTTTTCTGAGAGATCTTCCTTCGCAGTTTCCTTTGCTGGACAGCGGCTGGGGCAATTTTGAGGAATTTATAGACAGGTCAAAGGTCAAAAGCAAAAAGGACTTCAACTACGACGAACTGAGAGGGATAAATCCCGAAAACATCAGGACTATCCTCGAAGGAGATTTTACCCTTTATCAGAAATGCGGAATGGTGGCAAAATATTCCGTATTGCACGGCAACGACATAAACGTCTGGGCGCCTTTGCCTGACGAAGAGAAGACGGAAAGACTCACCGATGCGGTCAATCTTCTGTATTTTCTGCTCGAACTTGAGAACGTGCCCGAGGTCAAGTACGAAAAATTGCCCGAAGGCATTGCCGGTCTGTGTTGCGACGGCGGAAAAGTGATCAAGTTCAGCAACAAACATTGCAACGATCCCGGGTTTGTCATCGAAGTCATCTGTCACGAGTGTCACCACAGCCTTCAGCACGAAGCCGTAGACGGTCCTTGGAAAGAATGGTACTGGACAGAGCTTGGAATTACCAAAGGAAGGCTTGACGGATGGAGAGAAAACATGAAAAGCGGAATGTATCTGGATATCAAGGACGGGCTGAACGCTTACAGAGTACAGGTCATTGAGTGCGAAGCGAGAGCGTTCGCGATAGACTGCGTAAGCCATGCGGACGAAGTGTGGAGCAAGGTCAAATTCATTTAAGATAAAGGAGAGGAGTATGATAGATTTCATTGAAGATTACGTCAACGAGCTGCTTCATTGCGAAGAGACGACCAAGAACAAGCTCGTGGATCTGGAAGCCGGAGACAAGTCCAAGACCGTATATCTGTCCTGCAAGAACAGAGAGCAGACGTGCGCCGAGATGGTCCAGATCATTTCCGAAAGAACAGGGCTTATGGGCAACACCGTTCTCAGAGGAAGCGCGAAGCTCAAAAACAACGAACAGATCATAGGTCACGGACTGAATGTGTTCGACTGGGTATCTGCAGACGGTTCTCACGATTCAGGAAAGCTCCACGAGATGATCGAGGCGGTTTACAAGGATCTGTCCACCAAGGGCAATAATCCGCTTTTCCTCAGCGTGGGTACGATAAACTGGGATATCCCGGTCACGAAAGACGAGATCAAGAAGGTCAGGACTCCCATCCTGATCTACCCCATCAGACTGGTCAGAACGGGCGACACCAGCCCCGTATCCATTGAATTCGTCGCCGACGACGCATATTTCAACCCTTGTCTCGATTTCATGCTGAGACAGGTTCTGGGCGAAAAGGTGGCAGACGATTTCCCGCATCCGTCCGGAGACGTGGACGAACCCGTCAATCCCACGGACGCGGCGATACTCAACGGCGGATATTTCTACGATGTCGAGGAGTACGTCAAGAAGTGCCGCAATTTCAACGCGAATTTCGAGTTTGACAAAAACGCAGTCGCCATTTCGCAATACAAACACGAAGACATATGTATGTATTACGATATCAAGCGCAACAGAGACAAAATCGTTTCTCATCCGCTTGTGAACAGGATGTTCAAGAAGAACACCGGCACTCCGGCGATAGCCAGATTGACAAAGGAGCCCACTTTCATACTCGAGACGGACAGCGTTCAGGAAGGCATAATCCGCAGGGTCGTGAACGGAGATTCTCTGATAATCAAGGGACCCCCGGGCACAGGTAAGACGCTGACCATCGCCAATATGATAGCTTCGCTTATGGCTGAAGGCAAGAAAGTCCTGCTGATGTCGGCAAAGACGTCTGCGCTGGGCGAAGTGTACGCGAAGTTGCCCGACGCGCTCAGAAAGTTTGCGCTGCTTCTCAGCTACGAAACCGAAAGTCAGGCGGCGAAGGTCAATCCTTCAGAGATAAAGAAGAATATGCGTTCACTGATCGACGGCAAGAAGAAGTATTCTTACAATACCAAGGCAGACGACGAGATGACGGACGGCATAAGGGACAAGAGCGCCGCGATCACCGCGCTTTCGGCATACGTGACGGACACTTTCGACAACGACATGCTTGAATCGTCCTATTACGACGCGCTCGACGTATATTGCAAAAACCTCGGAATTGCAGAAAGAGACTTTGCGCCTCTTGACAAGATAAGCTCGCTCAGCAGGGACAAGTACCTGTCTCTCGTTGCGCTCGTAAAGGAGGCTGAAGCTTTCCTTGACACCCTGACGGCAAAAGATACTCACGCCGCAGGGCTCAACCCGTGGTTCAATATGGAACCGGATTGCAACGCCGACGAGGCGTTCGAAGCGTACAAGCGCATCGCCGTGATCGCACAGAGCCTTCTGGACGATATGCGCGGCGTTACCGGAGAGATAGACGGAGGAAAACTCAGGCTGGGCACCTTTGCGACGATAGCAAGAGGAGGCGTGGACGAAAACATCGTGATAAAGATCGCCGCAGATAAAAAGACGGCGGATTTCAGAGACGAACTCAACGAAAAAGCGTTGGAATACCTCAAAGCATGCGAACTGCCGCGTCTCAGGACGGACGTTGCGTTGTCAGAAGAAAAGGCGGCGGAATTCCATCTGAAACTTGCGTCCGTAAAGGCGGATAAAGGACTTTCTTCGGCAGACGTGCGCAAGGTGTGTTCCAAGGCGGATCTGTTCAGAAGAGCGGACGGGAACAACCTCAGCGACGAGGATTACGCAAGCATTGAAAAGCTGTCGGCTGAAATAACCGGGCTTGAAGAGAAGAGATCGGCATTGCTTACCGCCGCGTACAGAGTGCTTCCGCACGACATGACGGCAGAGCAGAGAGAGTGCTGTCTCCAGGCTTATAAAGAGCTTGCCGAGTACGAAAACACCCCGGCGGAGAAACCCGGAACTTTTGATTTCGGCGGCAAGAAATATTATAAGAGCGTGAAGGCGATCAGCTACATAGAGGACGCGACGTTCAAGGATATCGTCGCCGCAGTGGGCAACCTGAGCAAAGCGCAGGAAAAAGAGACGGAAATAAACAAGATATACAACCGTCTTACGGCAGTGTTCATGCGCAAGGAGGAGCGCGAAAACCTCGAAGCGATCGTGGAGATCGCACGCATGGCAAAGCGCGCCGGACGTTCCGTACCCGAATACGTCGAGCAGGCGAAACAGCTTGAAGTCATACTCGCCGAAGTCAGAACCGAACTCAACGTGGACGGCGATTTCAATATCGGAGAGCTTCTCAACACGCTGGCTGTTTCCGCTCAGGCGAAAATTCTCAAGTCCGTGATAAAGAGAATGTTCACCGGCGCAGGACTGAACGCAGAGCCGGACGGATACGATCTGACGACGCTTGCCCGCGCAATGTATGCGGCGTGCGACATTTCGGCTTGCAATATCGGGCAGATAGAGACGGTTGCCGCGGTTGTGGGCAAGATGGGAATGCTTGGCAAAGGGTTTGTTGAAAAAGTGAAGAAGTGGCAGGACGCGATCTGCGAATTTGCCGTGAAATATTTCACCAGTTCGTTCAGCGCTGACCCCGCCGGAGTGAACGTCAGCGGGCTTTCCGTGTTTATAGCGGAAGCGCCTGACAGAAATTCCATCGCGGCGGTAAACGGCATAAGGAACAAGATCAGGGAAAGCGAAAGGATACTTTCTCTCAAGGATTTCGTTGAACCGTTCATGTTTGACAAAGAACGCAGAGAAGGTAAGTCTCTCGTCGAGATATTCGAGCATCGCTTTTACGCGGAACTGCTCAGATTCAAAAAGAGCAGAATGGGCGATCGCCGCAACAATGTCGGAGGCAACGTCGTGTTTAATCTCAAAAAACTCGATAATGCCGAAAACAAGATCCGCAGGGCAAACATTGCAAGGATCGAGCAGGGATGCATGGCGCGAATCAACCCTGAAAGCGATATGTACGCTTTCCTCGCCCAGGAGAGAGTCACAGGAACGCTCAGAAAGTTGTTCAAGGACCACGGAGACGCGATCCTTTCGCTCAAGCGTTGCGTGATCCTGTCTCCGTCTACGATAAGCCTTCTGTTCAGACCCGAGATCTACGAGAATTTCGACACCGTTATCATAGACGAGGCAAGCCAGCTCAAGCCCGTTGAGATAATTCCCGCGATGTTCAGATCGAAACAGTGCGTCATAGTCGGCGACGAGTGGCAGATGCCGCCTATAACTCATTTCAAGCCCACGATGGAAAAGAGGGTCAGAACTGAGGACGGCACTGAAGAAGTATTGCTTGAACCCGACAAATCCGCGCTTTCTCTCGCGCTTGAGAACGAGGCGTTCGCGGCAGAGGAACTCAAGTGCCATTACCGCAGTAAGACAGAATCGCTGATCGCGTTCTCACGCGACTATTTCTACGAATATATGCGCACCTTCCCGGCGCCTGTGCCCAAAGCGGACGGTCTCGGATTCACGGATATATTCATCGACGGCGCGACCTGTTCGGGTGGAAAGAACGAAAAGGAGGCGCAAGAGGTGGTCAATCAGCTCAAGCTGCACTTCGAGAAGTATTTTGACAGGGAAACCGGCAAGCTTTCGCGTTCGGTCGGCGTGGTCGCGTTCGGTCAGTCGCAGATAGACTGCATACAGCGCATGGTCGTCAAGGACAGCGAACTGAGCAGAATGATGGGAAGGGCGCTCGAGAACTTCGACGACGTGCCCGAAAAACTCATCTTCTTCAAGACGATAGAGACCGTGCAGGGTCAGGAAATAGCGCATCTGATACTTTCTGTCACGTACGGAAGAAGCGAAAAGGGAGAACTGAGGCAGCATTTCGGTCAGCTCAACCGCGACAAGCTCGGCAGATGTATCTTCAACGTCTCGGTCACCCGCGCTCAGTACGAGATAACGGTCATCCACTCAATACGCGCGTCCGAAATAGACAACGAACATATCGATTACATCAAGAAGTATCTGGAGATATCGTCCAGATTCTCCAAGGACGGCAAGGAACAGTTCGTCAGTATTCAGCCCAAGGACGGCTTTATCAGGAGCGTGGGAGAATTCATTGCTTCGCTGGGCATATCCCCCGAACGTATCGTCTACGATTACGGCGTGACGAAAGGCTCGGTCAAGATCCCGGTGGCGGTGCTTTCTGAAGATCTCACTGAGGCAAAAGTGGGCATCTGGTGCGAAAAAGCGCTGGGCAAGGACAACAACTACATTGATTACAACATGCGTTATTACGGCAACCTGGTCGCAAGAGGCTGGAAGCTTTGCCGAGTATACGCTCACGATTGGATAGACAATGCACAGGCTGAGAGGAATCAGCTCAGATCTTTCGTGCTTTCCAATCTGGTATAACCGGTATTTGTTGACAAAAAACGACGGCGATATTATACTGAATATTGGTTCTTATATACGGACGGATATGTTTCCGGGTCCCGTAATGAAATAAAACACTGAGAAAAGCAAAAGGAGTTACTATGCCCGAGGAAAGAGAACGCACATACGGAGACGATCTTGATGAAAGCGCAATAAAGGAAGTTGAAAATCAACAGCTGAAGAGAAAAGTCAAAAAGCAGAAAGCGGCTCTCGACAGCAGGATCGAAAAGCTTAAAAAGATGGCGCAGGATCAGATCAGAATTTACGGTATTGACAGCGACAACGTTCAGTTCACGCTCGATATACTTGAAAGCGTGATGCAGATGCGCGAGATGATCGAGACGGTTGAGGCGTTCGGCGTGGCACTGGAGTGCCTGGGAGAACTGACGGGTGCCGTAGACATGATGTTCGGCATGAACGAGACTGCGATGCAGGCTTTGCAAGGAAAAAAAATCAAGGCCGGCTTTTTCGCAAGACTGAAGCGCAGGATCGAGATCCGCAGACAGGCTCAGGCGATCGAGGACAAGCTGACGGACGCTTTCTACATCATGGAAGAATACAGAGACATATTTGCCAATCTGAGCGGCGCGTTGAGAAACATCGTGAGGAGAAAGAGAACGAGCTTCGGCAGGAAGAGAAAAAAATCCGGTGAAGACAACAATGACAGAGCAAGGAGACTCATACTCGCGGATATCGAGAAAGACAGGGCGGCAGGAAGCGGCGGAAATTCCGGCGAGGCAGGAAGCGGCGTTTCAGGCGCTTCAGAAGGCAGCAGCAGTTCCGGCAACGGCGGTTCAGGCGGTTCCGGCGGCAACTCGATATACGATCTGTAATATAAAAAAGGAGAAGAATTATGCCCGTAGAACAAGAAGAAGCAGTCCGCGTCGACGATTTTGATGAGAACGAAGCCAAAGTGCTCGCGAAGAAAAATTCAAGAGAACTCGACAGAAGAAAACAGGAACTGGACAAGAGGATAAACAAGATCAGGGCGGAAGCCAAAAAATGTTATCTCGAATACGGTCCGGATCACGACAACACTGATTTTATGATGAACCTTCTCAACGTCACGCTTGAAATGAAGGAGTGCATCGACAGTATAAGCGCCGTGGGTCTGGCGATCGAGTACCTCCAGGACGTCGTAGGCGTCATAGACGGAGTTTTCAAACTGAGCGACGATCTGTCCAAGTCTCTCTCAAACAGAAAACAAGGATTTTTCCGCAGACTCATCCAGAGAATAAAAAACAAGAGAGACGCAAGAAGACTCGCCAACAAGATGTTCGCGACGTTCGAGCTCATTTCAGACAATATGGAAATGCTCGAAAAGCTGAGAGACGCTATGAGCGGCGCTACGGCGAAGATGAGAAAGCGTCGTGAAAAGAGAAGACAGAAAAAAGCCAGGAAGAACAAGAATACCGGAGGCGAACAGCGCAACAGGGCGCTTGAGCTCGTGCTCAGCGATATCGAGGCGGATCAGAACGGAGGAAGCACAGGAACGACTTCGGGCGGCGGAAGCGCACCTTCCGGCGGCAATTTCTCCGGCGGGGGTTATACTCCTTCCGGCGGCAGTCGCAGCGGCAGGAAGAGCAGCGAAAGCGGCGTAGACGATCTATAATACGACAGGGGGAAGCTGAATATGGCTATCGGTAGGAAAAAAGAGGAAGGCTCCTCAAAAGACGGAAGCATTGAAAGCCTTATCAAACGTTTCGACGACGTAACGGACGAGATAAGGAAGATCAAAGGCAACAGAAAAGACAAAAAGGATTTCAGCAGCGAAGAAGTAGGCGCACTGCGCACCAAGTATTCTGAGGCGGCACAGATCGCGTACAACATTTCCAAGAGGAGCGCGGATGACGAGATCGCCAAGAAATACAGCGGCTTTTACGATCATCTGAGCGCGCGTGCGGCTTCGTTCGGATCTGTGCTGAACAGAAGCGTGCCCAAGACGACGTTTGACGACGTCAAGGGTCTTGACAACGTGAAAAAACTTGTCAAGAGCTTTTTGTTCATGGCTCAGAATCCGGACATAATCAAGTATTACAAACTTGAGGGCGGCCTGGGCATGATGATGTACGGCGCGCCCGGTACAGGTAAGACAATGTTCGCGGAGGCTATAGCAAACGCGATGAATCTGCCGCTTTTCATAGTGACTCCTGCCGATATATTCAAATCTTATGTCGGCGAATCCGAGCAGGCGGTAAAACAGATCTTCACTGAGCTCGACGCGTGCAAGGACGGCGCGATACTGTTCGTCGACGAGTGCGAATCCATCTTCAGCAAGCGTACTCAGGACACCAAGGATTACAAGTCTGCGGTGACCACGGAGCTTCTGCAGCGCATCAACGGTTTCGGAGGAGACGGTTCCAAGAGAATAATGATCGCGGCGACAAACCGTCCGGACGTTATCGACCCGGCATATCTGCGTTACAAGAGATTTTCGCATCTTATACACGTCACGCCGCCCGACGTCACGGCAAAGAGAGCGATCATCGAGTCCAAGCTCAAGGGCATACAGCTTGACGGCGTAACCACTGAAGACGTACTCAACATGAGCGAAAAGACTGTGCTGAAAGAGACCGCAGTCGGTACGGTGAGCGTAAAGGATTCCTATTATTCCGCCGCAGACCTTTGCGGTATAATAGAAGAAGCGTGCAGACTCGCGCTTGAAAAATTGCAGGAAACGCAGTCAACCACGCCCATTCCGCTTACAAAAGAGATGTTTGAAAAGGCATTTAAAAAGATCCCGCCGAGCATTTCCGCAGAACTTCTCGAACAGTACGACAATTTCAACAGAAATTAAAATTTCCGGGCTGAAAAGCCCGGTTTTTTTGTTTTGTTCCGTAATCGGCGCTTAGTTGAGGAAATGCCGTGCAACGTTCGCGACCGCAAGTGCGGTAAATATACCGTTCAAAACCTTGAGTTTATTTTTCGCGCGTGATATAATATGCTCGTTGATAGAGGCGGAGGATTTCCGCCGAATTTACCTGAGCGGAGAACGAAATGGCAATATTAACCAATTTTCTGATACAGATAGCTTTTTCTCTGGGAGTGATCGTGGTATTCGGTCTGATAGTCGCGCTTTGCCGCAGGATATTCGTTTGCATTGCCGGCAACGCGGGCGTCAAAGTTTTGCTTGCGATTGGCATAATAGGCACTCCGGTTCACGAACTCAGCCATGCGCTCGCGTGCATCGTCTTCGGTCACAAGATCACCGATATGAAGCTGTATCAGCCCGGGAGCACGGACGGAACTCTGGGGTATGTGACTCACTCTTACAATCCGAAGAACTTATATCACCAGATAGGCAATTTCTTCATCGGAATAGCTCCGATCCTCGGCGGAAGCGGATTGATAATCCTGCTGATGTACCTGTGCACACCGCAAGTGTTTTCCGGCGTCATTCAACAGATCAAAGAGATATTTGCCCTCAATCTGAATACGTTTGAAGTCGTGAATTTCAAAGCGCTGTTGAGCAGGTTTTTCGAAATAATAAAGGCGATCTTTAATTACGAAAACATGGGGAACTGGCGTTGGTGGATATTTATAGTGCTTTCTTTGATGATCGCCGGTCATATGGAACTGAGTGGGGCAGATATGCTCGGCGGGCTGAAAGGTTTTGTATTCGTCGCGCTGATCCTGCTCATTGTGGACGTGATATTGTTTTTCGCATACAAACCCGCGCTCGCAAGCGTTACCGGAGCGATGGTGTCTTTCGCCGCGACAGTTGTCGGTTTTCTTATAATATCCGCATTGCTCGTTGTCGTGCTTATACTTGTAGCGGTTGTGATAAGACTTGTAATAGGCATTTTCGGGATACGCAGGTAATGCGTCCGGAAAACGGGGCTTATGTTTGCAAAAAAGGAAACCAGAACCGATAGATTCGATTCTGGTATACCGTGCCTTTACCACTTGACGACAGATTGTCCGACATAATGCCAGTAATTCCCGGTTTGAGCGGGTTGGCTCTCAGAGTAGTAATATATCGTGGAGTTTTCGCCGAAAGCTATTGCGCCCGTTATCGTATTCCAGCCGCTTTCATTTCCTTCGTAATAAATTTCCGCAATCGCATATTCGTGCGCTGAGCCGATGTGGGTGACGACCGTCCATTCTCCGAAAGAGTGAACGTGCTCGGCGGGTTTTGTTGCCGTGACGGTATAAGTCACTTTTTCGGACGGAGCGTCCTTGTGCCACGCCACGATATAGAAAATATTTTCTCCGGCAGAAAGTGTAACTTCATTTTCGATTTCCTCGGAAAGATCCTTGTCTGAATACGCCAGGAAAACGATTTCCGAATTGTTTCTGAAGCTTATATTTGAGAGAGAAAACTTTTCCTCGTCGCCGCTCACGGAAAAAGTCACCGTCTTCTTCTCGTTATCTATCACAAGATCCGTACTCCGACTGACAGAATACAATTCAACTTTCAGATCATTTTCTTCCGGATTTTTTGTGTATCGCACGCACACAACAAGACAAAAGTCACTGTCAACAGAATAAACGCTGTAATAATTATGCCGACGCGTTTTTAAAAAAAGGTTTTTATTCGTAACTCCTTTAATGTCAAAACTCAGATTATTTTTCGATCTGAAGGCAGACGCAACAGATTTCTTATTTAATTATACCAGACCAGAATAATACGAACAAGGTTTAAAGCGGCAAATTT
>CASFWW010000016.1:0-3194 GCA_949298505.1 uncultured Christensenella sp. | reverse complement strand
TGTTTTATGCCGTAGTTTCAAAAAGACTCACTGAAAATCATCGCCTGAGGTAGCATCAGTTTCAAACCTTGTTTCTTGTATCTGACTACATAACGTAAAGCTTCACAATGTACCTGTAACTGTTATAAGCTTCTTTGACCGTAGCAAGCATCAACTCGCGATAGCCGACCATTGCTCCCGGTCACACCGGGACGGAAATTTGCCGCTTTAAACCTTGTTCGTATTATTCTGGTCCGGTATACTGCCGCCGGAGTGGAAAAGCGTGTCCGTGTGTGGAGATAAAACAAGTATAACAAACACGGACATGAAAATTTTTCAATATACTTAAGAAATGGCGCGCACCCTTGATTTGCTCGGGTAAAGTTCCGCGGTCGGCAGATAGCCGTTGCGGCAACTTATCTGCAAAGTTACCACTGTGTTTATACTTATATGAACCGTACGCACTCTTATATCCATAAGTTATCATGAAAAAGCACGGGCGCTGATTGCGGCTGACCCGGTAAGCTTCGGCGTTTGAGAAAAAAGTGAAGTTTTCGTCAGAAAAACGGCGGATTTGTGCGAAAAAACAGCCAGTTTCGGATTATGTGTTGTATCTTATGCCCGATGCGGTTTATATTAAAAGCGCGGGAGAGGTCTCTCCGACAATACTTAAGGGCAGGAAAGTTTATGGAAAGATTTTGCGTAAATACCGCTTCGGCGGCAAATGAATCGCAGATCGTCAAAGGTGACGGCTGGAGAATAACCGTGCTTACGGACAGGCTGATAAGGGTGGAAACGGGCGAGTTTTGCGACGAAGCGACGCAATGCGTCTGGTACCGTTCCTGGGAAGATCCGGAATACGAGCTCGGCAGGACGCTGACGGGCTTGTCGATAAGCACGAAAACAACGCGTTTTTATTTCGATACGTCGAGAAAAAAGATAACTCTCGTGGAGCTGGCAGACGGCAGGAGCGTGCGGAATTTCAGGCGGGGAGTTCTTCCCGGAACGAGGCGTACTCTGGATATGACGGACGGCAAAGCCAGACTGGGGAAGAGCGTTGTGTCGAGAAACGGGGTCGCATTGCTGGACGATTCGCGTTCGCTTGTGCTGAAAGGAGACAAAGTGCTTCAGCGCGGCAAATGCAAGGATATATATTATTTCGCTTACGGCAACGACTATCGCGGAGCGATCCGCGCGCTGTATTGCCTTACGGGTTTCACGCCTCTGCTTCCCAGATTTGTTTTCGGCAACTGGTGGAGCAGGTATAAGGCATACACTCAGGAAGAATACCGTTCGCTGATGCAGAGGTTTATCGACGAAAAGATCCCCGTGACCGTTGCGACGATAGACATGGACTGGCACTGGGTCGACGTGGTGGAGCGTTTCGGAAAAGACGCTCTCGCGAAACCGACGGACAACATGATAGACCGCGTAGTGTACGCTTCCATGCCCGGCTGGACGGGTTACAGCTGGAACACGGAGTTGTTCCCAGACTATCGTGCGCTTTTGAAATTTCTGAACGACAACGGCTTCAGTGTGACCTTGAATCTTCATCCCGCTCAGGGCGTAAGGTTTTACGAGGACAGGTACGAGGACGTCTGCAAAATATGCGGCGTGGATGCGTCGACGCGCGCGCCGGTCTGTTTTTCTTTGAAAGACGAGAATTATCTGAAAGCTTATTTCGACGTTCTGCACAGACCGTACGAAAGAGAAGGCGTGCGTTTCTGGTGGATAGACTGGCAACAGGGCAAGCGGAGCGACGTGAAAGGACTTGACCCGCTCTGGGCGCTCAACCATTATCATACGCTTGACATGCTCGACGAAGGCAAGCGTGCGGTGATACTTTCGCGTTATGCGGGAATAGGCAGTCACAGATATCCGATAGGCTTCAGCGGCGACAGCGCGATGACGTGGAAGACGCTTGACTTTCAGCCGTATATGACGGCTTGCGCGACCAACGTCGGGTACACCTGGTGGAGCCACGACATCGGCGGACATCATATGGGGTACAAGGACGACGAACTGTACGTCAGATGGATACAGCTGGGAGTGTTCAGCCCTATAAACAGACTTCATTCCACAAGCAACGAGTTCATGGGCAAGGAGCCGTGGAAATCGTGCAAGGACGCCGCGCGTACCGCTACGGAATATCTCAGGTTGAGACACAGGCTGATCCCGTATCTGTATTCCATGAATTACCTGACGGCGACCGAGGGGCGCGCGCTTTGCGAACCGATGTATTATTCTTACGATCGCAGAGAGGCGTACGAAGTCAGAAATCAGTATTCTTTCGGCACTCAGCTGGTGGCTTCACCGATAACGCGCAAGAGCGATCCGCTTACCAATCTTGCTTACGCTTCTCTGTGGGTGCCTGAAGGCGAGACTTACACGGATGTGTTCACCGGCAGGATATACAAGAGCGGGGAATACCGCGTGTACAGAGACAGAGAGGATATGCCGGTATTCGCGAGGAAGGGAAGTATAATTCCGCTGTATACCGAGGCGACGGACAATTCCGTGTCGCTCGAAAAACCGCTTGAAGTGTGGGTTTATTCCGGAGACGGGTCCTTTGTCCTTTACGAGGACGACGGTGAGAGTCTGAAGCATGCGGACGGCGTTTTCCGCAAGACAGTTTTCACTTTGAAACAGGACGAAAACAGGCTTGTTCTGAAAATAAAAACAGAAGGAGACGCGGGCTTTGCCGCGGCAAAGAGAACGTTTGAAATAGTCTTCAGAGACGTGACGGATGCAGATATATACACAGACGGAAAGGAGTCGGGAAAAACTTGTAATTCCGTCACTCTCGTTTACGACGGAAAAGAGACTTCCGTCACCGCCGAAGGTTGCGTTTTTACGCAGAATCCCGTTTTCAAGGAGGCGGTAACGGAACTGGTTTCCCGCTATCAGACGGGCAACGCGAAGAAAGCCGCCTTATTCAACCGCTTCCTGAAAGACAGAAACGCTTCGACGTTCGGCATAAGCAGAAGACTTTCGGATCCGATTGAAGAACTGAAAAAGATATGCAGATGAGACAAGACAATTCCGACCGTCGCTCAGGGCGACGGTTTTTTATTCCGGTGAATTATACTTTCAAGTGCAACACTTAGATAAGAAAAAAAAGAAGTTCATATGAATCTGTTGTATAATTAAAATTGCAACAAAAAAACACAACAAGGAGATCCATATGAACTATACTCATCTTACCATAGAAGAAC
>CASFWW010000015.1:0-3830 GCA_949298505.1 uncultured Christensenella sp. | reverse complement strand
TGCGCAATATTATTACCCCCGAGGCTCTTCTCGTTTACTCGCAAACCCTCTCGCTCAAAACGCGTTGCAACGGATTTTCGTCGGTTGCTTCGGCAATTTTCTGAGCCTTTTATTATTATCAGGGTCTTTTTACAAAAAGCTCATTCTCGCTTGTGATCGCGCTGATTAATGTATCTAAGTTTGCAGAAAAATATAATTTAAGTTATAATAATATTTACGACAAACGTCTTTAAATACGGGGTAATATCATGCTTGAAAAGATGGACAGATTCTTTAATGACAGAATAGTCGGATACGAAGAGCATCAGTTGAACGAAATAATCGGAGCTCGAGAATTTTATCCTTTTACGGCATCTTGTTTGCCTGTCGGGGGCGTAAAAATTCTGGATTTGGGTTGCGGAACAGGACTTGAACTCAACTATTATTTTGAAATAAGTCCCGCGGCAGAAGTCGTATGTATAGATCTGGCGGCAGAAATGCTCAAAACCTTAAAAAGTAAGTTTTGCGATAAACGCGTTGAAATAATATGCGGCTCTTATTTTGACGTTCCGTTCGGGAAAAACAATTACGACGCTGTTGTTTCGGTCGAGTCGTTACACCATTTTACGCAATCCGAAAAAGTTTTTCTTTACAGGAAAATATATAATTGCTTAAAACAATCGGGGTATTTTCTGCTGACGGATTATTTTGCCGCGTCCGAATACGACGAAAGAAAATGCAGAGAAGAATTGATAAAATTGAAAGCCGAACAAGGAATAAACGACGATGATTTTTACCACTACGACACTCCGCTGACGGTCGGGCACGAAATACAGGCTTTGAGTGAAGCGGGTTTTTCTTCCGTCGAGATATTGGATAGATGGGAAATGACTTGTACGATCAAAGCGTGTATATAAAACCGTTCAAGTCCTGTTGTCTCCACCACTCGGCGGCTGGCTTTTGAGCCGTAAAAAATTCAGGCAAGAAACCTTGCCTGTTTTTTTACGCCGTTTTTTGCCGGCGCCGCCTTGGGTGTCGACAAACCGGATAGTCCGAAATAGTGACGCTCGTCGCTGAGCACGACTTACACAGGTAGGCTCCTCGCTATTCCGTCGTGCTACGCACTCCTTACAAGTCCTGTTGTCTCCACCCGGTCAAATAAATTTTTAACGTTTTTTTGATGTGTGCAGTCAGATATTTGACAATTTTCGCGCGCGTAGTTATAATAGAGTCAAAGCTAGGGGTGCTGCTTAGGCGGCTGAGAAATACCCTTTGAACTTGGTCAAGTTAGTACTTGCGAAAGGAAGCAAAAATCTTTCAGGTATTTTCGAGTTCTCCTTAGCTTTAAGGAGTTTTTTTATGTTCAGTTACTTGTTGGGAGCGGAGTATACCAATTACTTCAACTTCAACGATCTGCGCGGCATTTCGCTGTGCGTGGGGCTTATCCTTCTTGCCGTCATTATCGTGGCGCTTGCGCTTGTGTTTGCGTTCAGGCGCGATCAGATGAAAAAGGCTACGGTAATATGCGTCGGCGTATTGTTCGGCTATGCGCTCGGCATCGCGATAGCGAACGTCGTCGCCGATTTCGAGGCGGGCGAAACGTACACGGAAAAGTATCAGATATTGCTGATCTCTCTGTTTGCGGTGCTGATCATAGGTCTTTTCGTTGTATTTATGATGATAGACACAAAAAAGCATAACGGAAGGGCGCACACGAAGTCCATCGTCTATGCGGCGGTCTGCATTGCGCTTGCGTTCGGTCTTTCGTACATCAGGCTGTTCAAGGCGCCTTACGGCGGCTCGATAACGCTGTTTTCGATCCTGCCGATCGCGCTGTATTCGTATATGTTCGGGATAAGAAAGGGCGTGATGTGCGGCTTTATCTACGGCTTGTTGCAGTCGGTGCAGGATCCGTGGGTGGTGCATCCGATTCAGTACATACTCGATTATCCGCTCGCGTTCGCTATGGTTGGGCTTTGCGGCGGTCTGTTCAGAAAGCTTTTCTTGAGGCTTACGCAGATACCTGACAGAGTCAGGGACAGCATCGCGCTTTCGCTGGGCATCCTCGCGGGCGTATGCCTCAGATATTTCTGCCACGTCATTTCGGGCGCGGTCTACTTCGGAGAATATGCGGCGGATTACGGCTTCGGCAACGCGTGGACTTATTCGTTCACGTACAATGCGCTTTACGTGTTCCCGGACGGCGCGATCAGCATTTTAGGCGCGTTCCTCTTGATGACCAGCGCGTATTTCCGCAAGCAGATATACGGCGTTATCAACGAATACGAAGCCGGAGTGAAGAAAGCTAATAGCAAAGCCGAAGAAAGCAAAGTCGAAAACGGCTCAAACGCGTAAAAATTACACTGAAAAGCAAAATATTAATAAAAACCGCGTAAAAACCGTTGACAAGGCGGGAAGTTTAAGGTAATATATTACCGTAACGAAGCAGACTTGTTCTCACCCGTCGCCATCGGTCGGACGCGGTTAATAAAATTGATCTCAGTTTTATTGTGGGTAACGGCATGTTTTGTTACCCACTAATTTTTTTATTCAGGAGGGCACGCTTATCAAAGAACTGCTTATCAATTCCGACATCAGAGAAAAAGAAGTCAGACTTCTCGACACTGACGGCACCCAGCTGGGTATCATGTCGTCAAGAGAAGCCAACGCGATCGCGGACGAAAAAAATCTCGATCTTGTCCTGATCTCCCCGACGGCAAAACCGCCCGTATGCAAGATCATGGACTACGGCAAGTACCGTTACGAGACCACGAAGCGCGAAAAGGAAAACAGGAAAAATCAGAAAGTCGTCGAAGTCAAGGAAGTATGGCTGAGCGCGACGATAGACGTCGGAGACCTCAACACCAAGGCAAAGCAGGCAAACAAGTTCATAAGCGAAGGCAACAGAGTCAGAGTTTCGATCAGACTCAAAGGCAGACAGCAGGCGAGGCCCGAACTTGCGCTCAAAGTGATGACTGATTTCTTTGAGCTTGTCAAAGAAAACGCACAGATGGATAAGCCTCCGACAACGGAAGGCAGAGTGGTTGCGATGCTGCTCATACCCATTGCGAAAAAATAATCGAAATAATTTTTGGAGGACAGGAAAATGCCAAAACAAAAATCACATAGCGGCGCGAAAAAGCGTTTTTCGCTGACCGGCAGCGGCAAAATCAAGAGAGCTAAGATGAACCGCAGACATATTCTTAGCAAAAAATCACCCAAGAGAAAGCGCGGTTTGAAAAAGGCGGCGTTCGTCGACCAGACCCAGGCTAAAACGATAAAGGGCATGATCTAATCGGAGGTATAGGAATATGAGAATCAAAAGAGGCGTAAACGCAGTCAAGAAACGCAGAAAGATATTAAAGGCAGCAAAGGGTTACTGGGGCGCTAAGTCCAAACTTTACAGAATCGCTCGCGAAGCCGTCATGAAGTCGCAGAATTATGCGTACGTCGGCAGAAAGAACAAGAAGAGACAGTTCCGTCAGCTGTGGATCGCGCGTATCAACGCGGCTGCAAGAATGAACGGTCTTTCTTACAGCAGATTCATGAACGGTCTGAAGAAGCAGGGCATCACCCTGAACAGAAAGGTTCTTGCCGATCTCGCAGTCAACGACAGCGCGGCATTCACCGCACTCTGCGAAAAGGCTAAAGCTTAATCGTAAGACAAAGTTATATTATCCGTCTTGCTTCGGCAAGGCGGATTTTTTGTGCCGGTGAATTATACTTTCAAGTGCAACACTTAGATAAGAAAAAAAAGAAGTTCATATGAATCTGTTGTATAATTAAAATTGCAACAAAAAAACACAACAAGGAGATCCATATGAACTATACTCATCTTACCATAGAAGAAC
>CASFWW010000014.1:0-113632 GCA_949298505.1 uncultured Christensenella sp. | reverse complement strand
CGGTGGCATGTTTTTAGCCAAAGCGGGGAGCAATCTGAGATTGCGACCTGGAGGGGTGAGCGGAGCGAACCGTGAACCTTCGGTTTGATTGCCGCCGAGAACATCATAAAAAGGGCACTATGTGGATAACATAGTGCCTGTAAAATGGCGTTCCCGGCGGGAATCGAACCCACGGCCTTTCGCTTAGGAGGCGAACGCTCTATCCTACTGAGCTACGGAAACAGATTTGTTTTGCTCATTGATTATACAATATTTTCTAAGATAAATCAACAGAATAAAATAAATAAATCGGGAGATGGAGAGGTAAGGGTCAAGCGTTGTCGCCGTTAAAAAAACATGCGTTGACAAGGCGCGACGGTGATGTTAAAATTTATTGTAACGTTTACGCTTCGTGTCCGGAAACGATCAAAAGGGGATTTTTATGAAAAAAAGCAGATTGAAGCTCGGTTTTATTGCGGCAGCCATTGCCGTGTTGTCGTTTTGCGTCGTATCGTGCGATACTGTAAAGATCAAAGATTATCCCGAGGTCGGGACAAGCTTTGAATACAAAGTCGACGACAGCATACCTCTTTATGATCCCGAGGACGGTTACATAGCCAATCGGAGCAGAGGTTTCAGAGGTGAGGCGTATATCAATCTGGGTACAGACGAAGGCTATCCCGGAAGCGGAGAGAATTATTACGCCATTCTCGACGAGCAGCTCGAAAGATACGCTTCAGACGGGATAACGCTGTTGCAAGTATATGTGTATCTGGGGAAATATTGCGATACGGATATCCCCGACGGCGCGTTTGAGCAGCTCAAAGAATATTTCGAAACGGTCAGAGACAGGGGCATAAAGATACTTTTGAGATTTGCTTACGAGACGGAAAGCTCGGAAAAAGGACCGCGTACTAAAGATATCGAGAGGCATTGCGGTCAGATCAAGGCATTTATAAGCGATAACGAAAAACTTTTCTGTTCAGTCGTATACGCAGTCCAGCTGGGAATGATAGGACTGTGGGGCGAAGGTCACACGAGTATAAACAATATCGACGAAAAGAGGGTCATAAAGGCGCTTGCCGACGCGATACCCGAAAGCGTGCCGCTTATGGTACGTACGCCCGAACTTCTGAGCAAAGTCCCTGACGAATTGGAAAGCAGGTTCGGCGTTCACGACGATTTTCTGGTTGGATACGACCACGAGTGGGGAATGATGTCGTGGGAGGACGAAAATTACGATAAACTCCTCAACAAGTGTAAGTATACCGTAACCGACGGCGAAATGCCTTGGGGCAGATCGGGCGAGAAGATAGATATCGTCGGATTGGTAGGGCAATGCGTAGGCTACGGACTGACCAGCCTGTCGATAGAGCACAATTATAAAGAGGACGGAAACGCGTATTGCCTTGAGGAGTGCAAGAGCATCTATCTTACCGAAGCCGAACTCAAAGAAAATGCGTTCCCTTACAACCCGTCGCTTCTTGCCGACGGAAAGATAAGCGTATACGATTATCTGAGATATCACCTCGGCTATCAACTCGTTGCAAGCAATCTGACGATCGGGGAAGGCAAGGCATCTTTTATGATAACAAATTACGGCTTTGCGTGTCCGTATAACTATGAGATGGAGATATACGTCGACGGGCAGAAAGTAGAGTCGTACGATGCTTACGATTTTAGAGATCTGGTGCAGTTCGGGCAGAAGATATACGAATTCGATTATAACGGAGGAGAGATATCCGTAAGATTCGTCAACGGAAGGGATCCGTCCGACGTCATAAGACTGTATAACGATATTCCGTTTACGGCGGACGGAATGAACGTGATTTGTGCCGATTGAATGACGATCCGACAAAACAATGCGAATTTAACGAAAAAACGTCCCGATCTTCGGTGGCAGTTTGCCGTTTAAGCGCGGACGAGGGAGCCTCGTGGAGCTTGCCTTGACAAAAGCGCTCAAATCAAGTATAATATGTTTTAAAGTATTTAAAAGAAGGTGCAGATATTTATGTTGGATGAAGAAATAAAGAAAGCGAGAATACAGGCGATGAAGGATCGCAACAGAAGCGCGTCGGACGTGCTCAGCGTGGTCATGAACAAGATAATGCTTGCGAAGATCGATAAGCGTGAAAAGGGACAGGAACTGACTGACGCGGATGTCATCGCTATTTTGCAGAAGACGGAAAAAGAGTTGTACGACGAAAAAGAAAGCTTCGAAAAGGCGGGCAGACCCGAAAAGGTCGCTGAGCTTGACGCGCAGATAGCGGCGGTCAAGGCGTTCATCCCCGCGATGATGAGCGAAGAGGAGATAAAAGAGATCATCATGTCGCTTCCCGACAAGAGCATCGGCGCGGTGATGAAACATTTCAAGACCAATTACGCGGGCAAATGCGATATGAAGGTCGTAGGCGACGTGTTTAAGAGAATATGAAAATAACCGTACCCAAGGGATTTAAAATAGGGCATTACAACGACGAACACACGGGCGTAACGGTAGTGCTTTGCGAAAAAGGCTGCGTATGCGGCGCCGACGTCAGAGGCGGCGCGCCAGGTACGCGAGAGACAGATCTGCTCAGAAGCGAGAAGTCGGCGCAGGAGGTTCATGCCGTCGTGCTTACGGGCGGTTCGGCGTTCGGTCTTGAAAGCACGTGCGGCGTCATGGAATATCTGAAAGAAAAAGGCGTAGGCGTAAAGGTCGGCGGCAAGCGCGTGCCGATAGTATGCGGAGCGGTCATCTTCGATCTTATCTACGACGATTATTACTGGCCTGACAAGGCGGCAGGAAGAAAAGCCTGCGAAAACGCGTCCGACAAGGATATAACGTTCGGGCAGGTGGGCGTAGGCAAAGGCGCTACGGTCGGCAAGTTCCGCGGAATGAAATACGCTACGAAAAGCGGCGTCGGCGCGGCAAGCGTGAAGGTGGCGGGAATTACTGTGACCGCAGTGGTCGCAGTCAATGCTTTGGGTGACGTTATCGACACGGATACCAGAAAAATAGTCGCCGGCTGCAAGGGAAAGAGCGGACAGTTCGTAGGCGCGGAAGAGCGCATACTGAACGGCGAATACCTTAAATTGCTTACGGGCAACACGACGATAGGCTGTATAATGACTGACGCGAAACTCGACAAGGTAGCGGCTAACAAGGTCGCGGGCGTGGCGCATAACGGCTTAGCACGCACGATATATCCCGTCCACACCGATTTCGACGGCGATACGCTGTTCGTGATGGCGACGGGCAAGAAAACCGTACTCAATCCCGTTCTGGTAGAGATAGCCGCGGTGAAGGCTGTCGAAAGGGCGGTGCTCAATGCCGTGGACGGCTCTGCCGAATACGAAATAAACTGCGCCGAAGAGGACGACGGCGAGTGATTTTTAATTGTCCGACGGAAAGTTCGGGACGAAGGCTTCAGGGTATGCCGCGTCAAACGGCGTTCTGTTGATCCATCAAGAAATCGACGGCTTTTGCCGCGAATAATATTTATTGCCGCAAGGCAAAGGAGGTAACGATGACGGATAAGACGATCATTGACAAGTACGAAAACATTTGTCTCTCGAGTTACCCCCTCGACACTTCTCTTTACGATCAGTACCACGTCAAGCGCGGATTGCGCGACAAATCGGGACAAGGCGTGGTCGCAGGCATTACAAACATTTCCAAAATCGTATCATCAAAGGAAGTCGACGGCGTTCACGTGCCGTGCGAGGGCGAGCTCTATTACCGCGGGTACAGCATAGACGAGTTGGTAGACGGTCTGATAAAGGGCGACAGATACGGTTTCGAGGAGATTGCGTATCTTCTGCTTATGGGCGATCTGCCCGATAAAGAACAGCTGAAAGAATTTACGGATACGCTGACTCAGTTCCGCAAGCTTCCGAAAAATTTCACAAAGGACGTCATACTCAAGGCTCCCAGCAAGGACATGATGATGAGCCTGTCGAGGAGCGTGCTTACGCTGGGGTCTTACGACAAAAAGGCTGACGATATCAGCGTAAACAACGTTATAAGGCAGTGTCTGATGCTGATAAGCGTTTTCCCGATGCTGAGCGTTTACAGCTACCAGGCGTACAACCATTATATCCTTGACGACAGCCTTTACATACACCATCCCGATCCCGAACTCAGCACCGCGCAGAACTTTTTGCGCATGCTGAGACCCGACACTAAATTTTCGGAGTTGGAAGCCAAAGTCCTCGACCTCGCGCTCATATTGCATATGGAGCACGGAGGCGGCAATAACTCTACGTTCACGACCAGGGTCGTCACGTCGTCGGGTACGGATACTTATTCCGCTATCTCCGCGGCGCTCGCTTCTCTGAAAGGACCCAAGCACGGCGGCGCGAACCTTAAAGTGGTACAGATGATGAAGCATATCAGAGAACACGTTCACGACCTCGAAGACGAGGACGAGATATACGCATATCTTATAAAGATACTCAGAAAAGAGGTTTTCGACCATAAGGGGCTGATATACGGTATGGGACACGCTGTCTATTCGCTGTCCGACCCGCGCGCTCAGGTGTTCAAGCGCTTTGTAGGGGAGCTTTCCAAGTCTAAAGGAAAGAGCAAGCTGTATTCGTTCTACGAGACGGTAGAAAGGCTTTCGGCGAAGGCTATAGCTTCAGAAAGAAGGATTTACAAGGGCGTTTCTGCGAACGTGGACTTTTATAGCGGTTTCGCGTACAGTATGCTGGGGATACCCAAAGAACTGTATACTCCGATGTTCGCTATCGCGCGCATAGTCGGCTGGTCGGCGCACAGACTGGAAGAACTCATCAATGCGGACAAGATAATCCGTCCCGCATATAAGGATATCGTTAAGATAAGGAAATACGAAGATATAGAAAACAGATGAAAAAAATTTCCGCAGACAGGGTCAGGCTCGCCTTGACCCTGTTTCTGAGTTATTTCAAGATAGGGCTTTTTACGTTCGGCGGCGGCTATGCGATGATAGCGCTGATAGAGCGTGAATTCGTAATGCGGAAAAAATGGATCAACGAGGTCGAACTCTATGAAATAATTGCCATTGCGGAATCTACGCCCGGTCCGATAGCGATAAACTGCGCAACGTTCGTGGGGTATAAGATTCTTGGCTTTGTCGGGTCTTTTCTTGCCACGCTCGCGGTCTGCATCCCGTCTTTTGCGATAATTTATCTCATTTCGGTATTTTATGACGCGTTCATGAAACTGACGGCTGTCGCTTACGCTTTCGAAGGGATAAAAGTGGGCATAGCCATTATGATAACGACGGCTGGCGTAAACATGATAAGAAAAGGTAAGAAGAACGCGTTTTCTTTGGGCGTATTTCTGCTGACGTTTGCCGCGGCGACCTGCATTGACATTTTCTCTCTCGGTTTCTCCTCCGTATATCTGATATTGTCGGGCGCGGCGCTGGGCATAATATTGCAGATAATAAGGGATATTGTCGCCAAGAAAAAAGGCGTGCCTGCGGTCAAAGAGAGAACTGAAGAAAATGACGTGGCAGGCGTGAGCACGGGTATGGCTTCAAAGATAATCTGCCGCGACGGGAACAACGCTTACGGTATGGGAGAAGAGTTGACTAAAGCCGTTGAAGGCGGCAAAGACAGCGGCAAAAAGGCTGATGAGCCGAATGACACGAACTGTGCCTGCACCGACGAAAACAAAGGCGACGGAGCAGACGGAAAAGAAATAAACTGCACGGAAAACATTGCGTTAACGAACACGGATAAGGAAAATACAGCAAGAACCAAGGATGAAAGCCAGCCGGCTTCTGAAGGCAAAGAAAAAGCAGGAAAAGAAGAAGGAGGAAGCGTATGAGCATATACCTCGAACTCTTTCTCGTCTTTCTGAAAATCGGCGTCGTCTCGTTCGGCGGCGGCTACGGTATGATTGCGCTGATACAGCAGGAGGTCACGTCGCGCGGCTGGCTGGACGCGGATTCTCTGTGGAATTATATAGCGATAGCCGAATCAACTCCCGGACCTATCGCGGTGAACATCGCGACATTTATCGGAAGCAATCAGGCGGGTTTTCTCGGGAGCTTGATCGCAACAATCGGCATTGTCTTGCCCGCATTCTGCATAATACTTATAATCGCGACCGTATTCAAGAACTTTGCGAAAAACAAGTACGTCAAGGCGGCGTTCGAAGGCATAACTCCTGTCATCTGGGGTCTCATCATTTCCACGGGGCTACTTCTTTTCGTCAAATGTCTTTATGCAAATTACAACAATTTCGACGTCAAAGGCGAATTCAACTGGCACGCGCTGATAATCTTTGCGATAGTAGGCGCGACGATGCTGATATACAGGCTCGTAAAAAAGAAGAGCATGCCGCCGATAGCGACGATACTTGTCTCCGCGGCGGCGGGAATGGTTTACTTTATTTAGGAACGCGCGCAATCGTGGGGTTGTTTCAAATGGCGCAAGAACTGCGCTTTTTTTATTTTGCCGGGAAAATTCGCTTCAACCGTTGTCCTCAGGTGCGTTTTGCTGTTATACTCGTAATATGGACGTAAAGATAACCGCGGTGAGAAAGGCGCGATACGACGACCTCATCGAAAAGTACGAAAACCCGATAGAACACGCCTGCGACATAAGCGAAGGCGAAGTTTTCGTTTCCGTAGGCGGCGCGAAGCCGGCGGGACTTTGCGAAAGCGCGTGGGAAAGCATGCGGTATTTCGTGGAAGAACTTGCAAGAGGCGGCGGGGATTTTTACGACGGCTGGATGAAGGACCCGCGCTCCGCGATGATATCGTGCAACGACGGTTTCAGACCGGTAAGTTTTTACATTGAAGCGGTGAGAGAGGGTAACGTTTCGGACCGCTGAGAGAAAAGGAGAGATCATGACAAGAGAAGAACTGCTTGAAAAGCTTGAAGATTATCTGCACAAGGCAAAGATCGACGCTTCGCTTACCGAAGTCGGGGGAGTGCCCGTTCTCAGGGCGACTCTGACCGGCTTGGGAGACAAGGAGGAGGGGAGCGCGATCTCCGAGATCAACTTCATGGATTTCGATGAGCTGGGCGCGCCTGCGCTCCAGATGTTCACTACTGTTGCGCTTAATCTCGACAAGGACAATCTCGATCCTTGTGAACTCGAACTGAGCGACTACAATCTCAGATACGTCGTGATAGGATCTTTTAACGTATACAAACCTTACAGGCAGATATATCACCGTTACTGTCAGGTGCTTGTCGGGAGCGACGAGGAGCAGGAAGAACAGGCAAAGGCGATGCTCAACGTTGTTGCGACGCAGATCTCGGCTTGCTACGACGACATTCTGGCATACGCCGAGGACGCCGGCTGATCTGAAAAGGCATGAGTTTTACCGCCGTACGTACGGCGGTTTTTTTATGCAAAGTAATCTTGAGCCGCTTTGATCCCCGTTAGAAAAATTGCCTGCTCGTGTACGTTAAACGCATATTTTTTGTGGCGCCGTGAGGATAAATTAACGGTAGGTAAGGAAAATAACGTATGGACAAAACACGCCTCGGGTGGTACGATGAAAGCGTGGACAAGGAGGGAAATATGAAAAAGAAAATAATGGTGACGATCATGATCCTTGCGCTTTGTCTGACCGTGTTTGCCGCTTGTTACGGAGACAAAGACTATCTGAAATACGTCGAAAAATACGGCTTCTGGAGCAATACCGCGGAGACTTCGATAGCTCAGCCGCAGACAGGTAATATCGTGAGAGATTTTCTTTCCACGCCGTCCGTCGACGGAAAAACGAAAAAGGTTGCGTTCATAGGTTACGACGGCTGTCGCGCAGACGCGTTGATAAATGCGCTGAAAACTTCGTCGGCTACGGCGAGTTACGAAGAAGACAGCCCTCTCAGCGGTCTTGCGGAACTGTTGAAGGGTCAAGGCTCCGGGATATATCTCGCTTATGCGGGGGAGATAAAGGCACGGAGACCGAACAGGCGACCAGCACGGCTCCCGGTTGGGCGGCTCTGCTCAGCGGTCAGTGGGGCGTCGTCAACGGTGTGACCGACAACGGCATGTACAAAAACATAGAAAATAAGACGTTCATGCTGGAAGCGGCTATCGGCGATTACGGCGGGAATTACCGCACGACGTTCGCAGCTTCCTGGAGCGAGCATTTCACAAAGACCTATTTGTCGGAAATAGAATATCTGAGGGAAAGGAGCGACGTGGAGAAAAAGAACATAACCGACGGCGCGGATGCAGACGTTATAACTTCTTATCTGGACGCGATCTCTGCTACGTCCTCCGTTGATATGGACTACAAATACGTCCCGACAGACGCGGCGCTTCACGAATATCTTTTGTCATGCGTTGAGGAGGGCGGAGAAAACGAAAGAGATATAATATTCGGAATATACGAAGGCACAGATCACAATGGGCATGACACCGGCTTCGGCAACGACAATTATAACTATATAAAGGGCTTCCGCGATCAGGACGCAAGGTGTTACGAACTTTTACAAGCGATATATTCGAGACCGTCTTTCGGCAACGAGGACTGGCTGATAATCATAACCGCCGATCACGGCGGTATCGAGACCTGACACGGCGGACAGGCGCTTGAAGAACGCACGACCTGAATAGCCTGCAACAAGACGATAGACGCCAAGTATTTTTCGTCGGGATACGACGGGTACAAAGCTTCCTGAGAGAAAAATGCGCTCGCGCCGCCGCTCATGCGACGGCGTTTTTTTGTGCCGTTTCAACATATCGGTTTTCAAACCGTGAAAAAAGCCTTATCAACAAAAGGTTGATGACAATTCAACAATAAGTAGAAAAATCACACAGAAAAAGCTGAAAAACAATACATTTTTGCACTGATATGTACGATTTCAACCAACGGTAGAGTAACTCCACTTTTCTTCTAATCCAAAACAAAACGGCTATTGAAATTTGTGTTATGATAAGGTAAACTAAAACCGGAGGGTGATGAAAAAATGACATTAGGCAAGAAGTTGGCTATCCTGAGAAAACAGCACGGATTGTCACAGCAAAATCTCGGAGACGAGCTGCACGTAAGCGCGCAGGCAGTCTCCAAGTGGGAAAACGATCTGGCTGAACCCGATCTGACGACGCTGAAAAAGCTGGCACAGATATATAAGGTAAGCATAGATCTTTTATTGGATTCAGATCAGGATCTTTCGTGCGCAGGCGGAGTGGATACCGAAGCGCTGGCGACGACGGTCAGCGAAGCGGTGAACAGACAGCTTGAAAATCAGCCGCAGACGATAGGCTTCTGCAAGAATTGCGGAATTGCCGTGACCAAGGACAATCTCGGCACGGAGACGCCGTACGTAATGTGCAGGTCCTGTTACGAGACCTATCTCGCCGGACAGGCGGACGAGCGTGAAAAGAGAAAGACAGTGCTTAAAGAAATGAAAAAGCAGAGGAGAAAGAGCATAAACACCGGCATAGCTTTCGGGATATGGTTCGTCATCCTCGCGTTCGTATGCGTCTTTTCTTTTCCGCTTGAAGATCCGGACACGTGGCTGACTTTTGCGGCATGTCTGATCCTTTCGTACTGCGTGTTCTCATTTGCGGCAACTCTCAGACTTGATTCTCCCGTACAGCATATAATGTTGTTTATGCTGACAAGAACGGTCAAGTGGCCGGGCATAATTTTTTCGTTCGACCTTGAAGGTCTGTTTTTCCTGATCGGGCTCAAGATCCTTTTTGCTGTGCTCGGCTTTATCGTCGGGCTGATACTTGCCGCAGTAGGAGTGGTAGTGGGACTGGTGATCTCGCCGTTTGTTTTCCCGGTAACGATATCGAAATTCAACAAAGAAATAAAACAACAGCAGCAACGTATTGACGCCGCTCCTTCTCAGGGATGAGAGCGGAAAGAAGGAGGAGATAATCATGAAAAAGAAATTGATTATAATTGTGTGCGCTCTGCTTGTTACGGCGTTAGTCTTTACGGCATGCAGCGGCGGCAGCGAAAATACGGATGACGGGCTCATGAAGATAACGGGAATAACTTTCGGAGACGTGACGGTCAGTTATGACGGAAAAGAACACGTCGTAGAGATAAGCGGAAGCCTTCCCGAAGGAGCGACTGTCACCTATGAAAACAACAAGGGTACGGAAGCCGGCGTTTACAACGCGACCGCAAAGATAGAGTGCGACGGCTACGAAACGCTCACGCTGAACGCAACGCTTACGATAGTTGCAAAAGATCCTTCGCTTCCCGATATAGAAGGGGTGGAACTGAAGAGCGCGTCTTTCGTATACGACGGGACGGAAAAATCGCTTGCGGTCACGGGCGCATTGCCTGACGGCGCGATAGTGACTTACGAAGGCAACGGCAAGACGGACGCCGGCGTTTACGATGTCACCGCTACGGTGAAATGCGACGGTTACAACACGCTTGTGCTGACAGCGAAGCTGACGATAAACAAGGCGGATTTTGCGGCAGGTTCGATAACGTTTGACGGCGCGAGTTTCGATTACGACGCCAATGCCCACAAGATCACGGTGACAGGCAATATCCCGACCGGCGCGCAGGTGACCTACTCAGGCGGCGAGGACGGCGCAAACGGGGCGACTTCTCCCGGAGAATACACGATAACCGCGACCGTCACCGCAACGAACTACAACACTCTGACGTTGCAGGCTGTCCTCAGGATCACGTCTGAAGAAGAGTATCTTGCCGTACTGGGCACGTCTGGTGCAGTCTATTTCCAGAACAGTCTGGACGGCAACCGGCTTTACGAGTTCAACTTTGCCGACGGCGCTCTGAGCAGAGTGAATTACGACAAGGCAACCTATATGATAAAAGCGGGCGGCGAAGTGTTCTACGTCTCTGAAAGCCTTTTGTCTAACAGCATTTCCATCTTCGACGGCAACGGAGCGGACTGCGTTCTCGACGTGGACGCGACTGAGATCACCACTGACGGAAGCTATATTTATTACAATGTGAACAGCCTTTTCGACAGCGAAAAGACGGGCATATACAGAGTGTCGGTTTCTGATCTGAAATCTTCCGACAAGGACGCCGTAGCGACAAAGCTCACGTCCGTGAAGTCGGAATACATTACGTATGCTGAAGGCAGGATATATTTCTCCGACAAGAGCGACGGCGGCAAGCTGTATTCCGTTTCCGCTTCCGGCAGCGGTCAGACGCCGGTCAAGCTGTACGACTACAAGGTGTCGGACATCGTGGCTGACGGCGGCAGGCTGTATTTCACGAGACATTTCACTCTGTCGAATATGAGCGCGGGCGCGGCGATATATTCTATCAACGTGACGGGCGGCATCAGTGCGGAAGTGACAGACGAAAGCGACAATGTCGTTAAGATCACGATGTCGAAAGGAAAGTACCTGACCGTGCAGGACGGCTATGTCTATTTCGTGAATACGGATATGGTCACGACCGGGATATCCGGTGACGGCATTTACAGGGCTAAAGCGGACGGCAGCGGCTGGGTAGGCGACAGCTGGGACCTTCTGACAGGAGCTTCAAAGGTGGTGGACGCCGAAGACGACGAGGTGTTCTCTCTGGCGAGCAGTAACGGCAAGCTGTATTATTTCAGAACGGGAGACAGGCATCTTTACGAGTTCGACCTCGAAAGCGAGACCGAAAGAGATCTGATGAACGGTTTTATACCGCCCGAGACGACCGAGGTCATAACGACTTATTACGAAAAGGCGGCTGAAAAGGACGGCGCGGTATATTTCATAAACATGAAGGACGGCGGCAGACTCTACAAGTACGATACCGTCACCGGCGCCGAATACCGAGTGACCGGTCTGCCGGTAGCCGACTTCGCGTTCGACGGAGACTATATCTACTACGCGACGACTAAGCTGTACGTCAATTTCGACTTGTACCGCATGTCGTTGATAAACGGCGAGCCCGAGAGGATCTCGACTGAAAAGTGCATGCACATGTCTTTCGACGGCGACTATATCTATTACGCAAACTTCAGCGGAAGCAATACTCTCAACAGGATGAAGAAGGACGGCACCGAAGATGCGGTGATATTCGAAACGGAGAGAGTGGACGATTACAAGACGACGATTGCCGGAGGATATCTGTATTTCGTCGCAGACGGGTATATGTACCGTTACGACCTTGAAAACGGCGGCGAAGCGGCTGTCGTCAGCGAAGACTTCAAGCCCAACGAATATCTGATGGAGGGAGACAGCATCTACATGATGAACGACGACTGGACGAATACTGTCGAAGTATACGATATGACAAGCGGTACACTGACAGAGATAGCTTCTCTCGGCGTAACAGACGACGCGCGCGGAATGTTCGTTTACGACGGCTGTCTGTACTATTACCGCAACGTTGCGGCGGGCAGCGGAAGCAAGGGACTGTATAAAGTCGATCTTTCTGCGACGGAGCCCGCGGCGGAGCTTGTCGACGCGTTTGACGGATACTATCTGACAAACTGCGTGGTCGACAAAGACAAAGTGTATTTTACAGACGTATGGCAGGTCAAGGGCAGTGTGCCGACGTTGGAAAGCAGCGGAAAGCTGTGCGTTCTCGATATGAGCACTCTGACGGTGACGGAACTCAACTGAAGTAAGAAAAAGCAACAAAAAAAGACGGGGTTCGCCCCGTCTTTTTGTTCATATTTTATCGGATATTATTTCTCGTTGCCATTGCGTTTTTCGTCGTATTCCGCTACGGCGTCGACCGTTTTCACAAGCAGTTCGAACGATGTTGCGAGAACATCTTCGTCAAGATTTTCCACGGTGTCTTTCATCGTGTGGTAGTAATCCGTGGTCGTGGGATTCTGAGCGTTGAGAGTGACGGTTTTGACGCCCATTCTCATCACCGGAGTGGAGTCGCAGCCGCCTGCCGGGTTCTTGATGACTTTCGGGTTCAGACCCATGTCCTCCATAACCTTGAAGCAGACGTCGGTCAGATCTTTGTCGAACGTCGTGCGCAGCCATACGTCGCCGTTCACGACGTTGTAATAGTCTGCGTCTCTGAAGGAGTCGAGGTTGAGGACATAAGTGCGGTCGTCGAAGAAGCCGTCGTCCTTGTGCTTTTCGCAGAAAGCGGACGCGCCTTTGAGCCCCGCTTCTTCACTGCCGAAGCCCATGCATACGATGCGGCAGTCTTTAGGAGCCTTGTCGGGATTTTCCTTGTAGTATCTGGCGATCGCAACGGCAAGCCCGCAACCGGTCAGGTTGTCCATTGCACCGGGCGCCGCTTTGTTCTTGTCCCACGACAGATATATGCTCAGCCAGTAGCAACCGGGCAGGCAGAGCAGAGGCAGGAAATAAAGGATTATTCTGAAAATCTCAAGCCCGCCGTAATTTTCCGCGATTGCAAGATCCTTGATCGACATGAAGCTGAGGTTTCCGACTGCGACGGATACGACGGACATGACGAGAAGAGCGAGTATACTGACTACGCCTATGACCGTCTTGGGTATCGCGGTCTTGGGATTGGTCAGAGACAGGTTCCAGTTCCAGCTACTGTCCATATGTCCTGCGAGGACAACGGTACGTTTCGTGTTTCCGCTTGCCGATTCAACGCTGTTATATACGTTTCTGGATTCTCCTTTTTTGAAAAGGAAGTCCATTTTTCCCGAATATGTAAAGACCTGTACCGCGGCGAGTATGAAATCGAATACCGTAGCGACAAGACTTGCTATCGGCGAGATGTAGTACAGACCGAAGCTTATGATCCCTATCAGACCGAGTATCGGAATGGCGGCTATGGAAGCGCGTGGCGCGCAGACGAAAGTTTCCGTCACGGACGGGTTCCCGGTGGCTTGTTCCATTTTTTCCGCGATCATTTCGGCGCCGATTTTTTCTTCAGGCGAAGTGGGCAGACGCGGACCGGTGCGATCAATGATGTCTTTTGCAAAATCGATTACGTATTTCGCGTTTTCGCGCTTGATTTTTTCCATATTTGTTCCCCTTGGATTTGATATATTCATTATAGCATGATGCGGGTGTCAAAACAATAAAAATAAGCTGTAATAATCAGAAAAAATAATGGACAAAATCCGGTTTTCAGAGGCGTAACGCTCATCGGCGGCGACAATGAACAAATATGAGACAGACAATGCAAAAATGGTGAGCTGTCGCGAAAATTAACGATTGACTACGCGCGTAAATAGTGTTAAACTATATATAATGATTTTGTAATAAACAGGAGGTCATACAATGAAGGTTACATATACCGAGCTCAAAGGCAAACAGGAAGCCGGTTACGGCGTCACCAGATGGGCTAACGCGAAGGAGATCAACGCCAGCCTTAAACAACTTACGGATGCAAACATTTACAGCGTTCCCAAGGATGAGTACGACAAGATAGTTTCTGAGTACTACGACAAAAAATGTTCCAAGTCCAAGGCGATCACGGCGGAAGCGAAAGAGTACATTCCCGGCGGCGTTCAGCACAACCTGGCGTTCAACAAGCCGTTCCCGATGTGCATGGTGAAAGCGGAAGGCGCTTATCTCACCGACATTGACGGAAATGAGTATATTGACTTCCTTCAGGCGGGCGGTCCCACGATACTGGGCAGCAACTTCCCCGCAGTCAGAGAAGAAGCTATAAAACTAATCAACGAATGCGGCCCCGTGACCGGTCTTTTCCACGAAGCGGAGCTCCTGATCGCAAAAGAGATCAACAAGCATATGCCCAACGTCGAGAAATTCCGTATGCTGGGCAGCGGTACAGAATCCGTCATGGCGGCGATCCGTATCGCAAGATGCGCGACCAAGAAGAAGAGAATCATCAAGGTAGGCGGCGCTTACCACGGCTGGTCCGACCAGATGGTCTACGGACTTAAAGTTCCGGGCACCAGACAGTTCCTTGAATCTCACGGCATCCCCAACAATATCTTCTCCGTCGTCGACGAAGTAAGACCCAACGATTGCGAGATGCTTGAAACCTACCTCAAACTCAACAAGATGAGAGGAGGCACAGCTGCGGTCATCGTCGAGCCTGTCGGTCCCGAATCCGGCACCAGACCCGTTGACTGGGATTACAACGCAAAGGTCAGAGCGCTTTGCGACAAATACGGCTGTCTGTTTATTTTCGACGAAGTCGTCACCGGCTTCAGAGTGGGTCTCGGCGGCGCGCAGGGTCTGTTCAACGTCAAGCCTGACCTCACCGTGTTCGGCAAGATCGTTGCGGGCGGCTATCCTGCGGCAGGCGGCGTCGGCGGCAAGAGAGAGCTTGTCAACCTCATGGCGGCAGGCGTTGCGGGCGGCGCTAAGAAAGCGTACGTCGGCGGCACGCTGGCGGCTAACCCGCTGTCCGCTATGGCAGGTTACGTTGCGATCAAGGAGATCGCGAAGAACAACGCTTGCGTAAAAGCGGGTCTTGCAGGCAACAGACTGACAGACGGTCTCGTCAGGCTTATCGAAGCTTATAAGCTTCCTTACGTCGCGTACAACCAGGGCTCCATCGTTCACCTCGAGTGCACGGGCGCTATGAGCTACGACTTCTCGTCAATGAACATACTCAACCTGCTCAAGGTCCTGAAGAAGAAGGACATGATCATGGTCAGAAAAGAAGCTATGGAGCATATGGGCGCGGCTTATATGTCTCACGGCATCGTGACTCTCGCAGGCAGCCGTCTTTACACCTCTATGGCTGACACGGACGAGATCATCGACGAAGCTCTCAACCGTTTCGAAGACGTGTTCAAGCTGGTCAAAGAACGCACCGTTCCGATGGAGCAGCAGGTCGCGGAGTACCGCGCAAAGAAGGAAGCGTCCAAAGCGGCTGCGAAGAAGTAATACCGCAAGGATTAAAATATCCTGTCAGGACGGGTCGCACACCGATAAGGTGCGCGACCCTTTTTCATAAACAGACATACGCCGTTCCCCGGCGGAAAAATAGGAGAGAAAAATGGGCAGATACATCATCGCGCACGACATGGGTACGAGTTCCGATAAAGCGGTGCTCGTAGATTTCGAAGGCAAAATCATCGGTACCAAGACGGAGCCGTATCCCACGTATTATCCGAGCCCCGGCTTTGTTGAGCAGAACCCGGAAGAGTACTGGGAGGCAGTCTGCATCGCGACTAAAAAACTGGTCGAGGAACACAAGATCGATCCGGCGGACGTAAAAGGCATCGTCTTTTCCACACAGGCTATGGGCATCATTCCGATCGACCAGTGGGGCAACGTGCTTCACAACAACATTACGTGGGTGGACGGAAGAGCGGAAAAACAGGCGAGGAGCATAATGAACAAGGTGGGAGGCAAGCGCATCTTCAAACTTCTTGCCGGCACTCCGATCATGGGCAAGGACGTCATTGCAAAGCTTATATGGCTCAAAGAAGAACGCCCGGACGTCTACAACAACACCAAATATTTCCTCGACGTCAACGGATACCTGAAGTTCAAGTGTACCGGCGAAATGGTCGCAGAATACAGCGGCGCGTCCAGCTACGGTCTGGATCTCAAAAAGAAGCAGTGGCTGTCCATTCTTTCGTTTACCGGGCTTGATATGTCCAAGCTTCCGCCGCTCGTGAAGAGCACGGATAAAATAGGCGCGGGTCTGACTAAAGAAGCGGCTGAGAGGATGGGACTTGAAGAAGGCACCGCAGTGTTCGGCGGTTGCGACGACACGCAGAGCGCGTGCGTAGGCAGCGGCATGAACGGCGACGGAGACATCCATATATATCTCGGCACGTCGGCGTGGGTCGGAGCGGCGAGCAAGTCGCAGACGGCGTTCAAGCACGGCGCCGCGACGATCCAGAGCGCGGACGTCAATATGAATCTTGTCGTCGGCATCACAGAAGCCGCCGGCAGCAATATCCAGTGGCTGATCGACCAGTTCTTCCGCACCGAGCAGAAAGAACTGGGAGAGGGCATATACGCTTATATGGACAAAGTCATTGAAAGCATCCCGCCCGGCAGCAATCACCTGATCTGCACGCCGTGGATGCTCGGAGAGAGATGCCCCGTCAGTACTACGACGACGCGCGCAACCCTTTTCAATATCGGTCCCGAACATACCAGAGAGCATCTGATGAGGGCGGTATACGAGGGCATAGGATACAACCTCAGATGGATACTCGAGAATTTTGAGAAGGATTACGGTTTCCATTGCAGGCAGTTCCGCATAATCGGCGGCGGCGCGCTGGACAACGCATGGATGCAGATCATTGCGGATATCACGGGCGCGGAATTTGCGATCGTGGACAATCCGAGAAACGCCGGAGCGCTCGGCGCGGCGATAATTGCGCTGATCGGCCTTGGGGAACTCGAAAGCTTCGAGGCGGCGAAACAGTTTGTTAAAGAAAGCAAGACTTACCGCCCCAATCCCGTGAACGCGCACATTTACGATGAGATGTTCGCTACATACAAGAGGCTGTACAAGAGCCTTAAAAAGACCTATTACAAGGCTAACGCATTGAGATTCGGAGGGCAAGACAATGATTGACGAGAAAATAAAGGAGACCGTATTGAGCTATGCGGCAAAAGTCGTCGCAGAAGGCATGAACGGCAAGGGAGACCGCATTGCCATGCGCACCAGGGACGGTTTTTGCGTCAACGACGCTTGCGTTCCGCTGGACGCGCTCAAAGCGGAGAATCTGATCGAGTTTCCGCTTACGACAGAAGAAAAGGATTACGTCGTGATAGCGAGACTTTTCGCTAAGCGTCCCGAGATACACGCCGTGCTTTATACGCACGCGCCGTTTGTATGCGCGGTAGCGAAAGCGAAAGCGACGATACCCGCCGTGCTGGACGACATGACCCAGATCGTCGGGCTGAACTGCAAGACCTGCAAGAGCGCGATGACAGACGATCTTGTAAACGGACTGAAAAAGAGAAACTCCGTACTTGTACCTTCCGGCGGCGCGCTTACGGTGGGCAGAACGATGGATGAAGCGTATACCTGTGCGCTCGTGCTTGACAAGGCGAGCCACGCATACGTCTGCGGAAGCGTTCTCGGCGGAAACAAGATCATCAACTGCATTGAAGCCAAGCTGATGAACATCGTCTATCAGAAGAAGTACAGCAAGGTGAACCAGGAAAACATTTCAAAAAGGGAGGGCGAATAAGATGGCTTGGACCAAGGAAGAAGAACTCAGACTGCGCAAAGTTATCAAAGAGAGCGGCGTCAATCTGCTCAAGGAAAATCTCGTGCAGGGCACATGGGGCAACACCGCGGTGAGACTGGACGAGGATCATATGCTCGTCACTCCGACGGGTCTCGATTACATTGCGCTTCAGCCTGAAGACATGCCCGTAGTGCAGATCAGCGACCCCTCCGTCTGGAGCGACGGCAAAAAGCCTACCAGCGAAAGAAAGATCCATGCGGCGATCATGTCCGACAGACCTGAGATCAACGCAACGATACACTCTCATCCGGTATGGTGCTCCGTGCTGGCTTCGGCGCGCATAGAGCTGCCCGTGATGAGCGACGAAATGAAAAGACTTGTCGGCGGTCCCGCAAGAGTGGGCGCTTACGGCTTGCCCGGAACGAAAAAACTCAAAGAGGGCACTGTCGCCGCGATGAAGGGCAGGAACGCATGCTTTATGGCAAATCACGGCGTGTTCTGCGCCGGCAGAGATATGGACGAGGCGTTCGAGATAATCCGCGTGATGGAGATGAGCTGCAGAGAATACATCAAACAGTGCACGCTCAAGATCACGGGACAGCTCGAATACAGCGACGAACTGCTGTTCGATTACTTCATCAGCAAGCATGAATAACGGAGCGGATTGTCTGCCTTTCGCAGGCGTAACGGTGACCGAAAAACAGGCGCGGGAGATGAATCCTCTCGTGCTTGCCTATATAGGGGACAGCGTACAGATGCTGTACGTCCGCACACGCACCGCGCTGGGATCGGACTGTAAAGCGGGAGCGCTCCATAAAGCCGTCTCGCAGGAAGTGAAGGCTCATTCCCAGGCGCTTGCGGCAGACAGGATATCGGCGCTTCTGACTCCAGAGGAAGAAGGAGTGTTCAGACGCGCGAGAAACAGTCACACCAACAATATCGCAAAAAACGCGACTTCGTACGATTACAGAAAGGCGACGGGTTACGAAGCCCTGATCGGTTATCTGTACGTTACGGGTCAGAGAGAAAGGCTCAGAGAGCTTACCAAGGCGGCTGAAAAAGCGCCCGGAGAAAACGAATGATACTTTGCGCCGTTCGGCGGAAAGAGAGGAAACAACAATGCCACAGGTCAAACCCAAAGTAGTACTTTTAAATCACACCCCCAATCCCGAACAGGTCGTTGCGCTCGCGGCTAAACTTTGTTACAGCGACGCGGACATTATGGACCTGAAGGAGGGCGTTGAAGAAAAGGACGTTTCAAAATTCATTGCGAGACTTGTCTCAATGGGACATCTGTCTCCGATAGAACACGCGTCCTTTACGTTCGGAATAGAGGGCGTTTCCAGAAGTCTGCTCGCGCAGATAACGCGGCACCGCATCGCAAGCTTCAGCGTGAAATCGCAGAGGTACGTCGCCGCAAACAAGAAGGGAGCGTTCAATTACGTGATCCCGGAAAGCATAGAAGCGCTGGGCGAAGAATACGTAAACAAATTCAAAGCGCAGATGGACGTCATCAAGGGCTGGTACGACGAATGGCAGCAAACGCTCGGCGGCGACTGCGAAAAGTCTAACGAGGACGCACGTTTTGTGCTTCCCAATGCCGCAGAGACCAAGATGGTCGTCACCATGAACGCGAGAGAACTGATGCACTTCTTTGAGCTCAGGTGCTGCAACAGGGCGCAGTGGGAGATCCGCGACGTCGCCTGGCAGATGCTCGCGCTCGTCACCAAAGTCGCGCCCACGCTGTTCGCGGGGTCGGGACCTTCATGCGTCAACGGACCTTGTTCCGAAGGCAAGATGAGCTGCGGCAAGATGAACGAAGTAAGAGAAAAGAGGAAAAATCTCAACTGATGTTATCGATAGGAAAAAACGCGGTAAAGGAACTTCTAGGAAGCGACAAGAAGATATTCCGTCTTTACGTCCTCAAGGGCGCGCACGATCTGGAGAAGACTGTGGAAAGCGCACGCGCCAAGGGCGCGCGCATTGAATTCTGCGACAAACGCGCGCTTGACAAGCTGGCGGACGGACTCAGACATCAGGGTGTGATCGCCGAGACTTCGGATTTTGAATACTGCACGCTTGAGGATATAATGGAAAACGCGGCGGAAAAAGGCGAAAAGGCGTTCATTCTCCTTCTTGACGGGATCGAGGATCCGCACAACCTGGGGAGCATACTCAGAGTGGCTGAGTGCGCGGGCGCGCACGGCGTTGTCATACCTTCGAGAAGAAGCGCATTCGTCAACGAGACGGTGATCAGAGTTTCGGCGGGCGCGGCAAATCACGTCAGAGTGGCGAAAGTGGGCAATATAAACGACGCGATAAGAAAACTCAGGGATGCGTTCGTGAACGTATACTGCGCGGATATGGGCGGAGAGAGCATTTACGACGCGCGTTTTGACGGAGCCGTCGCGATAGTTATCGGAAGCGAAGGCTTCGGAGTGAAAGAACTGACGGCAAAACTGTGCGACAAAGCCGTCGCGATACCGCAGAAGGGGAAGGTCAATTCTCTGAACGCTTCCGTGGCTTGCGGCATAATCTGCTACGAAGTCGTCAGACAGAGGTTGAAGTGAACGTAAAGGACGACGTGACTCTGATCAGGGAAAGCAGGGAAGGGAGCCTTCAGGCAACAGAAGAACTTCTGACCAGATATAAAAGTCTCGTGATATCGGTCGCGAGGCAGTATTTTCTTGTGGGAGCCGGAGACGAAGACCTGATACAGGAAGGGATGATAGCTTTGTACAGAGCGATCGACGCGTACGACGTTTCTTCCAAGGTGCCGTTTTCCGCGTTCGCATACAGCTGCGTCAGGAACAGGATAATAGACGTCGTAAAATCGGCAAACTGCGACAAACACAAGGCGCTCAACAACTACGTTTCGATATACGACGTGGATTATTCGCTGAGCGCAACGTCTGCCGAAGACGCAGCGATAATGCGGGAAAACTCAATACAGATAAGGAAAAACATAATTGACAATCTGACACAGGAAGAAACGGAGATACTCAGGCTTTATCTTGACGGCAGAAGTTACAGGGACATTGCGCTTCTGACGGAAAAAAGCGAGAAGTTCGTGGACAACGCTTTGCAGAAGATAAAGCACAAGATCCGTGCGGCATTGAGACAGAACAGGTGACACAGCCGCTATAAAGCGCTCAACCTGCGCCGTGGAGGGCAGATATGATACTGACAGCATACTTTTCACACAGCGGAGAGAACTATTTTTCCGGCAGGATCGTCAGCGTCGAAAAGGGAAATACAGCCGTCGTAGCCGAAAAAATCGCCGCAATGACAGGCTGCGATCTGTTTGAGATCAGAAGGAAAGAGCCGTATCCGGATAAATATTCAGATTGCGTAAAAGAGGCGGTTTCCGAAATGAAAAGCGCGGCGCGCCCCGATCTTTGCGAAAACGTTGACATTTCAGCATACGACGTTGTGATCCTGGGGTACCCCAACTGGTGCGGCACAATGCCGGCGCCGGTTTTTACTTTTCTTGAAATCAATGATTTTTCCGGCAAGAGGATGCTTCCTTTCTGTACAAACGAAGGAAGCGGACTGGGAAAAAGTGTTGCGGATATAAAAACGCTGTGCCCGTCCGCGCATGTCGGAGAAGGGCTGTCCGTGAGAGGAGGCAGCGTGCAAGACTGCGACGCCGAACTCAAGACGTGGCTTGAAAAAAAACGGTTAGCTCCGGGAGGGAATATTATGGATAAAAAGATAGAAGAATACGTAAAAAAGGTGGATGAAACGATCGCCGCGGGAAAATTCAAGGATAACTGGGAAAGCCTTTCCGCGCATAAAACGCCCGATTGGTACAGACAGGGCAGGTTCGGCATCTTCATTCATTGGGGCGTGTACAGCGTTCCCGCTTTCGGCAACGAATGGTATCCCAGGCGCATGTACGATAAAACAGATCCCGTGTTTCTTCACCATATAGCGAAATACGGTAAAAAGTTCGAATACAGACATTTTATCGACAGATTTTCACCCGATAAATACGTCCCCGCAGAGTGGGCGAAACTGTTTGCGGATGCGGGCGCTAAATTCGTTATGCCCGTATGCGAGCACCACGACGGCATTAAAATGTACGGCAGCGACCTGAACCGCTGGAATATGGTCTCGCTTAAAGGTCGCGATTATATGCTCGAACTTAAAGAACAGATAGAAAAGGCGGGAATGACTTTCCTCGCTTCGAATCACAGGGCTGAACATTACTGGTTCATGAATTTCGCAAGAAAAAATTTCCCTGAAAGCGAAGTCGTCGCGACAGAAGAATTCCGCGACCTTTACGGTCCCGCGTATTGCCCTCCCAGCGGACACGCGCGCAAGACGGATCAGGAGATAAGTGCGACAACTGACTGGCTGTACGACTGGCTGGCTTCTTCTTGCGAGATGATAGACAGGTTACAACCTTCCGCAGTCTATTTCGACTGGTGGATACAGAAATCGGAATTCAAACCCTATCTTAAAAAATTTCTCGCTTATTACTACAACAGGGCGGAAGAGTGGGGAAAACAGGTCACCGTATTCTACAAGGTCGGCGCGGTGATGAACGGTTGCGCGACTTACGACGTTGAGCGCGGGCAGGTCGCCGACGTGCGCGCGGACGTATGGCAGAGCGATACTTCGACAGCGAGAAACAGCTGGTGCTATACAGACCTCAATATATTCAAGCCGTCGGTTGAGATAATAAGCAATCTTATCGACGTCGTTTCCAAAAACGGCTGCTTCATGCTCAACGTCGGACCTAAAGCAGACGGCGAGATATGCGACAAGGATAAGAAGATACTTTCCGATATAGGAGAGTGGCTGAAGATAAACGGAGAGGCGATATACGACGCGTCGCCGTGCGAAGTCGGTTTCGGAGAGGGAAGAAAGAGAAAGACGGGCAGCTTTGTCGAAAAGCTTGTTTACGGTCGCAGGGACTATCGCTTTACGTTTAAGACGGGCGCGATATACGCGTTTCAGATGTTCCCCGCCTACCGCAAGGAGATACGCATAAAAAAGCTGGCTTTTTCAAGCGAGAAGGGGATAAGGTACGATATAAAGAATGTCGAGCTTCTGGGTTCCGGATTGAAGATAAAATACTATCAGGACGAGTCCGGACTTTATATAGGTATTCCCGAAAAGCCCGACGTGCCTTTCCCGTACTGCTTCAAAGTGACTGTTGACTGATAAAAATGCGGATAACATACACGGGCATGAGAAAATTTTTGGGCGGAAAACATCCGTCCTTTTTTCTTTTCTCAATGCGTCAAACGCTTTACCTTTCGTATTCTATCGGGTATAATGAAGTTGACTGAAAAGAAAATCAAAGGAGAAAAGTATGAAGAAGATCAGAACTTTAGCGCTTATAGCGCACGATCAGAAGAAGGCGGAAATGGTAAGCTGGGCGATGAAGAACAAAGATTCGCTCGCGAGGTTCAATCTGTGCGGAACGGGCACGACTGCGAAACTGGTGGGAGACGCCACCGGGCTTGAAGTGAAGAGATATCTTTCCGGCCCTCTCGGCGGCGATCAGCAGATCGGCGCAAAGATCGCGGAAGGAGAGATAGACGCAGTGGTGTTTTTCTGGGATCCGCTCAACGCTCAGCCGCACGACCCGGACGTCAAGGCGCTGTTAAGGATCGCGGTCGTTTACGATATTCCGATAGCGACCAACACCGCAACGGCAAACTATGTGATCACGTCCACGCTTTTGAATTGAGTTTATGCATAAATCTGTCCGCGTCCTCAAGGGCGCGGTTTTTTATTCTGAAACGCGGTTTTACCGGTCGGCTTTACATCGGGTAGTTATCGGTGTATAATAATTGAAAAGGACAGGAGAGAAGATCATGTACGAAGTTTTCATTTCATATTCCAGTAAGGACAAGACGATTGCCGACGCTATAGTCCACACTCTCGAAGAATACGGCATAAAGTGTTGGATCGCTTACAGGGACGCTGTGCCCGGGGTCAAATATTCTGAATCCATTATCGCCGCGATAAGAGAAACCAAGATATTTCTGTTGATATTTTCAGAAAATTCAAAGGAGTCGAGGCATGTAAAAAACGAGATCAACTTCGCCACGAAAGTGGGTTCGATCATGATCCCTTTCAGGGTGGAGGAAGTCGTGCCTGACGATTCTCTGGAATACTATCTCGGGGCAACGCATTGGCTGGACGCGCTTACAAAACCGCTGCAGAATCATATTGTGAGGCTCAAGGACACGATCAAGGCAACGCTCAGTCACGATAATGAAAAAGTGGCGCCGGTTGTCAACGCAACTGAAAAATCCAGGAAAGGAGAGTTGAGAGTCGTTGAGGCGGATTATCTTTATTCGAAAGGCTATACGCCTCTCGATATCGCGAGCAGACTTGTGGAGAACGATCTTAAACTTTATGAAGGGATATCTGAGCTCAATGAGGGAAGCGCTGAACAATGGGCGGATTTTATAGAAAATTGTCCTGACTATTTCTGTTATCTCGTTAACGATAAGGACGAGATCGTAGGAGACTGGTCGATCGTCGCTCTGGACGATGAGACTTACGAACGTGCGGTGAACGGGCTGACGACGGAAAGCGAGTTCGATCTCGACACTACCGATTACGTATGTTTCCCCGGACAGTACAACGGATATCTCCTTAATATGTCGCTTAATATGGAGTACAAAACACTCGACAACAATCTGAAGCTCGTGGAAAGTTTTTTTGCGAGGCTTAAGAAGTACGCGGAAAACGGTATATTTTTTAAGCGCTTCTGCGTAAACGTATTCCGACGCGATCAGCAGGCTTTTTATAAGAATTTCGGTTTTAAATATGTGTGCGATAATAAAGAATTCGGTAAAATTTACAGCATTGATCTACTTCCTTATCCGTCAAGCAAACTGTTCCAAAGACACGCAGAATTGAAGGAGATGTATGAAAGCGAGAATGATTGAAGGCGGAGCGCTGACAGATAAAGAACTGGTCGAGGCGGGTAAAATCCTTTTTCTTACCGACGCAGATATATATCCTAACGCATTCGGAAGTTCTGAAAATATGGGAGAAGTATTTCCGCTGCTCGCAAGGATCGAAAACGGATTGTTCGGGGCTGAAAACCTGCTTGTCGCAAAGGATGATAAAGGTAATATCTGCGGCGTTCTGGTCGGATGCAATTCAAACTTCTGGGAGAAAGGCACTCTCGCCCGCGTTTTTTCGCAAAAAGGAATAGCTCTGCCTGAAGGAGCAGTAGATGTCGAAAACAATTATTTCGTCTATGAATCGGAACACGAAAAAGGGGATTACGTGCTTTGCCTGTGCGTAGCGCCTGAATACCGCAGACTTCATATAGGTAAAGAGCTGTTGCTGCACTATTTAAAAGGTAAAAAAGAAGTATCGCTGGAATGTCTTGCAGACAACTCGGGTGCGCTCGCTATGTACGGTGCGGCGGGTTTTTGCGTAGAAAAAGAATACGACGGTTATTCTGCGCCGGGAACTTCTCCCGTAAGAGTCGTAAGAATGATTTACAGGGCGAATTCGCATAGTCGATATAATTATTAAACGACAGTATGAGAGAAAAAGCCTTCCCGTAAAAAGGGAAGGCTTTTTCTACCGTTTATTTTATTATATATTACAGATTCTTAAGTATCGCTTCTGTCATCTCGCGGGTGCCGAGGACGGGTTTGCCTTCTTCCGCGAGGTCGGCGGTACGCGCACCGTCGTTGAGAGTCTTTTCGACTGCGGCGTCGAGGGCGTCCGCTTCCTTTTTGAGGTCGAATGCGTATCTCAGCATCATGGATGCGGAAAGGATGGTCGCGATCGGATTGGCGATGTTCTTGCCCGCGATGGTCGGGGCTGAGCCGTGGATAGGCTCGTAAAGACCTCTCGTCGTTTCGTTGAGGCTTGCGGAAGGCAGGATGCCTATGCTGCCCACGCACTGAGAAGCGAGGTCTGAGAGTATGTCTCCGAACAGGTTGCCCGTCACGATGACGTCGAACTGAGACGGGTCGCGGACGAGCTGCATCGCCATGTTGTCTACGAGCACGTCTTCAAGCTGAACGTCGGGGTAATCCTCATGGATGTCGTGTACGACCTTGCGCCATACGCCCGAAGTCTTGAGCACGTTCGCCTTGTCGACGCTGGAGACCTTGCCTCGGCGTTTCTGCGTCAGTTCGAAAGCAAGGCGGCAGATACGTTCGACTTCGAGTTCGCCGTACGCCATCACGTCATATCCTTCTCTGCCGAATTTGCCTTCTCTGATCCCTTTTTCCCCGAAGTAGATACCGCCGATGAGTTCTCTTACGACAAGCATATCTATATTCTTGGGATTTTTGAGCGGGCATACGTTGGCGAGCGCGTCAAAGAGTTTCGCGGGGCGCAGGTTCGCGTAAAGTCCCATTGCCTTTCTGACGCCGAGCAGGGCGCGTTCGGGGCGCTTTTCGTAGGGCAGAGAGTCGTACTGGGGACCGCCTACGGCGCCAAGCAGAACGCTGTCGCTTTTAAGGCACTTTTCAAGGCTTTCCGCGGGGAGAGGCTCGCCGTACTTGTCGTATGCCGCGCCGCCGCAGATGCTGTATTCAAAGTTGAAAGTGTGGTTGTATTTGTTGCCTATTTCTTTGAGCACTTCGACAGCCGCCGAAGTCACTTCCGGACCTATACCGTCGCCCGGTATGACGGTTATATTGTATTTCATGCTTGAATTCACCTCAGTTGAATTTGTCCGCTTTTATCGCGTTGATAAGCCCGCCGCATTCGATGATGTTCTGGATGAACTTGGGGAAGGGCGCCGCCTGCCAGCTTTTGCCCGTCGTCTCGTTGGTGATGACGCCGGTGTCCACGTTCACCTCAACGGTGTCGCCTGCGCTTATTCCGTCAACGGCTTCGGGGCACTCGAGAATGTAAAGCCCGATGTTGAGCGCGTTGCGGTAGAAGATGCGCGCAAAGGATTTTGCTATGACGATCGAAACGCCGCAGCCTTTGATCGCTATCGGAGCGTGTTCTCTCGAAGAACCGCAGCCGAAGTTCTTTCCTGCAACGATGATGTCGCCTTGCTTTACTTCGCCGTAGAATTCGGGGTTGGTGTACTCCATGCAGTGTTTCGCGAGTTCTTTCGGGTCAAAAGTCGAAAGATAGGTCGCGGGAACGATGATATCCGTATCTATGTCGTCGCCGAATTTGAATACTTTGCCTTTTATCATAATCAGTCCTCCAATTTGTCCGCGCTGGTGATCTTGCCTGCTATCGCGCTTGCCATAGCGGTCGCGGGAGACGCGAGGTAGATATAGCTGTCCTTTGCTCCCATTCTTCCGATAAAGTTGCGGTTGGTCGTAGTGATCGCGACTTCGCCGCTTGCCAGTATGCCCATGTGTCCGCCGAGGCAGGGACCGCAGGTCGGGGTAGAGACTATAGCGCCGCCCTTGATAAAGGTGGAGATATAGCCCTTTTCGAGAGCCTGAAGATATATCTTGTTGGTAGCGGGGATAACTATCGTGCGTACGTTTTTGTTTACCTTTCTGCCTTCCAGCACTTTAGCAGCCTGAGCGAGGTCGCTGAGTCTGCCGTTGGTGCAGCTGCCGATGACGACCTGATCTATCTTTATATCCTCTTTGAGCTCGTCCACAAACTCGGTGTTGCTGGGAAGGTGGGGCTTAGCGACTATCGGACGTATTGAGGAGAGATCGATGTCGATCGTCTGCTCGTACGCGTCGTCGTCCGGAGTCTCGAAGCGGTCGAACGTTTTACCGCACGATTCTTTCGTGTATGCGTCCGTCGTCTCGTCGATCGGGAACACGCCGTTTTTCGCGCCGCACTCGATCGCCATGTTGCATATCGTGAAGCGGTCGTCCGCCGTCATGTACTTTACGCCTTCGCCTGCAAATTCGATAGACTTGTACAACGCGCCGTCCACGCCGATCTTGCCGATGATATACAGTATCACGTCCTTGCCGCTGATCGCGGGGGAGGGCTTGCCGACGAGGTTGAACCTGATCGCAGAGGGCACTTTGAGCCAGATTTTTCCGCTCATCATTATTCCGGCGATATCGGTGCTTCCGACGCCCGTGGAGAAGGCGCCGAGCGCGCCGTAAGTGCAGGTGTGGCTGTCCGCGCCGATGATGACGTCCCAGGGTTTAGCGATGCCTTTTTCGGGAAGCAGAGCGTGTTCGATGCCCATGGAACCGACGTCGAAGAAGTTTTCGACGCCTTTTTCACGTGCGAAATCGCGGACTATCTTGCACTGTTTTGCAGACTGTATGTCGCGGTTGGGAGTGAAGTGGTCGAGCACGAATGTGACTTTTTTCGCGTCGCAGAGCGCGCAGCCGCTTTTGTTGAATACGTCGATCGCGACGGGCGCGGTCACGTCGTTGGAAAGCGCGGTGTCCGCTTCGACCAGTACGAGATTGCCCGGTTTAAGAGACGGATCCGTAGCCTTGATCCCGAGCTTTTTTGCCAGGATCTGTTGAGTCATTGTAGCTTTCATATAAAAATTCCTCGTTTTGAGTTTTTTCCGTAGACTGTCAGTCGTCAGTAATCGAACCTCTGAGCGTTTCGCTTTTTGACGACGAGTACTATAACTATCGCTGTCGCTACTATCACGACGGAGAACACGACGATCAGCGTTATCTGCAGGGGAGTGATGCCTTTTGTGATCAGATTTGCCGTCTTTACGTAGCCCATCATGTCGTTGTATACTATCTTGGTCCACTCCTCGGATGAGTCAAGTTTTTCCTGCGCGAGGGTGACCTTGTCGCCGTCCGTCAGACTTCCGAGCACTTCGGATTCTTCGTCGGGAAGCAGGTATACGTTGATTATGCCGCCGAGAGAACCTGCCGAGACGGTCGCGTCGGTAGAGAACGACGGGAGCTTGAAGTTGGTGTATTTGCTCAGGTATTCCTTTTGCAGATAGCCGTAAGTCAGCGTGCCGTCCTCGCCGACAATGCAGACCTTGTACCAGCCCCAGACGTGATTGCCGCCGTCTTCTGCCACGTTGTCTACGACGATGAGAAGGTCGTCGATGCCGACCGTTGCCACAACGTCGTCAGATTCGTAAGGATACAGATAGACAGACGTGTTGTCATGCATTGCCTGACCGTATTTCCCCACGGCGGTATCTTCGCTCGCGCTGAGGAGAGTCAGGTCGCTTTCGTTGACGTAAGCGACGTCGCCCGCTTCGTTCCTGACGTAATAATAGCCGTCCTGCTTTGCAAGGGCGAGCACGTATTCGCCGCTTGTCAGAGAAAACTCCGTCTTGAGATTTTTCGGCGAGAAATATGCCTGGGTATCCCTGGTCGCTTTTCCCACTCTGACAAGGTCGTAAGTCGTCGGATCCTGATAGATCACGCCGTCGAAGACGTTGAAGTAGGTCAGAGAAACGCTTTCGTAAGAGGAACCGTTTATCACGTACTGTTTGATACATTTGCCGGAAACGTCCTGAGCGAGCAGATAGGTCTCGTCGTCGCCGTCAAGGATCCTTATTTTGCCGTCATAGCTGTCTGAGGAAAGTTTCTTGTACGCAAATCCTGAGGGATTAACGGCGAAAATACCGTCATCCGAAAGGGCATAGATTATGCCGTCTGCATAGGCGAGGGAGTGGAAATTCTTGTCGCACCCGAGATATTTTTCGGGTTGAGGAGAGATATCGTCAGTATAGTAAAGTTTGTTTTCTGCATTGAAATATATCGTGTTTTCCGATATGACGAAATCGGTCGCCGTCGCGAAATCCTTTACCGATATGGCTGTCCTGTTCCATTCTCCGGTTGAGAGATTGCCGAAATATATGAAGTCATTGGGGAGATAGCCGCTTGTATTGGGACTGTCGGATCTTGACATGCAGTATAACATGTCTCCGCTTAGGTAAAGCAGGTCGTATCCGCCCATTCTGACTCCGCTTATCGTGGTTTCTGTGACCATAAAAAGATTTGACGATATCTCGGCAGAGGTAACGTTCCCGAACAAAGAGAGAGCGTTTATGCCGTTTTTGATACTTATGGTGTCGGGAGAATATTCGTATGCGGTAAAAGAAGTCACTTCAGAGCTTTCGTTCTGTACCACGGTGAGCAGGAAAACGTATTTTCCGTTCATCGCGATACTGCGGCATCTGCCGGAGTATGCGGAGGAAAGTGTGAAAGAGCCGTTTTCTGTCGAAAGCACCAGTTCGTTTTTATTGGTGGTATAGGCGATCGCGTCGCCGAATGCGGCATACTGTGACGTCTCGTCGGGATATATCTTTATTTCGTCTGCGGCGGCGTTTCCTGCGGGATAAAAGACTGCGGTCGCGGCAAGCGCAACGCAAAGCAGACAAAGAGTTAAAACAATAGCCGTTTTTTTCATAGTCACTATTATATCATAACTCGCGCGATAATACAAACGTTTTTTAAATAGCAAGTTTTGTGCATGCGAGTGGAGAAAATGAGCGTGAAAGCGGACCTGAATTGACAAAAGCGTAGGCGCGGGATTATAATTTTATCAGTACGTGCAAGGAGAGAATTTATGAAACCTCATTATGCTGACGTGAACGTGACTGAGATAAACGCGGTGAGGCGTTACGCCTGCGGCTTTCCGTTCGACGAAAACGGAAAAGATACGGCTGTCTGTCTGGACGGCAACTGGAAATTCGCATTCTGCAAAGATCCTTCAGAAATACCGGCAGGATACGAAAAAGAAGGCGCGGACCTTTCGTCTTTCGGTGAAATAAAGGTGCCGTCGGAATGGCAGACAGAGGGTTACGATACCCCGATATACACAAACTATATTTATCCTTATGCGTTGGAGCAGAACAATCTGCTGAAAGTGCCGCATATAAAGGACAAACTGAACACGGTCGGCTGTTACGTCACCACGTTCAACGTGGAAAAGACGGACAAGCGTGTGTTCATCCGTTTCGGCGGCATAAACAGCTGCGCAGACATATACGTGAACGGGCAGTTTGTCGGTTACAGCGAGGACACGTTCGATTTCCAGGAATACGAGATCACCGGGCTTGTCAGAGAAGGGGAGAACAAACTCGCGGCGACAGTCTACCGTTATTGCACGGGGAGCTACCTCGAAGACCAGGACATGTGGCGACTCTCGGGTATTTTCAGAAGCGTTCATCTGATTTACAAGCCCAAGGCTCAGATAGCGGATTTTAAGACTACGTGTAGATTAAACGATACTTTTGACAGCGCGGAATTTGAGACTGAAGTCAAGCTTGCCGCCGTCGGGAAAGAACTGAAAAACGGAAAGATCACGGTCGTTTTGTCAACGGACGGCAAGACGGTAAATGAAATGTGCAAAGAGGTCGGACTTGCGGACGGGCAGCAGCAGAGGATAACTCTGAAAGCCGTTGTGGACAAGCCGTTGCTGTGGTCTCACGAAAAGCCTGAGCTTTACGACGTGGAGGTAAAACTGACCGCGGACGGGAAATTCGAAGATCTGCGCAAATGCCGTTTCGGTTTCAGAAAGGTTGAGATAGCTCCGATGAAGAACGGCAGAGGACCGTTCATACTTCTCAACGGCAGACCGATCAAGATCTGCGGCGTGAACAGGCACGAATTTCATCCCGAATACGGACACGCCGTGCCGGTAGAACTGATAAAAAAAGATCTTCTGCTTTGCAAAGCAAACAATATAACCGCGATACGCACGAGCCATTACCCCAACAGCGACGCGTTTTACGATCTGTGCGACGAACTGGGCATACTCGTCATGAGCGAAACCAACCTGGAAACGCACGGACTGGCGAGATGGATCCCCGCCGGAGATCCCAAATGGACAGCTTCCTGTCTGCAACGCGTGTGCAATATGGTGAACAGACTGAAGAATCATCCCTGCATAATCAGCTGGTCTCTCGGGAACGAAGCGGGTTACGGCTCCAACTTCGTCAGGATGCGCGACGCCGTAAAAGAACTGGACGACACGCGTTTTATACACTATCACCCCGATCAGACGGGCAAGGTGGGCGAGGTGCTGAGCGGGATGTACGTCAAGATGGAAGACACCGAAGATATCGCGAAAAACAAGACGTTCATGCACTGCGCGGCGTTCTGGGCTATGTTCGGCACGAGATATACGCCCGATATGTACAAGGATCTGCCTTTTATCGAGTGCGAATACGCGCATTGTATGGGCAACAGCCTGGGCAACTTCTCGGATTACTGGGATATGTTCAAGAAATACGACCGCTTGTCGGGCGGCTTTATCTGGGACTTTGCCGATCAGACCATACTGAGAGAGGAGAACGGCGTAAAGAAATGGCTGTACGGCGGCGACTTCGGAGACAAGCCGAACGCCGGCAGGTTCGCGTTCAACGGCATCGTGAGAGGAGACAGATCTCCCAATCCCGCGCTTTACGAAGTGAAGCATCAGTACAGACAAGTCGATTTCACTTATAAAGACGGCGTGCTCAGCGCGCTGAACAGATACCGTTTTACAGATCTGTCCGAGTTCGATCTGGTTTACGCGATCTCCGCCGAAGGCGTGACCGTCGCGGAGGGGAAACTCGAAGCGAAAGGAGGACCGGACAGCCTGACCGTTTACAGGATAGATCTGCCCGCGCTTCCCGCAGGGAAAGAGTGCGTTCTCGACGTCAGACTCAAGCTGAAAAAGGATGAGCCTTACGCAAAGAAAGGACACGTAGTAGCGAGTGAGCAGTTCGTGTTGCAAGGGTACGATTTTGCTGAAAAACCGCTTGAAAAAGGCGCGTCACTCATGCGTAACGGAAAAGCCGTCGAAGTGACGTGCGGAAACGTTATATATACGATAACGAACACGGGCGCGATAAATTCTGTCAGAAAAGACGGCGATGAAAAGCTGTCTTCTCCGATCGTTCCCAATTTCTTCAGAGCAACGATCGACAACGACAGTATGCCGCACGTGCCCGATTTCGTGGGCAAATATTTCCTGCTGCTGTACAAGTACAGGAGCGCGATGAAGAGATTGAAGGGTAAGCTGGTGAAAGTGGAAGAAAAGGACGGCTGTGTAATTGCCGAAGTCCGCTGGTCCATGCCGCTTCTGCGCTCGCTGAAGACGCGTTACGTTTTCGGCGCGGACGGCGTGAGACTTGAAATGAAAGTGAAATCCTGGTTCGCAATGGAGAGATACGGTTTCACGTTCAGGCTTGCGGAAGGAGTGGACGGAGTGAAATTCTACGGCAAGGGACCGCATGAAAATTACTGCGACAGAGCGACCGCGGCGACTCTCGGCGTGTATGAAGGCAATGCCGGGGACTTTATCCACGATTACCTTGTGCCGCAGGAGAACGGCAATCATACCGGGATAAGATACGCCGAGATCGGCGGAGAAGCCGGCGTGAAACTGACGGCAGTAGACGCGCCTTTTGAGATGACGGTGCATCCTTACACTTGCGAGACGCTGTTCAGGGCAAAGCATCTGCACGAACTCAGGCTCGAAAACGCGCTTACCGTCTGCGTGGACGGCAAACAGCGCGGCGTAGGCGGCGACGTTCCGGCGATAGCCAGCCTCAAACCCGGCTACAAGATAAAGGGCGGCAAGGAACATACGCTCAGAGTGAAACTGAAATTCTGAGGAAAAGAAAAGAAAAAACGTGCTTTTCGCGCTTTTTCGCGGAGATCGGAGAGAGGATGTTCAGATAAAAGTTGCCAATATCGCAAAATTGTGGTAATATCTATTTATATGGCAAGAGACAACAGAAAACGCAATAAAAAGAAAATAAACGACGGCTACGAACCGCAGGGAGATCCCGCTGCGCTCGCTACGCCGCTTGAAGACCTCGGACTTTCCGAAAAGACGGCGGGCATTTTGCGCGACGGCGGCGTTACCTGCGCCAAAGATCTTGCAAAAAGGCGCGCAGGAGAGCTTTACCGCATAAGATACGTCGGCAAGAGGGAGTGCCTTGAAGTCGCGGGCGCGCTCAAGAAACTCGGGCTTGCGTTCAGACCTGACGAGCCGAAGCCGGAAAACGCGCCGTCCGCCGATGAGAACGGGACCCGTAAGAAAGAGAGCAAAGAAGCGGCTCAGAAAGACAAGAACGACCGCGGCAGACAGAACAGACAGAAAGGGGACAACGGTAAACAGAACGGCAAGCAGAACGACAGACAAAACGGCGGTGTACGCAAAGAAGCCCAGCCTCAGGGCAAGAAAAAGAATAAACAGGGCGAGAAACAGCCTGAAAAAAACGGCAGACCCAAGTATGATTACAGACCGTATGACAACGTCAATCTTCACGATCTGGTATACGGCAAACGTGAAAGACCTGCGCCCGAAAAGCCGCAGAAAGAGCAGCTTACGCCTGACAGCATAGTCAAATTCTGCCGCCAGGGGAAGTGGGGCTACAAGGACTGGAAAGGCAACGTGCTGATACAGCCCGTGTACGACAACGCGTATCCTTTCAGAGAAGGCATGGCTTGCGTGGAAAAGGACGGGCTTCTCGGGTTTATAAACGTAAAGAACGAACTGGTCATAGACTACAGGTACGACAGCGCGACCAGCTTCAGCGAAGGGCTCGCGGCAGTCAGCATAGGCGAAAAGAGCGGGTATATCGACAAAGAAGGAGCGGAGGTGCTCCCGATGGAATTCGACGTCGCGACCGGTTTTGAAAACGGCAAAGCGATCGTCCGTCAGGACGGCAGATGGGGAGTGCTCGACAGAGAGACGCTCAATGTGCTTTGGAGATAGAAAGTTTTCTTTTTGCGCCTGATCATTGAAATCAATTCGGTGTGGGTTTTATGCCGGCACTAATAACGGAGAAAATTGAATGAACTATGAAAATAAACCTCCTGTAGAACAGACTGACGGGAATTATTTATTTGTATCATATAGTCATAAATTTAGTAATACCGTTTATGAGGATATATGGTTTTTTCACGATCAAGGGATAAGATATTGGTATGACTTTGGTATTGAACCCGGTGAAAATTGGCAAAAGATAGTTGCTCCTAAACTGAAAAATTCAGCTGTCGCGCTCGTATATATCGACGATACCTTTTTCTTCTCGGATTCAATTGAAAAAGAAGTTAGATTTATAAAAGAAAACAACATACCATTTATACCGGTGTTTAAAGAAGGCACTTATAGAAGCGCAAAAGGAAAAGCGTATTGTACGGATATAGATATTCCGGAAAGCAGAGAAGATCTGTTTGACGAAATGTTTAAATTAAGCAGCGGTATTGTTTTTGATAACGAAAACAGCTATCATAGTCAATTATCGGACAAATTGTCAAAATACGGTGTTGCTTCAGATGATATCAGCGTAAAAAAAGCAAAAAAAGTAAGCAATATATGTGTGTTGGCAAAAGACAGTCTTTTCAGCAGAGCTATCAAGGAGGGGCTGCAGTCCGGATTCGAAAAGTCCGCAGATTATTCCGTAAATTATAAATTTATTAAAAACGGGTACGATTATGCCGCAAAAATAGAGTTCTACAATTTGCTGAGGAACTCTAAAGACGATTATGATATATTTATTATAAGACCTTTAGACGAGGTTGATGACGAATTGTTTGACATTATTTCAGATTTGTCGACAGATAAAAAAATCGTTTTGCTGGATATAGATTTGTCGTCCGAACAGCGAAAAAATATCAAAGGTCGGCCTCCGATATTTGTTTGTTCGGATTTTAAAGAGGGTGGGAAGAGTCTCGCAAATGCGATATATTCAGCATTCTTTAAATTAAATACTTCAAATACTTACCTTTTACTGTGTACGGGCCCAAATAAAAAATCTGCTCAGGAAAGATGCGAATCACTAAAATCTAATTTGTACGAATACGGTATCTCTGACAGAGTTCATGAACTTAAGCTGGACAGCTTTGATCATGAAGCCGCGGCAAGACAGATAGAAGATCATTTTACGCAATTGTTTTCGCAGACATCCTGTTATGAAAACCTGTTGTTGTTTGCGGGAAACGATACTATAGCTAAATACTTGATGAAGATCTATTACGGATTCAAGGACAGTCGACTTAAGGAATATTTGCACAAGTTTAAGTGGATGACTTTGTTCGGATACGACGGCGTTAAAAATATCACAGGGGAAAGTGTTCTTGCGGATGGAGGTATGAATTATTGTACCATAGACGTGGTGCCCAAAAGGCAGGGCGAAGCGGTTGCCTCCATAATTATGGAAAGATTTTGTTCTGAAACAGAAGTAAGGGTAAAACCCATAGTGGACACAAGAATAAATATCAGACCCGTAGTAGTAAAAAGTTTATCTCCTCTGGTAAATTATATCAGGCACAAAAAAGTTTATATTTTTGATCTGGACGGTACGATAGCCGATACCGAAACGTTGCATTGGCAGGCGTATAATATATTGTTGAAAAAGTACGGAGTTGAGCTCAAACATGAAGATATAAAAAGATATATCGGAAACAGTGAACTGTCAATTTACAAAATGATAGAAAATGATTACGGTATAACACTCAATAAAAAGGACTTTTTAAGCGAAAGACTTAAAGTATATCTGGATCTGGTAAAATCTACAAGACTTGAACCGTATTGTTGGGTGAGGGAGTTCGCACAAACATTTAAGGGGGCAAGGACTGTTTTGTTGACTTCACAGGTGCCGGAAATAGTTGAATATCTGATGTCGTATTGGAAGATTGACGATATTGTTCCTAAGCAATATAGATACAGTGCTCACGACGGAAAACTCACGAAAAAGGAAATCTTTGAAAACATATCCGAATATGTCGGAGATAAAAGTATAACTGCTGAAGACGTTATTGTTTTTGAAGATTCCGCACACGTTGTTGAATTGGCTAAGAGTTTTGGTTATGACGTTGTCGGAATAAGACACGGCTTTAATACCGATAAATTGTCGGAATGCGATTTTATTATTGACGAAAATTATTGCAGAGGATTGTTTATCGGACTCAGTGGACTGGATGTTGTCTATAGAGATGTGAAGTGTTTGCCTCAGGAAAATATGAAAACAAAGTCTTCTGATTTTTATTTGGACATAGGAGGTCCTGCCGCGAAAGCAGCGCTGACTTATGCGTCAATGGGGGGCAACGCCACACTTATTACGCACCTGGGGCAGTCCTCTATCGCAATAAACATGAAGGAAATTCTTAAGCAGAAAGGCGTAAACGTTATAGACATTGCGGAGGTGGGAGAAAGTTGTCCAAACATATCTTGCATTATGGTAAGTACTGAAAAAGCTACCAGAACGATTGTAAGCGGACAACACGAAGTGAACAGCCTGAATGTTTTAAATTCTTTGAAACTGTCTGAATTTAATTTTGCGCTTTATGATTGTAACTTCCCGAAGCTTACGGACAGAATTGTAAATAAACTGCGAGATTCCGGAATTGAGCTGGTTCTTGATTGTGGCAACTGGAAAAATAATATTGAAAAAGCGCTTGATTATGCCAAAGTCGCGATTGCTTCGGCTACTTTCAGCGATTACTGCGATAACGATATAAATTGTCTGAGAGATAAATATATGATTCCTTTTACAGCAAAAACATGCGGAGAAAATTCTATAATCTACGACGAAGGAGACGGGTTAAAAGAAATAGAAGTAGCACCTCTGCATGGAGTTAATACGTTGGGTGCGGGGGATATGTTTCACGGGGCATTCTGCTATTATTATTATAATAAAAAGCAGCAATTTTCCCAGGCTCTGAAGAGCTCAAGAGACGAGGTATACAGACTTTTGAAAAGCAGGAAATAAATAATTACGAGATTTTGAAATTGTTCAGAAAGCGAATCGTCAAACCAAGCGCAACACTTTGTTAATTCATGTCAAAACAAATCTGCACTTCTATGGCAAGATGAGCATAGTCAAAACGGGTCGATTTTTGTGCTTTGTTGTAATCGTATTATAAAGCTGTATTTATGAGAACTTATTTTTGTTCTCTGAGCGTTGCACTTAAAAGGATAATTCGTTCAAACAGTTAAAAACGGGTCGACGACCCGTTTTTTCGTTGTATTGATGTCTTAAAGGATTTATTTTTTGTTTATAAGAGAGACGAGGCAGTCTGTGACAAGCGTTTTGAATCTGTCGTAATCAATATATTCGTGATGGTCATAGATGTATTCGTGAGCAAAAGACTGCAATACGTCCATCGCGAAATGAACCTTTTCTTTCGCGTCATCTTTGAGTACGTTAAGGCGCGTCAATCTGTCTGCTATCTTGAGGGTGAGTTCGTCTTCCAGGCTGATGAACTGCGCGCTTATTTCAGGATCTGTATGAGTGAGAGAGTGCAGGGCTTCGTGGATCCCGGCGTTTTCGCCGTGCGCGCTGATGACCAGATCGACGATCCTTGATACGAGGTCGCGCGCGTCGAAAGGCGTTTCGAGATTGTCAAACAGATTGAGTATAGGCTTTGTGACCTTGTCCATATAAAGAGAGGTGACCTCTCTCAGGATGTCTTTTTTGTCGCGGAAATAGCCGTAAACGATGCCCGTGGAAACGCCTGCGCGTTTCGCTATCTGCACGGTGTTGGTGTTGTAATATCCGTTTTCCGAAAAAAGTTCGTATCCGGCGTTTATTATTCTGTTTTTTTTGTCGATCGAGCGTTCCTGCTGCGGGTTGCGTATCGTTTTGGGCATAGCTGTTCCTCGTTTTTATTATAATATAATCGGCGTAAAATAGCAAATACAAAAATATGAAAAATATTTCACATTTTGCTTGACAGAACAAAATGGGGTTGCTATAATTTAGTCGAAATATGAAATTTATTTCACATTTAAAGGTTTTATGGAGAGAAAAATATGCCGATAGTATTTGCGCCGCAGGGCGAAAATCTAAGAGTGATCCGCGTAATGGCGGACGAAAAGACAAAAAAGCATCTTGAAAACCTCGGCATAACGGTCGGGTCCGGACTTACCGTTTTGTCGGTGAGCGGCGGCAGCGTCATCGTTATGGTAAAGGATTCCAGGCTGGCTTTGGACAAAGGCGTCGCTACGAAGATCCTCGTCGCGGTATAAGGAGGTATTATGCAACTTAAACTCAGTGAATTTACTGTGGGGCAGTCGGGCGTGATAAAGAGCGTGTCCGGCGAAGGCAGGATAAGGCGCAGACTGTTCGATATGGGCGTGACGCCGGGCGCGGAAGTGTATCTCAGAAAGCGCGCGCCGCTCGGAGATCCGATCGAAGTCACGATACGCGACTATGAACTGACTTTGCGCAAAAGCGAAGCAGAACTTGTTATCACGGAGGTGAAAGGATGAAGAAATTTGCGCTCGCGGGCAACCCAAATTGCGGAAAGACGACGCTGTTCAACAATCTGACCGGTTCAACCGCGCACGTTGGCAACTGGCCGGGAGTAACTGTCGACAAACGTGAAGGCATATACAAAAAGCTGAAAGAGCAGATAGCGATTGTCGATCTTCCCGGCATATATTCTCTGTCGCCGTACACGCCTGAAGAGGTCGTTTCGCGCAATTACATTCTTGACGAAAAACCGGATTGCGTAATAAATATCGTGGACGCGACCAATCTTGAACGCAACCTTTATCTCACCACGCAGCTGCTTGAGATCGACGTGCCGGTCATAGTTGCGCTCAATATGATGGACGAAGTGAAAAAGGCTGGCGACAAGATAGACGCGGCAAAGCTTGAGCGCAAGATAGGCGTGCCCGTCGTCGCGATATCAGCGCTGAAAGGCGACGGCATTGACGAGTTGATGAAGCGCGCTTACGATTGTTCTGAAAATCCGCGCAAAGGCGCTACGGTACTTGAAGGCGGCGCGCTCACTCATCTCATAAGAGACTGCAAGATAGCGCTTGAAGGCGCGGGCGTTGAAAACGCTTTGTTTCATGCGGTCAAGCTTGTGGAACTTGACGAGATCGAGGTGGAGCAACATCCGCAGGCGGCGGCAACCGTCCAGAAGTTCAAAGAAACGTTTGACGACGAAACGTTCGGTTCGGATTTTGAAGCTATCGTCGCGGATTCGCGTTACAGATACATAGCTCAGAACTATTCAAAGGCGCTTGTCAAAGGTCAAAAGTCCGGCAAGGACAAACTCACCGCTTCGGACAAGGCGGACAGGATACTGACTCACAGGATATGGGGTATCCCGATCTTTCTTGCGATACTCTTTGCGGTGTTCCACCTGACTTTTTCAGAGGACTTCCTGTACCTCGGCGCGATGGGCGCGCTCGGCAAAGACTGGGTGTCGCTTCAGGGTATGTGGGGAGAAGGCATATTCGGCTCGGCTGAGGGCATAGCTTCCCCCGGCGTTATACTGTTCAATCTTCTCGACAGCATAACGTCGTCGATATCGGGTGCGGTCTCAGATGCGATGACCGGCGGCGGCGTAGCTCAGTGGGCGACGGGATTCGTCGTTGACGGCATGCTGGGCGGACTGTTCTCGGTCATGTCCTTCCTGCCGCAGATATTGTTGCTTTTCCTGTTCTTCTCATTACTCGAAGATTCCGGTTATATGGCGAGAGTAGCGTTCATTCTCGACCGCATATTCCGCAGATTCGGCTTGTCGGGCAGGGCGTTCATGCCCATGATAATGGGATTCGGTTGCTCGGTTCCCGCCATGGTAAATACCCGTACGCTTGCCGACGAATACGAAAAGATAGCGACGATACGCGTTATACCGTTCTTCAGTTGCGGCGCAAAACTGCCGATACTGACGGCGGTCGCGGGAGGAATTGCTCAACTGACCGGAACGGGCAATGCCGATCTGATAACTTATTCGATGTATCTGCTGGGAATAATCGTCGCGATATGCGCAGTACTGCTGATGCGTTCCACGACCATGCGCGGCGATGTTCCTCCTTTCATCATGGAACTTCCTTCTTACAGAATGCCGCAGGCTCACAGTCTTGCTATGCTGCTGTGGGACAAGGTCAAACACTTCATAAAGAAGGCGTTTACGATAATCCTTGCGTCGACGATAGTGATATGGTTCGTCAGTCACTTCTCATTCGACTGGAAATTCCTAACCGACGACAGGATCAACGAGAGCATTCTCGCAGGAGTAGGCATGCTCGTGCAACCGCTTCTCACACCGCTCGGATTCGGCTCTCAGCTCGGCGAGTGGGGCTGGGTATTCGTCGTTGCAGCGGTAACGGGTCTTATCGCGAAAGAAAACGTCATCGCTACTTTCGGCACTCTCGCGGCGTGTATATCGAGCGGCTTTGTCGCGGACGAGGCACTCGGCGGAGTGGATTCGGTGGCGCAGATGATAAGCGCGACGGGGATAGGAGTGCCTGCGCTGATAGCGTTCATCGCGTTCAATATGCTGACGATCCCGTGTTTCGCGGCAGTCGCTACCGCTAAGGCGGAAATGCCGGGAAAAAGACAATTCAACTTCACGTTGCTGTTCTGGTTGGCTACTTCGTACGTCGTGTCGTCTATGATATATCTTATCGGCGAATGGTGGTGGACAGCTTTCATCTGGGCGGCTTTGTGGGCAACGGTCGTCGTTATCGTAGTGCTTTACAATAAAGGCAAGCTGAGTTTCGGCAATATGAAAAAAGCGTTTGCAAAGAAGAGGAAAGAGTGATATGGGAGCTGTTGAAATAACGATCATAGTTGCCGCCGTGCTTATCGTAGTTTCGGTCGCGGCGGCGGCAATAATCCGCAAGGCGAAAGGCAAGGGAGGCTGTTCGGGTTGTTGCGGTTGTGCGGGTTGCAGACAATGTACGCGCTGTGCAACGCAAAAAGGTAAAGATCTTGAAGAGAAAAAGAATGCCGCATAAAACAATCACCTGAAAAGTTTAAAGAAAAAGGAGAAGGTCTGACTTCTCCTTTTTCTTTTTTCCGGGCTTGTACGCGGAGAGCCGCATGAGGTTTAGTCGTATCCGGAAACGGTTTTTGTCCGCATCGGATCGGCGGCGGGTGTTTACGTGAGGAAAAGCCGGACTTTTGAATCTTGTTCCGTGTCCAAGATAAAAAAAGAGCCGCGGAATTTCCGCGGCTCGCGTTTTACTTATTTTGTTACTGAGCTTTCTTAAGATCGTCCAACTTCTTTGAAAGTCTGCCGACGTATCTGCTCACGGTGTTTGCGTGATACACGCCGTCCAGTCTTGCACGGTCGAGAAGAGATACGGTTTCTGCGAGCAGAGCGGTAGCAGCTTCAACGTTCTTCTCAGCGACAGCCGCTTCGAACTTCTTGATGCTGTTGCGTACGCGGGTGCGCTTCGCGGAATTGATGGCGTTCTCCTTCTTGGTGATCAAAACTCTCTTTTTCTGGGACTTAATGTTAGGCATAGTTTCCCTCCATTTTCTTATTTGCTAGATAATTTTATCACAAGAAAAAGGATAAAGCAATAAAATTTAAACAGTTTTACGACTTTTTTGCAACAAATTTTAATTCCGCGCGTTTAAGGAAATAATTTTAAACGCGACGTCGGCGTTTTTCGTAAACGGTCTGAAAACGTCGGAAAAGTTAAAAACACCCGTTTCGCGGCGGGTAGGAGGAATCATGCGATATCTTCTCATAGAGGCGGACGAGATAAACGACCTCGACGGCAGAAAATACGAAAAGTACGGCGCCGGATTTTCAGAATATTCTCTCGACGAAAAGACGGCGGCAAGACTGAACAGGCAGAGCGGAGATTACCTGACCGTGCAGACGGACGGGCAAAGCGACGTGAGAAAAGCGTTGCGTTTTGCGCTGAAAAGTTTTTCGGGCAGAAGGCGCAGAGCGTTGGTCGCAGGGCTCGGAAACGGCGACGTGGTAGCCGACGCGCTGGGAAAGAAAGTCGTTGAAAAGCTCAAGGATTATTCTCTCGCGGGAGGGCGGCTCAGCGTGTTTGCGCCTGACGTCGGCGCGCTGACGAATCTTGATTCCGCATTGCTCGTGCAGGCGGTGGCGAGGCAGTTTTCGCCTGATTGCGTGATCGTAGTGGACGCGCTGGCAACGTCCGTGCCGGAAAGACTGGGCGCGTGTTTTCAGTTCACGAACTCAGGCATAAGACCGGGCGGCGGAGTGGGCAATGGAAGCCGCATAGATTCCTCTTTGCTTAAGACCCGTTTCGTTGCCGTAGGCGTTCCGTTCATAATAGGCGCCGGCAGGCTGGGCGTGAACTCGCAGGATTATTTCGTTCCTTACGACGCGGACGCGAAAGCGGAAAAATGCGCTGAGTACATTGCCGGCGCGCTGTACGACGTTTTCGGGTGAGGCAGTCGCGCCTGCTACGGGTTTGAGTTCCGCAACGGGAATAACGCGGATTTTCATGCCATAAATAATAGTATGAAGATTGCTTTTATAGACAGCGGCATAGGCGGTTTGTCTGTCGTTTCGCGCGTCTACGCGCACAGAAAGGGAGAGTTTATCTATTTCGCAGACACAGAATATATGCCTTACGGCGCGCTGACTGCGAGCGTGCTTTCGAGACATCTGGAAAAGGTCTGCGAGAGACTGATATCTTCAGGCGTTTGCGTGATCGTGCTTGCGTGCAACACGGCGACAGCGGTGTGCATAGACGGTCTTAGAGAAAAATTCCGCAATACGGTTTTCGTCGGTACCGAGCCTGCGCTGAAGCCCGCGCTTTGCTTTGAAAAGGACGTGCTTGTCCTTGCAACTCCGCTTACGCTCGCGCAGAAAAGGTTTTCCAGGCTTTTGTCTCTCAACGCGGCAAAGGCGGTTTATACGCCCGACTGCACCGGGCTGGCTTACGTCATAGAACGCGATTTCCCGGATATGCGCAAAGCCGAGAGAGAGGCTGACAGGATAATCGCGCCATATCTCGGCAAAGAAATAGGTTCCGTCGTGATCGGATGCACGCATTACGCTTTTCTCGAAAACTATCTGAAAAAGAGGTACGGTTTCAACGTCGTCAGCGGAGCGGGCGGGGTCGTGAGACAGCTTTTTAAAGTCGCGCCGCCTGAATGTTTCGGTGAAGAGAATCTGCTCAGAGTGATCAGCGGAGACGAAAAAGGGCAGCGGCTTCTTGAAAAACGTGCTGCGCTGATATGCGGCGTCGAGGCGGTTTCTTTATAAAAACGCTGTAAAAACCGAATAAAAAACCGAACGGGAAGCGCTCGCGCTTCCCGTCTTTTTGCTTTTGCCGGGTAGAGGATATTTATGACTGAAAGGTAGCTTCATCTTCTGTACATTATATACTATGTATAAGTCTCCGTAAAGGTTACAAATGCACAGAATTTATGGTTTAAACTTCGCACACGACTGCAGTCGTATCTTTATCTCATAAAAAGCGGCAACATATTATAAATCTGATATGCAAACAAGCGGCTGAAAGCGCAGTTGAAAGAAATTTCTGTCGGATAAAAGACAGAATAAAAATTAAAAGTCGTTGCTTTGAAGAATTACGTACAAATGGTATTCAGTCGGATTCTGCAAAGCTTCGAAGTCATATTTTTTGACAGGGAGATTTATAAAATTCCAAATATCAGTAGGATCATTTGTTGTTTTATCCCAATAAAAATGCCCGCAAAAAGCAGGTGCGTTTTTGTTGATTTCACCATGTATGTCTGTTTTACAAATCCATACGTCAAAATGTATATTTTTATTTAAATTATAATCGATTTTTAATTTTTGTATCAATTCTATAAGGTTGAGCATGTTCTGTCTGAAAGTAGTTCTAATTATCAGTTAAAAGAGATAATATTCTATGGCTATGTTTTTTAACGTATCCGTTTTGAGAAAACAATGAATCCAGCAAATCTTTTAAAATACAATTTACTTCATCATTTTTGCCGTTTAGCAGTAATTTATCGATACGTTCAATAGTTTCATACGTTAAATCTTTATTATTATTGACAAGATATTCGTATTTTGCTAACGTTGGGTTGACACTTTTTTCTGACGTTTTTAATTTTAATCTATCTTGTTTGCTTCCTCCAAACAAATACGCATATACAGTCAGATCGTTAACATTGATTTGAAAGAAGATTTGCAAATCTTTTCTTTCTTTTTCTATATCATTTATTGTGAAAGCGATAAAAGTGTTTTGACGTTCGCTTTGTATTTTAATCCAGTCCAGCTTAGATAAATAAAACCGTATAAATTTAGCTGTTTCTTCTATTCTGTTGGGCAAACATTTATATATTTCATCGAAAATATCTGCATTTTCATTATAAATTTTAAGTGCCGCAGCCCTTATTTTTTCATCTATTTCCATTTTAAATTTGCTCCTCAGAAGATTTTTATAGTCACGGATCAATATCGTTAACGTTTTATCTGCATTTTTGATTTCGACTTTGTTAAGCGCAGTATATATCAATTTGTAATCAATAGCAATCCAAGCGTTGTCACTGGGTTTGATGTTGTCCGGGGACAATAACAAAAGTATAGGTGTATAGTTTTTGTATTCATTATAGATTATATTTTTGTATTTTTCCAGTTGGCTTTTAAAAGGCTTGTCGTTATAGAATCGTTCAGCTGAATTAATTTTGTTTTCGATTGCAATAACAATATTTATGTCTGATACGCTGAACTCAACAAGTATATCGATGTTTTTATATTCGCGTTTGACTCTTACGTTGTCGAAATATATATTTTCTGCATCTTCAATGTTAAGTTGCAAAAGAGGGAATTCTTTTGCGATTATAAGTATAAACGCATGAAGAAACTGAGCGCCTACTTCGCCACTTCTTTTTGGATCAAACATAAACGCTAAAAAATCACTATGCTTTAATTCCTGATTTTTTATATTAAGAATGTCGAATACGTTAAATTTGTTGCGTTCAAACCCCGCTTCCAGAAGGGGGTTAACAATATTTTTATCGAAGTCAATTGTAAATTTTTGAAGTTGAGATTCTGTTATTTTTGTCATTTGTTTTGTACCAAAAAATACAGTTTTCTTATTCGTATATACACAATGTCATGATTTTGTGTGATCATGGGTTACGACCATTACAAAATTACTATAACACAAACGCGGAAAATGTCAAGTTATATTAATTTGGTTAAAAGATTAGACAACACTGCAAGACTTAAGCACGGGTGACTCCACCGGGGGATTGCGACAGTAAGTTTATACGCTTTATCAGCTTGTTTCGAGAGTGTCGCAAAGCTCTACGAGCACGAACGCGTCGCGCGTAATTTATTACAGGTAGGAAGTTGAAGCGCGTGCGCGTCCGTTCCCCGTCGGGAGCATGCAAGAAAAAAAGAAGAACACGTAAGCGTGTTCTTCTTTTTTTCTTGGTGACTCCACCGGGAATCGAACCCGGGTTACCGCCGTGAAAGGGCGATGTCTTGACCGCTTGACCATGGAGCCGCATAAAATTGCTTTTACAATATAATATAATCGAGGCAAATTGTCAACTAAAAAATCGGAAATTGATAAAAATTGTTTTTATCTATCGCTTTACGCCCCGTAACAGAATAATATATAATATCAAATATGAAATATGCGGTTGTGGATATCGGATCGAACAGCGTAAGACTGTTGATAAGCGACGGGCAAAAAGCTCTTTTGAGAATGCTGGAAATTACAAGGCTGGCGGAAGGGCTGAATAAAAGCGGAGTACTCTCTGAAACAGCGATGCAGCGTACTGCGGCTGCGATAATAAAGTTCAGAGACGTAGCGCTCAGAGAAAAATGCGACGGCTTTTTTGCTTTCGCCACCGAGGCGGTAAGGAGCGCGGCTAACGGCGAAAAGTTTGTCGAGATGCTGAAAAAAGAGGGCATAGGTATCGACGTCGTTTCCGGGGAGATCGAGGCGAAGATAGGCTTTTCGGGCGCTTACACTTCGGGTACTATTGCTCTTGTCGATATCGGCGGAGCTTCGACCGAACTCGCGATTGGAGATGAAAACGGTATAAAATACGGCAAAAGTCTGCACGTGGGTTGCGTAAGGCTTAAAGAGAGTTTCGGCGAGGACATAAAAGCGCTTAAAGCGTTCGGAGACGAAGCGGTAAAGGAATACGGCGTAAAGGGCGTAAAGTTTGACAAATTGTATTGTATAGGCGGCTCCGCTTCAACGATAGCGAGCATTGACGCGAAGCTTGCAACGTACGACGAAAAAGTTTTGCATCACAGGAGCATATCCCGCGAAAGAATTGCAGAAATAATAGATCTTGTTCGTCGTACCCCTATGGACGAAAGAGATAAGATAGTCGGACTCGAACCCAAGCGTAAGGATATCGCCGTGTGCAGCGGGGTCTGGCTTTTGTGTATAATGGACTACCTGGGCGCGAAAGAAATAGTGAACAGCGAGACCAGCAATACGGAAGGATATCTGAAATACAGGCTCTCGTCGAAATAAGGGAAAAGCGTCTGATTTTTGAAAAATATTGTCAATCTCCTTGACAAAAAGAGAATTTTATTTTATTATAAGACAGCATTAAGCAACGCGACGCTTGCCGCGGGGTGGTAGCAGTGGTAGCTCGTCGGGCTCATAACCCGAAGGTCGTTGGTTCGAATCCTTCCCCCGCAACCATTTGGCGGTGTAGCTTAGTTGGTTAGAGCGGCCGGTTCATACCCGGCAGGTCATTGGTTCGACTCCGATCGCCGCTACCAAAAAATTTTTTTGAAAGTGATAATTCTCATCAGGGAATTGTCACTTTTTTTATTGTCTTCAATTCCCACAGTAGCAACACAGCCAATAAGCGGACGTCCTGAACAGTCTACCCCCTTCTAAACACAAAGACCTATCAGATTATCTCATCACACAAAACAAAGACGTCCGCTTACATCAAAAAACGCTCAGAGGTGGAAAATGGTTAAAAATTTTGTTCGGCGCGAAAGTTATATTACAATACTCGGTTGGATGGTTACAGATCTTAACTTGAAGGGTAATGAATTACTTGTCTATGCAATAATTTACGGCTTTTCGCAAACTGAGGATCAGCGTTTTACAGGAAGCCACTCTTATCTTGCGGAATGGACAAATACCACAAAAAAGAATATCAGAAATTGTATTTCTTCTCTCATAGAAAGAGGCTATATCGAGAAAACTGAGGAATATCGCAATAATGTTAAATTTTGCGAATATAAGGCAATTCCAATCAATTTTGAAAAGGACAAGTAATTTTAGTGGCAAAATTGCAGGGTGGGGAAAATTTTTCCCCGGCAGGGAAAAAGTCAATTTTGTTACAGCAAAGCATAAAGTCCCCGGTGGGGAAAAATTTTCCCCGGGGGTGAAATAATTTCCTCGGTAGGGAAAAATTTGCTCTGGGTGGGGAAAAAATTTCCCCCAATAAACTAGATATATTCTAGATAATTTATATTTTCACAAGAGAAAAGTAAAAAGTATCTAGAAAGTAACTAAGCGAAAAATAACTATTACACGTGCAGTAGTAAGGAAAAGCATCAGTTACAGCGGCAGCCGCCTTTTCTTTGTGAATATTGTGAGGTACGAAAATGATCAAGGTATTGTATAAGAAACCTGGAATAGAACCGGAAACAAAGCTGATCGATCCGACAGCAGAGAAGATCCGCTCTCTCGTTGGCGGACACTTTGAGGCAAGTCATACCTACATCGGTCGTCAGCTGTTTGCGTTTTACTGCAACGAAGAAGGCAAGTTAAGCGGCTTAGCCCTGAATTTTATGAACGTTGTTGACGGCAGAGCCTACGACGTTATTGTCGGGCCGGCTGTATTTTTTCGCGTTGACGGTGAAAACGAAGCGAGCTTGTCTGCCGCAGACGTCGACGTTCTTAAAGCCTGGTTAAATCTGTATTCGTTATAAATACAAAAAGGAGAAAAGGAGAAAAGAAATGTTCATAGTTCAAGGAGTGGGACGTCTGACGAAAGACGTGATTTTGAAAGATGTCAAGGACAACAAGAAGGTCGCAGAGATCTACGTTGCAGCAGGAGACGACACGTCTCTGAACTTCGTAAAGCTCGAAGCCTGGGATCGGTATGCAGAAACCGTGAAAAAGAGATTGAAGAAAGGTTCGAAGATCTATTTTTACGGCAATTTAGAAGTAAAACCGTTTACAAAAAAAGACGGAACGCCGGGGGCAGAATTAGTCGTAAAATCCCCTCAGATTGAGTTTTTGAATTACGTTACGACAAAGGAGAGTGAAAACAATGATGACAAGTGAAAGCAAGTGGAAGGAGAGGTATGACGGATTTTCCGATCAATACAAAGCGACTCTGACGTTCGATCAGTATATGTCTATGCCTGAGGTGGTGCGCGAAAATCTCGTACCTTTGACTTATGACGAACTGAAAAAAGAATATCCAGACGTCGATATAATTGTTCAGAGTGAGGAAGACTAAAATGTCGGATCGGAATGATAAAAAAGTGTTGCATACAGAAGAGTCATTCGCGTCCCAAGTGGAAGCAGTAGCCGCAGGAGCGATTACTGAAAGAACACTTTTGTATATTATGCAAACTCCGACTATTTTGCAAGAAGTTGGTGCGATAAACTTGCCGCTTATTGTTACGTCAAGTCATTTGAAGGCGAGCATAGGAACAGATAACACGAATCCTCATTTGAATTATCACGGAATAGATAAAGAAATAATTAAACAATTGCCAAATATCCTATCGAATCCGGTAATGATTATGGATAGTCTTACTAAACCCAATAGTAGTATAGTAGTCGTTACAGATAAGATTGACGACAAAAATTGTCCAATAATATGTTCTATAAAATTAAACGGAAGCGGTCGATTAAATGACAAAGTAACACCAGCAAATATACTAACAAGTGTTTACGGAAAAGATAAATTTGAAAACTTTATTAAATCTAACTTGGAAAAGGACAGTTTGCTTTATTATGACAAAGAAAAAAGCCAAGAGTTGTCAGGGAAGCTCGGGATCCGATTTCCCGACGTTTTAACAACTATTGACTCTAAGACTATTATACGCAAAGCATTTGCTTTTGTCAACAGTGAAAACACAAAAAAAGAAAAGAAAGTTAAAAAAACTGTAAGAGACGAGGAGAAAGAAAGAGAAATGGCAATCGAAAAATATCAGCTTGAATTTAGACTACCGTTTTCAAACGAATTTCTTTTAAGAGAAGCCCTTAAACAAATAGGCTATCAAAGGGATTTTAGTGTCGAAGAAGAAAATCTTAAACGCAGTTCGGCTGCGGTGGCGTCTAACTTGCCACAGTGGACAAATGTAATCAGATTTATCGGTAAAGAGGGTAAAACGATCGAAGGTTTGTATGAAAGAACAAATAACGGGGTAGTGTTGGAAGCCACAGATATTATGGGATTTACAACCAACGGTCTGACACAAGACGAGGTAAAACAGGTCGCAGACATAGTTCGAGGTTTTGACGTCGAAGTTGAAATGCAGCAAATACAGCACAAAGAAATGCTTGACGCAGAGACGCAATCTCAACAAAGTGATGAAGCTGAAAACATTAAGGAAGATTTCAGACATAAAACGAAACAAGGCTATACCGTTGTTAAAATCGAAAAAAGCACTCGCGGCGAAGACATAGCTATTATTCAGAGAGAAAAAGACTTTGTCGTTGCCTTTAAGTACGATGTCCAGGACGGAACGTGGGCGCAGGGGCATTATAATTTTTCAAATCTCGAAGCGGCTCAAAGCTATGTCGATGAAGAATATAAATCTCATCGAAAAGCTACTTCTCAAAATTTGAATACTGAGTCTGCTGAGCCAGTAGAAAATGCGGTAGCACAAAGAGAAAAAATAGATTATGTGAAAAAGAACAGGGAAGCTGTCGTAAACGAACTCATTGAACGTATGCAGAATGGAAATTTGACCTGGGCGCATTTTGCGCAGGCAGCTTTGCCGATGAACGGAGAGACCGGACGGAAATACAACGGAGCAAACAGATTTCTGTTGACGTTTGCGATCGCGGCGAACGGGTGGTCTGATCCGCGTTTTTATACGATCAAGCAAGTGAACGCAATGGGGCTCAGCGTGAAAAAAGGTTCACACGGTTGCCGAGTAGAACTTTGGAGTTCTTACGACATCAATCAAAAGAAAATGGTTGAAAGGAAAGAGCTCCGTGAACAGTTAAAGGATTTAACTGACGAAGAGTTTGAAAACTATTGCAAAAAGAACATCAGAATGTTGTCCAGGCAGTACACGGTTTTTAATGGAGAACAGGTCGAAGGTCTTGAAAAATATAATGCTCCGCTTCTTGATGAAAGCAAAGCAAACGTCGCGTGTGAAAACGTATTATCAAATAGTTTTTGTCCTATTCTGTATGACACAAAGAATGAAGCCTATTATGCGATCCAGGCAGATGAAATACATCTTCCGCCCAGGTCAAAATTTACGAGTTTGCAGCAGCTTTATTCGACTGCTTTTCACGAAATGGCTCATGCAAGTGGGCACGAGACGAGATTGAAGCGTGATCTGAGCGGTAAATTCGGCGCAGAGGCTTATGCAAAAGAGGAGCTTATAGCAGAGCTAACATCGGTGTTTATGCAACAGGATTTAGCCGTAAGTCTGATAGACGGTAAAATGCTTGATAATCACGCTGCGTATTTACAGGATTGGCTTAGAAGCTGTAAAGCCGACGATTTCTTTGAGGCAGTAAAAAAAGCTGATCAAGCAAATGCTTTTATTCAAGAAAAGGTAAATGAAAAGATGAACAATTCCGAAGACGCGAAACGCGAAAAGATACTGAAATACTATCAAGAGAAGAAGCTGCGCACGTTAGACAACCTGGAAAATAACGTGCCGACAGAAATGAAGGCTTTGCCGCAATGGTGCGTGTTCAAAACATACTCAGAAGACGGCAAAAAGAAGAAAGTCAATCTCGATGTAGCGACAGGTAAGTGGGCGAAAGTGAACGATCCTACAACGTGGACGACGTTTGACAAAGCGATAGAATATGCTCGTCAAAACGGCTGTGAAGGCGTTACTTTCGTACTGACTGAAAATTCCGGGATAAAATGCGTCGACCTGGATCACTGTATAAGCAAAGACGTCGACGGTAAATTGACGAAGATCTCCGACGCTGCACAGAAGATCGTCGCGTCGGCAAAAGATACGTACGCGGAAAAATCCACGTCGGGAACGGGAATACATATTTTCTTTAAGGGCGATGTCGGCAACTTGAATAATCGCATTGCAGCGGTGCCAGGATCGGAGCCGGTGGAAGGCAGCAAAGAAGATGTTGAATACTATTCGACGGGCAAATTTATTTCGATGACCGGAAATTGTTATGCGCTCGACGGCAAGAAGGATCTGTCGACTTATACGCCCGACTCAGAGTTTGCAAGCGAACTGAAAAGTCGTCTCGGAGAACGTAAGATACAACAGCAAACTGCTCAATCTCAACGCAATATCAAACAGTCAGATCGCCTCTCCGACGACGAAGTCATTTCAATGCTACGCCGATCCAAAAGCGGATCCGAATTTGACCGGCTTTGGGGTGGAGAAGATGTCTGCGGAGACCACTCAAAGTCTGACTATCGACTTGTATCGATGTTGGCGTTCGGTTGCTCTAACGATTCTGATCAGGTAAAACGTCTCTTCGTTCAAAGCGGACTTTACCGCGCAGAGAAGGGCGATAAGTATGTCGATCGAACCGTAAATAAAGTTGTGTCTTCGAATACGAATGTTTACAGCAGACGTCCTTTTTGGAGACGTCCGAAGAGTAGCGGAAAGTCAGGTTCCGGTAGTAAAAACGGCAAATAACCCGTCGTTTTATCTTGTGAGATACCCGGCGTCGGCTGCCTTTATGGTTGCCGACGCCACGCGGCGGAGCCGCTGAGTAGTGCACATTCCCACCGCAGGTGGGCGCGGCCGGTAAACGGCTAAGGAGATCTATGATGACACGTACAAGGATCCTCAAAAGACAGGTTCGCGCTGACGCGCGAAATCTGTTACCGCAAACGGTAACGATGAAACACACAAGGGCTCGCGCTGACGCGCGACATCGCTTGCTTTGCGACGCGATGATATGCAAGCAGGTTAAGGACGTGGGACTTTTTCTCAAAATTCCGACCACTTTATACGTAGTATAAAAAAGTGGTCCCACGTCGAAGTCAACGGTCCCAGGTTTGGGACTCGTTGAAAACAAATCGGAAACCGATTTTTAGAGGGTATAAATGAACAGTAAAGTTACGATTAAAGACAACCAAAAGAAAGTCCGACTTTACGATGAAGAAACAATTCATCGTGTCGACGTTCTGTTGTCGAAAGGTTACTATTCAAGTTTCAACGAACTTGCAAACGCCGCGATGAATATCGGCGTTACGGATATTTACAGACGTACTTTTGACGCAAAAGCGTATGCTGATGAGCACAAAAAGAGTAATGGTGCAGATATGGATCTTGCTCTCGAAAAGCTGAACGCTTTGCTCGAAGCGCACGATGAATTGTCCGTCAACATTCAGATAGTAAAGACGCTTTGTCAAATAATCTACACGATATGGAAAGCGCAGCATGAGGGAAAGAAGATTGAAACAAGTGAAATCGAAAACGGGCTTATTTGCGAACAGCCTGCGTTTTTGTCTGAAATAGAAATCGAACTCAATAAAGAAATAAAGAGGAGAAAGTAAGGTATGCCGGCAGTCTTGTTTAATATGACGTTTACCACGCACGAGCCCGCTGCACGTTGTAGCAGCGAGCAGCGCTTGGCACACGCTCAGGAACGCGCATATTACAATTGGACTGCACCTTATAACTACAAAGCCTATATGGAAGATCGCGTTAAAACGCAAGAACACAAAGACTATGAAGACTATATGTCTAAGGGCGACGTTCTTTTTAATCAGCGCGGAATTTTATCTAGGGAAGAGGTAGAAAGAATAAAAGCAAATATCAGCACGACGAAGTCCATAATTTGGCACGGCTTCATATCGTTTGACGATGTAAATTCAAAGCGTTTTCAAACGAAACAGCAGTGTATTGACTATCTGCATGACGTTTTCAACGTAATGTTAGATCAGTCTCATCTGAAAAGAGAAAATATCGAGCTCGTAGCGTCGTTACACACCGACACTCAGCACAGACATATACATTTTACCTTCTTCGAGAAAGAGCCTATTTATATCAAAAAAGGCGAAAAAACTTTCACAAGAAAAGGAAAAATCAATCAAAAAGCGATCGACAATCTGATCGTTGCTTCTAACCTTTATTTAGACGAGCGCAGACACGAGCTGCACACGTTAAGAGATAAACTGATAGACAAAATCAAAGCCGCTTACCCGGTCGGGAAAACCGCGACGTCGATTAAAGATAAAGACGTCGAGAAAGAAATCGTCAGCCTTGCTTCGAGCTTGCCGGCAGACGGTCGTCTTGGCTACAACAGCGAGAATATGAGACCTCTGAGAAACCAGGTTGACAAGCTCGTAAATCTCGTTATATCAAAGGATCCTCAGCTGATGAAAGCGTATGCGGAATGGCAGAAAGAGCTTTCCAGGAAAGAAGATTTCGCACGTCAGGCGATGATAGACAGCAAGTTCGCTTATGTTGACGGTAGACGTGTAGATCTTCCTGAGCAGAAGGAACTCAGAGCGACGGCTGTATCGAATTGGGACAATATTCGTGTTATTGAAGATCTGAAAAAAGACATGAGGTCACGTCTCGGAAACTACGTTATACGAGTCGCTAAAAATATCAAAGGGTTTTCCATTAAACAAGGAAAGCCAACACGCGTGGCAAAGGCGAAAGCAAAGAGCAGAAGGAGAGCTTTGAAAGGAGCCACTATGTTATTGAACGGTATGTTTAAGACGCAACTCGGACGTACAGATTTTACGTTTGAACTTCATAGAGCGGAAAGGGAAATAGAACAGGAGAGAAGAAAAAATGCAAAGTAAGAAGGGTTCGAAAATAAAACAGTTTTTGATATTGTGGGTAATCGCGGAAATAGCGATCGTGGTAATCGCCGGCTTTTTTGGGTGTCTGTTCAAAGGAAACGGCTTATCTTTTAGTGCTTTTATTGAAGGATATAAGAGTCTTTTGACCTGGGCGATCTTTGCGATAATATCGGGCGTCGTATTTATTGCGATCCTACTGAATTATTCACTGAACGTCAAGAAAGACGTGATGAGAGAAAATGCAGATCTCGAAGACTCTCATTTTCAATCAAAAAGCGAATTGCGCAAGAATGAAGAATTTACTTGTAGTAAATTTTCAGAATTGAAGAACGTTGAAGACGGTGTGGTAGTCGGCGCCCGGGTCAAAGGCAGAGACATTGACATTGTAATGACTCAGCCTTCTCATACGCTGACCGTCGGAACTACCGGTTCAGGTAAGTCGGAAGCGTTCATCAAGCCAAACATTGAGATACTCGCCAGGACGAAAACAAAGCCTTCGATGATCATTGCGGACGTAAAAGGGGAGCTATATTTAGCTCATGCGAAGACGCTCGAAAATCAAGGCTACAACGTTCTTCTTTTGAATATAGCAGAGCCTTATTCTTCGGTAAGGTGGAACCCTTGTGAGTCTATTTTGAACCGAATACGCGAGATAAAAGAGATCCACGACATACAGGTCATTGACGGTAAATACGTAACGCAAAGCAAGACGTATTTATCGCTGAACGCGGCAAAAACGAGAGAGAGCATTTTGCGCGACGAGATCTACGAGTACAGCAAAGATCTTGTGTGGGCTATTTGCCCGATTGAGAATAAAACTCAACCGAATTGGGAGAAAGGTGCGCGCGGTCTTATCCTTGCATTGGTATTAGCTTTTTCAGAAGACGTCATCTCCGGGAAAATGAATGAAGAGCAATTCTGCTTATACAATATCTACTACAATTTACAGAGATACTGTAACGCAGACGTTGACGAGCTGACGGAATATCTCATAAATTCAAGAGATCCTTTTTCTCAGGTGCCCGGGCACGCAAAAAGCGTATTGCTGACGCAAGACAACACATTAGCTTCGTATCTTTCAGACGTCGCTGAATATATTGCGTGGCTGTCTGATAACGGCATTTGCAGTCTGACGTCGGATAACGAAATAGATCTCCGGGATTTTGATGAAAAGCCGACGGCGTTATTTATCAAAGTACCGGATCACAGAGAAACACGTCATAAATTGGTAACGTTGTTCACCATGCAAGCATACAAAGAGTTTGTCTCAAAAGCGGAGCAAAACGAACGTGATCACGTTTTCGACGCGGCACAATTAAAGCGCAACGTCTATTTCATACTCGACGAGTTCGGGAACTTGCCGAAGATATATAATCTTCAAACTCTTATAACGGTATCACGTTCGCGTAAGATCTTCCTCATGCTTGTCGTACAGTCGTACAAGCAGCTTAATGAAAAATACGGGAACGACGTCGCGGACATCGTTAAAGGTCAGTGTATAAATAAAGTTTACATAGGTACGGACGAAGAGTCGACAGTCAAAGAATTTTCGACGCTCTGCGGCAAGCGCACTGTTCAAAAAGTGTCTCTGTCGAGCTCAGGCAACACCTCAGAGTCAGCCAATGCTTCAACCGGCGCGACGGAGATACCTCTGATAAATCCGGGAGACCTCAAACGTATCAATCAGAAGGGTAATTACGGAAATCTTATCCTGGCCCGTTTCGGTCAATATCCGGTGCGCAGTTTTATCACGCCTTATTTTGAGTCAAAGAAGATCTTCGGGCACAAAGAAACAACGTTGGAAGTCGAGCCTCGCATTATGGATAAAGAAAAGATCGTTTTTGATATTGCTAAAATCGTTGTGATCCCCGAAATTGAAAGCGGTGAAGATAACGAGAACGGCGGTCATACAGAAGCGAGAGAAGATGTTAAAACATATAGAGAAGCTCTTGAAGATGTAAAAACACGTTTAACGGATCTAGTGTCGCAACTCGAAAAATTCATTACGCAATCGGATTATAACATCTTGAAAACGTATGCAGCGGATCTTAAAGTTTCATCTATAAAAAGACTTCTAGAACAGCTTAAAGAAGAAGCGGCTACTGTGGCAATCAAATCTAATTTCATTAAAGTGGAAAAGCAGATCGCTGCGGCGGAAAAGCAGCTTAATGAATTAGTTGCACAAATTGAACAAAGTTTTTCAGAAGGAGAGAGGACAAATGGAAAATAAGAGAGTAATTAAAACGAGCGTATTTCTTTTGTGTGCATTTTTGCTGATGATTTTTGCGGCAACACTGATGTATTTGCCGCAAGAAACCACCGTGGCAGAAATGACGTCAACGTTAAATATAGAAACCACTCATACCGGGAAAAATACGAATAGTTATTTTGTTTTTTGCAACGATTATAGCGCAGAAGGCTATAATAATGTTCAAAATTATTTTTCAGGAACAATTACTCAAAGTGGGGTAAGTTCGTATGAATTGACGATAAAGTGTAGCAGTACGTCGGCGATCTCAAGTTCAAATAATGGCGATTATTATTACAGTTCCGATTATAAGGTTTCTGCAAGTTCGTCAGATGAAAAAGCATTGATAATGGTATGGGGATCTGATAATTCTAATGATTATATAGGTTTATCTAATTACGCAGATCAGTCTTCGAAAAATCTGAAAGGAACTGTGATAACAAGCGATAAAACAATTACTCGCGGCGGAGCGAGCAGTGCGACGATAAAATTTAATTCGACATACAAGTATATATGGTATCAGGTAATATATCAATGGTGTGGTACAATCGATCACTCAAACTCGTATTTAGTTGCAGGACAGTCGGCTAAATTTACGGCAGATCAAACAGCTCCGACGTTGTCATCTAGTATCGCCTCAGGTGGGTATACTAATCGGAAAGTTAGCATTAAGGCGACGGATAACGTAAGCGGTTTTGATAAGTTGTACTATAAAACGCCTGGCTCGGGTTCTTACTCGTCTCAGACGACGGCTACGTTCACGATCGGAAACGCCGGTGAGGGAACGTATTCGTTTTACGCCGTTGATAAGGTCGGGAACCAAAGCGCAACGTATACGATCTTTTATGACGAGACAATTCCTACGATAACGTCATCGCCTTCCGTAAGTTCCGGCAGTTACATCAATTATCGTATCATGATCCAATCTTCTGATAACGGAAGCGGTTTTGATAAGCTGTACTATAAAACGCCGGGAGAAAGTTCATACTCGTCGACAGCAATTAACGATTTTGTTGTAGGCAATAAAGGAGAAGGTAATTATTCTTTTTATGCTGTCGATAAAGCCGGCAATCATAGCGCAACGTTTTCAGTGTATTACGACTCGGCAGCTCCTACGATTTCGTCAAGCGTAACGTCAGGCAGTTATACTAATAAAAAAATAATTATAAACTCTTCTGATAGCGGAAGCGGTTTTGATAAGCTGTACTATAAAACGCCTGGCATGGGTAATTACTCGTTTCAGACGACGGCTACGTATACGATCGGAAACGCCGGTGACGGCGGGTATGTGTTTTATGTCGTTGATAAAGCCGGTAACAGAAGCGCTTATTACACAATCTATTACGACTCGAAAGCTCCGTCGCTGTCTTCGAGCGTCGCAAGTGGCGGATATACCAATCAAAAGGTCAGTATAACCGCGTCGGATAGCGGAAGAGGCTTTGCTACGCTTTATTTTAAGACGCCTGGTTCGGGTTCTTACTCGTCTCAGACGACGGCTACGTTCACGATCGGAAACGCCGGAGAGGGAACGTATTCGTTCTACGCCGTTGATAAGGTCGGGAACCAAAGCGCAACGTATACGATCAATTACGACGTTACGCTGCCGACGTTGTCTTCGAGCGTTGCAAACGGCGGATATACCAATCAAAAGGTCAACATAACCGCGTCGGATAGCGCAAGCGGTTTTGCTACGCTGTATTATAAGACGCCGGGGGCAAACTCTTACTCGTCTCAGACGACGGCTACGTTCACGATCGGAAATGCCGGTGAAGGGACGTATTCGTTTTACGCCTTGGACAATGCCGGGAACAGAAGCGCTACTTATACGATCAATTACGACGTTACGCTGCCGACGTTGTCTTCGAGCGTTGCAAGCGGCGGATATACCAATCAAAAGGTCAGCATAACCGCGTCGGATAGCGCAAGCGGCTTTGCTATGCTGTATTATAAGACGCCGGGTGCAAGCTCTTACTCGTCTCAGACTATGTCTACGTTCACGATCGGAAACGCCGGTGAAGGGACGTATTCGTTTTACGCCTTGGACAATGCCGGGAACAGAAGCGCTACTTATACGATCAATTACGACGTTACGCTGCCGACCGTCGGCATCAGAAATGCAACGGGAACGTCTATCGTTACAAACGGTTTTTCAAATTCAGGAGTATATTTCGATATATCCGATACAAATCAGATTACATCTTCGAAGCTGTTTAAGTTTGAGAATGACGAATGGAAGCTACTTATAACAGATCTGATAAATCAGAGCGTCTTTACGAATACGACGGTTTATTACGACGCGAATTTACCTGAAACTGAAAGGATATATTATGCCACAAAGACCGCAGCCGGGAACGCGATATTCAGCTACATAAATAATTATGAAGCATATAGCGATTATACGTCTGCGGCTGCAACGGGCTGTATTATACCGGATAGTCAAATTGATTTAGCAGTTGACGGCGTCGAATATTATAAGTTTTCATACGAAGGTAGTGTTTATTTGTATTTTTCGAGTAATGACCTGGGAAACTTCATTATGACGCTTGCAACGGCACGTGTAGCAAGTAGTTCGAAAGAGCTTTATTCTGACGGAGACGCTTATTATAAAATAGAGGTAGAGGACGTTGCAGGCAACGTAACGATCAAGACTTTTACAATAGATACGGTTGAGCCTGTCGCAGAGCTTGAAGGCTATGACAGACTGTATGATGAAACTCCGATCATCGGAGCAAATCATTTGATGAAGCTGAACGCTTCAGACGCTAACCTGTTTTCGATTTCTATCAACGGCAATGTCTTCGAACTTACGGAAGCGATTGAATACGAATTAGATCCTTCGTGTTTTAATGAAGGACTAAATAAGCTACTTATCTCCGACGCGGCAGGAAACGTAATGTCTTTGTCTTTTTATTACGATACAAAGTCGCCGATCATAACAGCGAACTGGAACGGCATTACTTTGGGTGAAGGAGAGATCGTTTCCGGAAAGAAGTCGAAAATCAGTATATCGGTTAAAGACTCGTATTTTTACGAAGTCAGAATACGAGACAGTGTTTTGACTAGCAATACGACCAGCGTCGACGTTGCGACCTGGCAAGACGGGGCTTTGATCATTATTGCCGAAGATTACGCAGGGAATAAGACTTCGATAAGTCTATATCTGGACAACTCTACGCCTGAACTGATTTTTGACGGATACACAACAAAAAATGAAGGTAACGTTTATTCAAACAGAAGCGTTGCTGTATCGGTAAACGACATATCTGATATTGACTTGATGATCAGTTTGGACGGCAAACAGTATGTTGCTTTCGACGGTGTTATTGAAGGCAACGGGACTTATTACGTCTATGCTGTCGATCAGGCAAGTAATGAAAGTCAGATATATACTGTTTTGATAAGTGTTATTGATGATTTCGGCAACGAATATTCAATTAAAAACGGGTATAAAGTCAACTCGTTTTACGTCGTAACGCTGCCTTCAAAGGTGTTTGCGACATCGGGTAAAGAGAACATCGCCGGGAAATACAGCTTCAGAACGTATGACGCCGCTTTGTCCTGGGCGATTTCGAAAGAATATGAGTACAGAGTCTCAGTGACGTCGGAAGGGTGGCTGTACGTGTCAGCGTCGAAAGAAAGCGTCGCACAGATCTATGACGATTACGATACGCTGATGACAGTCGTTCAGTCGTATGCTTCCGCTTACGTTAATGCTGATAGAACGGTCGTAAATGCGGCAAATACAACGTCTTACAATACGATAATGAGCGAAAGCGGACAAGCTGACGAAACAGCTTTTACCGAACAGAATGTAATTCTCCCGTCGTATTTAAGCGAGTATTCAGAATATAACGTCTATCTGATAGATTTAGATTACATATATAATCCCGTTAAGCTCGATTACGGAACTTTTACGGGTAAGATCCGTTACACCTATATAGCAAACGACGTTGCGATAGTAGACAAAGTAATTTATGAATTTGATTACGGTTTATCTGTCGGCGTAGGAATAGGCGCGGAGATCCTCAATCAAGGCTATTACCTTGTTGAAGAGTTCGATCTATGCGGCAATGTTCAGACTTATCTTGTGTATATCGATGTGGAAGCACCCACTGTGTCTGTGAATGTTGAGTTTGGAGACGGAACGTCGAAGATCCTGACGGTTAATCAGACTTACGTCAATGAGTTCGGAACGACTATGTACTACATGTCGCTTGATCTTAATAACGTTTTCGACAATATAGACGAGTTCTATGTCCTGACAATATCGTGCGGATCTTTCAGTCAAACGTATTTGCAGGGAGACGAACTGCCTACGATTAACGCTGAGACCTTCACGTCAGGAGCGTGGACGATAAGCGTTTATGACCGTTCGGGCAATACGCTGTCGTTTACGGTTTATATTGCAGGAACGTCTCCGTCGTGGACGTATTCGAGTCTCAGTTCATTAAAAAGCGTTACATTCACTTTTAAGACGAGCGAAAACTATAACAGTTTTACCAATATCGAGATCTTTAAGATCTTAGCAGACGGGACGTATGTCAAGCAGGACGTAGACTCGAACAACACGCCTATTACGCCGTCGACGACGAGCTATGTGTTTACCGAAGGCGGAAAATTCGCTGCAAGGATTACTGACCTTTTCGGCCGTGTTGTTGAGCTCGGGCCCGTCTTCTTTTTGAAAGGGTTGCCGACAGGAACATTAAAGAACGTCTCCGACGGCGGCGTCACGAATCAGGACGTCAGCTTTGTTTACTCAGACGCATATTCATTGATAGCTTACGTTTTCGAAGAAGGTGAGTGGCTTGAATATCCGACAGACCGTTATACTGTCGAATATTCTGCGTCTACGGCTAAATATACCGCAGTCTTCGTCGCCAATGAAACAACGTGTTATGACTATAAACTGTTTTTGTACAACACCGAAAACGATACTTTGTTTATCGAATATACGTTCAGAATAGACTGCATACTAGCTGATTTCTATATTGTTAATGCCGACGGTAAAAGCATTGACGCAGACGGTAGCACAAATAAGAGCTTCTGTCTGACCTGGGACGAAACCGACGTTACCGTTAAATACAGCAAAGTCGGAATGTTTGAAACCGTTTACAAAAAGGGAACTTATCTGACCGGCGACGGTACATATTACTTTACGATAAAAGACTATGCAGGCAATACATTGTCTTTTACAGTCCTTTTGGACACAAAGGTCAGCTTCTCGATCAGCGGAACTTACAAAGAAGTGAACGGTATTTATTGTACGTCTAAGCCCGTTACTGTTTCTGTTTCAGAGCTTTACAAGAGCTTTGATTGCACGTCTGATAACGATATAGCCGTTTTGCCCGGTGCTGCTATAACTTACGACGGTCATTATCATATAAAAATCGTCGATTACTATGATAACGTCGTTGAAATTGACATTGTTATCGACACGATCGCGCCGACATTCGAACTTGCCGGCGTTGAGAACGGCGGCACAGGATCTTCTGACGTCAGGCTCTCCTGGGACGAAAGCGACGTTGCGACGTCCTACAGAGTTGATAAATACAAAAACGTGATAAGTGAGGCTGCGAACAAAGCGACCTATTCTGATGAAGGAGCATATTACTTCCTTTTGAGCGATCTGACCGGTAATTCAACGTTTATATCATTCAATATAGATAAAAGCGTTGACACCACGTCCAGCGTCCTGGACGGGCAGATAACAACGGAAGTAGTAACATTAACATTTAACGAGGAAGTCGAACTTGAAATTACAAAAGACGGGGAGCTTGTCGAGGATCCGGTCTTGAAGATCTCCGACGTCGGGACGTATAAAGTAGAAGCAAAGGACGTATACGGGAACGTCTTCGAGCTGTCTTTTACAATCATTGCTCCGCTGTATCAGATATTTACATACGATTTCAGCGACAGCGATGTCGTAAGTGTAATGTTGAACGACGTCGACGTCGAATTTGAGGTCGTGGACGGCATTTTAACGCTTTATCAGAGTGGCGATTATGTGTTGACGATGTCTAACTCTAATAATGAAGCGTATACGTTAAAATTGACCGTAGACAACGTCGCTCCGACCGTTGACATAATACAGAACGAAGACGGCAGCGTTACGATCGATAACGCTTCAAAAGAAGATGTCGCGTTTGTTCTTTATAAGGACGGCGTCGCGGTTGATTATAAACTCGGTCAGGATCTTTCAGAGAAAGGTCAGTATAAACTCGTCATTTCAGACGGACTCGGAAATCAATCTGAGTATACGTTTGAGATAAAATACAGATTTTCAACAGTGTCTATTATCATCATTGTCGTTGCGGCGGTGGCGGCGATCGCGATGATAATTCTGATCATTGTGAAAAGAAAAGTAAAAGCATAAGGAGGTGCACAGAGAGATGAATGTTTATTTGCTTTCTTCAATGATGTTTTCAATTCTTGGCGCAATCACGGGCACGGATCTCGAAGACTCAATGGATTCGGCAGCAGAGAAAATACAACAACTTGTCGACGTTGTAGTTCCGTGGGTATTCGGAATTATTGCCATGCTCGTAATCTTGTGGGTTGTTTACATAGGAATTAAATATGTTATGGCAAATTCAGCAGATAAGCGTAAAGAAGCGAAAGAACTTCTTAAACAGCTTGTGATAGGTATAGTTATACTGTTCGTTCTTGCTGCAATTTCGGGTATCGTCATCGCCGGACTGTACGGTTGGTATACGACCGCGTAATTAAAATTAAACCACCGCATAAGAACAAAAAGCCTTCCTCTGAAATAGAGGAAGGCAGAGGTTCTGAGAGAAAAGTATCAGGGAAGGGAAAGGCGAGAGTATTCAGTTTTTCCCTTGATAACGGTATCTGTTCTGTCGTCGTAGAATACATAGCAAAGATGTTTTCCGTCGAGAAACAGCTCGTAAATGCCGTCGGCATAGCAAGAGTATTCATACGTTTCGTTGGGTGTGAAATCATAGTAAAAACCGACTTCTTCGACATTTTGATGTATGCGGTAGTAATCGACCTTGCCATAGAAATCAAAAATGAGAAGATCAGAATAGCCGTAGTAGTCGGTTATGTACCAAATGGCACCGTTCGCAACATCGTGAATGTCGCTCGGCTCGAAAGACGAAAGACGATAGTATTTTTCACCATTGCCATAGCCAATGCTTGAACCGGATATACTATCGGTTTCGCTGTCGTAATAAATGGATCCAATAGGAGAACCGGTGGCTTTAATGTACATAGAGTATTGACTGTCCGATACTTTTTCGTATGTATAAGTTTCTCTCGGGTCGAAGTCTGACTTTTTGAATCCGACGCTTTCGACGTTCTGTGAAACGGTGTACCATTCGGCGGTTCCGTTGGAATAAAAGACATAGACGTCTGACGATACTTCATCGTAATTGACAATTCTGAGGATATACCAGGTGTCGACGATTGAACCGGAAGGAGAGCAGGCGGAGATAGCACCTATACACGATACGCAAATAACTGCGATAATGCAGAATGATATAAATTTTTTCATATAACTTTACCTCTTCTAAATTATATGAAAATTATAACACAAGGAAGAGAAAAAAATCAACGGGAGATAAGCGAGTATGAGTTTGTTTTACGAGGTTCTGTATTGGATAATTACAAATTGTCTTTATCTTGTGGACTCTATTATGGAAGTGTTTGAGATCCTTTCAGGACTGTCGACTGTGGCGGTCGAAGGTGCAGACAGTGAAGTAGTTCTTCTCGAATACGTAATCACAAACGCCACAGTTCAGAAGGTGTTTTTCTGTGTCGCCGGGCTGTCGATGTTCGTCGCCTTCGTTTTTACGATGATCGCTATATGTAAAAATATGGTCATCACAAATAAGAAAACAGTTGGAAAAACTACTTTTCAGTTTCTGATGACGTCGTTTTCTGTGCTTATAACGATCTACGCTTTGTTTGGCTTTATTTATCTTGCAAACGAAATATTACAGATAATAGACTTGTCGTTTAACGTTACGGCAGATGATCGGAATTTAACCTTAGGTCAGAAGATAATGGAGATCTGCGCCGGTAAAGAAATTTATTGGAACGAAGCGAAGAATGTCAATGAGATACCGTTTGCAGATATGTTCGGATTGGAAAAAGGTTGGGGGATATTTTATGATCTTGATAAATCGAGCGGTGGGAAAGCGGATTTTTCAACGTTTAATTTCTTGCTCGGGACGCTTGCTTCAATCGGGCTTATAATCGTTCTTGTTCAGGCTGCGCTGTCCCTTACAATGAGGATCTTCAATATAGTTTTTCTGTATATTGCTGCGCCTCTCTGTATAGCTACCGTACCGCTCGATAACGGCGCACGGTTCAAGCTGTGGAGAGAAACAACTATCTCGAAGATCTTGCTTGCGTACGGAAACGTCATAGCAGTAAACGTTTATATCTTGCTTTTACCGCTTTTGACAAAGCTGAGTATTTCAGATAAAGGAACGCTTGTAAATATGATTTTTCAAACCGTTCTGATCGTTTGCGGCGCGATGACGATCCCTGGCGGACAGCTCTTGTTTGCCCGACTGTTCGGCACGCAGGCAGAGGAGAACAGAGAAGCTCTTTCCGGATTCAGATCAATGGCGAGTACTGTAATCGGCGGCGGTCACGCGGTTGCGTCGCTCGGACGTGGTATCTTCGGCGGTACAAACCGATATAACAAGCATACGAGCGGTATATTAGGCGGCGCGGCTAAGGCTGCCGGCGGAGCGGTAAACCTTGGCGGATCTCTCCTGGGCGGTAACGCATACAGGTCTACGATGAGCAAGGTAAAAACCGGTGCAAGTAATTTGAAGAACACTCTCAAAGGTAACTTCGGAAAAATTAATCCTCAAGCTCAGCAGTCGCAAGGTATCTTTATGAGTAATGGCGGACTGGTCGGATCGCTAAAATCGCTAAATAACATAAGGAAAAACGGACTCGATATAGAGTTATAAAGGAGAAAAAATATGAGAATTATACCTAAAAACTCAAAGATGAAAAATACGGTTTGGAAGCAGTATTCGATTAAAGATATTGTGATTGCTTTTTGCGTGATGATATTCATATTTTTAGTGTGTTTATCCAACATGCCGGGCAAGTTTATAATCGCTATCGCGATCGGTCTTGTAAGTATCATTTTGTTTATGCCTACCGGGATAAACGGCGGACTGTTTTATAGTGAAGTTTTCGCTATGATAAAACATCTGTTTTCTCAGAAGAAATTCACAAAAGAGAAGGAGATAGATCGTCTTATGCCTTTCACCGGAATAAGAGAAGACGGCGTCATCGAATACGACGGGTATTTCGGTAAGGTTATCGAAATAGGTCAGAAAGAATTTGCTATCGAAGACGAGTATCAGCAGGACATCGACATCAATCAGCTTGCGATCGCGTTCAAATATCTTGACGACGGTCAGACTGTCGATCTCGTGAAAATCGACAGACCTGTAAATTTTGATATTTTTGCGAGCGAAGTTTGGGAGAAAATGCACAAAAAAATAGATACGGACGATGTTAAAAGGGAGATTATAAGACGTCTCATTTTTGAAGCTCGTCTCGAACAGATCGACAGAATAAACAATGAAAATAAGATATACTGTCCTTTCTATTATCTTGTGATATACGATACTGATGAAAACAGCCTTTCAGATTGCGTCGAGAGCGTTTATCAAACATTACAGACGATAAATCTGAGCCCGAAATATATGTCTGCAAGCGACGTCGCGGTTTTCTTAAAGTATTGCTATACCAGGAACTTTGACGAGCGCGATATAGCCAATATCGAACCCGAAGACTACGTTAAATGGATTAAGCCGAAACAGGTGTCCTTTGAACTGAATAAATATCGTCTTGACGATGTCGATTGCTTTACGTATGCCGTCGCTGATTATCCGGGCACGGTCGGGAACGCCTGGGGCGCGAAACTGTTTGATATAGATAACACGAAAGTTGTAATGTCGATCAAGCCGATCGATCAGTACAAAGCGGTTAAACGTATTGACGCCGCCGTAAACGAACTTGCTTCAAAAAGCGACCTCGGAAAGGCTTCTGAAATGCTCGAGCAAGACACTCATATCGCTTCGCTCGGAACGTTACTTGAAAACTTGCAGAACGACAACGAAAGCCTTTATGACGTTACTACGACTGTAACGAGATTTTGCTATGAAAAAGATCAGACGGTATTTGCGGCCAGGAAAAAACTTCGTCAGGAGCTGTCGACGCAAGGACTCATCATCTCAAATCTGTTCAGCAGGCAGATCGACGGTTTTTTACAGGCGAATATCTCAAAGAGAGAGAGTCTGACAAAGTTTACACGCGGAATAAACTCGACGTCGCTTGCTGCGGTCTTCCCGTTCGTTCATACCGACATTATGGAAAAAGGCGGAGTGTTGTTCGGTACATATAACGACTGTCCTCTTATCCTGGACGTGTGGAAACGTAGCTCTGATTATACGAACTCAAATATGATGATCATCGGTAAGCCCGGCGCAGGCAAAAGCTATTTCTCGAAGCTCTTCCTGGCTAATGAGTGGGCGCAAGGATCTTATTGCTTTGTGCTCGATCCTGAAGCGGAATATCTGACGCTTGCCAGGAACGTACAAGGAACGATCATCGACGTCGGCAACGCAACAGAGGGGCGTATAAATCCTTTTCACCTTTACGACGTTCTGACGGAAAACGGCGAAAAGGCGTCTTCGAGCGTCATCTTTGCGTCGCATTTGAAATTTTTGGAATCCTTTTACAAGGTTATCATGCCGGAGTGCGACTCAGACGTTCTCGAACTTATAAACAACGCAACCGTTGAAGTCTACAAGCAAAAAGGTATAGATGAGTATACAGATTGTTCTTCGTTTAAGGCAGAACAGTTCCCGGTCTTCGAAGATCTGTATAACTACGTTTGCACAAAGCTCAAAAGCGAACGGAACGCATTATTTAAGAACAATCTTCTTCGCGCCGAAATGTATTTGAAAAAATTTACTTCGGGCGGTGGAAGATATTCAAACCTTTGGAATGGTCCGTCGACTCTTTTGACGTCGTCAGATTTCGTCGTTTTTAACTTCCAGGGTCTTTTTGCGAACAAGAATAACGTCGTAGCTAACGCTCAGATGTTGCTTGTCTTTAAGTACCTCGAACAGCAGATTATCAATATCAGAGAGATGAACGCTTCGTTAAAAGACGAAGATATTCGACACGTTATCGCTTTTGCAGATGAGGCCCACTTATTCATTGATAAACAATGTCCTGTCGCAGTAGACTTCTTTTATCAGATGAATAAGCGTATCAGAAAATATTTTGGTTCGTTTATTCCGGCGACTCAAAATATCAGCGATTGGAACGCAACAGAAGAGCTCAGGAACAAGACGTCTGTTATCATTAAAAACAGTCAGTACAACTTCGTTTTTGGTCTTTCGAAAATGGATATGAGAGATCTTTCCGACGTTTTCGGCGGCAACGGCAGTTTTAACGATGAGGAGACGTATCTGATCACTTCTGCCCAGCGTGGCCAAACGTTTTTTATCGGAAGCGCACGGCAGCGAGCTTTTTGCAATATTATTGCACACGGTTTTGTCCGGACACTGTTCGAACAAAAAATAGATATTACAAGTGAGGATATAAGAGAGTATGAAAATATTAGGAATAGTTAATCAAAAGGGCGGCGTCGGAAAAACTGCGACTGCGGTTGCAGTCGCCGACGGGCTCGCCAGGCGCGGTTACAGAGTTCTTGCGGTCGATTTCGATCCGCAAGGACAGCTTTCGATTTCTTTCGGCATAACCGAAGTTGACGAAATGATGCCCCCGGCGTTAAAACTGCTTTCTCTTGCTAAAAACGGTTGCTTTGAGTATGCGACGGTATCGTCTAACCTCGATGTCGTTCCCGGTGGGCTCGGCTTGGAGAGCGCAAACGTTTCGCTTGCCGGTAAAATCGGACGCGAGAGTCTTTTGAAAAAAGCGCTCGCTTGCCTGAAAGACTACAATTACGATTTTGTCGTAATTGATACAAATCCGTCGTTGTCCTTATTGACGCTCAACGCGATCTGCGCGTGCACCGACGTTGTCGTGCCGTTTAAGCCTGAATTTCAGTCTATAAACGGTATTACATTGCTACTTAATACTATCAACGAGATAAAGCAGCTTAACCCGGATATTAAACTTGCCGGATTCCTGGCTACAATGGCAGATCGTCGCAGAACGTCGACCTCGCAAGTGCTGACAGTTGTCAAAGATATAGCTGATGAATACGGTTGCCGGCTGTTTAATTCAATTATTCGCTGCGGCGTAGCAGCAGCGGACGCGCCGTCTTTCGGTGTATCGCTTTTCGAGTATAATTCTCGCAGTGCGGTTTCAAAAGACTATGAGCTCTTCGTTGACGAGCTCGTAAAATATTTTCACAAGAATAAAGGAGAAGAACAATGATTAACCAAGATACAGTAAAGTCAAGAACGGGAATTGTAAGCGCGCTTATCGCTAAACCCGGCAAATCGTCTGATATAAAGCTGATGAATTTCAAAATCGAAGGAGAGCTGAAAGATCGTTTTATTGATAAATGTCGACGTAGCGGATCTGACGCTTCGACAGTGTTAAGAGAGTACATTATCGAGTATCTGAACAAATAAGTAAAGCGGAGATTTTTTCTCCGCTTTTTGTCTTTACCGTATTTACGGTATTTATCGTCTTTATTTAGCTTTTCCTTTTGTGCGACCACGATTAGCAGACGGTCTGCGTACTTTAGCGTTGCTCTTTTTTTTAACAGGTTGAGACAGAACGACAGCTAACTTTGCGTCGGCGGCTTTTTCGCCATGGCGCGCAGAGTATCTTTGATAGGATATAAGTTGTGTTTTAATTGCGTCTTCGATCATGTTGACCCCCACTCTGATATTTTATAGCATTATACCATAAATAGCTTTGAAAATCAATATTTTAAGTAAAATATGCGATTTCAACGTCTTTACCGTCTTTATTGTATTTACGATAAAGACATAAAAGACGTGTTTACAAGAACATTGTATTTATTTTGCTTAAGACGAAGTTCAGGAGAGTATAGTTCGACGTAATGTGATGACTCTTCTACGTCCTGGTGAGTCATCAATCGTTGTAAAGTAACTGCGTCAATGCCGTTCAGAACGCCGATTTTTGCGTATGAATACCGAAAAATATGCACTCCCGTTCTTTCGATACCTATCGAACTCAGATAACGTTTTACGCGCTCGTAAATTGTCGAACGCGTCAGAGCGTTGCCAAAGCGGTTGAAAAATAAGCTGTCGGTTTGATGTAAAGAGTTAATGGATATGTATTTTTTCAAAATATCGAGAAGCGGATCCGCGAGAGGGATAGACAGATATTTTCTGTTTTTTAGATGACGTAATTCGAGGATCTTTCCGACGAAGTCTATATCCTGGACTCTGATTGCTCGTACCGTTTTAGATCTAACTCCGGTCGAAAGCAAAAAAACAGTCAGAACGCTGTCGCTGTTTGACATGTCCAGGTTTTCTATTATCGTTTGTATTTCTGACAACAGAAATGTTTTGTTGTGCGGTTCGGGGCAACGTAACATCTCAGCTCGAACGTCTGACTTTGCTCGAATGCCGTTTTTTCTCATGAAATCGATGAACTGATTTATGACTTTAAGTCGGTTGTTGATTGACTTCGCTGTTAGCCCGCTATCGAGCAAATAAGACGTGTATTCTTGCAGCTTAAGCGAAGTAATAAAAGAGGGAAATAGAAGGCTGTAATGTGTTGAATACCACGTCAAAAACAGTTTCAAGTGGCACCTGTACGTCGTAATGCTTTCTGCCGACAAATTCCTGTTGCGTTTCTGTTGGATAAATTGCTCAGCCCAATTATCTAACTTTTTCATAAAAATTCCTCCATATCTTTTTTTGTGGGATATAATAATAACCCAAAAAAACAATGATTTCAAGAGGGTAAAACAAAGGTAAATACTCCTAAAAGTCTTTACCGTCTTTACCGTAAAGACAGTAAAGACGGTAAAAATTTTGCAGATTTTTCGATAAAACACAGCGTATAGAATATTTATTTATAATTATACTTGACAACTATTGTTTTTTGAATTAAACTTTAAGCGATGAGATGATCACAAAGTGATGTTCTCGTCGAACATGAGCGGCCGGTTCATACCCGGCAGGTCATTGGTTCGACTCCGATCACCGCTACCAAAATCCGGACTGATTTATCAGATCCGGTTTTTTTTATGCGTAAAGGCGTATGATCGGTGGGATTATTTTATATTTACGATCAAATGACTTTTCGTGCAGTCAGTGGTACTTTAGCTAAGTAGAGTATTTTGAAACAATTTAAATAATATTGACTTATTAAAATGTGATCAAATCGTCACGGAGAACGGTTTATAAGACAAAAATAAGGAGAAATTGATCGGCTTGAAGAAATACGTTCAGTCATTTTGGGAAAAGACGATCTTAAAGCGCGCCTGATAAAGCTCGACCGTTGTGAGGATATTATGAAGATTTAGTATGAAGAAAATTTTGTTCATTGCGGATATTAAAGTTTTGTGTTATTATTATATGCTGGAATATTGCTTAGCGCGTGGAGCGTGCGGATAAGAAGGGAGGTATAATGGACAGCGGTATACTCAAAACAAAAAAAATATCGGATCTGACAGGTGAATTTTGCGTTCCCGCATATCAGCGTGGGTACAGATGGGAAGAAGAAGTCATCAGGCTCATAGAAGACGTGATCGCATTCAAAGACGAAAAATCAAAATACTGTCTTCAACCAATAGTAGTAAAGAATCTGGGAGACGATCGTTACGAACTGATAGACGGACAGCAAAGGTTGACAACGATTTTTCTTATATTTAAAGTTCTGAAAAAATATTTGCCGTTTGCCAGCATCGATTTTACGATAGACTATGCGGTAAGAGAACGTTCTGCAGCGTTTCTGAGGGATGTATCCGAGGATTCGGCGGAAGACAATGCTGACTTTTATTATATCAAATCAGCTTATATTTTATTAAAAAAATGGTTTGAAAGCCGTAAAGAGGCGCAACTTACCGCCATAAATTTGTACAAAATACTGCTGGAGAAGGTAGAATTGATATGGTACGAGGTCGGGCAGGAGGCGGACGGTAACAAATTGTTCAGAAGGTTGAATATCGGGAAAATACCTCTTACGAACGCTGAGCTCGTAAAGGCTATGTTCCTGAGCCGATCGAGGCAGACCGTTTTGCATTACGGGCAACAGGACGTGATCACCAGACAGGAGGAGATCGCGTTGCAATGGGATAACATTGAGAAGGAATTGAGCGACGATGCTTTCTGGTATTTTCTGACCAACGACCAGATGAAGTATCAGACGAGGATAGATCTTATCCTGGACATTATAGCGAAAAAAGACGCAAGACGCAAAAAAGATATTTACGAAACCTTTTTTTATTTCGACAAATTGAAAGACGAAAAACCTCTTTTGTCGATATGGAAAGAAATATTACATACTTTTCTTTTATTGCAGGACTGGTACTTGGATCGCGAATTTTATCATAAGATCGGGTATCTTATAGCGGCAGGATATTCTCTGAATAATATTTATTATGCTTTAGCGTATGGCAAGAAAAAAAGTGAATTCCTCAAAAGTCTCGATTCAGAGATAAAAAATACGCTGTGGAACGGTAATTACGGGGAATTGACATACGAAAGCAAAACGGATTGCAAAAGAATAACTACGTTGCTGTTGCTGTTCAATGTGGAATCGGTACGTTTGCAGGGGGAGTCGGGTGAACGTTTTCCTTTCGATAAATACAAGAACGGGAAATGGAGCCTTGAACATATACACGCGCAACAGTCTCAGGGGCTGAATGACCGTGAAAAACAAAAAGAATGGTTGCGTCTGCACAGAGATTCGGTCAGGAGAGTGGGCGCGGTGCGCAATGTGCCCGACTTGGATGATGTCCTCGCGAAAACGGATAAGTATTCGGAAGAAAACTACAAACTCGATAATCAGAGTTTTGAGGAGCTTAGAGACAGAATAGAAGAAATACTCAGCGAAAATTCGCTGGTAAGACCCATTCATTCTATATCAAATCTCACTCTTCTTGAAAAGAACGAGAACTCTGTCCTTAACAATTCTACGTTTGATGTCAAAAGAAATAAAATAATCGAAATGGATAAGAACGGAGAATTTATTCCGCATTGTACAAAAATGGTTTTTCTGAAATACTACACTAAATCGGAAGACAGCCAACTGTACTTTTGGGGCAAGGCGGACAGAGAAAGTTATTTGAAAGCGATAAACGATACTCTTAAGGGATACATTCAACCGATAACGGAGGGGGAATAATGGCTGAAACTAAAGCGCAGGTGTGCAGTTTTAACGAATTGTTTTCTTTAAAAGTCGCTTCCGGAGATGATCAGGTCGAAATAAAGAGAGTTGTCATTCCTATGGTGCAGAGAGATTATGCACAGGGAAGAAATACAGAGGAAATCAAAAGGATAAGAGCAAAATTTCTGGATTCGCTGTATGACGCCGTGATTGGAGAACCTATTGATCTTGATTTTATTTACGGCGACATTGACGATGACGGCATACTTACGCCTCTTGACGGTCAACAGAGACTGACAACTTTGTTTCTTCTTTATTGGTATGCGGCGAAAAAAGACAGGATAGACCGTGAAGAATATAAGTTTTTAAGCGGATTTTCTTATGAAACGCGTTTCAGCGCGAGGGACTTCTGCCGTTATCTTGTAGAGTTTGATCCGCTAATGGACGGTACGCCGATTTCGAAAGAGATAGTGGATCAGACCTGGTTTCCTCTGTCGTGGAAGAAAGATCAGACGGTACGATCCATGTTGGTAATGATCGACGAAATACAAAAGAAATTCCGTGTGGTTTCCGACTTGTGGCTGTCATTGACCGAAAAAAGGAAGATCACATTCAATTTTCTTCCGATAAAAGACATGGGGCTTACGGACGAATTGTATATAAAAATGAATTCCAGAGGAAAGCTCCTTACAATTTTTGAAAATTTTAAAGCTGATCTTGAACACAGGATTGAAAAGGTCGATGAGTCTATTGCAGAAAGAATAGAACGCAAAATTGACGGAGCGTGGACTGATTTTTTGTGGACTTACAGGTACAAGCCGATGCCTGTGGATAACTTTTTTATAAATTATTTCAAATTTCTTTGTGATGTTATCTGCTATGAAAACGGCGATTCACCCTTGTACAGAAGTTACGACGTATTCGATTTGCTGGATATATATTTTGACCCGGAGAATGAAAAATTCAAGGAAAACATGCTGTTTATCGAAAAAGCGTTTGATTGCTGGCAAGCGTTCGGTTCCAGGGACGGCGCTGCGGATGTGTTTTACGAGTTTCTGAGCACCTATCCGGGAAGGGGGAAGGTAGTGGTAAGTAATCGTCTTGACGGTCTGAGCGAATGCATTTTCAGCTATTCCGATAAGGAGACAGGCAAACGAAGCCGTTCGTTTTCATTGGGCAAATTCGTCATGTTATATGCTTTTTTGCAATACGTATTGAATAAAAACGAAATAAGCAAAGATGATTTTAAAGAAAGGATACGTATTGTCAATAACCTCATAATGAATTCCGATGACGAAATGAAAGAAAATTTTACCGATGGCGGTTACAGAATGCCTTATATAATCAGACAAACAAAGTCGATAATACTGACAGGCGAGATATTGGACAGGAAAAAGATAAAGAAACCCAGTTTTAATTCTTATCAGCTCGAAGAAGAAATAATAAAAAAGGAATGGAGAAGAGTCAATCCCGGTAAAGTGGAAAGCCTGAATTCGCTGGAAGACCATTGTCTTCTGTCTGGTCAGATAGCTATATTGGGGCTTGAAAATCATGATCTGTTCGACGGATTTGAGAAGCTGTTTACCTGCAACAGAGACATTATAAGCTGCGCATTGCTGACTTTCGGTGACTATTCCAGAGGAGAGAAAGATTGGCGGTATCAGTTCGGCATGGGGCGTGACGAGTCTTGGAAATTTTTGTTCCATAAAAACGCCTCGTCGAATTTTTCAGGCACAAAGCAATGTATGGTCTCGTTATTGCGCTCGGGGTGCAGGTTGACAGATAGCGGATTGAAGGAATTGATTGAGAAGTTTATTGCCGTATCCGAGAGTGAAAACTTGTACGATTGGAGATATTATTTCATAAAATATTGCGAGTTCAGACCACAGAATACTTACGGAAGATACTGGATAAAAGGCGGAACAAACCATTACGAAATATATTCGCTCAAAACGCAATGGAAGGTATCTGAAAATGCGTTTCAGTTGTTCTTAAAAGTAATAGACGAGAGTAGGTTGGATAGAGACAACATGGGGCAAAGACTTGTTTACGGTGAGAATTATCTCTATTGCGAAAAGCAGAGATTCGTTCTTAAAGACGGTAATGGCAGGGTATTGAGAGAACTCAGGATTAACCAGAACGAAGACGGTATCGACGTCGAGGACAGAATAAAGAAATATAAGTTTACGCCGTTGGCGTGAGCTGATTGTGTAGTGCGGCAAGAATGGTTGATCGATATAGTATTTTTGGAAACGGGAGCGTTGGCTCCCGTTTATTTAATAAAAAAGATACGTTTCATTGCGCAATTTATAAATGCAGTCGGATATAAGTAAAAAAATATTTGAAAAACCGTTGACAAATACCCTGTGGGGGTATATATTGTATACAGGAAACAGTATACCCCGCCGGGGTATAATACGGAGGTAATTATGGATTGCAGATTGCAGGATACAATGTCGGTGCAGATAGAAAAGAAGCTGAACAGGATACAGGGGCAAGTCAACGGCATAAGCAAAATGGTGCTTGAGAACAGAAATTGCGACGATATCCTGACTCAGATAAGCGCGGTCAGGTGCGCGTTGGACGGCGTAGCAAAAGACGTAATGTTCAACCATATAGGACATTGCGTAAAAAAAGGAATGGAAAGCGGCGACTACGAAAAGACCGTCGACAATCTGATAGGAACGGTAGGTAAATATATAAGATCGAAATGAGGTATTTATGGAAAACGAAGAATTGAAAGGAAAGTGTTCCTGCGGGCATTGTCGCGATAATGATGATCATTGCCGCGAGCATGAGCACGAACACGGAAAAATAAACGATAATAAACACGGACATGAAAATTGTAGTTGTCACGTCGGACATGGCGCAGAAAGGAAAGACAAAACCTGCCGTTGCGGTCACGATCACGACGACCACGGGCACGGCGACCATTGTCACGACGCACACTGCGATCACGATCATTGTCACGAAGGTCACGCTCATTCTCACGACGGCGGATGCGAGTGCTGCGCCGCGAAGGGGCACGTGGACGTAAACGCGACAAAGAAACTCAGCATAGCCGACTTTAAAGTGCCTATCATCAAAATAAGCGTATCTTTCTTGCTTGCAATGGTCGCGGCGATATGTCAGTTCGGAGTAAAGTCGGATTCGTCCAAGGGCGCGGAGATAGCGGCTATAGTTCTGTACTGCGCGGCTTATATCGTCGTCGGCGCCGAATATATGTTGCAGGCGGTCAGAGGAGTATTCAAAGGCGATATATTCAACGAAAACATGCTGATGACAGTTGCCTCGATAGGAGCGATGGCGCTCGGCGAATATATCGAAGGCGTAGCGGTCATGCTGCTTTATTGCGTAGGAGAGACGTTGCAGGACGCGGCTATCGCGAAATCGAAAGGCGATATCGTAAAGCTTTTAGGGCTTAAGGTCGACAGTTGTCTGAGACTTAGCGACGGCAACGCGGAGGAGATTGACAGCGCGAATTTGCAGGTCGGCGATCTCGTGCTGGTAAGGAAGGGCGAAAAGATACCTTCTGACGGCGTCGTTGAAGAAGGAGAAAGCGCGATAGATTGCAGCAGTATGACGGGTGAAAGCATGCCTGTTGCAGTATCTGTTGGCAGCGAAGTGACCGGCGGCACCGTCAACACGGGCAACACGGTAAAGGTGAGGATCACCAGAAGATTCGAGGATACGCAGGCGTCGAAGATACTGAAACTGGTAGAAGAGGCGCAGGAGAGCAAGCCGCGCGCCCAGAAGCTGATCAGCAAGTTCGCGTCGATATACACGCCTGCCGTATTTGCGCTGGCGGTGATCGTTGCGCTGATACCTCCGCTGTTCTATGACGGCTACGTTGACGCGCTGACCGGAATATGGCTAAAAAAAGCGCTCGTTTTCCTGGTCATATCCTGTCCCTGCGCGCTTGTCATATCCATACCGCTCGCGTTTTTCGCCGGCATAGGCAGATGCTCGAAAGCGGGCGTGCTGGTAAAGGGCGGCAACTACCTTGAAGAAATGAGAGGGATAACCGCCGTCTGTATGGACAAGACGGGCACAATTACAAAGGGAGTATTCGAAGTCACTGAGGTGCGTCCTGCCGACGGGGTGACTGAAGAAAAACTGCTTGAAGCGGCGGGCGCGTGCGAAAGTATGTCCACGCATCCGATCGCGCTTTCGATAAAAGAGTATGTCGGAGGCAGTGAGGTAAGCGGGATAACGAATTACCGCGAATTTGCAGGAAAAGGCGTGGGTTGCGTATGTAAAGGCGCGCGTCTCCTTGCCGGGAATCTTCAGCTTATGGCTGAGAACGGAGTGAGCGTTTCCCAGGTTCACGAAGGCTACGGCAGCGTGGTGTACTTTGCCGAGGACGGAAAAGAACTCGGGTATATAGCTTTGAGCGACAGCATCAGAGAGGGCGCAAAAGACGTTGTGGATTGCTTGAAAGCGCAGGGTAAACGTGTGATAATGCTGACCGGCGACGTGGATCAGAGCGCGAAACGCGTGGCGGAGGAATTGGGGATCGACGAATATTTTGCGGAGCTTCTTCCTCAGAACAAGTACGAGATAGTCGAATCGCTTAAACGCAAAGGAGAAAAGGTGATGTTCGTCGGCGACGGGCTCAACGACGCTCCCGCAATAAAAGCGGCAAATCTTGGGGTGTGCGTCGGCGGCCTCGGCAACGACGCTTCGGTCGAGGCGAGTGACATAGTGTTGTCGACAGGCTCGGTTGCCGGACTTCCGGCGGCATTCGGAACGGCAAACGAGACAAAAAAGCGCGTCGTGGAGAACGTCGTACTGTCGCTTGTCGCAAAAGCCGCGATAATGGCAATATCTATCGTGACCGATCCGATGATGTGGCTGGCGGTTATAGCGGACGTCGGCGTATGTATCGTTGCAATAATCAACAGTGTAAGACGTTAAAACTATCAGGCTGATTCAAAGGCGGCAGAATCACAATTTTATGCGTGAATAAAAATAACGTATAATTGTGGATTAGCCGCCTTCTGTCGTCTTTATGTAAAATATTAGTACGATACTGGCTATCTATTCGAAAATTCTTGACAAATCAAGAAAAGTTTGATAATATAACTTAAGGTATAAAGCAGAATAACAAACTAAAAATAAACTTAAAACTGCCCAAACCGTATGTTTTTTGCGAAAGCGCGGCTGTTCGGCATACCGGGACCCGGCGCTCGTTGAGAAAAGTGTCCGGTCCGCAAGGAGAAACGGAAAAAGTCTTTGACAAATCCGGGGAAATAGCGGATAATAGTCAATGGGGAAAAATATGTCAAACAGTTATAACGCGGCGGACAGCCGTCTGGAAAAAAGCAAAAGCATTTCGTTTTCAGTGATCAGAGGTCGTAAATGCGTGATCAAAGTTTACGACAGTCGGGAGGTCGCGGAGAAAGAAGCGAAGATAATGAAATCGGTGTCCATTACGGGATATGCTCCCGGGGTGTTGGAAAGCCGTGATAATTATCTGATCGCGGAATATATAGAAGGCGGCACGCTTGCGGAGCTATACAGAGAAGCTACGATGAGCGACGACGAAAAGGCGCTTGAAAATCTTGCCAGCAGGCTGTGCATATTCCTGCAGATGTTCTACACCCTCAACGAGGGATTGATACTCGGCAAGGCGGATTTCGACGATTTCATAATCGTTGACGACAGATGCTGTTGCGTCAGTTTTTCGGGAGTGAAGAAAGGGTTGCCCTTTCAGGATATAGCGTGTCTCGTCGCTTATGCGATGTGCAATGCGGTGGGCAACTATTACAGCGCGTATCCGTTCGTCAGGAAAGTGCTTGACTGCTTTCATCTGACCGCGCTGGACATAATCAACGATATGGACGCATACTTTGAGACCTATTCGGACGAAAAGGGGCTGCCTGTCGACAGAGAGCGGATAGAAGCCGTGCTTCTGAGTTTTGAGGATAATGCGTTTGACTGGGAGATGATCTCGTCTCAGCGGTCGAACGAATAAAATAATAATGCCGTAATAGGCAAAGGAGGCAAAAATAATGAAATTCGCAGAAAGATTGAAGGAACAAAGAATCAAACACGGGTACAACCAGCAGTACGTTGCAAACTATATGCGCGTGTCTCAGGTTTCGATCAGCAACTGGGAAAGAGGACTCAAGGAGCCCAGCTATCAGGCATTGGTAGATCTTTCTCAACTGTTCGGTAAAACCACTGATTACATGCTCGGTTTTGACGAGAAAAATGAAGAGAAGTAAGACATCTTAAACTACTGATTGTGTTTGGATGAACAGATAGGTCAGAGGGAGGCGTTTGTACGCCTCTCTTTTGATTTCAGCCGTTTTCGTTGTGCGGGTCCGGGTATGTTATTTGTTTTCGTCGTTGTCAAAAAGGTCTTCGGCTGCTATAATAACAATCGGAGGGAACCGATATGAGAAAAATTCTGTGTTTGATGACGGCAGCGGTGCTGATCTTTTCGTTTTTTGCATTCGTCGGATGTAACGACAAGACTCCGGACGCGATCGCGTCGGCATACGGCGATCTCTCTGAAGGAGGCAAGTTTATTTCAGACAGCGGTAACGCGGGAGACAGCGCTGTTTTCGATTTCGGCAGGAAAGTGCTGATAAATACCGTTGTCCTCAAAGAAAAAGGCAACGCGATCACTTCTTTCAGGATATACGCCGACGACAGTGACGAGCCGGTCTACGGCAACGACGTGGTCGAAGGTTACAGGTATTGCGCGTTCGCTCCGACCGAGCTGAGCAAACTCAGGATAGAAGTGCTGAGCGCGGACGGGAAGTGGAAACTTTCCGATCTTGAAGCGTATCTGATCCTTAACAACGCAGACGACTTTGAAGTGATGAGCTACATAACCGCAGACGCGGCGTATTCGCTGACTGAAGAACAGGCGGAACTCGCCCGTTACGTGACCGGGTTCAACGTGATCGGTTGCGCATATTTCGACGCCGCAGGAAATATGCAGTTCAAGGACAGCGTGATCGCCGGGCAGACCGTCGCCGGGCGTGAAGTCCTCAGAGTGGCGCTTGACAACTTGAGGCAGGCAAACCCCGAGGCTTCGGTCGTCGTCACCGTGCTGGGGAACAAGGATTTCGGAGACGGGCTTTCGACGAACGCGAGACACAATTCCGCGATGGGCAAAAATGCGGAGACCCTCACCGTAAATCTCATTGCGCTTGTCGACGAATACGGTTTTGACGGGATTTCTTTCGATTACGAATATCCGGAAACGTCAAAGGATTTTTCAACTTTCAGCGCATATTTATCCGTTTTGGACAAGGCGCTCGGGAGCGGAAAAACGCTCACGGCGGCAATTTCGGACTGGTGCATAGGGAAATCGGGATTTTCAGCTGCGGATCTTGCTCCGTTGGACGCAGTAGAAGTGATGGCGTACGACATTTTCGACGAAAGGGGGAATCATTCCTCGTTTTATAAGACGTGCTATAAGATAATGACAGGGCTTGCTGAAAAAGGCGTGGATATTTCCAGGGTGAACCTCGGTTTGCCGTTTTATTCCAGACCTGTGAACGGGGATTCGTATTGGGGAGCATACAGGAACGTGGCTGAAAAACTGAGCCCTTACGAAAATTCAATGAAAGAAGCTTACGTGACTATTGATGGCGTTTCTTCGCCGGAGACGTTGACTTATTACAACGGCAGGCAGACGATATACGACAAAACCCGTTTTGCGATCGACTGCGGCGCGGGAGGAGTGATGATCTGGCATTTCGGTTGCGATGCCACCGACCCCGAGTATTCGCTGATCTGTCAGATCGACGCGGCAAGGAGATCGGATTATATAATAAAGAATAATTAAACAGACGGCAGGAACGGAAAACGTAAAAAGGCGGATCGGCATTTTGCAGACCCGCCCTTTATGTGGAGTTTCGGTATCGCAGTACTTTCTGCGATCACGGATATTTCGGTTATTTTTTCTTTTTGTCCTTTTCTTTTGCGCGCTTATCGTTTATGATGTCCATATGCTCCGCCGTGACGAGAGAGACGTTGTTTTCTTTTGCCCACGCGACGCAGCCTTTCAGCACCATTGGCAGGAAAATGCGCGGCACTTTGACCAGTTTTGCACAAGCTTCGTCGGTAAACTTAACGGCAGGATCTATGCGCTTTGCCGCATACTGAACGGATTCCACGCTCGTTTCTCTGATCGGCAGAAGTTCGGGGATCGGGCGGCGGTGCTTTGTGTACCAGAAATTCTTGGAATCGCGGTAGCCGTAATCGACGGGTACGGGAGGGAAGTCTCCCGCTTTCACGCCGTTCACGATCGCATCGTAGTATTTTTCCTTCATCAGGATCTTGTCTACTCTCAATATGAAATGTGCACCGAACTTGGAGGTTATGCCGTTGAAATCGTGATAAGGCTCCGGGTAGCCGTTTAGCTCGCCCGGTTTGTCGTCCTGCGCGTTGTCGAGAGTGTCCATCCATGTGCACTCGAACACCTGGAAGCATTCTTTGACCACCTGCGGGTATTCCCCTTCGGGGTCCTCGGCTTTTCTGAGTCCGTCTTCAAGAGTGAATATGCAGTCCTTCATCTTTTCTTCGGGAGTGTCGCCCGGGAAGCCCATGCGTACCGCTTCTTTGAAATATTTGCGTTTGTCGCATATAAAGTTGACAGTGCACTTTTTTCTTTTCAGGATGTTCTGCGCCGTATTGGAAGAATTGCGGCAAAGAAGAAGCATTGCGTAATAGTCCTTGCCGGCAATGTAATAAGGCTGGATCAGAGAATAAGGACCCAGCGTCGTCTTCCCGTCGTCGGTAAGCGTGCCGATCATGACCGTCGGCATCGGGAAAAACGCAGACGTCTGATAAAAGTTGTCCACTATGCGTAAATCTTTGTAACTGCTCATATATGTTCCTCCTGTTGATTGTTTACGATGAGTTCCATGAACGAAGTCAGCGTGTATTCGTCCATATCCGGTTGATTGAGAACGGCGAGCAGGCACTCCGCGAGCACGTCGCTGTGCCCCGCCAGTCTTTGCTGTCCCGTTACGTCCGCAAGGTCTGAGATTATTTCCGAGATCTGCCTGCGGAGCATCGCGTGCCGAGAAAGAAGGGTATCGTGAGAGCCTACAGACCCGGAATATTCTGAAAATACCCGGCGGTAACGGTCTGAAAACGCACGCACGCTGAGGTAAATTTCCGCCATTCCTTTTTTGAAATTTCCTGCATCCAAAGCTTTTTCGGACATTTCCTTCAGCGTTGTCGCCCATGTCCTCGCCACAACGGTGGCGACAAGCATGTCTTTTGAAGCGAAGTAAAGGTAAAATGTGCCTGTCGCCATATTGCACAGCGACGCGATTTTCCTCACAGAAAGCGCTTTGTAACCTTCGCTCAGAAGCACGGATTCGGCAGTGTCGAGAATCTTTTCTTTGGATATGTCGAGTATCTTAGGCAAATCTTTCTCCTTTTATGAACAAACGGCTTCTATGTTCATTATACTACCTGTGCATTTCAAATTCAATAGGCTGATGAAAAAAACCGGGGTTTTCAGAAAACGCGCGTTGTCTTCGCGGTGACCTGTTAAGATCGGGACGGACTACATGTGGTACGAATGCAAAGATTGAGCGCCGTTTTGCGTTCTCGTCTATAAAGATCGCAACAGCGTCCCTGTTACCCGGAAATTTATAAAACCGTGTAGGGGATTGCAGGCTCATGATAAAGTCGGGAGTTTTGTTCAGACAACGCATGTGTAATCGGATTGCGTTATATGACGCCGGCCGATCTGAGCGTTGACTCTCTTACAATGAGCTTAGCGGATACGGAAATGCGTCTTGTCGGCATTTCAGGGAAGGTTATGCGCTGGATAAGCGTCTGCATCGTCGTTTTGCCAAGTGAACTCTTATCCACGGCGTAAGACGTCAGTTTTGGGGAAAGAGAATAAGCTTCGGGAACGTTGTCAAATCCTACGACCAACGCGTCGTCGGGGACAGATATTGAAAGCGTAGCCAGGGCGTTGCATACCGTTCTTGCCACGAAATCGTTGCAACAGACAAAACATTCGGGGCGGTATTTCAGCTTGAGTATCTCTGTTTTCAGATCCCCTGCGTTGCCGTAATCGAAAGAATCGTCGTCTTTAATAAGATCTTCTCCTCGGTAATGCGGTGTGCTGGTTTTGAAAAGACCTGCGAGCATGCCGGTGAATCTGTCGTTGAAGCTCATGCAATGCTCGATGTCGCCGATAAACGAAAATCTGGATATGCCGTATTTTTTCTTCAGAAGGGTAACGATCTCCTCGGCAGAGCCGATGTCGTCTGCGCAAACGATGTCGTAATTCACGATAGACCGCACGGGTTTGCAGGTGAAGTCGGTGAAAACTACGGGCTTTTTGAGATTGAGCAGTCTCCTGATGAAATCCGCGTCAAAACATTCGACGGTGATTATTCCGTCAATATTCAGGCTTTTTACATAAGAAGACAATTCGTAAAATGGTTTTGTATCGCTGTTAAATGTATATTGAAACAGTTCGTGGTTATGCTCAAAACAGTATTGTTCTATTCCTCCGATAAAGGGAATAAAATATTTTATATTGTTCAGCGGCTTGCCGCTTATGAGTAGGATCCTGTATTTTTCCTGTTCTGAAGAAGTATCTTTCGTATCAAGAGATTTATAGTGCATTTCCGCAGCTTTTTTCAGCACGAGCGCGCGCGTTTTTTCAGGCACGTAACGGCCGTTCAAAGCTTTCGCGACGGTATTCCGCGAGAGATTGAGAGCTTCTGCAATGTTTTTTATGGTGACGGCTTTTCTCATGATTTTCCTCATAATGATTTTATAATAGCGCAGGCGCGTAAGTCAATAAATGTTTAAAAATTTTTAAAATATCGTGCTGAAAATTGATGATAATGCACAAAATTTCCGTCAAATTATTTGTGCAAATGCAAAAATATATGTGTGGTCATTGACATTTTTCCTGAAAAGAACTATTGTGAAATTATGAGAAACGCCGCAAGGGGAAGAGCGGCGTCTGACGGAGGGATTATGAGGGTTTCATCTTTCAAAAGGACGATTTTCGTCCTCATCGTCGTTTTATCTGTAATTATGACTTTCGCACTTGCCGGATGCGATGACAAAGACGGTTGCACTCACGTCTGGAATGACGGAGAGATCACGACCGCCGCGACTTGTACGCAAGACGGAGTCAGAACGTTCACCTGTACAGTGTGCGGTGAGACGCGTACCGAAGTTGTAAAGAGCACGGGTCACGTTGCTTCTGAAACTTTGGTGAACACCGACCCCGAAGGTCATTACCACGAGTGCACGGTATGCGGTGTAAAAACCGATGAAGTTCAGGCGCACACCTTTGAGGACGGAGAGGTCATAAAACAACCCGGTGCGGCTGAAGAAGGTCTGCAGAAGATAGTCTGTTCGGTTTGCGGGTACGAGAGCACGAAAGTGTTGCCGCCCACGAGCCACACTCATGCGTTTGATCAGGAGATAGCAGACGCAAAATATCTTGTCAGCCAAGCTACCTGCGAGAAAAAAGCGGTATATTATAAGTCATGCGCATGCGGTGAAGCGGGTACCGAAACGTTTGAGTACGGCGAATATGCGGCGCACGCTCTCGTCAAAACGGACAGAATTGAAGCTACCTGCGCCCAATCGGGCGTCGAGGCTTACTGGACCTGCTCGGTATGCGGCAATCTGTTCTCGGACGAAAACGGAACGACAGAAATAAGCGCGCCCGTTGTAATTCCCGCTACGGGAGAGCACGAGTACGTCGGAGAATGGCAGAAGAACGCGACGGGACACTGGAAGGTCTGCGAGTGCGGCGCGTTGAGCGAAGTTGAAGCACACGTCCCCGATAAAGCCGAACCCACCGACACAGAAGGCGTCGTTTGCACGGTCTGCGGTTACGAGATACAACCTGCGGCAGGACACGTACACGCGCCTGCAGATCAGTGGAGCAGCGACGATACCTATCATTGGCACGCTTGTGACGGATGCACTCAGCAACTTGACAAGGACGTTCACGTATTTGCAGACGAGCACGACAAGAGCGGTCATTGGCAGGAGTGCACCGTTTGCGGCAAGAAGATAAACGAAGAAGAACACATCTGGGACGAGGGCGTAGTCACTACCAAGCCTACGCTGACTTCCGACGGAGAAATGACATATACCTGCGCCTGCGGCGAGACCAAGGTCGAAAAACTGCCCGCTAAAGCAGACTTTGCAGGCGACTTCACTCTCGATGAAGGACAGCCCGGACCCTGGAGCTACGGCAGCGTGAATTACAGCTGGGGCGCAAGCGAGAGCTTTACGTTCACGCAGGCGACGGCAAAGAACGAAGGCGGCGACGGCTGGCTTTCTGAAGGCGCGGAAATAAAGAAAGGCTGGATCAGCGCCGGCAGTTACGTCGGTATATCTTACAAAGCGGAAGAACCCGTATCGGTCATGATAGCTCTCGGTTTCACCGGTTCTACGCCCGAAACCAAGGTAGCTTTGCGTATAGGTATCAAAGACGCCGACGGCAATCTGTATTACAACCCCGATTTCTATATGCTTGAAGGCAACGCGCTCAGTTCTGTAGAAAAGACGCTCAATCTGAGTGCGGGCGACGAGTTATATCTGATATTCTCAAACGAGAACGGAGCAGTCGAGACCGCATATCCCAGCGGAGACCTTTCCGTGGTACTTACCAAAGTTGCAGACAGCGAGCACGTCCTTGCCAGGGTCGACGCAGTTGCTCCGACCTGCACGACGAGCGGAACGGCAGAATATTATACCTGCTCGCATTGTGACAAGATCTTTGCGGACGCAAACGCAAACAAAGAGATAGAAGCTCCCGTCACGATCGAAGCGCTCGGTCACGATACCGAGGGCGTGAACTGGACGGCAGAAGGCGACGTACATTTCAAAGTGTGCAAGCGCGAAGGTTGCGGCGCGCACGTCGACGAAGCGGCGCACAGCGGCGGAGAGGCTACTTGCGATAACAAGGCGGTCTGCGAAGTCTGCGGCGCAGAGTACGGCGAATATGCGGCACATAATCTCGTCAAGACTGAAAGAGCGGAAGCCACCTGCGCCGAAGCGGGCGTCGAGGCTTACTGGACTTGTTCCGAATGCGGCAAGCTGTTCTCGGACGAAAACGGCGAAAACGGGATAAGCGAACCCGTTGAAATTCCCGCTACGGGAGACCACGATTACGGCGTTGATTGGGAGAAAGACGCGACGGGTCATTGGTACGAATGCTCGGTCTGCGGTGACAAGAAGGATTTTGCGGCGCATACGCCCGATAAAGAAGCTCCCACAGAGACCGAAGGAGTCGTCTGCACCGTCTGCGGTTACGAGATACAGCCTGCGACAGGACACATACATACGCCGTCCGAGGATTGGACTTACGACGAGGCATATCACTGGCACGCATGCGGCGGATGCACTCAGCAGCTTGACAAGGCAGAGCACGTATACGACGTGCAGAACGCGTCCGAAGAATATCTTGCTACTGCGGCAACCTGCATGAACAAGGCGACCTACTATTACTCCTGCGAATGCGGAGCGAAGGGAAGCGAGACGTTTGAGAGCGGAGAAGTCGCGGGTCACGTATTCGATAAAGAGGTCGTCGATCCGATGTATCTGGTCAGCGAGGCGACCTGTACTGCAAAGGCGGTCTATTATAAGTCCTGCGTATGCGGCGAGAGGGGCACGGAGACGTTCGGGTACGGCGATCTTGCAGAGCATCAGCTCGTTGCAGGACACAATGCGGACAGTCACTATGACGAATGTTCCGTATGCCACGCTAAATTCAACGAGAGCGCGCATGAGTGGGGCGAAGGCGTGATCACGACCAAACCCACGCTGACTTCAGACGGAGAAAAGACCTATACCTGCGCTTGCGGCGAGACCAAGGTCGAAAAACTGCCCGCCAGGGCAGACTTCGCGGCAGACTTCACTCTCGAGGAAGGACAGCCCGGACCGTGGAGCTACGGAAGTATCAATTACTCGTGGGGCGAGCAGGAAGACTTCACGTTCACTCAGGCGACCGCCAAGAACGGCGGCGGTGACGGCTGGGCGGCTGACGGCGTAGAGATTAAGGGCGGCTGGATAAGCGCCAACAATATGATGGCTGTCGCCTATACCGTTGACAGCGACGTGACCGTCAAAGTCAATCTTACGTTCACCGGCGGCACAGCGGATACGAGACTCTCTCTCCGCACGGGCGTAAAGAATGCAGACGGCGTGATTTACGGCAATCCTTCTTATTACGACGGCGGCAAGAGCAGTAACGTGCTTACTTACGAGACCACGCTCGAACTCAAGGCGGGAGATACGGTCTATTTTATACTGGGCAACGAAAACGGCGGCAATTCTGCCGCGTATCCCAACGGCACGCTCAGTCTGGTGCTTACTCCTGTGACTGAATAAAATCAGAAACGATCCGCCGCGCCTCAGCGTGCGCGGCGGACAAAACAATACGGGGAAATTATGGTAAAAGCAAGAAAAAGTACGTTTGTTATCGCATTGCTGATAGCGGCGGCATTGACGGCGACGGTGATCGGCGCATTGGTGACGCCTTGTGAGGTTTATGCGGCTGAAAACGGAGATTACGGCGAAAATTACAGGAATCAACTGGCATTTTCTGCGCTCAGGGGCTGGAACAACGATCCCAACGGTCTGTTGTATGTCGACGGCACCTACCATATGTATTATCAATATAACTACGATCAGAGGAACGGGCAGACCTACAACGGCTGGGGCAATATGAGCTGGGGTCACGCTACCAGCACCGACCTCGTGCATTGGACGGAGCAACCCGTCGCGATACCCGCTTATCAGACGGTAAACGGCGAATACTACGATATGATGTTCTCGGGAAGCGCCGTTTACGACAAGGACAATACGAGCGGGTTTTTCGACGACAACGGCGGCAAGGGCATAGTCGCGATACTCACTCAGCCTCAGACTGCAGAACAGGGCGGCGCGCAGAGGCAGGTGCTCGCTTACAGCGCCGACGGGCAGAATTTCACGATATACGGCGAGATCCTCGGCAGAGATGACGACGGAGGTATGGGCGACAACGAGTTCAGAGATCCCAAGGTTTTCTGGAGTGAAGCGCATTCCAAATGGATAATGGCGGTTGGCGGCGGCCTTGTCAGAATGTATTCCTCCGACGATCTCAAAGAATGGAAATACCTGGGCAGCACGGGTTTCTGGGGCGAGTGTCCCGATCTGTCCGCATACGAGACCGACGACGGACTCAAGTACGTTCTCATCCTTTCGCCCGAGGACAAGAGTCAAAGCCACAATTTTAACGGAACAACGAGAAAAGACACTTTCTATCCCGCGGAATATTACGTCGTAGGTCATCTTGACGACAGCGGACTTTTCGTTGCCGAAGGAGAGATAAAGAGGCTGAGTTACGGCATTGACAGCTACGCGATGCAGACGTTCAACAACGCTCCCGACGGCAAGGTCTACGGCATAAGCTGGTCGGCTAGTTGGAAGAGCGTGGGTCAGTACGAGGCGGTACGCGAAAATTACAACGGCGGCATGACGATCGCGTGCGAGCTTAAACTGGCAAAGAACGACGATGGCGATTACGTACTTGAGCGCGTTCCCGTCAGCGCTTTCGACAAGTTGCGCGGTGAAAAGATAGCAAGCTATGCCGGCACGGTCAACGCGGAGACCACGGCTCTGACAGAAGTCAGCGCCGACGTGTTCGACATGACGGCAACGCTCGATTTCAGCGCGGGAGAAGCGTCTTTTGCGCAACTCGAGATACGCACGTCGTCTGCTGAAAAAACTGTGCTCCGCTACGACTCGGAAAGAGAAGAACTCGTGTTCGACCGTTCTCAGAGTTCGCTTATAGTAAAAGATACTGATTATTTCGCGTTTCCCGAACGAATACCCGTTAAACTCAAAGACGGAAAACTCGAGATCAGGGTGATAAGCGACAGGGCGTTCGTCAGCGTCTTCGCCAACGGGCAGAGCGCGTTTGCGGCGATATTCCCGCAGGCGGTCTCCGACGGTATGAAGCTGTATGCGGATGGCAATGTCGGAGCTGACGTGACAATTTACAGCCTATCGGGCATTTTCGGAGAAGTTTCGCCTTCTGAAAAGCTTATACAGAGTTCAAACAAGTTCGATATGTCCGTAGGGGACAAGGTTGCGCTCGCAGTTTCAAATTATGCGCCCTCTTTCGACGAAAACGCAGTTTCTTACGAAGTCGTTGAGGGCGGAGAATTCGTATCTCTCGAGAGCGGGAGCGGCATAGCGTTCGTCACCGCGCTTGGCAAGGGATACGCAAAGATAAGCGCAAATTACGGCGGTCAGACGCTTTATACCGACGTCTACGTATATGCGGACGGATACGTCGGGGATATTGAATACGGCGCGAAGCTGTTCGGTTTTGCGAGACCCGACGACAACGGCATCGTGCTGTCGAGAGGCGACGGCGACGCGTTCATGTTTTCAGACGAATCAGCCGACGAGTTCGTCTATTCTGCCGATCTGTCTGTAAACGACGGCGGTCAGGCGAGCGGATTGATGTTCGGCATAAGTGACAACCGTTATTATTATTTTGTAGCCACTGCGGATTTCAAAGACAACGTTATCAAAATATGGCGTTCGGACGTAGGCGATCTTGCCAGAGTATCTTACGCCTTCGGCGGCAGAAAGAGTTGCCGGCTCACGCTCGAGGTCAGAGACGAAGTCGCGTATCTGACCGTAGATTCCGGAAAGAACGCAGATCTGATATGCGCGCTTGACGGTTACGACGGCGGCATGCTCGGCTTCAACACTTACAAGGCAGACACTCTGATCAACAACGTGACGCTTGAGAGAAAAGTTTCTTCGGCGATCTACGACAAGAGTGCGGACGTGATCCTTCCGATCGGGGATCGCGAAGTCGTAAAAGTCGTAAACGTAACGGACGGCAGTTACCGTCTGAAAGAGGGAGAATACGCCTTTGAGAACGGACAAATCGCGCTGAAGTCGGAGTATATGAACACCCTTGCCGCGGGCACGGAATACGTATTCAGAGTGGTTGCCGCGGACAGAGACCTTGATTTTAAAGTATCCACATCGTTCGAGCAGGCGACGGCAGACTCAGGAAAACCGGAATATTCTCCCGGAGACCTTATAACGATTTCCGTCAGCGGCGCAACCGACATCTACGCAGTCAGGATAGACGGCAAAACGGTAGACGGAGAGTTCGTTTCGTTGCAGGGAGGAGTGGTCACGCTTTCTGCCGGTCTCGGGCTGATCGAGGGCACGTATACGGCTACTTTGATCACAGACAACGGCAGACCCGAAGTCAGGATCGTCATCGCGCGGCCTTACGACGCGACTGACGAAGCGGACGAGCCTGACTTCACTTTCTTTATAATAGACATAACTCTGTTTGCGATCTTCATAATCGCGTGTATAGTTTTGCCTGTCATCAAAAAGGCAAGAAAAAAGGATGAGGAGAGGGAATCATGAGAAAGAGAAAAGCTGGCGTCAACGCGACCGAAATTGAGACAGAAGCGACCGGATTGCCTTTGAATAACAAAAGCAAGTGGGAGAGCTGGAAGGAGAATTTCAAGAGAAGAGGCTGGATATTGTTGTTTATCCTGCCTGCGGTGATATATATTCTCATATTCTGCTATATCCCGATGTACGGTATACTCGTCGCTTTTCAGGACTATATGCCCGGCGATCCGATAATCGGCGAGGGCACACAGTGGGTAGGATGGGAGAACTTCAAGACGTTTTTCTCCAACCCCAACTTCCTGACCTATTTCAAGAACACGTTTTTGCTGTGTATACTCGGATTTATAGTCGGATTTCCGTTGCCTATAATAGTCGCGCTTCTTCTCAATTCGCTGAGATCGAAAAAGGCGAAAAAGGGGTTGCAGATATTGTACTATGCGCCGCACTTCATATCGCTCGTCGTCATGGTAGGTATGCTTGAACTGATATTCGGTTCTGACGGACTTATAGATCAGCTCTACATTCAGGCAGGCGGCGACGTCAACGGGTTGCAGTTGTTCCTTAAACCGGAGGCGTTCAGACCGCTGTTCATCTTCTCGGGCAACTGGCAGGACTTCGGGTGGTCGGCGATAATATATCTCGCGGCGCTTTCGGGCGTCGATCCGTCATTGCACGAAGCGGCAAAGGTGGACGGAGCGTCCAGATTCAAGCGCATATTCAGCGTGGATCTTCCCGCGATCGCGCCCACGATAGTGATGCTGATGATCCTTTCGGTCGGCAATCTGATGAACTGCGGTTACGAAAAAGTATTGCTTATGCAGACAGGCGGCAACCTTGAAACGAGTGAAATACTTTCCACTTACGTTTACACGTTCGGTCTTCTCGGCGGTCAGTACGGCGTAGGTACCGCGGCGGGTCTGTTCAACTCGGTTATCAACGTCGTATTGCTCGTGATCGCCAACTTCACGTCCAAGAAGCTCGCCAACCAGAGCATGTGGTAAGAGGTGGAATATGAATGCACAGGAACTCAGAGTCAACGCTAAAAAGAACAAGATAAAAGAGAGCAAGACAGATTATATATACTACGGCGTATGCGCGTTCATACTTGCGCTTCTCGCTGTCGTGGTCATATATCCGCTTTACTATATCGTTATAGCTTCGATATCGGATCCCGACGCAGTCATGACGGGCAAGGTCTGGCTTTATCCCGTAGAACTGACTTTTTCCGGTTACGGTCAGCTGTTCTACCGCGAAGACATATGGAGAAGCTATTTCAACACGATCGCATATACCGTACTCGGCACGGCGTTCAACGTTGCGCTGACGATACCCGCAGGCTGGGCGCTTTCGCGGGACTATCTGCCTTTCCGCAAATTCATAATGCCGTTTTTGATAATAACTATGTTTTTCGGCGGCGGTCTCGTGCCTTACGTGATATTGTGCCGTGCGCTAGGGCTTTATCAGAACCCGCTGATTCTGATAATCGGAGGCGGCGTGAGCGTGTACAACGTATTTATGTGCAAATCCTTCTTCCAGTCCAATGTGCCCAAAGAGGTTCTTGAGGCGGGTATGATAGACGGTGCGGGGGAGATCAGGACGTTTTTCGATATAGTCCTGCCCGTAGCCAAGTCCATCATAAGCGTTATGATACTTTTCTACGCTGTCGGACACTGGAACAACTATATCGACGCATATATCTTCAGCATAGACGAAAGTTTTTATCCTTTGCAGACTCTGCTGAGCGGAATTCTCGACGCCAACTCGGGCGGAGAAGGCGAAGTCGTTCTCGAACAGATGAGAGCGGCGACGCAGATAAAATTCACGTCGATAATCATAGCTACCATACCCATTCTGATCATATATCCTATGGTCGAAAAACATTTCGGGCAGGGCGTGCTCGTCGGCTCGTTCAAATAAGCGCGGGAGGGAAAAGATGAAGAAACTGATAATCATCATAGTAGCCGTTGTCGTCTGGATAGCCTGCGTGATTCCCTTCGCGATGGGTACGGTAAAGACTACCGAAGGAGATCACGATTTCGTGGTGCTTGCGGTCAAAGAGGACGTCGTCAAGGATTACAACACGATGCCGGTATTCGAAAAACTGGCAGACGAGACGGGGCTTGACGTATACTGGACTTTCAACACGTCCATGCAGTATTCCAACAATCCCGATCCAGTTGGCATAAACGGAATTGACGCGATCTACCATTCAGGCTTTTCCAACCTCAAGCTGTACGATTACGGCAGAAGAGGAAGGATTATAGCGATCGACGAATACATTGACAGCATGCCCAATTTCAAGAAGATACTCGACGACCGTCCCGATATTGCAGAGGCTCTCAAATCTCCCGACGGGCACATTTATTCTTTGCCGAGAGTTGAGGAAATGGGACTCAAACAGTACCCCAACATCCTGTTCATAAACAAGTCGTGGATAGAAAAACTCATCGACAACGGGCAGATGCCTTCTTCTGTAAAACTGTCCAAAGAAGATCTGACAGACGGGCTCGATCTCAGCCGCGAAGAGTTCAAGGCGATCATTCAGAAGTTCAACGCGCTCGATATGGACGGGGACGGAAGCACCACCAACGAAGTTCCTCTCGCGTTCGTCAGCGGGAACTGGCAGGGCAACGAGTCGGATTTCATCGCGTCTTTCGGCGTGCCTGAAAACAGGGAGCACAAGACGATAGTCAATGACAAAGTAGTGTTCACGATTGAGGACGAAAACTGGTTCAGAGCCATATCCGAGATGAACGAGTGGTTCAGAGAAGGTCTGATACGTTCCACTTCTTTCACTCAGAGTCAGGACAGCTTTCTTGCCAACGGTCAGGACGGCAGGTACGGCGCGTTTTACTGGTGGGAGAAAGAGACGGTCGTCTCAAATCCCGACGACTATATCATTGTGAAACCGCTCAAGGACGACGACGGCAACCGTTACGTCGGCGTAAGCAACGAACTTGAGATTGAAAAAGGAGAGTGCGTGATCCTGAGCACATGCGAAGACCCTGAAGGACTTCTGGGATACTTCGACAAGTTCTTTGAGCCTGATTATTCTGCACAGCTCAACTACGGCTCGATCGAGTCCGGCGCCTTCCTCAGAGAAAAGGTGGACGACAAGCTGATCCCCAACGACGATCACGGCGAGCAGAGCGCGGACGACTTCCGTATGAAGAATGCGCCTTACGGAGTGGTTTATCTGACCGAGAACGAATGGAAGAACAACGTGCAGATGGAATCGCGTGCGGTACTCAGGCTCGAGAGACTTGAGCTTTACGTCAAGCCGTATTCGTATGAGGGCGCGCGCGGAATACCCAATCTGAATTATACTGAGCAGGAACTCAAGGACCTCAACGCCCACGAGTCGTCGCTCGGGAACAACATCACCAAGTGGATGACCAATGCGATCATAGGTTCGAGCGCTCCGACGAGGGAATCGTGGCAGAGCTTCCTCAACGAAAACAGGACCGCGATCGAACAGATCAAAGCTATAAATCAGAAAGCGTACGACCGCTATCTTGAGGCGGTGAATACTGAGGAGAGCCAATGAAAGGATTGCAAAGGCTGGGAGAATATCTGTGGGAATTTTTCGTCGTTACAGCGCTGGTGGCGCTGTCGGCGGTGACGATATTGCCGTTTTTCCCCGTGACGGTCGGGCTTGCCGATTATTTCGGCAAAGACTTTGAGACGCGCACTTTCAAGGATATTTTTTCCGCCATTGCCAAAAACGCGAAAATTATAGCGGCATATACGCTGTTTCAGCTTGTCGCGATAATTTTCCCGGCGCTGAACATATTCTTTTTCAATACTCACCCGGAAGCGTCCAACGCCATCGTGCTAGGCATAAGCTACGCGGTGCTCGCGATAGGTTGTCTGTTCGCGATAACGGCGCCGACAGTGATAGCGAATATGAACGTTTCGTTTTTTCAGCTTCTCAAAAACTGTCTGATACTTTTTTCGGGCGGCTGGGCAAACGGGATCCTTGCGGCGATATGCGTCGCGGGAGTTGTGGCGCTGATAATATTTTATCCTTATGCGGTAGTGCTGACTTTTTACGCCGTGCCGCTGATAGTGACGAAACTGATAAGAGAAAACTTTCTCAGACTCAAGGCAAAGGCGCTCGGCACGTCGGTATACGAATTGAAGCAAAGAGAAAAAAGAGACGATTATCTTGACGAATACGGCAAAATAAAAAGAGATCCGCAAAACGGGCGGAACGGAGAAGACGACAATGAAGAAAAACACAATTAAAATCGCGATAGTCATCACGGTTGCGGCGTTGTTGCTCGCGTTGGTATTGGTCGGTTGCGACGACAAGGTTGAAAATGCCGCGCCGCAAGTGGACGGAGCGCACGATTTCGACTGCATCGTCGATACCCCGGTGGATCTTCTCGACGGAGTCGCCGCTCTCGACGACGAGGACGGTGACATCACTCCCGACATGGTGATCACGATCACCCCGGAGGCGGAGATAAGAGACGACGGCTATGCCGTTTTCCCCGAAGAAGGCAATTACCGCGTCACCTATACCGCAAAGGACAGCGCGGGCAGCAGTACCAGCGAAAGCGTTATCGTAAGTGCGGTCGAACGGGAACTCTATATGGATTTCAGCGAGGTCAGCGGGTTCAAATGCACGACCTCGGGCGGAGCGGCTCTGATTGACAACGGCATGTACGACGGCGTATACCGCATAAAGGCAAGCGGAGCGGAGATCGCAGAGGATGTCAGTCTCAGCAGGGATTTCACGCTCGGCAGCGGTGAGGAATATTGGTTTTCCTACCGCTATTACAGCAACAAGGCCGGGAGGGTCAACCTTCTTGCAGACGGAGACGCTTTTGCGGTCAAAGAGATATTCAAGGGCGAAAACGTTCTCGAATTTTCATATGCGCCCGTGAATAAGGGAGAGAATGCGACGGTGGAAATATCCGTGCTTCTCGGCGCGCTCGAAGATTTCGAGTTTTATCTGCTCGGCGCGGAGTATACGTTTGCGCAGAACATAGACGGAGAGATTTTGCAGAACTTTTCTCTGGCGGGCAGAGTCCATGGCAGATTTGACGGAACGGGCGGCAACGCGTGGGTCTCAGAAGACGGAAAGGCGGCGACTCTCGAAGTCACTTCGGCTTCCGGCGATATCTGGCGCGGCGGTATGTTTATCGACACGGGACTGACGGTTTCGGCAGGCGTCGAATATACCGTGTCGTATACGGTCGTCGGCAGCGAGGCAAAGCCGTTCGAGGTGATCCTGCAAAGAGATCAGTGGAACGAGAAAAAGTACGACACTTTCTCTATAAGCGACGCGACTAACGCAAGGCGCGTGTCACGCACATTTGTTCCCAATGACGAAAATGCTGGCGCGTTCTGGATATACGTGCAGTCGGGAACCGAGGTCAACAACATAACGATTTCAGACCTCAGCGTCGTCGCGAAATCGGACGGCACCAAGACAGAAGTCATTACGCTGAAGGATTTCGTATCGGCACAGGCAGACGGCTATGAGGGAGAATTGCATACGTTCGGCGGCAGCTTCACATATACGGTCCCGTCGTTCGCTCCCACAGACTGGCAACAACAGGTGATAGGACCCGAGTTTTACGTGGGCGGCAGCGGAGAAAATTATGTCGTGACGTTCAAAGCCAAGGCGAGCAGACCCGTCGTCACGATTTTCGCGGCGGTGGTATACGGCGGCTGGGATCCCACCTGGATATGGTCGAGATTTACCATCACGGAAGAAGAGCAGGTGTATACGTTCTTCTGCAACTCAGAGGGCGGCAACCGGCTCAACAACTTCGTCTGGCAGTTCGGCTCGCAGGCGAATCAGGCATATAACGACGTGAAAATAGAAATCAGCGACGTAAAAATTTCATATAAGGACGCAACTTTGGACTGACAACTATGAAGACATTGAAAGAGATCAACGCATATATCGGAAAAAACAAGGCGGGCATAGATCCCCGCTTCAGACAGAAATATCACATGATGCCGCCTGTCGGCTGGATGAACGATCCCAACGGGCTGTGTGTTTACGGCGGGAAATATCATCTTTTTTATCAGTACAATCCTTATGACGTAAAGCCCGGCGTGATGCTGTGGGGACACTTTACGTCAGAAGACCTGATAAAATACGTCGACGAGGACGTCGCGATCGTTCCCGACGCAGAACACGACAGCATATTCTCGGGCGGAGCGATAGAAACCGATAACGGACTGTGCGCTGTGTTTACTCTGCATCACGAGAGTGCGTTCGTCAAAAGAGAGGAAACGTACGTCGCGTATTCGCAGGACGGCGTGACGTTCGGTGAAAAGAATAAGGCGTTCGACAACGCGAAGCTTCCGGGATATATAAGCCGCGCAGATTTCCGCGACCCCTATCCGGTAAAGAGAAACGGCGAATATTTCGTGTTCCTCGGCGGCAAGGACAAGAGGAGCGATAGCGGCGTGATAATCGTGCTCGGAGGCAAAGACCTTTCTCAACTTGAGTACAGGTTCACGATAGGACCGTTTTACGAGCTTGGAGATATGGGCGAGTGTCCTTCTCTGTGCAGAGTGGGCGACAAGGACGTTTTCGTAGTGTCGGGTTGCAACGTAAAAGAGCGCGGCAACGATTTTAAAAACGTCAATTCAAGCGTTTTTATTGTGGGCAACGTCGATTTCGAAATGGGTGAAATGAAGGTCGATCTGATAAAAGAGATAGACAAAGGCGACTGCTTCTATGCGCCGCAGTTCGTAAACGGCGCGGTAAAACCCGTGATGATCGGCTGGCAGGAGATGTGGGGAAAACCATATCCCACGCAGAACGACAGAGACGGCTGGGTGGGCGCGTTCACGATACCGCGCGAGCTCTCGATGAGAGACGGAGACGTGTTCCAGGCTCCCGTGAGCGAGCTTGACAGATACTGTTCTCCTTACGTCGGAGACGGAGCGCCGCGTTGCGCGCGTCTGAAGCTCAGGCTGACGGGAGACGGGAAAGTTACGTTCAGAGGAAAGGACGGAGAGTTTTCGATCGGCAGTGCGGCCGGTCACATATATCTCGACACCACGCTTTCCAACAATATGAACGGATGCGTAAGAAAAACAAACGGCAGATACGGCGATTGCGAAGTACTCGCGCTCATCGACGTATCCGGTGTCGAAATATTCGTTGACGGCGGAAGAGAAACCGTCAGCAGCAGAATTTACATAGACGGCGGATTGTCGCTTGAAACTGTCGGCAAAGCGGATATATCCGTCGTAGAAAAGGTGGGCGTATGAGGATCAGAAAATTAATCGCGGTCGCATTGGCGGCTTTGGCGCTCTGCATGACGTTCGTCGCGTGCGACGACAAGGAAACCGGGAAGGACATGACTGCATCGGCATTTCCCGTCTCGTCGTATAACGATACGGTCGAGGTGACGATGGGCGACGTTATGCCGTTTTACGACGACGGCGTCATGAACATCTACCATCTGCAGAACAGCAGGGGTTCTCTCAGCACTTATTATCATCCGATATCGAGGCTGACGACTACGGATTTTCTGCATTATACCGACGAAGGGATAGCGATCCCGTTCGAAGAAAAATACAATTCTCCCGACGCGGCGATAGGTACGGGATCTTTTATCAAGGACGAAAAGGGAGTATATCATTGCTTCTATACCGGGCATAACGCAGAGCAGAACACGGGACTTCCTTATTTCGAAGTGGTAAGGCACGCGGTCAGCAATGATCAGAAAGTGTGGACCAAGATCGAAGATTTCAATCTTTACGGTTACAGCAACGACTTCAGAGATCCTTACGTTTATTACGACTCGTACGACGGGTGCTATTATATGCTCGTTACGACCAACGAGGGAGGCAGGGGCGTGATCAAGAGATATTCGTCTGTTACTCTCGACGCGACCGACGAGGAGTGGACAGACCGCGGGGTATTCTTCGCAAACGACGAAGGCTCGTACAATATGGAGTGTCCGTCATATGTTGAGTACAACGGCTATTGGTATCTTGCTTACAGCGAACAGGGTGAGAACAGAGTAACTCATTACAGATACCGCACCGAGAGGAACGGAGATTGGAAAAAATTCGAACGCGACAGCATAGACGCCAGCGGTTTTTATGCAGGCAGGCTTGAAAAGGCGGGAAATGAGCTGTACGCGTTCGCATGGTGCGCGACGTTGACCGGCGGAGCGGTCGGCGAGTTCGACTGGGGTGGCAATCTCGTAACGCATCGGATATTGCAGAAATCGAACGGAGAACTTTGCGCCGTGCTCGTTTCCGGCATAGAAGAAGCCGTGAACACTGAGAAAGAGTATGCGTTTGCGGACGGCGACGAGGCGGGCGACGTGGTGTTCGACGGTTCGGGCTTCGCTTCAAAAGCGGTTTTCGAGATCCCTGAAGGCGTAAGCAGAATGAGTTTTGAAGTTACACCGAACGGCTACGACGGCAATTTCGGGTTGACTTTCGGTCTGAGAAAAGGTCTCAACGACAGGCTGGGAGAAGCTGTGGTGGCGTTCGATCCCGCAAATAACAGCCTGACGTGTTACAACGACGTCTCAAGCATTGTCCGCTACGGCGATCAACTCGCCAACGTGGATTTCATTTATATGAAAGGCAAAACATACTCTGTCGACGTGCTGATAGACGGAGAGGTGCTGACGGTTTACTTTGACGACACCGTCGCCGTCACGGCTCGTTTCGTGAATATGGAAGACAATTATTTCGCGTTCTACTCCAACGGCGTAAACGTAAAATTCGGAGGTATAAGGTTTTATGAGTAAAATTTATTGCATAGGAGAATTGCTGATAGATTTTCAGTCCGAGGGCAACGGCTCGCTTAAAGAAACCGACAGGTTTGTTAAAAAAGCGGGCGGTGCTCCCGCCAACGTGTGTGTTCAGGCTGAAAAATTAGGGTGCGACGCCGTCTATCTGACCAAGGTGGGAGCGGACGGGTTCGGCGATTTTCTCGTATCAACTCTCGAGAGCGAGGGCGTCGACGTGTCCCGTATCGGAAGAAGCGCAGATCTCAACACTTCGCTTGCGTTCGTGAGCATACGCGAGAACGGGGAGAGAGATTTCAGTTTTTACCGCACTATGACCGCCGATCTTTACATAGAGCCATCCGACTTTGCGGACGTTGATTTTTCAGAAGGCGACGTGCTCGAGTTCGGCAGCGTAGCGCTCGCTACGGATACCGCGAGGGATACTCACAGATATCTGATAGAAAAGGCTGTCAGAGCAGGCGCGCTGATCTGCTTCGACCCCAATCTCAGGTTCAATCTCTGGAAAGATCCAGAGGAACTGAGAAAGGTCGTCAAGGAGTTCGCGCAATACGCCGACGTTATCAAGGTGGGCAAGGACGAGCTCGGATTTATCGTCGGAGACGCTTCCGACTGCGAAAAAGCGCTTTTCGGCAGTCGTCTCAAGGTGCTTGCAGTAACCGACGGGAGCAAGGGCGCAGAAGTGATACTCGCCGACGGGCGCAGGTTTGACTGCGCGGGATACAAGGTAAAAGCCGTGGACACCACGGGCGCGGGAGACTCGTTCTTCGGCGCGCTGATCGCAGGACTTTTCAAGGCGGGCGCGAAACCCGAAAATCTGCTCGATAATGCGATCGATTATGGCAAAATACTCGATTTTGCCTGCAAATGCGGCGCGTACACCACGACCGGTTACGGCGCGATCCCCTCGATGGGCAACAGAGAAACGGTAGATAAGGCGGTAAGATGACATGGCAACTGTTCAACTTGTAAACGTAAATAAAGTATACGACGGCGGCGTTCACGCCGTACACGATTTTTCCATCGACATCAAGGACAAGGAGTTCATCGTCTTCGTCGGCCCGTCGGGATGCGGCAAGTCCACGACTCTGAGAATGATAGCCGGACTTGAGGAAATATCTTACGGGGAGCTGTATATCGACGGCAAGCTGATAAACAGCGCCGCTCCCAAAGACAGAGACATAGCAATGGTGTTCCAGTCCTATGCGCTTTATCCGCAGATGACGGTTTACGACAATATGGCGTATGCTCTCAAACTGAGAAAAGTGCCCAAACAGGAAATAGACGAAAGAGTCAGAGGTGCGGCGGAAATACTCAAACTCACTCCGTATCTCAACAGAAAGCCGCGCGCGCTGTCCGGCGGACAGAGACAGAGGGTCGCACTGGGCAGAGCGATCGTACGCCGCCCCAAAGTGTTTTTGATGGACGAGCCTCTATCCAACCTCGACGCAAAACTCAGAGTTGCGATGAGAAGCGAGATCGTCAGAATTCACAAGGAAGTCGAAGCGACGACCATTTACGTCACTCACGATCAGATCGAGGCAATGACAATGGCGTCACGCATCGTGGTAATGAAGGGAGGTTTTATCCAGCAGATAGGAGAGCCCAACGAAATTTACCGTCACCCCAACAATATGTTTGTCGCCGGATTCATCGGTACTCCGGCAATGAATTTCCTGCACGGCAGGGTGGAAAACGGTTATTTCATCCCCGACGCAAGCGAAGACAAGATCAGACTGACCGAAGAACAAGCGAAACTCCTAGTCAACTACGAAAACAAGAGAATCGTGTACGGTATCCGTCCTGAAAATCTTATCTATGAAAAAGAGGAACGCTTTGCGGGACTCGACGATTTTTCCTTCTCCTTCAGGTGCAATATCGTTGAAAAACTCGGCGACATAGTCAACGTGCACGGAACTCTCGGCAAAGACGAGGTCATTGTCAAGATGAACAGTAAATACGATGTAGAGGGCGCTGGTTCCGTCAGGGTCGCCGTAGACATTGAAGGCGCACGTTTCTTCAACGAAAGCACGACGAACGCGATCACGTCTGAACACAACGCATACGAAGAAGCCGATGTTGCCGTCAATCCCGACGAGGAAAGAGTTGTGATCGTACAGCCGGAAAAGAAAGGATTCTTATCCTCAATCACCGAAGCAATAAAAAACAAATTCAAGAAATAATAACGCGTCAAAAGATAAACCGTAGATCCGCTCAGTGAGCGGATTTTTTTTGCTTTGACTGAAAGTGTTTGCATAAAGTTGAATAATTCAGGTCCGGAAGCAGTTTGACGAATCAAGATAGTGCGCAAGATAATATGCAAGATATTGACTTCGTGATAAGGGTGAGGTATAATGCGGATTGAGGAGAAATAGCATGGATAAATATATTCCGCCGTACGATCTGACAGACGAAATGCTCGACCTGACGGCACAGATAATGGAGAAGATCGGCAGGCTTGACAGCGTAAACGATCTTGAAAGATTGCCGAGGCTTCGCAAAGTGTCGCGCATTAAGTCGATACATTCGTCGCTTGCGATCGAAAACAATACGCTGACTATGCAACAGGTAACTGAGGTACTCAATGGCAAGAGAGTGCTTGCTTCCGAAGAAGACGTCTGCGCGGTCAGAAACGCGTTCGACGCATACAAGGAGATCGACAATATCGACCCGTACAGCGTCGAAGACCTGTTGAGAATACACAAGATCATGATGAACGGGCTTACCAGAGAGTGTGGCAAACTGCGCTCCACGCAAGTGGGCGTTTGCAATCAGAACGGCGAGGTAATACACGTCGCTCCGCCGCACGATATGGTTAGTCCGCTTATCAATCAGCTTTTTGCGTGGCTTAAAGAAAGCAAGGCGAATATGCTGATAAAGTCAAGCGTGTTCCATTACGAATTTGAGTTCATACATCCCTTTTGCGACGGCAACGGCAGAATGGGCAGGCTGTGGCAGACGGCTTTACTTGCAAGATGGAAGCCGATATTCGCATGGATACCGATAGAAAGCATAATAAAAGACCAGCAGGAAAAGTATTATCAGGCAATAAAACTATCTACAAGTCAAGGGAAGTCCAATGCGTTTATTGTGTTTATGCTCAACACAATCCTGAACGCGGTCAGCGACATACTGCACGAAACGCGCGAACATCAGAACCATATCAGCACGCAGGTTTCCGCGTTACTTGGGGTTCTGCAAAGTTACCCGATGACGGCAAAGGAGCTTATGGACAAGCTGGGATTAAAATCGAGAGACGGTTTCAGAAAACACTACCTCGCGCCTGCAATCGAAGCGGGACTGATCGGTATGACTCAGCCTGACAAACCGACAAGCAGGAATCAGAGATATTTTCGTATATAAGTGATTCATTGACAGTAACATTTTTGGGTGTAACTGATAAAGAGCATTAGTCGCCCACGCATAGCACAACCGGGTTGCCTGTTATATAAGGATAAGGCAGAGATAATGGGAGTTTCGTCTGACGACGAAAACCGCGGCATCGGGAGATATTGCGACTGACAATATTGGTACTGCCGCGCCGCACCCGTTATAAATAACAGGGTTCTTGTCCCCCCTATCTCCGTCAACGCATGAAAAAAGCACCGGTTTTTCGGTGCTTATTTCTGCGTATGGTGGAGATAAGGGGAGTCGAACCCCTGACCTCTTACATGCGAAGCAAGCGCTCTACCAACTGAGCTATATCCCCAAGCACGATTGAATATAGCACATTTTAAGGGAAATGTAAACCGATTTTTTAATTTTGATAAAAATTTTGAAAAAAGGTCGCGGCGGCGGCGAAAAACATAGCGGAGGACAGAGTGTTTCCAGAATATGGCATGCGGGTATTTACAAAAAAGCCTGATTATGTTAAAATATTCAGGAGAAAGTTCAGAGAGGAGTGGCTATGAAAAAAATACTGACCGTACTCACGGTCGCGGCGGTTCTTATGTGCACTATTTTTTCTTTTGTAGGCTGTAAAAAAGAATACAACTATTACGAAGTCCCCGAAAAGACTTATGCCGAGGGCGAAGAGTTTTTGCAGGGCTGCGGAAACTACAACAATGGCTACGACAAGGAGAGCGAAGAAGTTGACAGGCTCATCAGCGTCGTGCCCAACGAAAGACAGCTTGATTATCTCGAACTTGAGTATTACAATTTCATACATTTCGGCATGAACACCATGACGGGCAAGGAATGGGGCACCGGAGACGAATCTCCCTCCAAGTTCAATCCCGAAAAGCTGGACACAGATCAGTGGTGTGAGGTGCTCAAGGCTTCAGGCAGCAAAGGGATAATTTTCACGGCAAAGCACCATGACGGCTTCTGCCTGTGGCAGACGAAGACGACGAAGCACAGCATTGCCTACAGTCCGTACAAGGAAGGCAAGGGCGACATCGTGAAGGAACTTTCCGAAAGCTGTAAAAAGTACGGTCTCAAGTTCGGCATTTATCTTTCTCCGTGGGATATGAACGCCGAATGTTACGGAACGGACGCTTACAACGATTTTTATAAAGAACAGCTCAGAGAACTGCTTTGCGGCGATTACGGCGAGATATTCTGCGTATGGATGGACGGCGCGCGCGGCGAAGACGCAGACATTGAGCCGGGGTTCGAGTACGATATGGAAGGCTACGAACAGCTGATCAACGATCTTCAGCCCGGTTGCGTAACGGCGATCCAGGGCAGCGACGTCAGATGGGTTGGCAACGAAGCCGGCATTGCGCGTGAAAGCGAGTGGAGCGTGGTCAGCATGTCCAATGCGTCCACCGAGCATTTCCAGACCAGCGAGGACGGCGCGGACGAGCTTCAGTCAGTCAGCGCGGAAGCGGCTGACAGAGGAAGCAGAGAACTTCTCGAGAATTACAAAGATCTCGCGTTCTATCCCGCAGAAGTGGACGTCAGCATAAGGAAAGGGTGGTTCTATCACTGGTATCAGAGCCCCAAGACCCTCGAACACCTGATGCAGATATACTTCACGTCCGTCGGAGGCAACAGCAGTCTTCTTCTGAACGTTCCTCCGAACAAGGACGGGCTGATCGCCGACAAGGACGTCAAAGTTCTCAAAGAGTTCGGCGAAGCGATCGCCGCGACTACGGCGAACAAGATCGACGTAACCGGAGTCGAGGTGGGCGACAACGAGACGATGACCGAAAAGAGCGGACTTACCGCGCTTCTCAACACAGAAAGAGACGGCTACACATTCGCTTCAAACGAATACATTCTCGACTTCTATCTGGACGAGCCGGCAAGTCTCGGAAGGATAGATCTCAGGGAAGATCTGAGATATTCTCAGAGAGTCGAACTGTTCGAAGTGTGGGTCAGAAGCGACGGAAAATGGAAGCTGATCGGAGACAGCACCGTGATCGGCAACCGCAGGATACTGATGTTCGAGAACGCACCCGAAAGCGACGTCGTCAGGGTCGTCATAAAACAGTCGAGAAGCGTGCCCGTTCTGAGAAGCGTAGAACTTTATGCGAAGTGATTTTTGCGACACGTATTGAGAAAAACGACTGAAAAACGTTTAAGAAATTTAAATTGGAACCGCCTTCGGGCGGTTTCTTTTTTATTTACGCGCGACGCGCACTTGTGTAAAAATATGTAAAATTTTGCGGGTCGCTATTGACAAAGAATTGTTTTGGGGGTCTAATTAAAGTATGAAGGAGCAACGGATGTTGCGAAGGAGGAAATTATGGACAACGTCTATCTTTACGGGGAAAGAGGACTCGTAAACGGCATACTTTTAGACAATGCGGACAAGGCTCCGAACGCGCTGCTCAAGCAGATCCAATGGGTGGGAGACGCGCCGTCGTTTATCGACAACGTGGTCAGATGCGAATATCTCGTCGAGTTTTCTCTGGGGGAATTCGGCAGCCCGGATCTGATAATCGTCGCCTACACTTCAGAGGCAAAATACGTCGTCTTTACGGAGGCGAAAGTGGTGGAGTATAAAAACGCCGTCACGACAAAAGAAAGCTATGCGGACGCAGGCAGTCTCAACGTACAGCTCGCGCTGAAATGGAGATTCAAAGAGGCGTTGAAGTGCAATCCCAAGGATTATCTGCGCATTGTGGACGTCAAAATGCCGCCTTGCGGAGACAAGATGAGAAAGCTCAACAAGGGCAGACTTGTCACCTATTGCAGACAGACGCTTGCGGGCGCCGCGGGGTATTATTTCGTTGCGCTGACCGGGGATAAGCACCTGGACAAGCCGCCGTTTGACGACGACCCGGTGCTGCCCGAACTCATAGGCGAGACGTGGTATAAGGAAAGGCTGAATTTCGGGTTCCTTACATACCGCAGGCTGATCGCGGGAGGGATCGTCGACGAAAACGAAGGCGCTTTCGCGCTTCCTTCCAGGCTGATGCTTACCGAGGGCGACGTGAACGGCGAGAACGATATCGCTTATTCCAAGGTCAGAAATCTGCGCGGTTTCAACACAGAGGAGTGGGGAGAGAGGTACACCAGGGTGGCGGAAGCGCTATGCGAACTCGTGCCAAGTCTCATCACGGTGCTGGACGACTGCGCGAACGTGGTCAGAGAAGTGGAGCAGTTGCAAGGGTCTTACAGCTACCGCGTCGGCAACGTGACGTACGCTAAGATCATGTTCCTGCCCAGGGAGCAGGCGGTGGTCATGGCGATCCTTAAAGACGCGAACCTTCCTCAGTACGATTATGACGACGAGAAGAAATTCATCTGTACGATCCAGAACGCGAAGACGGAATACGTTGCGTACAGATTCGACAATATGGACGACGTACAGCGCTTCACCGAAAAACTCGAGGCGACTTTCGCGCCCGAAGAATAAGGAGAGATATGATATATTCAAGATTATCCGATACGTTTTACGACGAGATAGACGAAAAGGTCGCGTTGTGCATGAAAAAAGCAAAATCGGGCGAAGAACTCCCGATGGGCAGAACAGATCTCGCGGACGGGGTATACGTGAACGTTATGACTTACGAGCCGAGACCGAAGGAGGGCGCGACTGCGGAAACGCACGCGCATTACGCCGACATTCAACTGATACTTGAAGGTGAGGAACTCATGGGGGTTCCGATTGGGGAGCTGACTGAGGAGACGGCGTATTCCGAGGAAAAGGACATCGCGATATGGAGCGGACCTTTCGCGTATGTGACAATGAAGCCGGGAGATTGGTGCATGTTCATGCCGGGAGAGGGACACGCTCCCAGCGTGCGCGACGACAGCTCGGGCTGTAAAAAGGTCAAAAAGGCGGTCTTCAAGATAAGATACCGCTGATCAAGTCAAATAAAGCGCGTCTGAAAAGGCGCGTTTTTCTTATCACATTTGCATACCGAGGTCCCGGACCGGCGCTTTTTAAAGCTTTGTAAAACGCATGCAAGCGTTTTGATCATTCGACCGCGTCGTCCTGCTGGAGTTCCAAGCCGAGTCTGGCGGTTATTGCGTAATGATCCGAGTAATATATCCCGCCCGGAGAGACTTCGTCTTTAATATCGAATTCAAACACTTTGAACGCGTTGTCTGCAAAGCAGAAATCAATGGGAAGGCTTTCAGGCGTTTCCGTGATGTATCCGTAATTCTGGTATGTCAGCCCGCTGTCCGTAACTGACGCGACTTTGCGGCAGTCCTGCATTTTTTCAGAGATCACCGCATAGCAGGCGCTGTTTTCGTTTGTGTTGAAGTCGCCGGCGAGTATTGCGGGGTAATCGTACTCCGCCGCCTTTTCGAGAATGAGGGCAAGCCCGTTTTCGCGCGAAAGTTCGCTGATGTGGTCCAGATGTACGGTAAACAGATTGAATACGAGACCGGAGCCCTTGTGCTTGAGAACTGTGTTCACGCTGATGCGTTTATTGGCGGCGCCCCAGTCTTTCGATTCCACATCCGGAGTGGAACTGAGCCAGAAGCGGTCGCTTTCGACGAGTTCGTATTCGTCTGAATAAAGTATCGCGAGTCCTTCGGGATTATAACCCGATTCGCGTTTGTAATATACCACCGAGTATACGTCTCCTACCGCGTCGCATATGTCTTCATACTGGTTCTGACAGACTTCCTGGAGGCATATGACGTCGGCGCCGATGTTAATAATGTAATCGGTCACAAGAGATGAACGGGACGACGACCAGTTCATATCGCCGAAATCTATTATTGCGTCCATCCTGATGTTGAAACTCATAACGTCGATGACAAGATAGCCGTCGTAAGGATCGGGCGCCGGCTCGTTTCCGTCGCAGGCGACAAAAGCGACGACAAAAGACGCAATCAGAATCGTCGCAAACGCGACTGCAAGTAATTTTTTCACGGTTTTCCTCCTCATGACTTCCTGGACTCATTATAATATAGCGCGCGAGCGCTGTCAATGTGCAAAAAAACGGCATTGTCGAGCGCGTTTTTACGTCGGGCAGATAAAAAATACACTAAACGGAGATATTTTTGGACAATAGGGTTTTAATATGATAGAATAATATTAACGGAGCGTCTTAAAGACGCAACAGAGGCTTTTTATGCCGACAAGGAGGAAATATGTTTGATAAAAAACACGCTCCGCAGCTCGCGGTCTTTGCGGTTTTTTGCGCGGTGCTGATCGCCGCGATCGTATTGTGCGCGGTTTTCGCAGACGTGTGCTTTGACAATATCTGGACTTTTATTGTCACCGCGATAGCTTTTCTGGCGCTTTCCGTCGCAGTCTTTATGTTCCTGATATTCAACGACGGGCTTTTCTTCTCGTCAACGGCAATGACGGGATTGTTCTGCGGCGCGCTTGCGGTGCTTCCTGTTGTCGGACTGATCGTGACTCTGCTTGAAGTGCCGTCCGGTACAGACGCGCTGATATGTTCGATCGTATTGCTTGTGCTCGGCGTCGCGTTCCTCGTTTACCTGATCCTCAAAGGATTGGTGCTTGATCTTTTCCAACCCGTTGTGCTTAACACGATGAATATGATATTGCTGATCGTCGGGGCAGTATTCATGCTGATCGCCGCGCTCGTTGCGATTATCACCAAAGCATACGTGCTTTCGGCGGTGATCTCGTGCACGGTACTCCTTACGATGCTGGTCGGCGCCGCATGGGCAAGGAATCAGAAGTACGGGAAGTTCCACAATACGGACGGGGCTCCGTACCTCCTGTTCGAAGGCAAGACGGACGGTTATTCCGCTTACAGGATCCCGTCTCTGATCGTAATGGACAAGGATATCCTCAACGAAAAATGCGGCACTCATTTTGCCGGGAACGTACTGCTCGCGCTGGTCGAGGGCAGAAAGAATTCCGCTCACGACGTGGGTGTGGTTGATATGCTGGGCAAGTTCTCGCTGGACAACGGCAGGACGTGGAGCGAGCAGAAGACGATCTTCACTTTCGGCGAGGAAGTGGGCAAGTACGGCAATCCCACGGTGGTGCTTGACAGAGACACCGGGCTTCTCAACATCGTTCACATGAGCGCGACAAAATCGACCGGGTTCAATTACAACACGTTCAACATCCGCGGAAAGATCAGAGACGATCTGACTTTCGACTGGGAAGAGCCGATAAACATAAGCCTGCCCAAAGATCCCAATATTAAGAGAGGCGCGGCGGACGGCGTACGCGCCGACACCCTGATGGTCGGTCCCGGAAAGGCGGTGCAGATCAAAGGCGGAGAATACGACGGCAGGATCATCGTGCCGGCGAGCAACAACGGCGATTCTTTCGTGATATACAGCGACGACCACGGTCTGACCTGGAAGAGAAGCGAGGTCGCCGGCAGCGGCAACGAGTGCGAAGCGGCTGTCCTCGACAACGGCGAAGTCGCGATCGTCGTCAGAGACGGCATCGGCTGCTGCGATTATCACCCCAGACAGTTCCAGAAGATCTCGTATTCAAAGGACGGCGGCGCGACGTGGTATATAAAAGAGAAGTTCACCACGCTGAAGACCCCGATCTGCATGGCTTCGCTTTACAATGCTGGCGGAAAACTGTTGCTCAGCTACCCGGATTCTTTCTATACCAGAGTAAACCTTTCAGTCGGAGAAACGTCTGACGGTGAGACGTGGACGAGCAAGCTTATATACGGCGGCGCTTCAGGATATTCCTGCATGGACGGGGACAAGGACGGCAACGTGTTCGTACTCGCGGAGATAGGCAAGGTCAATTACAGCGACGCGATAGTATTTGCAAAGCTGGACACAAAGTGAGACAATAACTGTGCGATAAAGCGGAAGGGAAGCGTCCTTTCCGCTTTTTTATTGCCGGATATGATTTACGCTTTCCGGGCAGATCTCTGAAACGAGGGCGGTTTGAAATGCGGCATATCTGGTTGAAACAGCGCAGTTTTTTATTGTTTTGGTCCGCTTTTTGCGTGTGACATGCCTGAATGAGAGGAGCGCGCACTGATTTTTTTTGCTGTTTTGCATGTTTTTTACTGTAAATTTTGGACAAAAGCCGCTTCCGTATTATATAATTAAAACAGTTTTTTCAAGGAGCTTACTATGATCAGATTAGGCATTTCAGGATACGGCAATCTCGGCAAGGGCGTTGAAGCGGCGGTAATGCACAACCCCGATATCGAACTCAAAGTCATTTTTACCCGTCGCGATCCTGCGTCGATAACGCCTATAACCAAGGGCGTAAAGGTGGAAAAGGCTGAAAACGCGCCCGCATACAAGGACGAACTGGACGTGCTCATCCTTTGCGGCGGTTCGGCAACTGATCTGCCCGGACAGACGCCTCAGTATGCGGCGGCGTTCAACGTGGTGGACAGTTTCGACACTCACGCGAACATTCCCAAACACTTCAAGGAAGTCGACGCGCAGGCAAAAAGGAACGGCAAACTCGCGCTTATCAGCTGTGGATGGGATCCGGGTATGTTCTCCCTCGCGCGCGTTTACGGCGACAGTGTGCTTCCGGGCGGCGCGACATACACCTTCTGGGGCAAGGGAGTGAGCCAGGGACATTCCGACGCGATAAGAAGAATAGAAGGGGTGCAGGACGCGAGACAGTACACGGTACCCGTGCCGGCAGCCCTCGACGCGGTGAGGAGCGGCAGGAACCCCGAACTTTCGACAAGAGAAAAACATACGAGAGAGTGCTACGTCGTCGTCAAAGAGGGCGCGGACAAGGCGAGAATAGAAAAAGAGATCAAGGAAATGCCCAATTATTTTGCCGATTACGACACGACGGTGCATTTCATTTCTCAGCAGGAACTTGACGAAAAGCACAAGGGTATTCCTCACGGCGGTTTCGTGATCAGAAGCGGCAGGACGGGTGCAGAAGACGAATACAACAACGTCGTCGAATATTCTCTCAAACTCGATTCAAACCCCGCGTTCACTTCAAGCGTACTGGTCGCGTATGCGCGCGCGGTCGCCAGAATGAGCAAAGAGGGCAAGACCGGTTGCGTGACCGTGCTTGACGTGCCTCCGGCATACCTCAGCGCGAAGAGCGGAGAAGAACTCAGAAAAAGCATGCTGTGATATAAACTCAAAGAAATATTATCCGCTCCGTAAAGGGGCGGATTTTTTTACGCAAAAGCCGCTGTTCTCCGCGGATTTTTTACACTCTACATATCGTAGAGAAGCTTATCCGACGTTACGTATTGACAAAATCCGGACTTGGCAATAAAATTTAATCAGAGAACCCGGAGGAGAGGAATGGATCGGAACAAAGAAGTCGGCGCAAAGATCGCCGCTAAACGTAAAGAAGCCGGCTGGACTCAGAAAGAGCTTGCTGAAAAACTGTACGTCAGCGACAAGAACGTCAGCAAATGGGAGCGCGGCAGAAGCGTGCCCGACGTGTTCACGTTGAAAAAGATAGCGGATCTGCTCGGCGTAAAAATAGACTATTTCATAAAAGTGGAAGGCGACGGAGACTATATGACGGACGTCGGGATAAAGATACGTTCGCAAAGAGAACTTGCAGGATTTACGCAGGCGGAACTGGCGGAAAGGATCAGAGCCACTGAAAAGAACGTGTCGGACTGGGAGACGGGAAATGCGCTCCCGGACGTGTTCTATCTGAAGAAGATGTCTGAACTGTTCGATTGCCCGATGAACGAACTGATAGGTTTCGACGCACTTGAACATATAGATGAAAACGTTGCCAAACGAACACGGGCAGGAAAAATTTGTCTGACTGTACTGCTACTGCTCGCGCTTATGCCTCTGCTTGTTGCTGTGATCGCCAGGATATTTCTGCCCGCGACGATACCCGCTCATTACGACGGCGCCGGAGAGATAACAAGGTGGGGAAGCTCAAAGGAACTTGTGTCGATTGGCGGAATATATTTCCTTATCGTTGCAGGCGGAGGACTTGCGGTATATCTCGCGCTCGTCAGAACGCATTATCCCGAGGTGAAGGCGTGGGCGGTGTGGACGGCGGGTGCTGTTTTCGCGGCGACAGCAATCGCGTTGACGGCAATCACCGTTGCTATCGTCAGAAAAGACTACGAGGCGTGCGTCGAAGCTGGCTGTATTTTTCCCGAACATTCTAAGTTCAACGAACTGTTCGCGGTGATAGTAAGTTTGATTTTCGCTGTCTGCGGCGCGGTGTGTATATTTATCCCCAAGAACGGAGTGATCGGCGTGAGGATACCTTATTCTTTCGTCGGGGAAAAGGAGTGGGCGTTCGTCAACGCATTTACCGGCTCATTCTTGTACGCCGTTTCCGTAGGTATGATCGTCATAACGGGGCTTCTCGACCTTCCTGCAAGTTTCGGCTTTACCGTCGCGGCTATATTCGTGCCCGTCGTCGTGACGCTTGCCGCCGCATTCGCAAGCGCTACGATACACAAAAAGATCAAGGAAAACAAGAAAAGGGAGAGAGAACTCTTCCGTTGAAACGATTATTCGCGTCAGAGCCGCCCTGCGAAGGGCGGTTTTTGTATGCGCAGTAACTGACAAAAGACGTTGCGCTCCGTTTTTATGGACTATATGCCCGCGCTTATGCATTTTTAGGACGTTGACACCGCCCGTATGCTTTGTTAAAATAAATGCGTGAGGGGAATAATATGAGATTTAAAAGGTTTTTTATTGTTTTGACGGTAATTGCCGTGGTCGCTTTTGCGGCAACGCTTTCTGCATGCAAAGACAAGAACGTCCCCGAGGACGAGAATTACAGCGGCGCAATGTTTGAAAACGACGCCAAGTCTTCATTTGCCACCACGTACAGCGAACTCGACGCGACAAGTGTCAACAACAAGGAAAAGTGGCGTCAGGGCATGGTCACGGGAAACGGCAGGCAGGGCGCGATAATCGCCGGCTCGCCGTATAACGACACGCTGATATTTCAGAACATACATTTTATTCTTCCCAATCCCAATCCGAGAGAAAACCCTGTTACTTACGACGAGCTCGAGACTGTCAGACAGGCGATAATCAACGGTGAGGACATCGTTGACAATCAGGTTTATATGGACGTCTATTCATACCACGCCGGCGCGATACTGAGAATGACTCAGCAGGAAAAGGTCGACGCGGGAGCAGAGCCGTCATATTATATGAGATATACCGATTACGACACCGCGCAGGTGGGCACACGCTATACGGACGAGGACGGGCAGTGGGACAGGCTGACTTTCACTTCGAAAGCGGACGACGTGACGATCACTCAGCTCACCGCTTCGTCGACTGGCGCGAAACTCGACGTGACTTTCTCTTACGACAGCATTTCCACGATGGCGAATTTCGGCAAGGAAGGGGACGTATATCCCAGCGAAAAGGATATCAGATACAAGAGAACGACAGACGAGAACCTCGATTATCTCGGTTTCGTCGCGCACTATCCGTCATATGAAGGCAGCGAACTGATCAACGGCGGCTACGCGACGGTCAGCTACATCTTCTGCGAGGGCGGAGAGAAAGAACTCGTGACCGTTCAGAATAAAGAGGAAGAACAGTGCGTGGGCGGAGAAACGACCGGTATCAGGGTGACCGGAGCGACGAAGATTTACGTCGTCACCGCGTCCGACCGCACTTACGAAATGGGAGATTACGACGATTTCGCTGAGCAGGAGAGCTATCAGCTGGAAACTGCGCTGAGAGAAAAAGTCAAGGCTGTCGTGGACAAATACGTCTCCGACGGGCAGTTCATGTACAGCAAAGCGCTGAAAAATCACACCGATATTTTCACTGAGCAATACAACGCGGTCGAGTTCTCGCTGGGCGCGGATATAAGCGTCAGAAACGAAGATCTTACGGCGTACAAGCTGAACAACAAGACATTGAACAATACCTTGGCGGAAAGAGCGTACTATTCCGGCAGATACGCTTACCTCTGTTGCGCAGGTACGAGCACAAGCAGGCTGTTCGGCATGTGGACGGGCGAGTGGGTGCGCGACTGGGGAAGCAAGTATACGATGGACGCCAACGTGAATCTCCAGACTTCCTCGATGAACACCGGAAACATCAGTGACGCATACGTCGGCTACGTCAATTTCATACTGCGTCAGGTCGACGACTGGATGGACAACGCTTACGCTTCTCACGGCTACGAGGACGCGATACAGGCGCCCGTCAACAGCGACGGAGACATGGCGCTTCTGACGGAGAGTTGTT
>CASFWW010000013.1:0-5244 GCA_949298505.1 uncultured Christensenella sp. | reverse complement strand
GAATACGCCCAGGTTTTTAAGCGTCAGTATAGTCAATATGTATATTCACAACGTCTTTGTCGCAGAAGAAATGCTGCACGACATCGACGTAGTAGGCGAGGTCAGCGGCATAAGCGTTGTGCGCGGACACGCCTATTTTACTTTAAAAGACAAGGATTCTCAGATCGCTTGCAACAGCTTCAACTGCGCCAGGACCTACGTTCCTAAAAACGGAGAACTGATCATCGTGCGCGGCAGCGTTTCTTATTACGGCAAAACGGGAAGGCTCAGCCTGAACGCAGACAGGATAATTCCGTACGGCGCCGGCATCATTGCAATGCAGCTTGAAGAACTGAAAAACAAGCTGGCAAAAGAAGGACTCTTCGACGTATCTCACAAAAAAGAATTGCCGGCATACTGCGGCAACGTATGCGTTCTGACTTCCACCACGGGAGCGGTCATACGCGACATAATCACGACGGTCAGACGTTATAACGACGTGATCGACATAAGCGTTTACGGCGTGCCCGTGCAGGGCGACAACTGCGCCGCGAAGATAGTCGGAGCGCTTGAAATTACGGACAAGCTCGGCTTCGACGTCATCATCATTGCCAGAGGAGGCGGTTCGCAGGAAGATCTGATGCCTTTCAACGACGAAAGACTGGTCAGAAGCGTATACGCCGCAAAGACTCCGATAATTTCCGCCGTCGGACACGAGACTGATTACACGCTGTGCGATCTGGCGGCAGACATAAGGGCGGCGACTCCGACTGCGGCGGCTGAACTCGTCGCTTACGACGTGAATCAGCTCAGGCAGACGCTTTCCGATTTCGGTGCGCGTGCGCTGAAACTCATCTCTGACAAAATAACTTCAGAGCGGGACTCTCTGAGGTCGGTGTGTTCAAGGATGCTTTCCGCGGCAAGCGCAAGAACTGCGGCAACGTCTGCGGCGCTGAGAATTTCATCAGGCGCGCTTTCGCATGCGGCGGACATCGCGTTCGGAAACAAGAGAAATTCGTACGAAAAGTCGGTTATCGCGCTCGGAGCGGCAAATCCTGTGGGAATACTTGAAAAAGGATTTTTCTATCTGTCCGGTAAAAAGGGCAGGATCAGAGGAATATCCGAACTTGCGCCGGGCGACGAAACTGAGATAAACTCGTTCGACGGAACCGCGCTTGCCACGATAAATTCGGTAAGCGTAAAAGAGAAAATCGTTACGGAGAAAAACTGATATGAAAAAGGCAAACGACAATTCATTTGAAAGCATGCTTGCGAGGATAGACGAAATCACCTCTCTGCTTGAAGACCCCGCAACTACGGTCGACGAGGGTATTAAGCTCTTCGAAGAAGGAGTCAGACTTTCTGCGCAATGCAAAGCAAAACTGGAAGAAGCCTCAGGGAAAATCACGGAACTTAAAGGCAGACTGGAAAACCTGCAAAAAAGCGAATTTAAGGCGGACAGCGAAAAATGAGAGATCTGATCAACGTTTATGCCGGCATTTTCAACGCAACGCTGGACGAATATCTTTTGCACAGGCTCGATTGTCCCTCTCCCGTGAAGGAAGCCGTGGCGTACTCGATGACCGGCTCGGGAAAAAGACTGAGACCGATGCTGTGTTATCTCGGGGCGGAATTTGCAGGAAAGTCTTGTGAAGAGGTCCAGGATTTCGCGCTCGCGGTCGAACTTATTCACGGATATTCGCTTATACACGACGATCTCCCTTGCATGGACAACGACACTCTGCGCAGAGGAAAGCCGACTACTCACGTCAAGTTCGGAGAAGCGATCGCACTCCTCGCCGGAGACGCAATGCTCAATTCGGCATACGAAGTATTGCTTGAAACGGTGAATTCTTCACGCGACGTCCTTGCCGCGAGTTATATTGCAAAATACGCCGGCACCACCGGCATGGTCGGCGGTCAGTGCATGGATATTACAGACAACAACGGCGCAGGCTACGACGAAAAATCGCTTCTGGCTATGTACTCGGGAAAGACTTCCGGGCTTCTGATCGCCGCGCTTCTTTCAGGCGCGGTATCTTGCGGGTGCAGTAAGGAAGAGGAGATAGACCTGATCAATTTTGCAGATTATATGGGCACGGCATATCAGATAACCGACGATATTCTGGATTGCACCTCAACAGAAGAAGTGCTCGGAAAAAACGTGGGAAGCGACAAAAAAGCCAAGAAAAACACCTATGTTGCCATGTTCGGGCTGGAAGCCGCAGAGAAAAAAGCAAAAGACTATACTCAAAGAGCCGTTTCCTGCATATCCCGTTACGGCGACAAAGCTGAAAAACTTATAAGGCTTTGTCATTATCTGTCTGACAGAAATTATTGAAAAAGTCAACCGGTCGTTTCGTTCAGGCATTTAAAACGTTGCGGCAAAATATAATATAGCGTGGCGAAAATTACCGGTTTCTACAATAAAAACAAAAAACGTAAACCTGAAAATCAGTCAAGATCCTTTGACTGGGCATTAAAAATTCTGGTTATTACATTCGTCTTGTCGCTTGTTACGAGCGTATTGTCGCAGGTCGCAGTAGGTGGCAGCGACATACTTATTGCGACGATGCTATTGATTTTTATGATAATAACTAGTATAATTTTTGATGTAATAGGTGTGAGCGTAACTTCATGTTCGCTTTGCAGAATAAACTCAGACGGCGCCGACAATGACGTCAAAAAGCTTGCGGCATGGCTTATTTCGAACGCCGAAAAAGTCAATAATCTCTGCGCCGACGTCGTCGGGGATATATGCGGAGTTATGAGCGGTGCGTGCGGAGCAAGCATAGTAGCTGCCATTTCTGAGACTTTCGGTACAGACGCGTTACTGCCGTCGATACTCGTTTCGGCAGTCATTGCTTCGGTAACGGTGGGAGGAAAAGCGTTCTGCAAAAAAATTGCGGTAAGTAACAGCGAGAGTATCGTAATGTTCACCGCCAGGCGGCTGTATTCAGTCGTAAAAACCTTCAAAAGGAATAAAAATGAGCGTAATTGAAAAGGTAAATTATCCCGAAGATCTGAAAAACCTGAGTCTCGATCAGCTCAGAGTTCTTTGCGACGAGGTAAGGGAACTGATACTCAAAACCGTATTCAGACACGGCGGACACCTTTCTTCCAATCTCGGTGCCGTCGAAGCTGTCGTCGCGCTTCATTACGTTTTTAACGCACCCAAGGACAAGCTTATATTCGACGTCGGGCATCAATGTTACGCACACAAAATACTTACCGGAAGAAAAAATTTTCTGGAGAATCTGCGCGAGGACGGAGGTCTCGCCGGTTTTCCCAAGACCCAGGAAAGCGAATACGACGTAGCGAACACCGGGCACGCTTCAACGTCGGTTTCTCTCGCATGCGGTCTCGCACGCGCGTCAGAAAACGGTGAAGAGATCGTTTCATTCATCGGAGACGGCGCTATGACCGGCGGGCTTGCTTACGAAGCTCTCAACGATATTGCCTGCACGGGGAAAAAGACAGTCATCGTGCTCAACGACAACGAAATGAGCATCTCTAAGAACGTAGGTGTCATTTCCAGCTATCTTCACAGGCTGAAAAAAGAGCGCGTTTCCCTCCCGTTCGCGTTCTTCGGACTTAAATATATCGGGGTGATAGACGGTCACGACGTCAAAGCGCTTATCAAAGCTTTCGAAAAGGCTAAAAAGTGTGACACTCCCGTGATCGTGCATATTTTCACAAAAAAAGGCAAAGGATACGCTCCCGCTGAAGAAGATCCGGAAAAGTACCACGGCTATTCGGTTACCGAACAGCATTGCCGGACTTTTTCCCAGATCTGCGGCGAGGAATTGTGCAGGCTTGCAGAAAAAGACAAGGATGTATTCGCTGTGACCGCGGCAATGGCGAGCGGTACCGGTCTGGACGTTTTCGAAAAGAAATTTCCCGAAAGGTTTGTCGACGTCGGCATTGCAGAGGCTCACGCGATGTGTATGTCGGCAGGGCTTGCGCTCGGCGGAAAAAAGCCGTATTTCGCAGTATATTCCACGTTTTTGCAACGTGCGTACGACCAGCTCCTGCACGACGTATGCCTGAATTCGCTTCCGGTAACCGTATGCGTTGACCGGTGCGGAATTGTCGCGGGTGACGGAGAGACTCATCAGGGAATTTACGATATTTCGTTTATGCGCGCGCTTCCCGGAATGACGGTTTTTGCGCCCAAGGACGGCAAGGAACTACGCGACGCGCTCGCGTGGTCGCTGACTTACGGCAAACCGCTTGCGATACGCTATCCGAAAGCGGATGACTCGTTCGGCTATGACGTTCACACTCCGATAAAACCCGGTAAGTGGGAACTTCTCACCCAAGGTAATGGCTCTGCAGTCATCCTCGCCACCGGTGCGATATGCGTTTATAACGCTATGAAAACCGCTGAATTACTCGCAGATAGAGGCGTGAGAGTCGACGTGGTGAACGCAAGGTTTATAAAACCCATGGATCATGCAATTCTTGACGAGATCAAAGGAAAGAAGATATTCACGCTTGAAGATGGCGTAAAGACCGGAGGTTTCGGAGAAGGCGTGGTCAATTACTATTCCGAAAATGGAACTTCTGCCGACGTGACCGTTTTTGCGTTCGGTGAAAAGCCTTATCCTCTGGGAAGCGTCGGCTATATTCTGAAGTCCACCGGTACCGATCCCGATTCTCTGGCAGAAAAAATTCTCGGAGCGGTAAAGCCGTGAGACTGGACGTTTATCTCAGCGAAAAATTTTGTTACAGCCGTACGAAAGCCGCGTCCATGGTTTCCGACGGCTTTATTTCGGTAAACGGAAAAATTGCGGACAAGCCTTCTCAGAACATAAGGGAAGGAGACGTCGTTGTCGTAGAAAAGGAATACCGTTTCGCCTCCCGCGGCGGAGACAAGCTTGAAAAAGCTTTTTTAGATTTTTCTCTCGATGTAAAAGACAAAGTCTGCGCAGACATTGGAGCTTCGAACGGCGGCTTTACAGACTGTCTTTTGTCTCACGGCGCGTTGAAGGTCTACGCGGTGGACGTGGGCGAGTGCGCTTTTGACGACGTGCTCAGAATGGATGCCCGCGTCGTTATAAAAGACAACACAAACGCAAGAGATCTGACTGAGAATAGTTTCGGAGAACTGTGCGACTTCGCCTGCATAGACGTCAGTTTTATATCCCTGAAACTCGTTCTCCCTGCCGTACTTTCGACCGTAAAGCCGGGCGGAGAAGTTGTCGCGCTGATAAAACCTCAGTTTGAAGCGGGCAAAAAGAACCTGACAAAAACTGGGCTGGT
>CASFWW010000012.1:0-40741 GCA_949298505.1 uncultured Christensenella sp. | reverse complement strand
GACGAAACAGTACGAAAAACTGCTGGCGGATATAGACGAGTACTACAAAGGCGTTGACGAGATCAGCGATCTGAAACAAGCAGATTATTATGAAAAACAGCTTCTCAAGCTGTACGGCACGCTTGAAGCGATCGAAAAAGAACTCGACGCCGTGCGCAGAGAGCTGGTGAAGCTGGACGCCGACGCAAAGGCGTTCTTTACGAACGCGAACAACTACTTCGTCGCCGTAAAGAAGTGCACGCCCGATATGGAAAAGGTCAGGCAGGAGATCCAGTCCAAGGCCAAAGAGGTCATGGCGGCGCAGAGAGAACTTGAAAAGACGATCGAGCCGGAACTTGTCGAGATGTACAAAAAGGCAAAGGAGGTCGCGAAATTTCCGCCGTTTGTTCCGTTCGACGAGGCGACAAGCTCATGCATGGGCTGCGGTCTCGAATTGTCAAAGGATATCGCCGCAAAACTCCGTCAGGACGGCGGTCTCGAATTCTGTCCCAACTGCAACAGACTGGTGTACAAGCAGCAATGAAGAAAAACGGCATAAAATCCGCAATAATAGCTTACGTTGTGGGTGCGATTCTTATCGTCGCGCCCATCGTCATACTTTCCGTATGGAGCGACAATGCTGGGATCCAGGGCGCGAAAGCGTCGCTTTACATAGCAGTTTTCGCCGGCGCGCTAGCCGTACTTTTCGCCACGACATATATGATCAGGTACGCGATTTTCCTGACAACGCTGAAGAAGGGAAGAAAAGTTCAGGCGACTTATGTGTCGAGCGAGATGAAGTCTTCCAACTCCACCAAAGATTTTTACTGCGTGACATACACCTATGAAGACGGAGAAAAGACGATCACCGCCACGAGCGGCATAAACTATACCTGGGAACAGGCGCTCGCTTTTAAATTTGCGGAAAATTTCGAAGTGACGGTCTACAAAAAGCACAGCTACATCACGCAGGAAACCGACTCTCTTGTGAAAGAACACAAGGCGGAAATAGACGAATTCAAAAAGGCGTATGCAGAAGCGTACAACAAGTATCACGGCGCCTGATTAAGGAAAACGAATATCCGCTATAAGGATCAAGCAGTTTCAAGGCGCGCTTTTACGCGTTCTACGACGCTTGTCTCAGATGTTATAAACACAAGCGCGAGCCTGAACAAGGCTCGCATTATTTTTTGAGTATACAAAAAACGCGGGCGGGAAATCCGTCCGTGTTTTTGTAGTTTATAATCCTTGCGTTTCCGCAGACAAGAGGATTGACTATAGTGAAGCGACCATGTCGGGCATCGAGTAAAGCCCGGGTCCGCATTTTGCCACAAACGCCGCCGCGCGGATGGCGCCTTGCGCAAACACCGCTTTGCTGTGCGCTTCGTGGGTCAGGGTGACCACTTCGTCTTCACCGAAGAAATGCACTTCGTGCTTGCCGACGACGGTGCCTCCTCTGACGGCGTGCACGCCTATTTCGTCGTGTTTGCGTTTCGTGTCGCCCCCGTGTCTGCCGAAAGTCAGGTAGGAGCCTTCTTTTTTTTCTTTTATAGCGTTCGCGAGGGTGAGCGCGGTGCCTGAAGGGGAGTCCACTTTCTTGTTGTGATGCGTTTCGACTATCTCCACGTCGAAGCCGTCTCCGAGTATCGCCGCCGCCTTCCTGCACAGGTGGACGAGCAGGTTTACGCCGAGCGACATATTGCTCGCGCGGAATATTGCGACCTTTTCGCTTGCCGCCTTTATCGCGTCCTCCTGTTCTTTGGAATAACCTGTCGTTGCAAGCACGAGAGCGACGTTGTTTCTGACCGCATAAGCGAGCAGACCGTCTAACGCTTCGGGTCGTGAAAAGTCTACAATCACGTCGGCTTTTACGTCAATGTCCTGCGGTTTGTCGAACACGGGCACGGAAAATCTGCTTTTGTCCGCATAAGCGTCTATACCAGCGACGCAGGTCACGTCGTCGAAATTCTGAAGGACTTCAAGCACCTTCATGCCCATCTTTCCGCCAATGCCGCAAATTACGATATTCGTCATGGTTTCTCCTTAGAGGATCGCGAGATCCTTCATGATTTTTTCAAGTTTATCTCTGTTGCCGTCAGTCAGAGTGGTCAGAGGCAGGCGCATGAAAGGCTTGCACATTCCGAGCAGCGCGCATGCCGTCTTGACGGGGATCGGATTGACTTCGAGGAACATTGCGTCGAAGAAGGGCTGATACCTCATCTGCATTTCGAGGGCTTTTGCGTGGTCGCCGTCCAGCCATGCGTGTATCATCTCAGACATCACTGCGGGGATCGCGTTGGAAGCGACTGAAATGAGTCCGCTTCCGCCCACGGACATAATCGGCACGGCGATGCAATCGTCGCCCGAATACAGATTTATCTGAGATCCGCGGATGCGTCTGGACGTTTCGAGTATCTGAGCGATGTTGCCGCTGGCTTCTTTCACGCCTCTGACGTTTTTGAGAGCGGTCAGCCTTTCAACCGTTTCGGGTTTCATGTTGACGCCCGTTCTGCCGGGAACGTTGTAAGCGACGATGGGAACGTCGATCGCGTCGTTGATCGCCTTGTAGTAAAGGTAAAGCCCGTCCTGAGTGCATTTATTGTAGTAGGGGGTGACCGCGAGAACGCCGTCCGCGCCCATAGCCTGAGCCTGTTTGCTGAGTTCTACTGCGTGGGCGCAATCGTTGCTGCCGGTGCCGACGAATACGGGGATCGCTCCGTTCACCTGTTCGATGACGGACTTCACGACTTTTTCTCTTTCAGCCGCGTTCATTGTCGGCGGCTCGCCGGTCGTGCCGCACACGAAGAGGGCGTCGACGTTGCCTTTCAGCTGACCGTCTACAATTTTTTCGAGAGCGGGGTAATCGACCGCTCCGTCTGCGTCGAACGGCGTGATCATTGCCGTACCGAGACCCTTAAACATAAAATTCACCTCATTATAAATTTCAGATTTTTCCGTTTTCGATCATGTATTCCGCGATCTGGACGGCGTTGGAAGCCGCGCCCTTGCGGATGTTGTCGGCTACGACCCAGAGGTTTACGCCGCTTTCGACGGTATCGTCAATCCTGATCCTGCCCACGAACACTTCGTCGTGACCGGTCGCATCGATGGGCATCGGGTACTTGAGATTTGCAACGTCGTCAACGACCACAAGACCTTTCTGACCCTTGAGCGCTTCGATGACCGCCTCTTTGGTGCAGGGCTTCTCGAATTCGACGTTGACGGACTCGCTGTGGGAGTTGAGAACGGGCACGCGCACGGTGGTGGCGGTGACTTTGATATTCTGATCTCCGAGGATCTTCTTGGTCTCTTTGATCATTTTTTCTTCTTCTTTTGTATAGCCGCTTTCAAGGAAAACGTCGATGTGAGGCAGGCAGTTGTTGACGATCTGGTAGGGGAACTTCTGCGTCTTGTAAGTTCCGCCGTTTGCGAAAGCCTTGATGCCTTCCATAAGATCGTTGTAGCCCGCGACGCCCGCGCCGCTCACTGCCTGGTAGGTGCTGTAAACGATCCTCTTGATGCCGAACTTGTCGTAAAGAGGCTTCAGAGCTACCATAGCCTGAATGGTGGAGCAGTTGGGGTTGGCGATTATACCGTGATGCCAGTCGATGTCCTGAGGATTGACTTCGGGAACAACGAGAGGAACGTCGTCGTACATACGCCACTGGCTGGAGTTGTCGATGACGACCGCGCCGTGCTTTGCGAATACGGGCGCGAACTTTGCGCTGGTGGAACCGCCTGCGGAGAACAGAGCGATGTCTATCTTCTTGTCGAGGACGTTTGCTTCGGTCAGCTCAATAACGGTGTAATCCTTGCCCATAAAGCTGACAGTCTTGCCCGCGCTTTTTGCGGAAGCGTAGAGGTAATAGTTTTCGACGGGGAGATTTTTCTCCGCCAGAACTTCGAGGAACTTATTGCCGACCATGCCGGTTGCGCCGACGACGGCTATGTTGTACTTTTTCATATTTACTCCTGTTTTGCGGCTTTATGCCGAATATTTTATCGTGATCACGGCGTTTACGGAATAAAAAAAACCGTTCGCGCTGAAAGACGGAACGGAAAAGGGAAAACGAAAAAAGGTTTCCGCAAATAGCGCTCCATCGTAAGATGACAGATACGGAACTCTTAACTCCGCATCCAGCCGCAGACCCGTCAAGGAAGGAAAGCGACTTCGGCGGTAAACCCTTTCTGCGGCGTCCCTTGAGACGTTGTTCCGCGTACTGATGAGTACCGCGCCTCTATTGCTTTGAACAATGATAACACAATCGTCGCTTGCTGTAAAGCGTTTTCGGCTTAATTTTGCAAATAGTTGGCGATAATTCTATTGCTCTTTTTATAAAAGTAGTGTAAAATAGTGTGTACGATATTTTTATTATATTCAGGAGTATACAATGTCAAAACTGACGCTGCTTGCCGCGAAGATGACTCTCGGCAAGGATCTCGGACCCGAAAGGGACTACAACGAAAGGGGCAGGATACGCAAAGCGTTTTCCGTGTTCGGCTCCAATCTCAAGAATATGCTGGCGATCAATCTGATGCTGGACATATTCGCGCTTCCGTTTATCGTCTTGTTCATCTTTCTTTTGGCGAATTACGAGCAGGATCAGATAGCTCAGGCGGGATACAGCTTCTCAGGCTTTCTGGGCATAGGCTACGGCCTTGTTGACGACACCGTCGCCGGCATCAACATGATTTACGGCATCAGGAGCAAATGTTTCCTGTATTTCTTCACGCCTTGTCTGATGATCTTTTCGATCGGGCTTGCCGGAGCGTATCACTGCATAAGAAACTACTACTGGGGCGCGGAAGTCAAAGTGCTCAAGCACTTCTTCAGAGGAATCAAACTGCATTGGTGGAAATTTCTGATCACCTTCACCTATCTCGGTCTCGTGGGAACCAACGCTGCGTGTGCTACGATCGAATTGTTGCGCTGTATGGGGACCGCAGGTTCCGCCGGGGCGGGCATCTGGGTGTGGTGCATAGGTTCGCTTCTGTTTGCGCTGCTTTCGATGCTGTTTGTATCGGTTTTCCTTCCGACCTGCGTTTCTTTCAGGTTCAACTACGGGCAGTACATCAAGAACAGCCTTATCTCCGCGATAATAATGTTTTTGCCCAATCTGATACTGACCGTGCTCATGGTTGCGCCTATGCTGCTCATCATGGCGGGATTCCTGAAGTATATCGTGTATTTCTTCATGATAACGATCGGGGCGGGGCTTTATATCACCCTCAACGTCGCGTTCGGCAATTTCTGCAACGATCTTCTCGTCAATCAGATGTACGAATACGAGCAGGAACAGGCGGCAAAGGCGGCGCTCGCACAGAAAAAACAGCAGCAGAAAGAAGCCGCCAGAAACCAGAGAATTAATCCCAAAAAAGGTAAAAGGAAATGAACGGCTACGGCTGTCTCGCCGCGTATTACGACCGTCTTATGACGGATTTCGATTACGACGGCTATCTGAAGCTGCTTGACGCCGAACTGAGCGGAAGCGAGGGAGTGGACCTTTGTTGCGGCAGCGGCAGGATCACGATCGCGCTTGCAAAGAAAGGCTTCAGGATGACTGGAGTCGACGTCAGCCCGGAAATGCTTGGCGAAGCTGTCGTAAACGCCAGAGCGAACGGAGTGAGACCTTTGTTCGTACAGGCTGACGCAACGACGTTCAGACCTGGAAGAGAAGTTGACTTCGCGACCTGCGTCTGCGACGGAGTGAATTACGTAAAGACAAAAGATCTCGCCGTGTTTTTTGCAAACGCGGCTTGCTTTCTCAAAAAGGGAGGAAAACTCATATTCGACGTCTCGACGGAGTACAAGATAAAAAACATAATCTCCGACAACGTGTTTTTCGAAGATTACGACGATCTGACCTATCTGTGGACGAACTCCCGGTTCAGGGGCGGCGTGAATATGGAACTCACTTTCTTCGTCAGAGACGACGACGGAAAGTACGTAAAGCAAACTGAGGAACATACCCAGTACGCTCACACGGTAAAAGACGTGGAAAGCGCGCTCGAAGGGAAGTTTTTTTACAGGGCTTCAGATTTTGAAAACGGAGGAAGACCCGGAGCTAAGACCACGCGTATAGTCTGGGTTTGCGAAAGATTGTAATGGATATATTGTTGAGATCTATGCTTTTCGGAGGAAAAGCGATCGTCACTGCGATAGACTGTACGGAGACTGCCGAGACCGCCCGCCGTATACACGAAACGTCCGAAAGCGCGACCGTCGCAATGAGCAAAGTGCTGGCGATGGGCGTGTTCATGAGCGCGGGATTCAAAGGACTGAAACACAAGCTCACGTTGATAATAGACGGAGGCGGCGCCGGCGGCAACGTCATCGTCTGCGGAGATTGCGGCTCCAAGGTGCGCTGCCGTATGGATAATCCCGGATGTTTTGCCGGCGAGAAAGCGCACCCGGTCAGCGAAGTGATCGGCAGCAGAGGAAGGCTCACAGTGATAAAGGATTTCGGTCTGAAAGAGCCTTACAACGGCACCGTCGGGCTGGTAAACGGCACGGTGGACGCTGATTTTGCGTATTATTTTACCGTCTCGGAGCAACTCCCGAGCGCGATCGCAACGGGCGTAAAACTTAACGGTGACGGAAGCGTTAAGGCTGCGGGCGCGGTGATAGTCCAGCCGATGCCCGGTTGTCCTCCCGAGATAACCGAAACGCTCGCTGACGTCGTGAGGGATTTCACGGATATGGACGAGATCGTCGCAAAACACACTCCGTCCACGCTGATAGAGGAGTATTTCGGACATTTTGAGAACAAACCGCTTCAGCCGACCTATCCGGCATACGTATGCGGTTGCAGCAGAGAATCCATGGAGAGGATACTTATCTCGATGGGCAAAAAAGACGCGCTTGAGATAATAGCGGAAAACGGAGCGATCGAGTTCAACTGCGATTTCTGCCGCAAAAAGGAAGTATTCACAAAAGAGGACGTAGAAAGAATTTTCGAGGAAGCAAATGACGGTAATAAACGTTCCGACAACTGAAAATTACGATCCGGAGCAGATACTTTCGCTTGCCGAAGGCATGCTCGCAAGGGGCAAAGCCGCCGAAAGCGTAAAACTTCTCAACCGTTTCGGTCAGAAAAACGTACGCGCCGACAAGACGCGCGGCATTGCTTTTGCCGAAATGAGCAACTACCCGGTGTCCAACTACTATCTGCACCGCGCGCTCAAGCAATACATGAAGACGGGCGGAAAGATCAGAGACGTTTCGGTGAAGCCGATAGTCAGAGAACTCGTCAGCAACAACATCCAGATGCAGAACGCAGAAGCCGTCGGCTATTATTTCGGACTCGTCAAAGACACGCTTGATTTTTCTGCGGCGCCCGAGGGCGAAAGAAAGGTGCTGGAGAGGGCGTTCCGCGATTTTGCGATGTCGCTTCAGAGTTTTTCTCAGCCGATGGACGGGCTTGAAGGAGAACCCGTTCCGGACGAAAACGTCTATGCGATTTTGCAGAAAGCGCGCGACCTCGTGGAAAGGGGCAAGTGTCGTCAGGCGGTGAATTTCCTGCTCGGAAAGATAGATCTGGCGGGAGAATACACCTGCGAATTTTACAGGATTATGGCGCGCTGTTGCCTGAAATTTGACTGCAACAAGGCGGTTTATTATGCGGACAAAGTGCTAGAGATCGTCACTTCAGACGTAGCGGCGCTGTGCGTGAAATTCAACGCGGCGAACATCCTCGGCGATACTTACATGGCAGACGAGGTCGCAGACAGGCTTGTGGACGCAGTTGATTCAGACGATCTGAGAGGACTGAGAGACATATTTGCGGCGTTCGTTTCGTGCGGCTACAACGAAAAACTGCTCGAACTTTCGCGCGCGCTGGCGATCGAAGATCCCGACTATTACTACTACAACAAGATGTACGCGATAGCGCTCAATCTCTGCGGAAAGAGAGACGAAGCGCTCAAGGTCATAAACGCTCAGGTCGCGCTGATGGGCGATATGGACGACGCAAAGTTCGTCAAGAGATACCTTGAAAAGTATGCGGATTGCAGGATAAAGCCGTCGTTTTACGACTTTGCTCCGCTTGAAATGACTGCGGACATGAGGGCGGATATAGACAAAATAATAAATATGCTCCCTATGCGCACGACGTCTGAAGGCACCAGGCTGGAAGGCACGATGCGTGAGCTTAAAAACGCGCTCATCAAGATAAAGGACAAAATGTATGCGTACGAATATTTCGTCAGATTCGGGATAGAGAATTGTCCTATCGACGAAAAACTCGGCATAATCACGTTCGCTGTGTTCCTTTGCGACAGCAAATACACGGCGGATCTGAGAGAAACTGTTTCAGACATGCTTCTCGACGACGACATCACCCCGGCGCTCAAAGAGGAGATAATCACCTGCCAGTTCCTGTATTCTTCGTCGCCTGTGATCTATTACGTGCACGACGGCAGGATGTACAAGATGAACACCCGCGCGCCCAGGATAATTGAAAATTCTGATCTGGTTTTCAGGCGCGCGTACGTCACCATCCGCGTAAAGGGCGCCATTGAGGGCAAGTATTCCGGCAAACAGCTCGACGCCGCAGTAGAACGCATAATGGCGGCGCTTATATCTCAGAACAAGGAATCGCAGATAGACGACTTTCAGACTTTCGTCAAGATGGTGATGTATTATCTTGACCATGCCGCCGGCGGAGACAACCGCCGCGTGATAGAAAAAGCGACGGACATAGCGTTCGTCGAGAAGCAGGACGACTACGAGTTGTTCACCTGAAGGGAGGGAATATGGTAACTTACGAAGACGTGAAAAACAGCAAGGAGATCCAGCTTCTGATCGACGGAGCCAATCACGTGCTCAGCGCGATGAAGTATACCGAACACGGTCTCAGACACGTGGGATACGTTTCGCGGACCGCTTATATGATACTTGACAAGCTCGGTTATGACGAAAAGACCAAGGAACTTGCGAGGATAGCCGGTTACGTACACGACGTGGGCAACATGATAAACCGCAAGGATCACGGCGTGACGGGCGCACTTCTCATATATCCTATACTCAAGGATATGGGCATGCCTCTCGAGGACGTATGCGCGATCTGTACGGCTGTGGGCAACCACGAGGAGGAGATAGGCAACGTCGTGAACGAAATTGCGGCGGCAATCGTGATCGCGGACAAGAGCGACGCGCACCGCACGCGCGTGAAAAGGATCAACGAACGCAACGACGACATACACGACATCGTCAATTATTCGATACGCAAGAACATCGTGCTTGTCGACGGAGAGAAGAAGATCATCAGCGTGAAATTCTATATGGACAACTCATCGTCAGTTATGGATTACCTCAGGATATTCCTTCCCCGCATAGTCATGAGCGAAAAGGCGGCTAAGTTCCTCGGGTGCGAGTTCAGGCTGTATATCAACAACGTCATTATCAACACTGTCAAGAGAATGAGCAGAAAACAGATCGAAGACGTTCCCAAGCCGGACGACGACGATATTGAGTGATCCTGCCGAGCGGACTGAGCGGCAACGGAAATCAAGCCTTATAATATAACAATATTCAATCATGCGCGCGCTGTATGCGCGCGTTTTTATTTGCCCCGGTACACATGCGCGCGTGGAGAAAAACGGCGCGGTCAGATCTTTTCGCCGTATATTCTCGATACGATCGCGAGAACGAGGGTAGAAGTCGCCGCAACGATATAATATATTCTGAGAGGAGTGAGCAAGGAAAACGCGTAAAGCGTAAGCGCCGCCAGCGCGAATCTGTACGAATTGCGCGTGCTGAGGATCACGGGCAAAAGCGTTCTGAACGAAGGACGTGGTGACGCTCCCAGCCGCTTTCCGTCCAGAAGTTTTTTCTTTCTGAGCGACTTGTACAGCGGTTTCAGCGTTCTGAATTTTATTTCAACGCCCGGCAGAGTGCATGATATGGCAACGCTTTTTCTTTCAAAAGAAGTGCACCAGACAGTGAGCCTGGACAATGCGTTTTTTCTGCATTTCTTGTAAAGGGAGACTATGAGATCGGCTGACGGCCGTGAGAATTTCAGATGAAGATAAACCGCAGAGCCGTCCGCAACGTAAAAGCCGTCCAGCGGGGCGGCGTTTTCGGACAGAAATCCCGCGCTTTTGAGCATCGCGGCGGTTTCGCTTTCTTCGGAAAGCAGGCAGTATGTAACGAACGATCTGTAATCCGCGTTGCCGCGTTTCCCGCCGCGTGTGAGGTAAGCGAGAACGCATACGGCGACAAGCGAAAAGGCAAAGGAAATCGCAAGTTTGACCGCGAACTTTGCCGTCAGAAGTCCGCAGATCACAAAGCTTACCACGAATACGCCGAGTATTATAAAAAACGTGTCGATATATCTGTGCATATCCTGATTGTTGACTTTTTTCACGGAGTTTAAACGTGAGGTAAAATTTTGAAAAACAATTGATTGAACGTGCGTTTTGATATATAATATTCATATGGCGAAAACGGGTATTTTCGGCGGGGCGTTCGACCCCGTGCATAATTCTCATATAGCTATGGCTGAAAAGGCGCTTTCAGCCGGTCTTGAAAAAGTGGTTTTTCTCCCTTCCGGAATTCCTCCGCACAAGAGTTGCAATGTCTCGTTCGAGGACAGGATAGAAATGCTGAAGATCGCGCTTTCCGATCGTCCGGAATTTGAACTCTGCACGCTCGAATACGAACTCGGCGGGGTGAATTACGCCTGCGACGTGCTTCCGACGATCAAAGAAAGGTATGACGACGCGGCGTATATCATAGGCGGTGACAGCCTTATTGATCTTGACAAATGGAAAGAGCCTGAAAAAGTGATAAAGCTCCTTCCCCTGATCGTTTTTCCCAGAGCGGACAGAGAAGAAGAATTTGAAAAAGCGCTTGCTTACTGGCGCAGAAAGGGCGCGGACATAACGCTCGTGGGCGACGTGCCGAAAGCGGTCAGTTCTACCTGCGTCAGGTATCTGATAAACATGGACAAAACGGACGACATTCCTGAAAACGTCGCCGCTTATATCAAGCGCAACGGGCTTTACAGGCGCTTCGGCGGTTACGCCGAAAAACTCAAGGCAGAAGTGTTGCCCAAAACGTTCGATCACATCGCGCGTACATGCGAATGTGCTTTAAGGCTCAATTTCGAGTGCCGGTTAGGGCTGGACAACGACGAAGTATTCCTTGCCGCCATGCTTCACGACTGCGCAAAGCTGAGGAGCAAAAGCCCGCACGACAGGTCGAAATTGCCGGCGGATTGTGCCGGAAGCGAAGTGGAGCACCAGTTCTACGGAGCCGTGCTCGCTATGGACGAATACGGAATAAATGACGCAAAGATCGTTGACGCGATCGCTTGCCATTGTACCGGGAAACCGGGCATGAACACGCTTGACAAGCTGATTTTCTGCGCGGACATGCTCGAGGACGCGAGAGATTTCACCGGGGTGGATGCGCTCAGAAAACTGATACGCGAAGACTTTGAAAAGGGTTTCAGAGCGTGCCTCAGGCGTTCTTACGATTATCTCATCGAAAAAAACTGCGAAATATATCCGCTGACCCGACAGGCGGTGGATTACTATAAATAAACGGAGAAAATATGCAAGCAAACGAATTGAAAAATCTGATCTGTAAAATTCTCGACGACAAGAAAGGCGTCGACATCACGGTCATCGACATCGGAGAACTTTCCATCGTTGCGGACTATTTCGTGATCGTAAGCGGGCGTTCGACCACTCAGGTCAAGGCGCTTGCCAACAATCTCGAGGAAGAACTCAGCAAGAATTATTCTCTCGAGCCGCTCAGAAGCGAAGGCAAAAGAGACGGCAGATGGGCGGTCGTCGATTACGGCAGCGTAGTCGTACACGTGTTCCACGAGGAGACGAGAAGGCTTTACAGCCTGGAACAACTCTGGGGCAACGGTCAGAACGTGACCCGTTACGAAGATTTCAGAGAAACTTATACGAAATAGCGCATAAAAACGCAGAAAACGCGCACAACTGAGGTATGAACGCATTTATCATCGCGGCTTTAGCCGCACCTCAGTTGATCGTAGCTTCCGCTTATGCCGACATAAACGGATTTCTGGCGGAATATCCGCTCGTCAAGGAGTTCTGTTACGCTTCTGCCGGTGATTATCTCGCGGTAGGGCTGATATCCGAGCCGATGTTCACTCTGAGCGGAATAACCCGTTACACAAAGGAACTTGAGAACGAACTCGCTCAGAAATTCGGTTTCAGAGAAGTTGCGGTGACTTTTGACACCGATCTCGTTTACGCGATAAAGAAGCTGGGCGGAAATGCCGACGAAAACGCGGTAAAAAACATCATTGACACCGCGAGAAAAAGGAGATAGTATGCGCATCTACGACGTCATCGACGACAAACGCAACAAAAAAGCCCTTTCCGAAGAACAGATACGTTTCTGGATCAGAGGGGTATGCGACGGCAGCGTAGCGGACTATCAGTCCGCTGCTTTGCTTATGGCGACGGCGATAAACGGCATGACGGACGAAGAGACTTTTTATCTCACCACAGCCATGGCTGAAAGCGGCGACACGATCGATCTCTCCGCATACGGCGACAGGACGGTCGACAAGCACTCGTCCGGGGGCGTGGGAGACAGCACCAGTTTTATCGTGATCCCCGTAATGGCGGCGCTCGGCAGAGTGTGCGCCAAGATGAGCGGCAGAGGACTGGGGCATACGGGCGGAACGCTGGATAAGCTTGAGGCGGTGGAGGGGGTCAGCACTTCGCTTTCCGAAGAAGAATTTTACAGGCAAATAGACGAAGCGGGGCTTGCGATCGCCGGACAGACAAAGGATATATGTCCTGCAGACAAGATCCTGTACGCGCTCAGGGACGTCACCGCAACCGTGGAAAGCGTGCCGCTGATCGCCGCTTCCATCATGTCCAAAAAGCTGGCTTCCGGCGCAAAGAACATCGTTCTCGACGTCAAGTGCGGCAATGGGGCGTTCATGCATGACCTGAAAAGCGCGGAAAAACTCGCTTCGCTTATGGTAAAAGTCGGGAAAAGGGCAGGCAGAAACGTCAGCGCGTTGATCACCGACATGAACGAGCCGCTTTCTGATTACATAGGCAATTCCTTAGAGGTCGAAGGCGCGCTCGAAGTGCTGAGAGGAAAGACGGATTGTCCGCTTTATACCGTCGCGAAAGCGCTTTGCGTTCAGCTTCTCGGTTGCGAAGGAGCAGAAAAGGACGTGGACGAAGCGGTCGTTTCGGGCGCCGCGCTGAAGAAGTTCGCCTGCATGCTTACCGCGCAGGGCGCAAAGGTTGACGCGCTTGAAAAACCGTTGTGCCGCGCTGCTTGCAAGATCGAAGTGTACTCCGAAAAATCCGGATACGTGGCAAGAGTTGACGCTATGGAAGCGGCAAAGACCGTGCTTGCGCTCGGCGGCGGAAGGAACAGAAAAGAAGACTCCGTGTCGCCGCACGTGGGAATAAAATACAACGTGCGCAGAGGAGACCGCGTTGAAGAAGACTCACTTCTGGCAACGGTGTATTTCGACAGATACGAGGACGTCGTTTTTGCAAAAGACGTGCTCGCTTCGGTAAAAATTTCAGATAAAAAACCGACGGACAGAAAGCTTATTTTAAAGACCGTCAAGTGAGGAATTTATGGAGATAAACAAATACATAGACTTCACCAATCTCAAACCAGAGGCTACGAAAGCCGACATAGAAAAACTTTGCGAGACCGCAAAAAAACACGATTACGCGAGCGTCTGCGTAAATTCGCGTTACGTATCGCTATGCAAAAAACTGCTTGAGGGCAGCGACGTGAAAGTAGCTTGCGTGGTAGGGTTCCCGCTGGGCGCGATGAGCGCGGAAGCAAAGGCTTTCGAAGCAAAAAAAGCCGTTGAGGACGGCGCCGACGAGATCGACATGGTGCTCGCGGTCGGCGCGCTCAAAGAAGGAGACAGCGCTTACGTATTCGGGGACATAATGCTTGTCCGCGCGTGCGGAGCGACGATAAAGGTGATCCTTGAGACCTGCCTGCTGACTGACGAGGAGATCGCAAAAGCGTGCAGACTCTGCGCGGAAGCCGGCGTGGATTTCGTCAAGACGAGCACAGGATTTTCCAAGGGAGGCGCGACGCTTCACGCCGTCGAAGTGATGAAGGCGAACTGCGGTTCATGCAAGATCAAGGCGTCCGGCGGCATACGCGATTACGACACGGCGGTGGTATATATCAACGCAGGAGCGACCCGCATCGGCACAAGTTCCGAATTATGAGCGCAAAAGAGCGCAAACTCCTTTTTATGCCTTACGACGGGATTACTGACGCGTTTTACGACGCGGCAGCAGGTTTCGACAAACTTTGTCTGGTCGTCTGGGCGCTTGAATATTGCGAAAAATACGTCAGACTGTTTGAAGAATATTCAGACGACCAGAGGGTGAGGCAGGCAAGGGAAGCAGCTTTTCTGTGGGCGAAAGGCGCGATCAGAATGCCCGAGGCTCGCAGATATATCCTCGCGGCGCACAGAGCGGCGGCTGAAAGCTGCAACGCGGTCGCAGAAGCGGCGGCAAGAGCGGTGGCTCATGCTGCGTCGAGCGTGCACAGCGGCAGGCACGCGGCGGGGCTTACGCTTTACGGGCTTACCGCGCTGGGCAGGAAATACGGCAGAGATTCGGCAGAAGTGAAAGAGGAGTTGAACGGGCTCACCGAGGGATTGCTGAAATTGTCGGCAAGCAGGGAATTCGAGCGCGAAAGCTGGGCGCGATTTCTCGTTTCACGCAAATGAGAAAACCTTAATAACCTGCGCATAGCGCGATTTTTTAAGAAATGCCGGTTTTCGGAACGTTTTTTTGACACTAATGTAAAATTTTCTTTTCGCTATTGTAATTTTGACGTATATGGGCTATAATATAGTTGACCGAAGGCGATATCATTAACCGCAGTTACTAATAAGGGAATGCGGAGTTGACGGTCGGATGGCGTGCCTCGTTAAATCGCTTTGCGTTGAGGATTACAGAACATCGTCACAGCATACCCACCTGCTTGAAGCGGGTTTTAACTTTTCGTCTTTGGTTGTTTGAAGATCAGCGGCTTTGCCGCGTCGGAGGGACTTGAAAAAGTCCCTTTTTTATTTCTGTTTTTCGGCGCATACCGTCCTTTGATTTTAAAATATCAGGCAATTTAGACTTGATACGAAAACGCTTATATACTTATGCCGCTTTTTGCGCTAAGCCGCCGCGTATCGTCGTTATAAGCTGAAAAAGTCCGCGATTTATCCGCTATTTTTTCATTTTTGCGCGTTTCATTTGCTTTTAGCGCGCCCGTGTGCTAAAATCAGTAATACTATTAAACACGCTTTTAAGCAAACGGAGTAGTTATGCAAGAATTGACTTTGAGGCAATTGGGCGAGCAGTTCGCCGCGCTGGACGGTCAGACCGTCAAGGTTTACGGTTGGGTCAGAACTATAAGAGACAGCAAGAATTTCGCTTTTATAGAGCTGAACGACGGTACTAAGTTCAAGTCTACGCAGATAGTCGCGGACGCGGATATGGAAGGCTATAAGAACGTAGTTTCTCAGAACGTCGGCGCAGGTCTTTCGGTGGTAGGCACCGTCGTAGTTACCCCTAACGCTCAGCAGCCTTACGAGATCAAAGCGGAGAGCATTGAGGTCGAAGCGACTTCTTCTCCTCAGTATCCTTTGCAGAAGAAGAGACACAGCTTAGAATTTCTGCGCGAGATAGCTCATCTCCGTCCCAGAACGAATACCTTCCTTGCGGTCTTCCGCGTCAGAAGCGTTGCGGCTCAGGCGATACACGCTTTCTTCGCTTCCAGAAACTTTATATACGTGAACACTCCGCTTATCACTGGCAGCGACTGCGAAGGCGCGGGCGAAATGTTCAGAGTCACCACGCTCGATGCCAAGAATCCGCCCCTCAAAGAGGACGGAAGCGTAGATTTCTCTCAGGATTTCTTCGGCAAAAGCGCAAATCTTACCGTCAGCGGTCAGCTCAATGCTGAGTGCTTCGCGCTCGCTTTCCGCAACGTCTATACCTTCGGACCCACTTTCAGAGCGGAGAAGAGCTATACCAACCGCCACGCCGCTGAGTTCTGGATGATTGAGCCTGAAATTGCTTTCGCCGATCTTAACGACGATATGGATCTCGCTCGCGACATGATCAAGTACGTTATTAAAGACGTCCTCGAAAAGTGCCCTGAAGAAATGCAGTTCTTCAACAACTTTATGGATAAGGGTCTTATCGAAAGGCTTAACCATATCGTAAACAGCGATTTCGAAAAGGTCACCTATACTCGTGCGGTAGAGATACTTGAAAAGCATAAAGACAAGTTCCAGTACCCCGTATATTGGGGCGCAGACCTTCAGACCGAACACGAAAGATTCCTCACGGAACAGGTGTTCAAAAAGCCTATCTTCGTCACCGATTACCCGAAGGAGATCAAGGCGTTCTATATGCGTCTCAATGACGACGGAAAGACGGTAGCCGCGGTCGATATGCTCGTTCCCGGCGTAGGCGAGATCATCGGCGGTTCGCAGAGAGAGGAGAGACTCGACCTTCTGACCGCACGCATGAAGGAGCTCGGACTCAAAGAGGAAGATTACTGGTGGTATCTCGATCTGCGCAGATACGGCGGCGTAAAGCACGCGGGCTTCGGTCTCGGCTTCGAAAGACTGATCATGTACCTTACGGGTATGCAGAATATAAGGGACGTTATTCCGTTCAGTAGGACAACCGGTAGCGCCGAATTCTGATCTCACCGCGAATATCTCGACATCTTTTGCCGTTTCGGCAAGACGCGAAGGCGACCGTGTACGACTAAGTACACTGGGTCGCCTTCTTGCTTTTGAAACGACAAAACCTGCCTGAGTCTGACGGCGAGATACGTTAAGCATACTAACTGCGTTTTTTCGCCCTGTCAGAGAGCAGACTTTCGCGACCGTGCAGTAAATATACGGTCGCAATTTATTATCATCTTATAAAAGGCGACCAAAGGGAGCGAAGCCGATAAAAAGTGGCAGCAAAGCGTGCTTTTTATCGGAAGCGAAAAAGCAAAGTAAAAATAAGACTTTTTAAAGAAAGTCGCCATGAGCTTTTGCTTGTGAGCAGGGTTGCTCAGTCTCTTTTACACGGACGAAACCTGCACCGATCTAAGCATTTTAATATAAATGTAAAATAAAAACGACCTTGACTGTCTTATCAAGGTCGTTCGCTATTTTATATATCTATTGATCTTTGCGTTTGAGTTTGTCCAGCTGTCGCTGAATTTCCGCGTTTTGGCGTTCGAGTTCTTCTATGCGCTTGGACTTGGATTTATGCGACTTGATCTTTGCCACGGTCTCCGCGACTTTCGGTTGCATACGCGGGTACAGCTTACCGAACAGGACGGCGAACGCGTACAGGCAGATAAGGACGATAAGGACAATGGCGAGAGGGGAAAGCGTAAAGTTTAAATGCCACAGCGTTGTCGTGTGAAAGGTGCCATTCGGGAGCCTTTCCGTTTCAGAGGAATAGGTATAAAAAAGCCTTGTAATATGTAAATTGCAAGCACAGGGATAAACGTGACAATAAACGGTAATTTACGCTTTTTTGCGGTAACAATCCAAAATGTTATCAGCAGTATCAGAAAGACCACAAAAACGCAGAAAGAGACTATATCCAAAGTCAGTAAGGTTTTGTCGGTTGGTAAAAGTTCGTTCATCTGACTTATGTAGGATAAACATACAGGCAGTGCGGCAAAAAACGGTAGTTCAATATAATTATGCGTATTTTCTTGCGTGTAAATTCGCGAAACAGGGAAACACAAAATTAGAAGCAAAGTAAGCGTTAAAATCGCGTATATCCATTTCCTATATTTACCGCATAGATTTATCAAGGTTTGCATAGGTAAGTCTTCCGCGTTAAGTATAGCACAATAAAAATGAAAAAAATCAATGTTATAAAACTGATTATTATAGTGTTATTATTAATAAAACGCTACACAAAAGTCAGTCTAAACGAAAAGCGCGGTTATCGTGGGCTTTCGCTGCGCGAAAAGAAAATGCAAAGAGAGTAGTTATGCTTAGCGACGTTATTACTTGCATTTTCTGTAAGGAGACGCTTTGCGGTGACGGAATAGCGAGGAGCCTACCAACATAAGTTCTGCTAAACGACGAGCGTCCATATTTCAGACGATCCCGAGGAACCGCACCATAAAAGCTGCCCAAAATGGCAAAAAAAAGAACGGGGAGGATATTTTCCTCTCCGTTTTTTTGCCTCATAGGGCTTAGCTTTTAACTGGTGCGGTTACCGGGGGCTTTCGCTATGCGAAAAAAGAAACGAAAGTGGATCGTTTACGCTGTCATATTTATTACTTCGTTTCTTTGAACCGTTCGCCTGCAAAGTTCATTCAAATTCAAAATTTATTTACGGCTCACGGTTCATGCCCCTGGTAGCCGAAGCAAAAAAAGAGAGGGGAAAATTCCTCTCTCTTTTTTTGGTGCGGTTACCGGGACTTGAACCCGGATGGTCTCCCATACGCCCCTCAAACGTACGCGTCTGCCAGTTCCGCCATAACCGCAAATCCTTAAGTTGCATTAGTTATCATAAAGGTTTTTGATGATTTTGTCAATGAATTTTTCGCAGTTTAGTTAAAAATTTTTATCTATTTTATCAACTGAATTATCTTGCCGTGTTGCTTTTGTTTGCAAAAAAGGATATAATATTCGCAAGAAGGAAAAAGGAGAGACGAAATGGACAGTTTTGTCGCAATGTTGAAAGATATCGGAGCATGGGCTTTGACCGAAGGAATAAAGGTCGTTGTCGGTCTTCTGGTGCTTTTCGTTCTGTTTAAAATCACCAATTTCTTTACGAAAAGGTTTGACAAATTTCTCAATCGCAAAATGATCGAGCCGACGATAATCAGAGTGGTCGTTCCTACTACCAGAAGGGTGATAAAATTCGTACTTATGCTCATCTTTCTCGATTTTCTCGGGATCCAGACGGCGAGCATCACCGCGGCTATTGCAAGCGCCGGAGTCGCGATCGGTCTTGCGCTTCAGGGGTCGCTTTCCAATCTTGCCGGAGGCATAGTTATTCTGGTGATGCATCCGTATAAGATAGGCGACTACGTGCAGTGCGACGGATACGAAGGGACAGTGACGGACATAAAACTTTTTTATACCTATCTCAAGACAGGAGATAACAAGGTCGTCGTAATGCCTAACGGTAAGGTCTCCAACGAGCATATCGTAAACGTAAATCAGAACGAGACGAGAAGACAGGATATAATATTCTCTATATCTTATAACGACGATTTCGAAAAGGCGAAAAAAGTCATTCAGGATTGCATAGGGGAATTGGATTATGTGCTCAAGGATCCCGCGCCGTTCGTCAATATCACAGAACACGCTTCCAGCAGCATAAACATTCTCGCGCGTTTCTGGGTACCTACGGATAAGTACTGGGATTCAAAGTGGTATCTGCTGGAGAGAGTCAAAAAGGCGTTTGACGAAAACAATATCGAAATACCTTATCCCCAGCTGGACGTGCACAACAAATAAGGACATTGTTTAGACGGATTTAACTGAAATAAAAAAACGCGGGCAAGACCCGCGTTTTTTTGACTTTCTGCGCTGTCAGACCAGCCAGATGACTTTACCCGTGAGCATCGTCGTGATAAGGTCGACGATCCAGAAGAGCACGGGGCAAAGGATCAGCATGACTATCGCAAGTATTGTCGCGATAAGGCTTTTTTTCGCTATACTGCGGCAAAGTCTGTAGACTGCCCATAATATGTCGAGAAAGGGCAGCGCGAAAATCACTTTGACTATTCTCGGGAGAGAGTCAAAACCTTTAACTATCGAATTCATAATTTCACCTCCGCATCGCTTTAATATATTTATACCTCTTATTGAAAAATTACAAGATGCATTTTGATCCCTGCCGCAGAGTTTACGGCAGGGAATATTGAATTATTTGATCCTTATTGCGTGAAGAGACGCGCGCTTAGCCGCGACGTTGAGAACGAAAGAAGGATATTTTGACGCATTGGGGAATTCGATAGCGAGATCTATCGTGTCGCCCGCGTTAAGGTTGGCAAGTATACTGTTCTGGAAGTCTTTCGGATACGCAGTTTCGCCGCTCTGCGAAGCTCCGACGCCCATCGAGAACATACCGTTTACCGCGCTGTGTTCGACCGCCGCATTGTTTATTCTGACATACGGCTTGACTTCGCCGCTCTGTTTGCTCGTAGCATTTAGGCAATAAGCTATTCGGTAAGTCCCTGTATTGGTTATCCTGAGTTTACTTCCGCTTGCCGTCATAGTATCCGTCGGCATCGCTGCGTCGAGGGTGATCCCGACGGGAGATGATGAAGAAGACGGCGTGATCTGCTGAGGAGTCGCGTTGTACAGCCCCGCGTATTCGCTGAGCGTCGTTCCTGTAGCACCCGTTGCGCCGTCCGATCCGTCCGCTCCAGTAGCTCCTCTCGGTCCCGTGGGACCGCTCGGTCCTGTCGCACCTGTAGCACCGGTTGCCCCTGTTGCGCCTGTCGCACCCGTTACGCCTGTCGCACCTGTAGCCCCTGTTGCGCCCGTTGCACCTGTCACGCCCGTAGCGCCAGTTGCGCCTGTAGGACCCTGTGGGATCACGAAATCGAGTATCGCTTTATTGAGAGTGCCCACGTTGGTAACAGATGCCTTTGTTCCAGGTTCTCCTGTTGTAACGTTTCCGACTGAGATCGTCGCAGCCTGACCGTCTTCGCCGGTAGCGCCTGCGGGACCCGTGGGTCCTGTAGTTCCTGTCGCACCGGTAGCACCTGTTGCACCCGTTACGCCTGTTGCACCTTTCGCGCCAGTTGCGCCCGTAGCTCCAGTTGCGCCTGTAGGACCCTGTGGGATCACGAAATCGAGTATCGCTTTATTCAGAGTGCCCACGTTGGTAACAGATGCCTTTGTTCCGGGTTCTCCTGTTGTAACGTTTCCGACTGAGATCGTCGCAGCCTGACCGTCTTCGCCGGTAGCGCCTGCGGGACCCGTGGGTCCTGTAGCACCAGTGGCACCCGTAGCTCCCGTTACACCGGTTGCACCCGTTACGCCTGTCACGCCCGTAGCGCCCGTTGCACCGGTAGCCCCCGTTGCGCCTGTGGGACCCGTGGGTCCTGTCGAACCCGTAGCTCCTGTCGAACCCGTAGCTCCTGTCGCTCCCGTAGCTCCCGTAACGCCCGTTGAACCGGCAGGACCGGTCGCTACTTTTAAAGACGAGACGGGAAGTCCGCAAAGCATATAATACGGCGTATTGCACCGTCTGTAACAATTATCGCTGATAAAATACCGCATATTATCTCCTTTTTACTGCATGGCAGTCGTTCATTATATGACGTAAGAATAAAAAACCGTGAAAAGTCGGTCTAAGTTAAATGATCGATGGATATTGAAATGTGCATGCAATTATGGTAAAATTAAATTTGTCATAAGAACGCTTTAAGGGATAAGAGGGATATATGAATAAAAAGTTTTCGGCATTGTTACTGTTAATAATAATGGTCGCTGTTTTTGCGTCTGCCTGCACAGATAGCGAAATCGGCGGCATAAAGTCCGACACGGTCATTTCGGTTGCGGAAAATACCGTTTACGACGAAAGCAAGTGGGTCGGATATCTTGCGGAAGAAAAGGATATCTGCCTTGCCGCCGACGGCGTCAGCGATTACAAGATAATCATACCGTATTCCGACGCAGATGCGTTCAGGGAGGACGCGGAGTATCTTTGCGACGTATTGAGGAAGATGACGGGAAGCGAGGCTTTCGAAGTGATCTCCGATGCAGAATTTTACGCAGGAAAATATATTTCTCTCGGAAACACGTCGTATGCGAAGGATATTTCGGGAAGCGCTGCGGAAAACGACGGATACGTCATTAAAAGCGAAGGCGGAAACATATTTATCAAATCTTCGCAGACAGTATCTGCAGATACCGCTGTCGACGGAGTGATAAACGGCATATACGGCTTTGCCGAAGACATTCTGGGGTGTATGTTTGTCAGGGACGATTACGATTATATCCCTTATGCTCCGACAGTATATCTCGACGATATCGATCTTGTCAGCAACCCTGATTTCGTCTGGAGAAGGATATATCAGTACGAGGTTTCGCAGAATGACTGGAGCAAAAGGATAAAAAGCAACGGCACGGGCGAAAAATCCGATATCGGCAACGACGGGAACAAGTACTGGGGCACGTGGTGTCACAGCGTTTTTAAATTCGTCGATCCCGAACTTTATTTCGAATCGCACCCCGAATATTACGCATTGATAGACGGCAAGAGAAGGATAGAATACGATGGGAATACAACCCAGCTTTGTTTCACCAATTCCGATATATATCCGATAATCGAAGCTAAGCTCGCCGAGTTCATCGCTGAGTATCCCGATGCTAAATACTGGGATTTCAGCATAAACGACAACAATTTTTATTGTCAGTGCGACGAGTGTGAGAAATCCTATGAAAAGTACGGTTCGCGAGCAGGTGCGCTTATAGAGATACTCAATAAGCTTGCGAAGAAATTCCCCGACAAATATATAAGCACTCTCGCTTATATGTATACTAAAGACGTCCCCGAGGGTATAGTTTGCGAAAAGAACGTGAACATAGTCATCGCGCCCATCGAGACCTCTCAGCTTTACAGCAGCAAGTACGGCGACAACGAGGCTTCTGCTGAGGCGAAAAAGATGATAGAAGACTGGAGTGCCGTCTGCGACAACCTGTTTGTCTGGGATTACGTAGTCGATTTCAAGAATCTGCTGATGCCTTATCCGAATTTCGCGGTACAGAAAGACAACGCCGAATTCTATAAGGAAAACAACGTAAGGAGCGTATTTCATCAGGGCAGCAGAGAAAAAGGCGACGAACTGGCATGTATGAGAAGTTATCTTCTTGCAAAACAACTGTGGAATACGGATACCGACGTCAACGCGCTTCTGGGCAAGTATATGGCTGTGACTTACGGCGGCGCAGCGAATTATATTGCCGAATACATTGATATAATGCACGAATCGGTCAGAAACGAAGCGACTGAACTTGATCTTTACGACGCGCCATCGGCTCATCACGGCGATTATCTTAGCAGCGAAAAAATACAAAAGTATTTGCAGCTTACTCAAAAGGCGCTCGACGCTGTAAGCGGCGACAGCGAAAGGACGGGGTATGTAGAAGAGATAAGGATAAACGTCCTTTACGCGAATATGTACGGGGAGGGTTGGAATATTTTCGAAAAGGAAGAGGCGTTCGAAGAATTCAGAGCGCTGGCAGTCAAGCACGGAATAGAAAGACCTTACGAGGTGGCTCCGCCGGATATGGACGAATTTCTGAACGAAACTTATCCGCCTCATCTTGCTTTGATAAAGCTTTATATTTCGCTTTGCGTTATCGGCGGAGTCGCTGTAGCGGCTGTCGCGATCTTCTTAGCATTTTATATAGTAAAGAAGAAAAGTAAAAAAGAATAAAATAAAGACCGCTTAAAGTAAAACAGGCGGTTTTTTATCGACGATACTTGTTTTAAGACAAACTTGAGAGTATATCCGCCGTTTACCGCTCATAGAATAGCGGTATGTGGAAGAAGACTCTGACGATAGACAAAGCATATACGCGCGAAAGCCGCGCATTGCTGAGCGAGCTGAAAAAGAACAAGGCTGCCGTATTTGCCTTAGAAGAGCATAAAAGCAGACTGGTCGTATCCGTTGCGGCGAAAAACAGCGACGGGGAAGCTGTGGACGATTTCGTATGCGGGATAGCGGCGAAGATACTTACGACCTATTTCAAACACGCCTTTCTGACCAAAAAACTGAAAACGGACAGCGTAACGGCGGCAGAAGCGGCGTTGCTTTCGGTAATGATATATTATGATTGTGAAGGAGATTTCGACGAGCTTTTCGACAAATTCAAAAACAGTGAAGTGATCTGCATAGACGGTGTGTATAACTTCGCGATGCGCGCAATAAAGGAGGACTGGGAAGAACTTGCGGCGATATCAGCCGATCTGTTCGACGGCGTATATGACGACGAAGATCTGTACGAAGTCGCCGGTTACGTCGTGGGAGAAAAGGCGGACCGCGCTAAACTGCTCATTGCCGACGAGAAAGATCCCGTTGTTACGGATCTGACCAACGGCGGTTTCGTGACTGTGGACGATTTTTACGGCGACAAGACCCTGAATCTGATAAATTGCGCAGTGGGATGCGGGGCAAAGGAGATCACTCTGGACGCGGGGTTCAACGACGAAAGGCTGATAAACGCTTTGTCGCACTTTTCCAGGATAAGACGTATATAATATGATGAAAAATAAATTTTTAAACTATTGACAAAGGTAAGCGGTCGGTTTATAATATATCCACAAAGCAAATGCCGCGCCCTGAAGGGCGGACAGAGGACAAGTCTTGACGGACACGGGCAACAGAGAGCTTTCGGTGCTGAGAAGAAAGCGCAATCGGCCGTTTGAGGTACCACCGCTGTAAGGCACGTCCGCCGTACGAAACGGCGCAATCGAGAGACGGCTTTATGCCGTAAGTAAGGTGGAACCGCGACATATCGTCGTCCTTACGTGAAAACGTAAGGGCGTTTTTTTATACGTAAAACGGAGGTATCTATATGATAATCACACTCAAAGACGGAAGCAGTAAAGAGTACGCAAACGGCATGACCATGCTGGAAATAGCGAAGGACCTTTCTGAAGGTCTCGCCAGAGTGACGCTGGGCGCTATCGTGGACGGAAAAGTAGTAGAAGCGAATACCGTGCTCGATAAGGATTGCAATCTGCAGATCCTGACCTTCAAGGATCCCGAGGGCAGAAGAATATATCGCCATACCTGCGCGCACGTTCTGGCGCAGGCTGTAAAGACAGTATATCCGACCGTAAAACTCGCGATCGGACCTGCGATCGACGACGGTTTTTATTACGACTTCGATTTCACGACGCCGATAAGCATGGAGCAGCTTGACAAAGTTGAAGAGGAGATGAAACGCATAATAAAGGCTAATTATCCTCTCGAGAGATTCGTGCTTCCCAGGAAAGAGGCGCTCAAGCTGATGAAAGGCTATGACGAGCCTTACAAAGTGGAACTGATCAACGATCTGCCCAAAGACGCGGAGATATCCTTTTACCGTCAGGGTAATTTCACAGATCTTTGCGCAGGACCGCACCTGCCGTCAACGGGCATGATCAAGGCGTTCAAGCTGACAAGTCTCACAGGCGCGTACTGGCGCGGCAACGAAAAGAACAAGATGCTGTCAAGAATTTACGGCACCTGCTTTGATAAAAAGAGCGATCTGACGGAATATCTTGCGGCTGTCGAGGAAGCCAAGAAGCGCGATCACAACAAGCTGGGCAGAGAACTGGGAATATTCATGACGGACGAAAAGATAGGTCAGGGACTGCCCCTTCTGATGCCCAAGGGCACGAAGATATTCCAGACGCTCACCCGTTTTGTCGAAGACGAGGAAGAAAGGCGCGGTTACGTCCGCACCAAGACCCCGTATATGGCGAAATCCGACCTCTACAAGGTGTCCGGTCACTGGGATCACTACAAGGACGGTATGTTCGTCATCGGAGACGAGGAGAAGGACGACGAAGTGTTTGCACTGCGCCCGATGACCTGCCCGTTCCAGTATACGATATACAACAACGGTCTGAAGAGTTACCGCGATCTGCCGATCAGATACGGCGAGACCTCGACGCTTTTCAGAAACGAAGCGAGCGGCGAAATGCACGGGCTTATCCGCGTGAGACAGTTCACGATCAGCGAAGGACACATCGTCTGTACGCCTCAGCAACTTGAGGAGGAGTTCAAAGGCTGTGTGGATCTGATCAAATATATGCTGACATGCTGCGGATTGCAGAACGACGTGACATACCGCTTCTCCAAGTGGGATCCCAGCGATACCAAAAAGTATATCAACGAGCCCGAGATCTGGAACAAGGCGGAAGACACGATGAGAAAGATCCTCGATCACCTCGGCATCGAATATACAGAAGCGGTCGGCGAAGCGGCTTTCTACGGACCCAAACTCGACATCCAGATCAAGAACGTGCACGGCAAAGAGGACACGATCATCACCGTTCAGGTGGACATGTTCCTTGCTGAAAACTTCGATATGAGCTACGTCGACGAGAACGGCGAGAAGAGAAGACCGTATATCATCCACCGCACTTCGATAGGTTGCTACGAGCGTACGATAGCGCTCCTGATCGAGAAATTCGCCGGCGCGTTCCCGCTGTGGATCGCTCCGACTCAGGTAAAAGTGATCAGCCTTACGGACAGGAACGTGGAAAGCGCAAAGGCGATAGCGGACAAACTGTATGCTTACGGCATCAGGACGGAGCTGGACGACAGGAGCGAGACCGTCGGCTACAAGATCAGAAGCGCGCAGCTTGAAAAAGTGCCGTATATGATCGTTATCGGCGACAAGGAAGCGGAAAGCGGAGTGGTTTCCGTACGCCGTCGCGGCGAGGGCGTGATAGGAGAGATGAGCCTTGACGATTTCATCGCGCGTCTGCAGAAAGAGATCGCAGAAAAGCGCCTTGACTGACGCTTTCAGAGCAAACGGAAAAGATAAACAATTCCCCGGAACGGCACCGCTCCGGGGATTTTTTTGAGTATTTGAAATTATCGAACTTTCAGACGGACATATATGCATATCAGGAAGTCGGAGCGAGCCTGAGTTCTGTCCTAAGGCGTAAAAGTCAGGATTTGTAAAGCGCGTAGGCTTTTGAAAAAGCTTCGGCAACTTTGTTCCTCACCGATACGGGGAGCAGAACTTCAGCGTCAGCGCCGAAACCTACGAGTTTTCTCAGCGTCGCTTCGTTGTCGTAGACCTCGCCCTGCGCGATATAATATTTGCCGTCCTGCGAGCGGTTGACGTTTTCAATGCCCAGCCATTCTTCCACGTCGTAACGCGCCGCTTCATCCACTTTCAGCGTTATCCTGACCTTTTCTTTCTGAGTCGGGTCGTAAAGATTCCACTCCTTTTCGTAAGGCGGGATCTGATATCTTGTGTCCAACATGATTATATGAGTTATGCGCGAGATCTTGAAAAGTCTCAGAGCGTTGTCTCTCAGGCAGAAGGCGTATACGTACCAGTTGTTGTTGGAGAGGACGAAAGCGTAAGGCTGAACGTCCCTCTCGCTGATCTCTCCTATGCGGTTATGGTAACAGATACGCACGGTACGTCTTTCTTTTTTTGCGTTTGCAAGCGCGTCGAATTTTGCGGCAAGCTTGGGATTGGAGAGCAGAGTATTCGCGTTGTCCACAACGAAATCCTCGTTGACGAAGCCGCCTTGCTGGGCGCTTCTGACGTTTTTTATCGCAGAAAGCTTTTTGATCACGGCGTTAACCTTGTCGCTTCTGGGCTGGATCGCGTCGAGAGCGGCGACAATGAGCTGAAGTTCGTCTTTTGTGAAATAGTTGGCGCTCAGTTTGAAGTCGTCGCCGATCATTATCCCGCCGCCGCGTCCTTTCTGACAATACACGGGAATATGCGCTCCGCTCAGCGCGTCGACATAACGGTAGACGGTGCGCGGGCTTATTTCGAGCTTTGCCGCCAGTTCCTCGGCAGTCAGAACGTCGTTGTTCAGCAGTTCTATCAGCATTGTAAACAGATTTTCGACCATAATATACGCTCCTTATGAATATTTTATAATAATTATGCAAAATAGTCAATAAAAAATATGACAGTATCAGTCAGTTTTAAAGAGCTATTGCATAAAATCAAACAAAACAGGGTAAACAAAAAAGCAAAAAGCGTGTATTAATTTTTCAGCCAGAGAGAATGCTTGAGGCAGTAAAGAGGGGTCTGTTTTCGCTGTATATTTAACTTTACGCAATCTGACGAAAAAAAATTAAGAAATTTTTAAAAAAGTATATCAGAATATTTGCTAAGAAAATAACGTTGTGGTAAAATATGCACAATAAATTTATTTATATACACGAGGTATAAAATATGAACGCTTACGTACAAAGAGTGCTGAAGGACCTCATCGCACGCAATCCGGGCGAAAAGGAGTTCCATCAGGCGGCAACCGAAATACTCAATTCTCTGTCCGTAGTTTTCGATAAGCATCCCGAATACGAAGAAAAAGGTCTTCTCGAATTGCTTGTTGAGCCGGAAAGAGTGATAATGTTCCGCGTTCCCTGGGCTGACGACAACGGCAAGATCCATGTGAACAAAGGTTACAGAGTTCAGTTCAACAGCGCTATCGGTCCTTACAAGGGCGGTCTGAGATTCCATCCTTCAGTCAACCTTTCGATAGTCAAGTTCCTTGGCTTCGAGCAGATCTTCAAGAACTCGCTTACCAGTCTCCCCATCGGCGGCGGTAAGGGCGGCAGCGACTTTGATCCCAAGGGCAAGAGCGACATGGAGATCATGAGATTCTGCCAGTCCTTTATGAGCGAACTTTACCGTCATATCGGCGCTGACACCGACGTCCCCGCAGGCGATATCGGCGTAGGAGGCAGAGAGATCGGATATATGTTCGGTTACTACAAAAAGCTGGTCAACGAACACGTCGGCGTTCTCACCGGCAGAGGTCTGACCTACGGCGGTTCTCTCGTCAGAACTGAAGCAACCGGTTACGGTCTTATCTACCTTATGCAGGAGATGCTCAAGGAACAGAGCCTTGAGTTCGACAACAAGAGAGTCGTCATCAGCGGTAGCGGTAACGTTGCGATCTATGCTCACGAAAAGGTCAATCAGCTCGGCGGCAGAGTGCTTGCAATGAGCGATTCCAACGGTTACATTTACGACGAAAACGGTCTTGTGCTCGATACGGTAAAACTCATCAAGGAGAGAAACCGCGGCAGGATCAGCGAGTATGTCAAATATCATCCCACCGCAACTTACGTCGAGGGTTGCAAGGGCATCTGGAATATTGCTTGCGACATCGCGCTTCCTTGCGCTACGCAGAACGAACTTGATCTCGAGTCTGCAAAGACGCTTGTCAAGAACGGCGTAAAAGCTGTCGGCGAAGGCGCAAACATGCCTTGTACGATCGAAGCGGCAGAGTATTTCCAGAGCAAGGGCGTGCTGTTTGCACCGGCAAAAGCCGCAAACGCAGGCGGCGTTGCTTGTTCCGCACTCGAGATGGCTCAGTCCAGCATGAGAACTTTCTGGTCTTTCCAGGAAGTGGACGAGAAGCTCAAGCACATCATGATCAGCATCTTCCACAACATCAAGGACGCTGCGGCAAGATACGGCATGAACGGCAATTACATCGCCGGCGCGAACATCGCGGGCTTTGAGAAAGTCGCCAACGCAATGCTCGTTCAGGGCGTTTGCTGACGAGAAACAACTGTCTGAAAGAAACCGCTTCCGCGTGATACGGAGGCGGTTTTTTTTGTGCGGATACTGCAATATATTCTGCGGAGAAAGGGTGCCGTTGAAGCGTTCCTGGTGTGCGGTCTTTTTAGCATGGAACATCTGAAAGACGAAGAAAGCTAGGATCGCGCAGACGTGAGGAGCGCGGCATTGGGTCATCGGCTTCTTCTGACACAAATTCAAGCAGAAATTTCAATCAGTAATTTTGATGAAATTGCAGTAAATTTCAGTAACGTTATTATATCTGACAATTATAATTCCTACATTGAAAAAGACAAGAATTCAGACGTAATTTCGCGTAAAAAAAAGTATCAGATTCTGCATAAAAAACGTCGGATGAATAAAAGTGGAAAACCTGCGGAAAGTAAAGTCCGCTACGGTTAAGAATTTTATGCTGCTAGTGTAGATTTCGCTGCGTTTTTGCGACGACGTAAAGAAGAAGCTGCTGAGTATTTTATGCAAAGAGATGTGGATAACTCGATGAAAATGTGGAAAACTATGTGGATAACTGCCTTAAATTCAATAATTATCGTGTCTTTCGCGAGAAACACGCGTCAGAAAAATGCGTTACTGAAAATTACTTTTTTTGAGGTTGTCACCGCGAAAAATTTGACGTAAATTGACTTAATTTAGTTTATTTTTACGCGCTTTTTCCTTGTATAAAAAAGACTTTTATGTTAGAATTTATTTATTAAATTTCCCGCGGCGCCAAAAAGCGCTTTTATCCGCGGATATCAAGGAGATCTTTATGGCAAAAGTTGCTGTTATCATGGGAAGCGTCAGTGACCTTGACGTCGTAAAACCGGCAATCGACGTGCTGAAAAGCTTTGACGTCGAAGTCGAGGCGAGAGTTATCTCTGCTCACCGTACGCCTGAGCTCGCGCACGAGTTCGCAGTTTCTGCGGCTGACAACAATATCGAGGTCATCATCTGCGCGGCAGGAAAGGCGGCGCATCTCGGCGGAGTCATCGCAAGCTTCACGCCGCTGCCCGTCATCGGGCTTCCGGTCAAGAGTTCGACTCTGGACGGTCTTGACAGCCTTCTTTCAATGGTGCAGATGCCGGGCGGGATCCCCGTCGCGTGCGTAGCGATAAACGGCGGTCTCAACGCAGGACTTCTCGCTGTACAGATCCTTGCGGTCAAATATCCCGTTCTTATGAAAAAATTGCAGGATTACAAGAGTAACCTTGCTCAGAAAATACAACAAGACGACGCAAAGTTGCAAAAGGAGTTAAAGTGATGGAAAGGACAACCCAACTCTATGAAGGTAAAGCAAAAAAAGTGTATCTCACGACCGATCCCGACGTGGTTCTCGTTTCTTATAAGGACGACGCGACCGCGTTCAACGGCATCAAAAAGGGTACGATCACCGGAAAGGGCGTAGTTAACAACGTATGCAGCAATCACCTGTTCAGGTTGCTCGAAGAAAAGGGCGTCCCCACTCACTACGTTGAGCAGATCAACGAAAGAGAGACTTACGTAAAGAAAGTGCAGATCGTTCCGCTTGAAGTCATCGTCCGCAATATAGCTGCAGGTTCGCTGTCCAAGAGACTGGGCATACCCGAGGGCACCAAGCTTGCTACGACCGTTCTCGAATTCAGCTATAAGAACGACGACCTCGGCGACCCGATGATCAACGACTATCACGTTTACGCGATGAACCTCGCTACCAAAGAGGAAGTCGACAAGATCAAGGCTATGGCGCTTAAAGTAAACGACATACTCAGCGAGTATTTCAAGGAGATAGGTATCGAACTCATCGACTTCAAGCTGGAATTCGGCAGATACAAGGGCGACATCATCCTCGCAGACGAAATTTCTCCCGATACCTGCCGTTTCTGGGATACCAAGACGGGCGAGAAGCTGGACAAGGACCGTTTCCGCCGCGACATGGACGACGTAGACAAGGGTTACAGAGAGATAAAGAAGAGAATGGGTCTCGAATAATCCGCAACCAAACCAAAGCTGAAAGGAGTATTTATGGCTATTGATTACAAATCCGCAGGCGTAGACGTAGAAGCAGGTTACGAAGCCGTTAAACTTATGAAGGAATACGTCAAGACGACGTACAACGACAGCGTTCTGGGCGATCTGGGCAGTTTCGGCGGCTTTTACGCGCTGGACGACAAAGAGGACGGCGATTGCCTCGTCGCGGGCACCGACGGCGTAGGTACGAAACTCAAGTACGCGTTCGTTCTCGATAAACACGACACGGTCGGCATCGACGCGGTCGCTATGTGCGTCAACGACATCGTATGTCAGGGCGCTAAGCCGCTTTTCTTCCTGGACTATATCGCGCTTTCAAAGCTCGAACCCGTAAAGGTCGCTAACATAGTCAAGGGCGTATGCGAAGGCTGCCGTCAGTCTGGCTGCGCGCTTATCGGCGGCGAGACCGCGGAAATGCCCGGCTTTTACGCTAAAGACGAATACGATATCGCGGGCTTCGCGGTCGGTATCGTCAAGAAGAACAAGATCATCAACGGAAAGTGCATAAAGGCGGGCGACAAGCTCATCGGTCTTGCGTCGAGCGGCGTACACAGCAACGGCTATTCTCTCGTAAGAAAGCTGTTCGGCGAGGATAAGGAAAGCCTGAGCAAGTACAACGAAACGCTGGGCTGCACTCCCGCGGAACTCGTTCTTACCCCGACCAGGATATACGTCAAGACCGTGCTTTCGATAATCGAAAAATTCGAGATAAAGGGTATCGCTCATATCACGGGCGGCGGCTTTATCGAAAACATTCCCAGAATAATCCCCAAGGGTCTCGGCATTTCCATCGACAGATCCTCTTATCCGCTGCCGCGCATATTCAAGGCGCTTCAGGAAATAGCGGGCATCGACGACCGCAAGATGTGCAACACATTCAATATGGGCATAGGTCTCGTTATGGCGGTCGATCCTTCTATCGCTTCCGACGTCGTCAAAGAGCTTGAAAACCTCGGAGAAAAGGCGTACGTCATCGGCGAAGTCACCGACAAAGAGGGCGTTGAGTTATGAAAAAGATAGCCGTATTCATTTCAGGCTCGGGCAGCGATATGCAGAGCGTTATCGACGGTTGCGAAAGCGGTTATATAGGCGGCAAAGTCGTCTGCGTAGTCGCGTCGAAAGAGGGCATATACGGGCTGGAAAGAGCTGAAAAACACGGCATAGACAGCGCGGTTTTCGCGCTTAAAGACTATGACAGAGACTGCGTGAAGAGAGACGAGGCGATAATAAACTATATCGCGGCGCACGACGTCGATCTCGTCGTTCTCGCAGGTTACCTGGGCATAGTCAGCGAAAAACTCGTTTCGGCGTACAGAGGACGGATGATCAACATTCATCCGTCTCTGATACCCGCGCATTGCGGCAAGGGAATGTACGGTCTCAAAGTACACGCTTCCGTACTTGCGAGCGGGGACAAGGTGAGCGGCGCGACCGTTCACTACGTCGACGAGGGCACCGACACGGGCGATATAATCGTTCAGCAGAGAGTCAAAGTAGAGGAAGGGGATACCCCCGAAACGCTTCAGGCGCGCGTCCTCGAAACAGAACACCAGCTGCTGCCGTACGCGGTGCGTTTTCTTTGCAGGAAAGACAATTGATATAATTGCCTTTTCTCTTTTTTATCCGCGCGCGCAACGCAGGTATATACGTCAGGCGTACGGACATGCGGGCGCGTACGGAAAATATCAAATATTCAGAAATCAATAAATTTTAGGAGCGTAAGATGAAAAAAAGAGCATTGATCAGTGTTTCCGACAAGACGGGAATAGTTGAGTTTGCAAAGAGCCTTTGCGGCTACGGTTACGAGATCGTCTCGACGGGCGGTACTCTGAAAGCCCTTCAGGCGGCGGGTATAGAAGCGGTCGATATCAGTTCTGTTACCGGCTTCCCCGAATGTCTCGATGGCAGAGTAAAGACCCTGCACCCCAACGTGCACGCGGGACTTCTCGCCATGAGAAGCAATAAGGAGCATATGGACTTCCTCAAGAAGATGGACATCACTCCGATCGATATCGTCGTAGTCAACCTTTATCCGTTCAAGCAGACCATTTCCAAACCGGGAGTAGAGCTTGCAGAAGCTGTCGAAAACATAGATATCGGCGGTCCCACGATGCTGAGAAGCGCGGCTAAGAACTACCAGGACGTCGCGGTCATCGTCGATCCCAAGGACTACGCCACCGTGCTTGACGAGCTTGCAAACGGCGGCGTTACCAGAGAGACCAAGTTCCGTCTTATGTACAAGGTATATCAGCATACCTCCTATTACGACACTCTGATCGCCAACTATCTCAGACAGAAACAGGGCATCGAGTTCCCCGATCAGCTGACCCTCGCGTTCGACAAGGCGCAGGATATGAGATACGGCGAGAACCCGCGCCAGCACGCGGTATTCTACAAGGAGCCTTTCCCGGTCGCCGGTTCGCTCGCATGCGCAGAGCAGCTGCACGGCAAAGAGCTTTCTTACAACAACATCAACGACACCAACGGCGCGCTCGACCTTCTGAGAGAGTTCGACGAGCCGACCGTCGTCGCGGTCAAGCACGCAAATCCGTGCGGAGTGGCTACCGCGGCAACGATAAGCGAAGCTTACAAGAAGGCTTACGACGCCGATCCGACCTCTATCTTCGGCGGCATTGTCGCGGCTAACAGAGAGATAGACAAAGAGACCGCTGAGATGATACATTCGATATTCATCGAGATCGTCGTCGCTCCGTCTTTCAGCAAAGAAGCTCTTGAGATACTTTCTCAGAAAGCCAACATAAGACTTCTCAAACTGCCGACCATAAACGCGCCTATTCCGGATAACTGCTACGATATGAAGAAGGTCCTCGGCGGACTCCTCGTGCAGCAGTACGACAGAATGGTCGTGGACATGGCTCAGGTAAAGACGGTCACAAAGAAAGAGCCGACCAAGAAGCAGATGGACGACATGGTATTTGCGATGAAAGTCGTCAAGCACACCAAGTCGAACGCGATCGTGATTGCTAAAGACGGCGTTATCCTCGGCATAGGATGCGGTCAGGTCAACCGTATAAGAGCGACTGAGCAGGCTATCGCGCACTCCCTCGTGGACACGAAGGGCGCCGTGCTTGCGAGCGACGCGTTCTTCCCGTTCGACGACTGCGCGAGGGCGGCGGCTAAGGCGGGCATCACCGCGATAATGCAGCCGGGCGGTAGCATCAAAGACCAGCTGAGTATCGACGCCTGCGACGAAAACGGCGTGGCGATGGTATTCACCGGCGACAGACATTTCAAACACTGACGGAGGGCGTAATGAACAGCGTACTCGTTATCGGAGGCGGCGGCAGAGAACACGCGATCTGCCTTTCGCTTTCAAAAAGTCCCAAGGTAGACAAGATATACTGTCTTCCCGGCAACGCGGGCATATCTGAGATCGCGGAATGCGCTCCCGTTTCCGCAACCGATTTCGACGGCATACTCGCGTTTATAAAGGCGCACGACGATATAAAGATGACCGTCGTTGCTCCCGACGATCCGCTTGCGCTGGGTCTTGTCGACCTTCTCGAGAGCAACGGTTACCGCGCTTTCGGACCGCGCAAAAACGCCGCTATAATAGAGGCGTCCAAGGCGTTCAGCAAGGCGCTGATGAAAAAATACGGCATACCCACGGCGGCATACGAAGAATTCGACGACGTGGACAAGGCGAAGGAATACGCGAAAAAGCAGTCCTATCCGCTCGTGGTAAAGGCGGACGGTCTCGCGCTCGGCAAAGGCGTAATTATATGTCAGAATGTCGAAGAAGCCATGACCGCGCTTGACGAGATGATGGTCGGCAAAAAGTTCAAGGACGCCGGCAACAAGGTCATCATAGAAGAATTCATGGTGGGCAAAGAGGTTTCCATTCTCAGCTTTACCGACGGCAAGACTATCGTGCCGATGGTTTCTTCCCAGGATCACAAGCGCGCTCACGACAACGACGAAGGATTGAACACAGGCGGCATGGGCACTTTCTCTCCGTCCAAAGCGTACACTAAAGAGCACGAGAAAGAGACGATGGAAAAGATCATCCTGCCTACAATGCGCGCTATGAACGCGGAGGGCAGGACCTTTAAAGGCGTGCTGTATTTCGGGCTTATGATAACGGATAAAGGCGTAAAAGTCGTAGAGTACAACGCCCGTTTCGGAGATCCCGAAACGCAGGTCGTGCTTCCGCGCCTCAAAACCGATCTTTACGAGATATTCGACGCGATAATTGACGAAAGGCTCGCGGACGTGAATATCGAGTGGGACGACAGCGCCGCGGTATGCGTAATAATCGCATCCGGCGGCTACCCGGAAAGTTACAAAAAGGGTGTGCCGATAACGATCGGCGACCTTGACAAGGATATCGTGCTGTATCACGCGGGCACAGCGTTCAAGGACGGCAGGCTCGTGACGAGCGGCGGCAGAGTTATCGGCGTTACAGCGAAGGGCAAGGATATAGACGAAGCTCGCGCGAAGGCGTACGCAAACGTCGACAAGGTGTCTTTCGAGGGCGCGTTCTACCGCAGAGATATCGGCATCAAAAAATAAACGAGAGGACAAAATGGTAAAGAGAATTTTTGTTGAGAAAAAAAGCGGCTACGACGTCAGCGCGCAAAAGGTCAGATCTGACGTGAACAACGTTCTCGGCATTGCCGCGGACGACGTCAGAGTGTTTATCCGCTACGACGTCGAAGGACTTGAAAAGGATATCTTCGACCAGGCGAAAACGACTATTTTCAGCGAGCCGCCCGTAGACGATATATACGAAGACGAGCTTCCCGCGCTTGACGGGTACAAAGTTTTCGTGACCGAATATCTTCCCGGTCAGTACGACCAGAGAGCGGACAGCGCGATGCAGTGCGTTCAGCTGCTTTCCATGGGCAAAAGACCGCTTATCAAGTGCGCTACCGTTTATGCCGTAAAGGGCGTCGACGACGAAAAGCTTAATAAGATAAAGCATTTCCTTATCAACCCCGTAGAGAGCAGAGAGGGCGATTTTGTCCTTCCCGAAACGCTCGAAAGCAAAGTCGAACTCAATCTTACCGTTCCGACTATCGACGGATTTATCGGAATGAGCGATAAGGAAATAGCGGATTATCACGCAAGCAAGGGCTTTGCGATGAGCGTTGAAGATCTTATCTTCGTCCGCGATTATTTCAAGGGCGAGAACAGAAACCCCTCCGAAACGGAAGTAAAGGTCATAGATACCTACTGGTCGGATCACTGCCGTCACACGACTTTCGCGACGGAAATAACTGATATAAAACTCAGATCGGACAATCCGCACGTACAGGAAGCGCTCGGCGAATACGAGGCTCTTTTCAAAGATCTTTATAAGACGAGACCCGATAAGTACAGATGCCTTATGGATATCGCGACTATCGCGGTCAAGGAGCTTAAGAGAAGAGGAAAGCTCGACAATCTCGACGTCAGCGACGAGATCAACGCATGCTCTGTACGCGTAAACGTTGACGTTGACGGCAAGGACGAAGAGTGGCTTATAATGTTCAAGAACGAAACGCACAACCACCCGACGGAGATAGAGCCGTTCGGCGGCGCGGCGACCTGTCTCGGCGGCGCGATAAGAGACCCGCTCAGCGGCAGAACGTTTGTTTACCAGGCAATGCGCGTTACCGGTTGCGCGGATCCGAGAGAGCCGATCGAAAAAACTCTGAAAGGGAAACTTCCTCAGCGCGTAATCACCAAGACCGCGGCGGCAGGATATTCAAGCTACGGCAACCAGATAGGTCTTGCTACGGGTCAGGTCAGCGAAATGTATCACGAAGGATACAAGGCTAAGAGACTTGAAACAGGTTACGTAATCGCCGGCGCTCCTGCGGCTAACGTCGTCAGAAGAAAACCCGTAGAGGGCGATATCATCGTTCTTCTGGGCGGAGATACGGGAAGAGACGGCTGCGGCGGCGCGACGGGTTCGTCAAAGGCTCATACCGAAAAGTCGGTAGAGGTCTGCGGCGCAGAAGTGCAGAAGGGCAATCCCCCGACAGAACGCAAAATACAGAGACTGTTCAGAAATCCCGAAGTCAGCAGACTTATCGTAAAGTGCAACGACTTCGGCGCGGGCGGCGTTTCTGTCGCTATCGGCGAACTTGCGGACAGCCTGGACATATTCCTGGACAAGGTACCCAAGAAATACGAGGGCTTGTCGGGCACGGAACTGGCTATCTCTGAATCTCAGGAGAGAATGGCGGTCGTTCTCGATAAAAACGACGTGGATAAATTCATCGCGGCGGCGAAAGAGGAAAACCTCGGCGCGACGGCTGTCGCGGTCGTTACGGACAACGGCAGAATGAGAATGTACTTTGCGGGCAACTGCATAGTAGATCTTAAACGCGCCTTCCTCGACACCAACGGCGTCAAGCAGAAGCAGGACGCAGAAATAGAAGAGACCACAGCGACTTATCTCGATAAGGCGAACACGGAGACGGAAAAATCCTTCCTTGCGGGCGACGTCAAAGGCGCAGTTCTGAACGAACTTTCAAGGCTCAACGTATGTTCTCAGAAGGGTCTCGGCGAAATGTTTGACAGCACGATAGGCGCGCGCACCGTACTCATGCCTTTTGGCGGAAAGTATCAGCTCACCCCGTCCGTAGTCATGGCGGCGAAGCCTCCCGTTAAAGGAAGAACGGATACCGTTACGGTAAGCGCGTACGCTTGCAATCCGCATCTTATGAGTCAGTCTCCGTTTACTGGCGCGGTCTATTCGATAGTCACTTCGCTCAGCAAGTTGGTGGCGAGCGGCGTAAGACAGCAGACGGTAAGACTTTCGCTCCAGGAATTCTTCAAGAGACTCAATAAAGATCCCAAGCGTTGGGGACAGCCTCTTTCCGCGCTTCTCGGCGCGCTGTACGCTCAGCTCCACCTCGGAGTCGGCGCTATCGGCGGCAAGGACAGCATGAGCGGCACTTTCGAGCATATCGACGTTCCGCCCACTCTTATCAGCTTTGCTATGGGTATTTCAAAGGCAAGCAAACTTATATCCAATACCGTCGTTGAGGATAAAAAGGCGGATAAGATATACGTTATCTCTCTGCCGAGAGACGAATACAATATGCCCGAGTTCGATAAGGTAGTCAAGCTGTACGACGTTATGGCAGACGCTATCGAAAAGGGTCTCGTCAAGTCGTGCAATGTAGTAGAGGAAGGCGGTGCGGTCGCGGCGGTACTCAAAGGCTGCCTCGGCAATAAAGTCGGCGTGGATATCGAAGAACTCGACGAAGAAATGTTCGCTCCGCGTATGGGCGACTTTACCGTTCAATGCGAAAACGCGGACTTTGCGGCTGAATTCGAGCCGAGGCTCATAGCTACGCTCAACAATACGCATACCGCGAATATCTGCGGCACGGCTATAAAGTGCGACGAGATGATAAAGGCGTTCGAAGGAACTCTCGAAAGCATATTCCCGACGACTGCTCCCGCGAGCGGCAACGTAGGAAACCTTATCTGCTGCGCGAGAAAGCCCGAGCGTACTCCTCAGCATATCGTAAGACCCACCGTTCTTATCCCTGCGTTCCCCGGTACGAACTGCGAAGACGATACCGCGAGAGCGTTTGAAAGAGCGGGCGCGAAAGCGGAGATATTCATCATAAGAAACCAGAGCGCGGCTGATATCGAAGAGAGCGTGAAAGCGCTTGCCGCTGCGATAAGCAAAGCTCAGATACTCGCGTTCCCCGGCGGTTTCAGCGGAGGTGACGAACCTGACGGAAGCGGTAAATTCATCGCTACTACGTTCCGCAATCCCGCTATCCGCGACGCGGTCATGGAACTTCTGTACAAGAGAGACGGCTTAGCCCTGGGTATATGCAACGGCTTCCAGGCTCTCGTCAAACTGGGTCTCGTGCCTTACGGCGATATAAGAGAGCAGAAGGCTGAAGCGCCGACGCTCACTTTCAACAACATTTCCCGCCACGTTTCGACGATAGTAAGAGTCAGAGTTGCGACCAATAAATCCCCGTGGCTGTTTTCCGTCAGAGTTGACGACGTGTTCAGCGTGCCCGTAAGCCACGGCGAAGGCAGATTTGTCGCTTCTCCCGAAGAACTCGAAAAGCTGATCAAGTCCGGACAGGTCGCTACACAGTACGTAGACAACAACAACCTCGCTACCATGGTCAGCCCGTTCAACCCCAACGGCAGTATGTACGGCATTGAGGGTATCATTTCGCCCGACGGCAGAGTACTCGGCAAGATGGGTCACGCGGAAAGACTTGACGACAACCTCTATAAGAATGTCGAAGGCAACTACGATATGAAGCTGTTCGAAAGCGGCGTGAAGTATTTTCAGTAATTGAAAGATAACGATAAGGTTAAAGGGAGCGCAAAATCGCGCTCCTTTTGCTATATCAGACCAGAATAATACAAACCAGCCCTGAGGCGCCCGCGTGGCGGGAACAGTAGTCGCTGTCGCGTACAGTTGTCTGTATCAAATAGCTAAGCTTTTTTGTTTACACCATAGGCTTTGAACACATACTGAAATCATCGCCTGAAGGTGCGTGCAGTTTTAAGCTGTATTTACTCGTACTTAATTGTATAAAGCTGTTCCTGTTAATGCTCCACGGCAGCAGTATAAGCTTAGCTTAATGCGATAATGTAATAATCTACAACCCGCGACAGCCGATCAATGCTCCCTGGTCGCGGAGCGACTGCCGCATAGGCTCGCTAAGCGTAAACAGTAACGATACGCGACAGCCGACTAATGCTCCCCGTCACACGGGGACAAGGCATTTAACGCAGTAGCTACGTAAATTTGCCGCTTTAAACCTTGTTCGTATTATTCTGGTCTGGTATTGCTTTTTATTGTATTGAATTTTCCCCGCGCGCGTGCTAAAATATAATTATGTTTTTACCGATAACACCTGAAGAATTGAACGGGCAGCAGCCTGACATAGTTTACGTGATAGGGGAAGCGTACTGCGATCACCCGTCGTTCGGTCACGCGATAGTGTCAAGACTTCTCGAAAGCCTGGGCATGAGAGTTGCAATACTTTCTCAACCTCAAAATGACGAGGATTATAAAAAATTCGGCGTTCCGCGCGTCGGATTTTTCGTGACGGGCGGCGTTGTGGACAGCATGGTAAACAATTACACGGTGGCGAAAAAGCGCAGAGACGTGGACGTTTACAGCGAGGGCGGCGACGTCGGCAAAAGACCGGACAGATGCGTTGACGTATATTGCCACAATTTAAAGAGGCTTTTCCCTGAAAGCGCGATAGTCATAGGCGGTATAGAAGCTTCGCTCCGTCGTTTCGCGCATTACGATTACTGGGCTGACCGCGTTATGCCAAGTATCCTTGTAAGCAGCGGCGCAGATATTCTTATTTACGGCATGGGCGAAAGACCGATAACGGATATAATAAAACTCGTGCAGAAGGGCGTTCCGCTCAAGGATATAAGAGACGTCCGCGGTACCTGTTATCTGGAAACTTTCGACAGACTTTCAGCTAAACTCAAAAAGTCGATAGAAACGAGAGAAGCTATTTTCT
>CASFWW010000011.1:0-3049 GCA_949298505.1 uncultured Christensenella sp. | reverse complement strand
GTGAACGAGAGCGGGAGTGCCTTCCAGAGTCTGCACCAGGTTGGGTTTGAGCGCGTCCTTTAAGACTATCGCCGCCGCTTCCGCGCACCCCAGGTCACCGCAGGTCACGGGCTTGTCATCATAGCTGTATGCAACGACTATGTTTGCCAGCCTCTTTTTCAGATCGTCGAGGTCTTTTGAAAGACAGAGTATCGCCATGACCTCGGAAGCCGCCGTGATATTGAAACCGTCCTGACGGGGCACGCCGTTTGCCGGGCCTCCCAGTCCGCACACCGTATATCTTAGCGCGCGGTCGTTCATATCCAGACACCTCTTCCAGATGACCTTTGTCGGATTTATACCAAGTTTATTGCCTTGGAATATATGATTGTCAAGAATAGCGGATATCAGATTGTTCGCACAGGTTATCGCGTGCAGATCGCCCGTAAAATGAAGGTTTATGTCTTCCATCGGAGCTATCTGCGCCATACCGCCGCCGGTCGCGCCGCCCTTAACGCCGAAAACAGGTCCGAGAGAGGGCTCTCTCAGTGCAAGACACACATTTTTGCCCAGCTTCGCCATGCCGTCCGCAAGGCCTATCGAAGTAGTCGTCTTTCCTTCGCCGAGCGCGGTCGGATTTATCGCAGTGACGAGAATGAGTTTGCCTTTCTTCTTGTCGTCGCGCGGACTTACTTTCGCCTTATACTTGCCGTACTGCTCGAAGTCGTCCTCTATAAGCCCCAGTTTTCCGGCTATCTCAGAGATAGGTCTGAGTTTTACGCTGTTTGCGATCTCGATATCCGTCTTCATTTGAAATTCTCCTCTTTTTAGCGTATATAAGTATTTTATTATTTATATTATTATAAGTCAAGGGCAAGAGACGATTTTATCCCCTTGCCCTAGCATTTATTAACGTCTATAAGGTTGATCGCGCATAAAAAAACGGAGAGATCGTCTCCGTTTTTTCTGTTAAAATTCCGTCATTGCAGAACCCATCAGCGCAAATATTACAATATAGTAAACGACTATCAGTACGATCCACGCGACAACTATGCCAAGGGCTATCTTGCAATTTTTTCTGCCTTTTAAATCTGTTGCCGTATCTCCTTTATAATAGAACAGCAGACCGAACAAAGACAGCACTATACCCAGCCAGCCGCCGAGTATCGCGAAAACTATCGCCGCAATGCCGACGGCGGAAGTCTTGTCCACCATATAGTCCCTTTTCTGCGAACAGCCGCACTTGGGACATATCACCGCTTTTTCGTCTATTACGGCGCCACAGCGAACGCAATGCTTTGTAGCGCCGCCCGTCGCGGTCGCTCCTCCGACGTCAGAAAACGGATCGCTTGCAGGCTGAGAAATAAGTCTGAAAAATCTCGCGAAAAATTTTTCGTAAGTCTCTCCCGCATTCAACGGCTCCGACTTCCCTATGTCGGGGAAAAGTTCCAGCGTAACGTCTGTGCCCTCGTCGCCCGAAGCGCGCAGAGTCGCTATTGCGTAAAACGAAAAATCTTCGTCTTTTTTCTGAACGGAATTGAACTTGTAAACGTCGTCGCCGAGGCTGTTGTATCCTATGCTCACGTTATTCAGTCTCGCCCTGCATTCGCTAAGGGGGCAAGCGACAAAACTTGATTTTTGCATATCTCCTCTCCTTTTACATATTTGATTATAACATTTGTCGGCAGAGCTTTCAATACCATTCGATAAAATTATCAGAAATCAATATGCCTGCCTTTTCATTAATTATATCGTATGTTTAAAGTTTATACCACCGCATTCGCTTTTCATTTTGTCAACTGTCGGTTGCCTTTTCACATTTTGCTTATTTCCGCTTTATATTCTGCCGTCATAACGATTAAACCTGCAGCAATAAAGAAGTCATCGCTTTTACTCTTGCCGCAAAAATCAAATAATGATATAATGATATTTACCGATTATACTCGATCAGGGAGGAAATATCGTGACGCTTACAAAAAAGAAGAAAACTGTTTTAATCGCCGTACCGCTTCTCGCGGTCATCATCGCGGCAATAGTTCTGACAACCGTATATTTCTGCACGCAGCACGACGCGCTCGATTTCGTAGAAATTCCCGTATATATTCTTGCCGACGAATATAAATCGACGATATCCGATACCGGCGAATATCTCGGTCACCCCGATTTCGTGCTTGCTGACGACGGATCTCTTTTTTGCGCCTATCCCGCAGGACACGGCAAAGGCGATATAATCATGCAGAAAAGCGAAGATTTCGGCGACAGCTGGACAGATATATCCGCGTCTCTTCCCGACAGCTGGGAGAAATCGCAGGAAACGCCGACGCTGTACGATCTGCATTTCACAGACGGCTCTTCAAAACTGTTGCTTGTCAGCGGCTGTCCTTCCTGGGCTGAAGACGACGAGTATTACGCGAACGGTTTCAACTGCTCCGTTTCTTCCGACAACGGAGCGACCTGGACTGAATTTCAGAACTTTTACGGCATAGAGTGGGCAAACGCTCAGCCAGTTAAAACTGCGGATACGGACGAAAGCGATCCCTACTCCCCCAACTACGACTCAAACGGAAAAGTTCTCCCTTACGACGTCATCGTATCGATGTCGTCTCTGACTCAGCTCAAAGAAAACGGCGAGTACGTAGACAAGTGGATGGGCACTTTTCACGACTACGATTTTTACAACTATACCTCTATCCTGACTTTTGACGAGGACGGCAATCCCGAGTGGTCTCAGCCCAAAAAGTTTTTGTATAAGCAAAGAGAGACAGAAAGCAAGGCTAATAACTGCGAGATAGAAATAGTCCGCGCCGCTGCGCCCGACGACGACAAGCTGATACTTATCGGCAGAGGTAATTCAAGAGTTACCAATTCCCTTATATCGATCTCGTCTGACGAAGGAAAAACGTGGTCTGAATTCAGAGAGCTTCCCTACGCGCTCACAGGCGACAGACACAAAGCCGAATACGACGAAAGCACGGGTAAACTGCTGATATCCTTCCGCTTGGTCGTTCCCGGAGTAAAGCGCAATATATTCGACAACTCTAATTTCACGGGCGGCTACTGGGTCGCGTGG
>CASFWW010000010.1:0-10622 GCA_949298505.1 uncultured Christensenella sp. | reverse complement strand
TTGTGAAGTTCATCCCATTTGTCTGCGTCCCACAGTTCGAGCGAATTGCCCATGCCTGCGAACACCACGTTCTTGTTTATGCCGGCGAACTTCCTGAGCATGGGAGGAAGCGTGAATCTTGCCTGCCCGTCTTCTTTGAGTTCGCTTATACTGCTGAGGATCAGCCTTGCCGCCGTAGACCTTTCCGTGACCGCAATGGATACGACCTTTGACAGTTTGGAGATGATCTCGTTGGCTTTTTCTCCGGAGATAATGTTCAGACAGCCGTTGCTGTTGATCATAGCGTAGATGACGCTTCCCTCACCGCCGAGAGCGGATCTGTACTTGGACGGAATTCTCAGTCTGCCCTTGGGGTCGACCTGAAGAGAAACCATTCCCGACATCATCATCGCGCTGTACCTCCTATAGTTTTGTACTTATATTCTATCGTGTATAAAAAGTATTGTCAAGATTATATCCACAAATTTCCACCATAAAAAGCAAACACTTGTTCACATCTGCTAATTTTGCAGATATTACTGCTTATTACTGAATTTTACAATAGCTATTTAAAATAGTTTTTAATGATATTTACTTTATTTTACTAGTTTTTACTTGATTATACGAAAAGTGGAAATTCTCCCCATAATTATTCAGAAAAACAGTCGGAATTGCCCATCGGAAAGGCTTCGGGAATTTCAAATTTCCCACCCGATCATTTATATCGGAATTTGCGTATGAAAACGATAATTTTAACAAAAATTCAATATTTCAAAACAAGAAATTGCTCATATATGAATTATTCTCAGCGACGGATATTACCCTTTGATACTTTCACGTAAAGTCTTTTCCCAATTTTTCCCAACAGATGGAAAAACTTCCCTGCAGGGCAATTATTTCATTGCCGTTCAACATGATTTTCAAGCGGGAAATTCATTGCAAATCAAATATTGTCACCGGGGATTTAAACCGAACAATCTGAAACTTTTTCAGATCCGTCTGCCCTGCTTTTAGTCCTCCTCATACAATCGGTTACCCCGACCGCGTATGCAAAAATCTCACGAGCAATACCCGAAGCTTAATTACATAAAGATCTTACGCACTTCAGGTTGAAACGTGACTTTGTACGCAAATTGCAGGCGCGAGTCCGGCAAAGCTTCTCGCGCGCGTATATGTGCCCGCACGCATTATATCCTTATAAAATACTTTTTCGTCAGAAACGGCTGTGCCTGAGCAGCAAAAACGAGACCTTTCGGATATCTTCAAAAAACAAATCTCATTCAGACTTTTAAACGCAATAAAAATGCGCCGCAGACTGTGACGCGATAAAATCTGCAAAACCGGTATTAATCACCGGAAAAAACGTCAGTCAGTTCCACCGGTTTATATCCGATAAGATCGCAGGACGTAAGATAGTAATTTATCCCGTTTTTGTTGACTATCCTGCGCACTCTCGCGTCTTTTCCGTGCAGATGCCCGTAAACCACCGCGCTTACTTGATATTCGGAGATGATGGCGGTAAAAGGTGAATCCGCAAACGAAACGTCGAAAGGCGGGTAATGCACCATTACCACTATCTTATCCCCGTCCTTATATTGACTTTTTGCATCGTCAAGCGCAAGCCTTAACCTGATCTCCTCTCTTTTCAGCATCGCTTTGTCGTGATCGCCTTCGGCGCCGAGACTCCACAATCTACTGCCGCAGACAAGCAGATTTTCAATTCTTACCGCATTGTTCTGCACGGCGTAAATTCCGGAAGGCAGAGAGTCTTTCAACTTCTGATAAGACTGCCACCAGTAGTCGTGATTCCCTCTCAGAATAACCTTTTTGCCGGGAAGATCGGCGATCTGACGCAGATCAGGCAATGCGTCTTCAAGGCGCATTGCCCAGGATATGTCGCCGGCAATGAGAACGACGTCATCGTCCGAAACTCTGTTTTTCCAATCCTCGCGCATAGTACCCCCGTAGCCGCTCCCACCGTCGCCGAATATGTCCATCGGCTTGTCGCAACAGCTCCCCAGATGAAGATCGCTCACGGCAAAAACTTTCATATATTTATTATAACAACAAAACGCGCCGATAATCAAGCGGCGCAGACAATTCTCGTTTCCTACGAAGAAAAAATACCGATACGCAAAGTAAAACCGAGGAAAAACGCAAGAAAAACGCCGCATGCAATGCGGCGAAAGAAACTCTGTCGTATAAATCGCGCGTCGGAACGGAAGCCGCACCGGCGCGCGAAGTTTTGATGTCAGCCTCTGAGACGCGAAGAGCATCTGCAGTCTTCTCCGCAATCCTGAGGATATATCGGAAGATCGAACGTGCACTCGCACACCTGTTCCGTATATTCCCTGCACGGCGGAATGTAGCAATAACCGTAACTCGGCACGAGAAGATCCACAGGCATTGTGACCTTGAGGATCACGGTAGCACAGCCGGTAACCGTAAAAGTATTGTCGGACGTGTAGGTACCCTGCGCCGCGGAAAAACCGACGGTAGCCTGAATGGAATACGGTATGACGCTTGGCGCGGAAACGTGAAGGATCACGTCCTTGGGCACGGTAACGGTTGCAACGCCCGTACCGGTCTTGCCGTTCGCGTCGGTAAAAGTTACCTGAACAGGGATCTGCACGTTGCAGTTCACCCTGGCATAACAGCTGTCTTCAGGTATATCCGTGACAGAAAGATCGGAAACGGTCGCAGACGTACTCGTGGATTTTGCGCTGACGAATTTATACGGCGCGGTCAGATCAGCCGGCGTAACGTCCGTCAAAGCAAGCTGAAGATCTGTCAGCATATTCTGACTCATACACGCGTCGAACACCTTCTCTACCTGCACGCAGGTCTTTTCGCAAATTCCGGAAAACGCGTTGCCTTTGACCGGCCCCGGGATCTTATCCGATTTGCAATTATTAGAAAATGACATTATGTACTTCCTCCTTTTATATGACTGCCGCAAAGCAGATGCTTTGATACAATCGCTATAAAAATATATGCCGAGAGGAGAAATAATGTCACTTCGCCTATAAATAATATTCTAAATTAAACCGAAAAATAGTTATATCCAGCCAGTGTTATTCTATTTCATCATCTTCTGGAATAAATTTGAGCAAATTCTCAATTTTAGCAAGAACCGCTTCCTTGCCCTGCTTTTTGAGCGAAGAAACGACGAGAACATCGTCTGCGCCCAGGCTGAGCGCGTTTGCAACAACGCTCCTCTGACGCGTCAGCTGAACTTTTGAAAGCTTGTCTCCCTTTGTTGCAACGACAATGAAAGGGATGTGATAATGGTGCAGATACGCTATCATTTGTTTGTCGAGCGCCGTGGGCTCATGTCTCACGTCGACCAGTACGAGCACTCCTTTTAGTCTTTCGCTCTGAGTCAGATAATCTCCGATCATTTTGTCCCATTTTTTCTTTTCGTTCTCCCCCACTTTAGCATAGCCGTAGCCGGGCAGATCGACGAGCATAAACTCTCCGTTGTTCACGGAGAAAAAATTGATCAGTCTTGTTTTTCCCGGAGTTGACGAAGTTTTTGCGAGCCCTCCGTGATTTGTAAGATAATTTATAAACGAACTTTTTCCGACGTTCGACTTGCCTGCAATGGCGATCTCGTCAGCGTCAAATCCGTCTCCTTTTCTGAAAGAAGCGTATGATGTCCTGAATTCTGCGTTTTTTATTATCATTTCGATTTCTCCTTTTGTATACGCACCCCGGATCTCAGACCGGTACCGACGCTCCCGGTGAAGCCGGTATTAACCGCTATAACCATTACTACTTTTGCAAAACTCGGTTTCCCCTGCTGTTTCCATGTATAAAAATCAATTTCCTGTAGGTTTGAGTCTTGCCGTGTCAACCTCACATACTGACGCAAAGCCGACAACACTACCCACCACACGGAAAAATTGCCGGTAAAGCTGATACGTTTACGCAAATACGAGGCATTAAAGCCGCCCGCCCCGGTTTTACACCGCCTGCACAAGGACACGTCTTTTCAAATCGACACAAAAAAAGGCAGGCAAAACGCCTGCCGTATGTTTTATGCGGTTTTGCGACGTATTATCAAAGGCTTTTCGTTGCCTTTGACGCATTCTCCCGTAATTACGACTTTCTCAATGGATTTGTCGCTGGGAACGTCGTACATCACGTCAAGCATAAGATTTTCCATGATCGACTTCAGACCGCGCGCGCCGGTTTTCATTCTGACCGCCTTTCCTGCAATCTCGAAGAGAGCTTCGTCCTCAAAGACTAGCTCTACTCCGTCGTCGGCGAACATGGACGTATACTGTTTGGTGAGCGCGTTTTTAGGCTCTTTCAGGATGCTCACAAGCGCCTTTTCGTCAAGCGCGTTGATCGAGACTACCACCGGGAGTCTTCCGACGAATTCGGGTATCAGACCGAATTTGATCAGATCGTCCGGGCGTATCTCGTTGCAGACCTCGCCGTAAGTCGAAGCCTTGGTGTTCTTGATCTCGGCGCCGAAACCGAGCGAAGCGCCCTGCATACGCTTTTCGATTATCTTTTCGAGGCCGACGAAAGCGCCGCCGCAGATAAACAGTATATTTCTGGTATTGATCTGGATGCACTCCTGCTGAGGATGCTTCCTTCCGCCGTTGGGCGGCACGTTGGCTATCGTGCTTTCGATTATCTTGAGCAGAGCCTGCTGAACGCCCTCGCCGGAAACGTCGCGGGTAATGGAAACGTTCTCGCCTTTTTTGGCGATCTTGTCTATCTCGTCGATATAGATTATTCCCACTTCTGCGCGCTTGATGTCGTAATCCGCCTTCTTGATGAGCTTGAGAAGAATATTCTCAACGTCTTCACCGACGTAGCCCGCCTCAGTCAGAGACGTTGCGTCAGCGACAACGAACGGCACGTCGAGGATCTTCGCGAGCGTGCTGGCGAGAAGCGTCTTGCCGCAACCTGTGGGTCCAAGGAGAAGAACGTTGCTCTTTTCCAGTTCCACGTCGCCTTTCGCTTCGCAGGTAAGCCTCTTGTAATGATTGTAAACCGCGACCGACAGCACCTTTTTAGCCTGATCCTGACCCACGATGTATTCGTCGAGCCTCTCTTTGATCTCGTGCGGCGTAGGCACGTTTATCGCATGCTTTTTCTGAGCTTCCGCAGAAGGAGAAGCACTGTACTCCTGCTCCATGAGTTCATAGCAGAACTCAACGCATTCGTTGCAGATATTCACTCCGTTGGGACCCGAAAAAATCTTTTCGACTTCCCCTTCGCCTCTGCCGCAGAAAGAACATTTTCCTATCTGTCTGTTCTGATCCACTTAAATTACCTCTTATAATAAATCTGGTCGATAAGCCCGTACTCAAGCGCTTCTTCGGGACTGAGGAAATTGTCTCTGTCAGTGTCCTCAAGCACTTTTTCGTAAGGCTGATTGCAGTTTTCCGCCAAAATTCTGGTCAGCTTATCCTTGGTTTTCTTCAGATGGTTAGCCATGATTTCGACGTCGGACGCCTGTCCCTGCGCTCCGCCGAGAGGCTGGTGTATCATGATTTCGCTGTTGGGAAGCGCATATCTCTTTCCCTTGGTGCCTGCGGCAAGCAGGAACGCGCCCATTGACGCCGCCATGCCGATGCAGATGGTGCTCACGTCACATTTGATATACTTCATCGTGTCGTATATCGCAAGACCTGCGCTTACGCTGCCGCCGGGGCTGTTGATGTAAATGCAGATGTCTTTTTCGCTGTCCTTAGCCTCAAGGAAAATGAGCTGCGCGACCACGAGATTTGCAGTGTAATCGTTGATTTCGTCTGTAAGAAAGATTATTCTGTCTTCGAGCAGCCTGGAATATATGTCATACTGCCTTTCGCCCCCGTCCACCTTGTCGATGACGTAAATGTTATTCTTCACTATTTCGTCCTTTTTCATATTAAATCCTCCCTTTATGATATTCTCAACGAACGTATTTGTAACCTCTTCCCCCGTTTATCCGGAGGAAAAGGGTACGTTTTGCGTAAAATCCGGAAATTACTTGATGATGTTGTTGTTCCTGAGGAATTCGAAAGCTTTCTTGCTGATCATGGAACTTCTCAGATAGCTTCTGTGCTGATCTGTAACGTTTTTGAGGAATTCCTCATACTCCATACCCGCTTCCTCGGCAGACTTCTTGAGGTCTTCTTCGACTTCCTCGTCCGTCACGGTGATGTTGTTGACCTTGATGATCTCCTGAAGAACAAGTCTCATTTTAACGTTCCTTGCGGCGCCGACCTTGTAAGTGTTCAGCACGTCCTCTCTCTTCTGTCCGGTCATCTTGTAGAACTGCTCGGGATCGCCGCCCTGATACATCACTCTGTACTCGAACTCCTTGAGCATGTCTTCAGCCTCTTCTTCGATCATACATTCGGGAACGTCGACCTTAGCCTCGTCGGAGATCTTCTCGATGATCGCCTGATCGAGAGCGTAATTCGCCTCTTCTTCCTTCTTTGCGACAAGTCTGTCCTTGACACTCTTTTTGTAATCGTCGACGGTGTCGAACTCGGAAATATCCTTGACGGTCTCGTCGTCGAGCGCGGGCACGTTTTTGAAGGTCGCGCTGTGCAGAACAACTTCGAATTCAGCGTCCTTGCCCTTGAGGTTTTCAGCGTGATAGTCTTCAGGGAATCTGACTTTTACCACTCTGGTCTCGCCCTCATTCATGCCGACCATCTGATCTTCGAAACCGGGAATGAAAGATCCACTGCCGAGAACTATCGTATAATCCTTCGCGGTGCCGCCTTCGAACTTTTCGCCGTCGACGCTTCCGCTGAAATCGATAACGCACTTGTCGCCGTTTGCAACGGGTCTGTCACCGACAGGTTCCCAGGAGCCGGCGTTCTCAAGATCTTTTTTGATCTCGGCTTCGACTTCTTCGTCGCTGACTTCAGTGCTGTTCCTGGTAAACTCGAGACCGGTGTAAGCGCCGAGCGTTACGGTCGGGCGGAGCTGAACGGTCGCGGTGTACTTGAGCGTGCTGTCGCTGATCGCAACGATATCGATATCGGGTCTGTCCACAGGGAACAGATCGCTTTCCTTGTCCATGATCTCGCCGTAAGTTTCAGGCAGAATTATATCCAACGCGTCTTCGAAAAATACGCCGACGCCGTACATGTTCTCAATAACCTTGCGGGGAACTTTACCCTTGCGGAATCCCTCGATCTGGAACTTGCCCTTATTCTTTTCGTAAGCCTTGGTAAGAGCGTTCTTCCACTCCTCCTCGCTGACCTCCACGGTAAACTTTACGCGGTCTTTTTCAAGAAGTTCTTTTGTGTAGTTCATTTTTATATCCTCACTTTGAATGTTTTTTACACAGTGAAATAATTTTAGCACAATCACGGATTTATTGCAATTTAAATTGCAAATATTTCATAAATATTTTATAATAATTTTGTCCGCGTAAAGATACTGCGGCAAAGAGGTATTATGCCCAACGATTTCATCACCCTCAATGCTTTGAGCAAAGAACTGAACGCCGCGCTTTCAGGCGGCAAGATAGACAAGATCGGCATGCCCGAAGCGGACGAAATACACGTCAGCATACGCAAAGGCGGAGAAAACCTGCTGCTTGCCGTTTCGGCAAACGCACAGAACCCCCGCATACACCTTTCCTCCGCAAAAAAGACAAATCCCCTGACCGCTCCTTCATTCTGCATGCGCCTCAGAAAATGTCTTTCCGGCGGCGTTCTGAACGGCGTTTCAATGCTGGGCGACGACCGCATATTCTGCTTTTCAGTAACAGCGCGCAACGAACTGCGCGACGAAGTGCAGTACTCTCTGATAGCCGAGATGATGGGCAGATACAGCAATATCCTGCTCGTCGGCTCGGACGGAACGATAAAAGACACACTGAAGCAGGCGTCTTTCGACTCTGCGACCAAGCGCTGTCTCCTTCCTTCGGTACGTTACGAACTTCCTCCGAGAAACAAGATTTCTTGCACGGACTCCTCAGCCCTGAGAAACGCTCTGTTGAATTACAACGGGTCCGATCTCTGCGGATTCGTAATGTCGGCGGTCTCGGGTTTTGCGACGTCCACGGTAAAAGAACTCCTCCGTCTTTGCGGAGTCGCAAACGACGTAAAACCGAGCGAGGAAGAAACAGACCGGATCCTGTCCGTTCTCGGATCGATGCTGGACATAAACGACAGCAAATACTATTCCCCCTGTTGCAGCATTATCGACGGGTGTGAAGACGATTACTTCCTGTTTCCTTACTCCTCTTCAGGTCTTTCTTTCACGCCGGCTCCCTCTCTGAGCGCGGCGGTGGAAATGTGCATCGGCAAGAAAGACGAAAAATACAGACGCAGCGAACACACTAAACATCTGAAGAAAGCCCACTCTGCGGCGGTGACCAGACTGAAAAAACGTCTGGAAAAGTGCCGCGCGCGCCTTTCGGACGCTTCCGGGCTTGAAAAGAACAAAAAGTACGGCGAACTGTTGACCGCAAATCTCTACAAATTCAGACGTGGCGACAAAAGCGTCACGGTGCAGGATTATTACGACCCGGAAATGCCCGACGTCGTTATCCCTCTTGACGAAAGACTCACTCCCGGGCAGAACGCTCAGCAGTATTTCAAAAAATACGCCAAGCAGAAACGCACCCTCGAAGTCGTGACCGGACAGATAGAAGAAAGCGAAGCTGAACTGGAATATCTTCTCAGCATCGAGCCGTCGATAGAAGTCTGCTCCACCGACGACGAGATAGCCGAAGTCGAACAGGAACTCATCGCGGCGGGAGCGCTGAAGCCCGCCGGCAGGCGCAACAAAACGCGCACAAAAGCCGCTCAGCCGGTATTCTACGAAACCGAGGGATTTACCGTAGCCGTAGGCAAAAACAATCTTCAGAACGACAAACTGACGTTTAAAGTGGCAAACGGCGGAGATCTGTGGGTACACGCAAAGGACGTCCACGGCTCTCACGTGATAGTATTCGCCGAAGGACGCGTGATCCCCGACGGCGTGATCAGGACAGCATGCGAAATAGCCTGCTTCTGGTCTCAGGCTCAGCCGGGCACAAAGACGGTGTGCGACTACACTCAGCGCCGCAATCTGAAGCGGCATCCTTCCGGAAAGCCCGGCATGGTGCTCTACACGACCTACAACAGCGCCACCGTCGTAGCCGACGAACACAGAGAACTTCTGCAAAAGGACTGACGAATTTCAACGTCAGATCAGCGCAAGAACAGAACGTCACGCTCGTAAAATAAAAGAGTCTACTTCAACCGGAGACTTTTTTATTCGGCAAACGCGTATAGTATCGCCCGCACCTCATATTTTTATTGCAAATATTGCAAATAGTTTCTTTCTTTTCTGTCTCGAACTGAATTAAAAACGCAAACGCGCCGCAAGGCGACTTTCCTGTTTCCGGCAAAGGTATATCCGGACTTGCAGTTAAACTTGAAAAAATCAGATATGTCGGTCGAGCTTTTTCAGAGAATCCAGCACCTTTTCAAAATAATCGGGAAGCGGCGCGGTAAAAGTCATTTCTTCGCCCGTTCTCGGATGAGTCAGCACCAGTTTGTAAGCGTGCAGAAGCTGACCTTTCAGACCGAATCTGTCGCTTCCGCCGTACGTCCTGTCTCCCACGACCGGATGACCGATATAACGCGAATGGACCCTGATCTGATGAGTTCTGCCCGTCTTAAGCTCGTATTCCACAAGAGTGTACGCAGTGTATCTCTCAACGACTTTGTACAGAGTCACCGCAAGCCTTCCCGAAGCGGAAACAGCGTATTTCTTCCTGTCGGATACGCTTCTTGCGAGAAAATTCCTTATTTCTCCGCTGTCCTTTTCCACCACTCCGTCGACAAGCGCATAGTAAAACCTTTTCGCGCTTTTTTCCGCGATCTGCTTCTGAAGCGCGGCGTGCGCGAAATCGTTCTTCGCGACGACGAGCAGACCGGAAGTGTCTTTGTCCAGCCTGTGAACTATACCGGGGCGAGCTACTCCGTTTATTCCGCTGAGAGAGTCCAGCCTGTACAGAAGCGCGTTGACGAGCGTGTTGTCGTAGGCGCCGGGAGCCGGATGAACGACCATGCCCTGCGGCTTGTTCACAACGGCGAAATCGCCGTCCTGCCATACGATGTCGACGGGAATATCCTGAGGTTCGAGGCTGAGTTCTTTCGGAGCCGGGCAGCTTATCTCCACCTTGTCTCCCTCTTTGAGAGACATGCCGGACTTTGCCGCCTTGCGCCCGTTCACCAGGACGTTGCCTTCCTCTATCAGATTCTTAGCGTGAGAACGCGTGCAACCCGCCTTTTCCGCAACGAACACATCCAGTCTCGTTCCGCCGCTTTCCGCGACAGCTTTTATCTCCTCTCCCGTCATCTTATTCTGCCTTATCGGAATCTGAAGCGTGATTTTCCGCTCTGATGATGTTGTCAACGAGAGTTTCGACTTTTTCTCCTGCCTTTATAACGTCTCCGCTCGCTAAATCCGAGCTTTCGCCCGAAGCTCCGTTATCCGTCGCACGTTCAGCGGTTTTACTTTCAACTTTATCCTCGCCGGTCACGCTTTCGGTAACTCCGCTCTTCTGCTTTTCTTTTTCTGATTTTTTCTCTTCGCCTTCGTCCACTACGAGAGTTTCGGGCAAAGCTCCGCCGGACAGCGGTTTTTTTGCGAAATCCCCTTCTTTATAGCCGAAGAAAACG
>CASFWW010000009.1:0-39662 GCA_949298505.1 uncultured Christensenella sp. | reverse complement strand
GACGATATGCACGAGACGATGCTCGCCGCGGACGGCTGCGGGCTTGCGGCGCCGCAGGTCGGGCTTCTTAAACGCGTAGCCGTTGTAGAGACCGAAGACGGCTATTTCGAGTTCGTAAACCCGGTGATAGTTGCTTCGTCCGGCAGTCAGCAGGGACCCGAGGGCTGTCTCAGCGTTCCGGGAAGGAGCGAAGAGGTCGTCCGTCCCGACAAGATAACCGTGATCTTTCAGGACAGAAAGGGCAACAAATTCAAGGGCAGATTCGAAGGCTTCACGGCACGTGCCTGCTGTCACGAATTCGATCATCTCGACGGTATTCTTTACTACGACAAGGCGGTGAAGAAATGAAGATAATTTTCATGGGCACACCGGATTTTGCCGTGCCTTCACTTCAGGCGGCGGTCGACGCCGGGCACGACGTCGTAGGCGTCGTGACTCAGCCCGACAGGGCGAGAAACCGCGGCGTGGTTTCGTTTTGCCCCGTAAAGCAGAAGGCGCTCGGACTGGGACTCAGAGTGTTTCAGTACGAAAAGGTGAGAAAGGAAGGTTACGAAGACCTGAAAGCGCTCGGCGCAGACGTGATGGTGACATGCGCTTACGGGCAGATACTCGATCAGAAGCTTCTTGATCTCACTCCGGGAGGCGTGCTCAACGTGCACGCTTCGCTTTTGCCCGCATACAGAGGTTCTTCTCCGATACAGTGGGCAGTGATCAACGGCGAAAAGGTCACGGGGATAACCATCATGAAAACCGCGCTCGGCGTGGACACCGGAGATATCCTGTTGCAGGAGAAAGTCGAAATACTCCCCGGCGAAACCGCGGGAGAACTTTTCGACAGGCTCGCGGTAAAAGGCGGAGAGACCCTCGTGCGCGCGCTCGCGCTCGTAGAAAGCGGAAAAGCTGTCTTTACGCCGCAGGACGAGGCAAAGGCGAGTTGGTACCCGATGTTTACGAAAGAGAGCGGAAAACTCGATTTTTCGAAGTCTGCAGAAGAGCTTTGCAATTTCATACGCGGCACCAATCCGTGGCCGTCGGCATATGCGAAGCTCGGCGGAAAGATATTCAAGATCTGGAAGGCGAGAAAACTCGGAGAGAACGAACCGAGCAACCGCAGATATTACGCCGCGGGCGAGCTTGCGACCTTTTTCGGCAAGCTGTGCGTATCTTGCGGCAGAGGCGAATTTCTCGTGCTGGAAGAAGTCCAGCTCGAGGGCGGCAAACGTATGACCGCGCAGGATTTCATGCGCGGACACAGCGATCTGAACGGGGTCAGGCTTGAACAATGAGCGATCTGAAGGTTTGTTACAACATATTGTCGCAGGTCTACAAGCAACAGGCGTACGGCTCGATATCTCTGACAAGCAAGCTTGACGAGGCGAAAAACCGCGATTTCGTCACGCGTCTTGTCTACGGAGTGCTCCAGAACGACGTCAGATACGATTATTACATAGCGCAGATGACGGCGAAAAAGCCGCAGAACAGCGCCGTGATCCTGCTCAAGATCGGCATGTACTGCGTTGAATTTATGGACAGCATGCCGGATTATGCGGCTGTGAACAATACCGTCGAACTGTCAAAAGAAGTCGGGAAACAAGGCTCCAGAGGATTTGTTAACGGCGTGCTTAAAGCGTTTTGCCGCAAAAAGCCGGCGCTTCCCGCAGACGATGTGACGAGACTGTCCGTGGAGGCTTCTGTACCGCTTTGGATCGTCAGACAGTACGTCAGGCAGTTCGGAGCGGAAAAGACGCGTTCTTTTCTGACGTGCAAGCCTCTCGAACTCGAGCATGCGCGCGTGAACCTTCTCAGAACGGACAAGGAAAGCGTGATCGCCAAAATCTCGCAGACGGGAACTGAATATATCGACGACGAAGAAAATCAGGACTGTTTTTTCGTGCGTAACTGCCAGAGCAGCAGGCAGCTTTTCGACGCCGGACTGATCACGTTTCAGTCGCTAACGTCTGTCAGATGCTGCAAGATCGCAGGCGTAAAAGACGGAGACAAGGTGCTTGACATGTGCGCGGCTCCGGGCGGTAAAAGCGTTTATTTCGCTTCTGTCGGCAAGAACGTAAGGGTGGTCAGTTGCGACGTCTATCATCACAGACTTCAGCTCGTTCAGCAGTACGCACGCAGGATGGGCGTCAAGCCCGAAGTCAGGCTTCTGGACGCCACCGTATACAACAAAGCTTTCGAGGGTTCGTTCGACGTTGTGCTTTGCGACGTGCCTTGCAGCGGCCTTGGAGTCGCGGCAAAGAAACCGGACGTCTATCTTTTCAAGGAAAAAGACCGCATATTCGGTCTGACTCAGATACAGAGCAGGATTCTCGAAAACGGCGCTGAGTACGTAAAGCAAGGCGGCACGCTCGTGTATTCCACATGCACGCTTCTCAAGGAAGAAAACGAAGACGTGATCAAAAAGTTCCTGAAGAAAAACAAGAAGTTCAGGCTTGAATCGCAGGATACGTTCCTGCCCGACGACAAAGGCTCGGACGGCTTTTTCGTCGCAAAGATCAGGAGGGTGAGCCTGTGAAACTTCTTTGCGACCTCAGCTTGCCCGAAATTGAAAAACTCGTCAGGGACTACGGTCAGCCCGCTTTCAGAGCAAAGCAGATTTTTTCTCACGTTACGGCAGGGCGAGAACTTGACGAGATGTCCAATATCCCCAAAGACCTTGTGAAAAAACTCAAGGACGACGGCTGGAAAGCGCTGGGACTGAAGATTGAACGCAGTTACACTTCGGCTGTTGACGGCACGGTAAAGTATCTGTACGAACTCGGAGACGGCAACGTGATCGAAGGAGTGCTGATGAGATACAAGTACGGCAACACGCTGTGCGTTTCCACTCAGGTCGGTTGCGCGATGGGATGCAGATTCTGCGCTTCCACGCTGGGAGGACTCGTCAGAAATCTGAGCGCCGGAGAAATACTTTCTCAGGTTATCGTCGTCAACGCGCTGAACGCCGGAAAAGACAGGCGCGGGGTCACCAACGTCGTGCTGATGGGAAGCGGCGAGCCTCTTGACAATTACGAAAACGTCACCGCTTTTCTTGACCTTGTGTCATCCGAAGACGGGCTGAACGTGTCCAGGCGTAACGTATCTCTCTCGACGTGCGGACTTTGCGAAAAGATGATAAGACTTGCAGATCAGGGGTATTCTCCCGTACTGACTGTCTCTCTGCACGCGCCGTTCGACGAGATCAGGAAGCGCATAATGCCGGTCGCGAACAAATATACCGTGGCGCAGGTTGTCGGCGCGGCGAAATACTATTTCGAAAAGACGGGGCGCAGGGTCATATTCGAGTATTCGATGATCCGTGGAGAAAACGATACTGAAGAATGTGCGCTGGAACTTGCGCGCAGCCTCAGAGGGTTTTCGTGTCACGTCAATCTGATACGTCTCAACTACGTCAAGGAGCGCGGATTGAAAGGCTCGGATCAGCAGGCTATTGACAAGTTTGAAAAAATTCTGGATAATAACGGTGTAAGCTACAGCCTGAGACGTAGCATGGGCTCAGACATAGAGGGCGCGTGCGGACAGCTCAGAAGAAAATATATCCAGGAAACAAAATAGAAATAAACAATACAAATCAGCACTATAAAGTAATAATAAGTAACAGAAAGATGGCGATAGGAACAGTGACTCAGGGTCAGATAATCAAGGGCGTTGCCGGCAAATACAGCGTAAAGACCAAGGACGGAGAGATCCTCCGTTGTTTTGCGCGCGGCAGACTCAGAAAGGACGGCGAACTTTACGTCGGCGACGAAGTGGAAGTCGAAATCGAAAAGTCCGAGTGCGTGATCAAAAACGTATTGCCCAGAAAAAGTATGCTGATAAGACCCTACGTCAGCAACATCGACGGCATAGTGATCGTGTTGTCGCCCGTTCCGAAACCCGATTTCGAACTGGTGGACAAGCTGATCATCAGCTGTCTTCAGCAGCAGATAGATTCCGTTATCTGTGTGAACAAGTGCGATACAGACGGCGCCGCCGCGCTGTATTCCGCAATCGTCAAGGAGTATTCGACAGTAACTACGGTCCTGCTTGCTTCCGCTGAGGACGGCACCGGGATAAACGAACTCAGGAATATTATCAAAGGCAGATATTACTGCCTTGCCGGTCAGTCCGCGGTGGGTAAATCCTCCCTTGTCAACGCGCTTTTCAACGATAAGGTCATGGAAGTGGGAGAAGTCGGAGAAAAAAGCGGCAGAGGCAGGCATACAACGAGGCATATTGAAATATTTGAATTCGAGGACGGAACGAGGATCGCGGATACCTGCGGTTTTTCCCGCTTTGAAATTCCGCTTTTCGATCCGATGTTTCTGTCCGGATATTATATTGATTTCGATAAATACCGCGACAACTGTAAGTTCCGCGGATGTACGCATACCGTCGAGGAATGTTGCGGCGTAAAAGAAGCCGTTGCTCTCGGTCAGATACCGCGCGAGCGCTACGAAAGGTACCTGAAACTTTATCAGGAATTCAATCAGAGATGGGAGAAAAGATATGGCTGAAATACTGATTGCCCCTTCGATCTTGTCCGCAGATTTCGCGGCAATGGGCGAAGCTGTCAAAAATCTTAAAAAATGGAATGCAGACTGGGTGCACTGCGACGTTATGGACGGAGAATTCGTGCCCAACATCACCTTCGGCATGCCTATGGTGGAAGCGCTCAGGCGCAACACCGATATGTTTCTTGACGTACACCTGATGGTCGTGAAACCCGAGCGCTACGTCGAGCGTTTTGTCAAGGCGGGCGCGGATCTGGTGACTTTTCATCCCGAAGCCAGCGAAGACGCTTTCGGAACGATCGAAAAGATAAAAGCCGCAGGAGCAAAAGCCGGCATCGTGCTCAATCCGGACATACCCGTCGAAGTTGCGGAAAAATTTAAAGACAAAGTGGATCTGATAATGCTGATGGGGGTTTTCCCCGGGTTCGGCGGTCAGAAGTTTATCCCTGAAGTCATGGAAAAGATAAGCGCGCTTAAGGCAATGACTGCCGGCACGGCTGTACTTGCTGAACTTGACGGCGGCGTAACGCTTGAAAACGCCCCTGAAATGGTCAGGCGCGGTCTTGACGTGATGGTCGCAGGCAACGCTGTGTTCAAAGCGGCTGATCCTGCAGGTGCGATAAATTGTCTGAAAACGGGAAAAACTTCGCTTTGACAAGCGTGCCTGAGAACATATGAGCGCAAGTACAATATTTATCGACTGCGACGCATCCGTCAAGAGGGCTTTGACTGAAGTTTGAAAAGAAACGTCGGCGTATGTTTCTGAAACTTATCAACATAGTCTTATCGTAAAAAATAGTATAAATCCCGCCTGGAAAATCGGCGGGATTTTTTGCGCTTAGCGAAACGTCGCGGATGCGTCGAAAACTTAAGGTTTCAGATCTGTCTGTTGTGAAAATTGACCTAGGTTTACTTCACGCTTATTAGAGATTTTTATTTACTGGTTTGCGTGTTGCAAATGCCGACCCCGGTTTAGTGCGCAATATTTTGAGCCTATGATTTTCATGATTGCGTGTTGTGAGTGGAGATATCTGTTTATTGCAAATTAATTTAAATTTGTATTTTTAAGATCTGTCTGTTGAAAATGGTGATCCCGATTTACGGTAAATTAATGTGAACTTCTGATTTTCTTGTTGGGAGTGGCTCTGTTTATTGCGCATTAATTTGAGCCTTTGATTTTCAGGTTTGAATGTTGTAAACGGAGCTCTCGGTTTGCTATACAACAATTAAAGATTCCGATTTAATTTTCATTTTGTTGTCTGCATACATTGTACGTATGTATTGAGAAAATAAACGTTTACGTAAAATTATTTCGACAAAATGCTTAAAAAACAATTTTATTAAAATTAATATTGAATATTATCAAGTAATATTAAGTAAATATTAGTAAACAATAAAACAACAAAAAATGTCACGCACTTAAATCAAAAATCATAACATGAAAATGACCGATGGAGGTGCGTTATGAGAATTTACTGTATAAATCCGCCAAAATTAATTAAAAGCATATTGAGGCTTTTTTGCAGATCTTCAAGAAACTGAGTTTCTGATAAACGTCGTCTGTTCCGACAGTTAAAAACTAAAACAGCTGTCAGAATGTGTGACAATATGTGAAGGTTTTGCAAACGCGGGCTATCTGAAGCTCTTTTCCTGCGGTGCGCGTCTTTTTCGCGGTTTAACCGATATTCCGGGCGCGATACCGGATAGAATAATACGACAAGGTTTAAAGCGGTAAATTTCTGTTCCGGTGCGACCGGCGGCATCAGTCTGTTATCGCGAGTAAATGCTTGTTAGGGTTAAAGTAGCGTATAACAATTAGAGGTGCATTGTAAAGCTTTACATTATTCAATCAGATACATGAAACACGGCTTGAAACTGTATGTCTACTGCCTGCAATGATTTTTATCGTGTTTTTTTGACGATTAAGTGAAGCCTGACGAAAAAAATTGCTATGTTAAACAATCCCTGTAAGCGACAGCGAAAATTGTCCCGCCACGTGGGAGCGTCCGGGTGGTTTGAAATATTCTGGTCCGGTATGCCTGTTTGCGGAAACGGTCTGAACTGTTTGAAAGTTTTATTTCACAATGCAAAGTCGTGCAATATCTCATTGAAAAATTAAAATCGTATTATCAATTATTATTAATGTCTAAACATAAAGGCAGTACGGTACCGCTACAGATCCCGAAAGCGTCAGAGTCATTTATCCAGGGATAAAGTTGCAAACGCACATTTTTGTAGATTGTTATAAAAAACGTTTTAAATCAATTGAAATTTAATTAATATCAATTATTATCAATGTTTAGTCAGTTATTTGAGCAGGGGAGTGTTGAGAAGAAAAGATAATGCCGTACGGTAAAACTATTGGTGGAATGATTCTTAATCTCATTTTAGGCGCGGCAGACAGCGCCTTTCAAGATGTAAAAAGACGGACGCATTTCTGCGTCCGTGATATTTACCGTTTATATAAATCAGTCGTTGGATTCGGTTGTCTTATCAGCCTTGTTCATCGTTCTGAGGCATCTGGTGCAGACATATCCGTTGACCTGCTTGCCGTTTGCGTCAATGTAGTCTACCTTCTGAACGTTTGCGCCCCATGCTCTTCTATATTTACGGTTAGAGTGGCTGACCTTGTTGCCGCTCTGCTGACCTTTACCACAAATACTGCATACTTTGGACATAGAAAAATCCCTCCTGACTTATTCGTTGCCTTAGTATATTAGCATTAAAAAAAGAAAAAATCAACAAAATTCAAACATATTCTGAATTTTTTTTACGTTTACGGTCAGTTGTTTTCTCGCGCGGTATCGATATTGCGGCATTTTCAATGTATGACAGCGAAAAACCTTTATTTTGTATGATTCTTGCGTATGTTTTTGCGGCGAAGGTCGTCTGTCGTGCTCGGCGGTTTTTCGGCTGAAAAAAATGTTTGCATATAAATTTTCGTTCTGAAAACGCGCATTTTCGTCAAAACGTGTTAGTTTTTAAACGTTATGCGTATATTTAAATATAAGTAAATACTTGCAAAATGCTTTTCATTCGTGTAATATAAAGTTATGGCAGTAAAGACGACTAACAGATACGGAAGAATTACTATTTCTGACAGCGCCATCGCAATGACGGCGCACTATTCTGCCGCCGATTGTTACGGCATAGTGGATTTGGTTTCCAGACGTCTGACCGACAGTCTTATTGAGCTTTTCAACAAGCAACCCGCAGGAAAAGGTGTGAGGGTCGAGACGGTAAATAACAAGATATATCTTGAGTTGTATGTAGTTCTCAGAGACGGCGTAAATGTTGACGCGGTATGCGATTCCGTACGCAGTACCGTAAAGTATGACGTAGAGACTTACACGGGCATGCGTGTGAGCGGGATTGTGGTAAACGTCGTCGGCGTGAGACTTTAATGGAGAAATATTGATGAAAGTTATAGACAGTACAAAGCTGAAGGAGATGTTCATCGGTGGATGCAAAAATCTTCAGCTTCATAAGGCAGAGGTTGACGCGCTGAACGTTTTTCCTGTGCCTGACGGCGATACGGGTACGAATATGTCTCTTACCATAGCTTCCGCCGTGAAAGAGATCGAGAATGCGCAAGGAGATTGCTCGCAGATCCTGATCGACTTTTCAAGAGGAGCGCTCAAAGGTGCCAGAGGCAACTCGGGCGTCATATTGTCGCAGATCATCAAAGGGCTTTCGAGGGCACTTTGCGACGAAAAGACGATCACAACAAAAGAATTTGCGTCAGCCCTTTTAAGCGCGCGCGACGTTGCTTACAGCGCGGTCACCAAGCCCAAGGAAGGCACCGTGCTCACAGTCATAAGATATATGGCTGAAAACGCGCAGGCGGTAGCGAGCAAAAATTCTTCTTTCCTTACGTTTTTCCCTGCTCTGATAGCGAAAGGAGAAGAGATTCTGAAGCAGACTCCGGAGATGCTTCCCGTACTCAAGAAAGCGGGCGTTGTCGACGCGGGCGGTCAGGGTCTTATCTATGTGTTTGAAGGCTTTTACAAGGCGCTTGCAGGCATTGAGATCGCAAGTCCCGAAGGCGCCGAAGAAGAACACAAAGCCGTTCTTCCGCAGCTTGATACCGTTGGCAACGACGAGCATGACCTGGACAATATCAAATTTGCGTATTGTACGGAATATTTCATAACAAATCTGAAAAAACACGTCACGGACGAAGACATTGAAAAACTGAGAGACAAGCTTATGGCGATCGGCGATTGCGTAATTGTCATCGGAGACATAAATCTGGTCAAGGTCCACGTGCATACCAACACTCCCAACCGCGCGCTTTATTATGCGCTGCAGCTCGGAGAACTGGACAAGATAAAGATTGAAAATATGCTTGAACAGCACCGCGCGCTCGTCAAGGCGCGTGAAGCGAACAAAAAGCCCATCGGCATTGTTTCGGTATGTGCGGGCGACGGCGTGGCGGCAATGTTCAAAGAACTCACCGTTGACGAAGTGATAGAAGGCGGTCAGACGATGAATCCGAGCGTCGAAGACATTCTTCATGCCGTAGAAAAGGTCAATGCGGAAAGCGTTATCATTCTTCCCAACAACAAGAACATCATTATGGCGGCGGACCGCGTCAAGGATCTCACCAAGAAAAAGTGTGTCGTTATTCCGACCACCGAGGTCCCTGAAGGCATAAGCGCCGCGATCGTGTTTGATCCGTCGCTTGACCTGGATACCAACGTCGAGGAAATGACAGAGGCGTTCAGGCGCGTCAAATGCGGCGAAGTCACGATGGCGATCAGAAACACCGAGCTTGACGGGTTCAAGATCGCTGAGGGCGACTACATCGGGCTTGACAGCAAGAAGATAGTGTCCAAGGCTGACAATGTGGATGACGCAGTGATGGATCTAATCGACAAGATAAAGAGCGACGACAGCGAGGTCATCACGCTATACTACGGGCAGGATGTAAATGAAGAAAGCGTCAATGCGCTTGTCGCAAAACTTGAGGAACGCTACGAAGACTATGAAATAGTTCCTTATTACGGCGGACAGCCGCATTACTACTACATGGTTTCAGTAGAGTGACGCGTGCTTCCGTGGAACGGAAACAGATATCAACTCCGCTTTACGGCGGAGTTTTTTTACGGAATTTTACAATTTTTCCGTTATTTTTTGCAATAACGTCGATAGATGCCCGCGTTGTGATATAATTTGATTATGGATCTGATAAAGCTGAAAGGCGTCGGAGCAAAGACGCTTGAAAAACTTGCCAAACTCGGGATAACGGACGAAAGGTCCCTTCTTGATTTTCTGCCCAAAAGTTACTGGGATATGACGAAAGAGGGCGATTTGTCGTCGGCTGAGCACGGAGAATACATTTTGCTGAAAGGTAAGCTGACAAAGCTGACCAAGGTTGCCAGAGTGCGCGCCGGTCTGAATTTTTTCAGAGCGGAACTTTACGCGCAGAACGCGACGGTAAGGTTGGTCTGGTTCAATGCGCCCTATCTCCGCGCGAATCTCAGCGAAGGGAAGAGCTACACCGTCTGGGGCAAGATCTCGAAAAAAGACGGCAGGACAGAGCTTGTGAATCCGGGATTCGAACCTGAAGACGGAGACAGACTGAGCGGTATAGTGCCTATTTACGCCACGAGAGGGCTTATCCAGCAGTCCGTAATGCGTAAGATCACGGCGGACGCCGTTGAGAAGTGTTCCGTGCTTCCTCTGCTTGAAAGCGACGATCTGATGCCGCTTGCCGACGCGTACAGATACGCGCACGTTCCGATCGACAAGAGAACGGCATATATTGCGCGCAGAAGACTGGCGCTCGAAGAACTGACCGCAAGGCTTTGCGCGTACAGGATAGCCAAGTCCGGCAGTGAAGGGCGCAAGATCCGGGTCTATAAAGGCGGTTTTCAAGATATGGACGATATAGTGTCATCGCTGCCGTATACGTTGTCTGAATCCCAGCGTAAAGCAGTTATGGACGTTATGGACGATCTGAAAAGCAGAAAGAGAATGAACAGGATGCTTTTAGGGGACGTCGGTTGTGGAAAAACCGTGGTGGCGCTGATCACGATGGCGTATGCCGTGCGCTCGGGGTATCAGACTGCGATGATGGCTCCCACCGAAATTCTTGCCCGTCAGCATTACGACAATGCGGTCAAGCTTCTTTCGCCTTTCGGGATAAGGTGCGCTTATCTTGCAGGAAGTCTTTCCGCCGCCGAAAAGAAGAGTATATATAATGATATAAAAAGAGGAGCCGTCGACGTCGTGATAGGCACTCATGCCGTGATAAGCGACAAGGTCGAATTTTCAGATCTCGGATATATTGTAATAGACGAACTGCATAAGTTCGGGGTCAGGCAGAAAAGCCATCTTGAAAACAAGGCGCTTTCGGTAGACGTTGCGATAATGAGCGCAACTCCGATACCGCGAGTGCTTGCGCTCGGCGAATACGGCGACATAGACGTCAGCGCGATCGAGAGCAGAAAGACGATGGACGAATACCCGAAAACTTTCGTCGTTCCCGCTGAAAAGGAAAAGGCGATGCTGGGATTTGTGCGAGAACGTTGTCTGAAGGGTGAGCAGGCTTATATTGTATGTCCGCTTGTCGAAGACAGCGAGGGGCTTGAGGTCAGTTCGGCAAAATCTGTGTACGCTGATCTCAAGGACGGGATCTTTTCTGATCTTTCGGTCGGGCTTGTTTACGGCGGGATGAAAGACGAGGCGAAAGAGAAGGTCATGAAAGCGTTTTACGGCGGAGAGTACAACGTGCTTGTCGCAACCAGCGTGGTTGAAGTGGGGATCGACAGCAAGGACGCGACCGTAATCTGCGTGATGAACGCCGACCGTTTCGGGCTTGCTTCTTTGCATCAGCTGAGAGGAAGAGTGGGGAGAAGAAGTGGACAGACGTCATATTGCTTCCTTCATACGCTCAAGGCTGACGAGTGCGGGAGACTGAAGATCCTAGCCGATAACTTCGACGGCTTTGCTATCGCCGAGGAGGACGCGAGACTTCGCGGCTATGGCGATTTCCTCGGTTTCCGTCAGAGCGGCGGCTCGGGCGGAGTGCTGATCGACAAGTCGCTCCTTGCGAGAAGCAGAAGGTATCTTGACAAGCTTTTCGAGCCGGAGAACAGAGAAAAACTGGATCATCCGAGGATTAAAGAGTTCTTAAATAAGGCAAAAAATATATCAATGACTTAAACAATCGGTTAAAAATTATTCTAAAATAAGTTGATTTTCATAATAAACCAATTAAATACCTTTAAAATGCCGCATATTTGCTTATTTTTGCGCGTATCGGTGGACTATTTTATATTTTTAATATATAATTATTTTAACTTCAACGAGAAGGTGAATTATGACAAAGAAATTCAGACAACCGCAGGGAGTCAGCGACGTATTGACGCGTCAGTGCTACGCCAAGAACAAGATCGAGAGGCAGCTTCTCGACTGTTACGCCCGTTACGGTTACAATCAGATAGACACTCCCGTGCTTGAGTACGGAGACCTTTATTCCGCCGGCGTCGGGAAGGTCAGCCTGAGCAAACTTTTCAAACTGACCGATTACGACGGCAGTCTTCTTGTACTCCGTCCGGATATGACCACGCCCATTTCGCGTATCGTTTCCACAAAGATCCCCGAGGGCAAGTACAGGTTCTGTTATCGCGGCAAGATGTTCCGTTTTTCTCAGGGAGTCGGGATGAGAGAGTTTTCTCAGGTCGGCGTCGAGCTTATGGGCGCGAGCGGTGTCAGCCGTGACGCAGAGATTGTTTCGCTTGCGATCGCAAGTCTTCTTGAAGTCGGTCTTGACGATTTCATCATCGATATCGGGCACGTTGGATTTTTCAAAGGGCTTCTCGCTTCGTTGAGACTTTCCGACGAAGAGAGGAAAGAACTGGCTGAGCTTGTGGAAAGCAAGAATTCGATAGGCGAGCAGCTTTTTGCGAAAAAGACGGGTCTGACGGGAGAGGAACTGGAGCGCATCCTGAAAATGCCTATGCTTTTCGGCGGCGACGAGGTATTTGCCGAAGCTGAAAAATATTGCGTGAACGACGAGATGAAAAACGCGGTTTCCACTCTCAGAGAACTTGACGCGATACTCAAGGCGCAGGGTTATGACAGATACGTCAGTTACGATCTTTCGCTTGTCGGAGAGATGTCGTATTACAGCGGCATTGTATTCAAGGGCATGTGCGAGCAGGTCGGTTCTTCGATCTTGTCGGGTGGCAGATACGATCATCTTTGCGACAGTTTTGACAGAGATATCCCCAGCGTCGGTTTCGCGATCGGGACGGATATGCTGCTCCTGGCGCTCGGCGGCGCGGGAAAGACTCCGGTCAGAGAGAACAGGGACGTTGCCGTCGGTTGTACCGAAGACAGGATCGCGCAGACGCTGACGTTTGTCAGAGACCTTGTCGGCGAGGGCAAATTCGTTGCGAACCTTTCCGTCTGCGATGAATCCGAAGTAATGGCGTACGCTAAAGAAAACAACACAAAACAGGCATATTATATTGACGGCGACAGACCCCGTCGGATAATTTGAAGGAAATAAGTTTATGGATAAAACGGTTACATTTGCACTGGCGAAAGGCAGGCTGGCAGAAAAGTCGGCTGAGCTTCTTCAGCAATGCGGCATTGATTGCGCCAACATTCTCGAGCCCACTCGCAAGCTGGTGCTGACTGACGTCAGCGGGAAATACAAGTTTATTTTCGTAAAACCCAGCGACGTGCCGATATACGTTGAACGCGGAGTTGCGGACGTCGGCGTTGTGGGCAAGGATACGCTTATGGAGGACGGAGCGGACGTATACGAACTTGCCGATCTCGGCTTTGCGAAATGCCGTCTTGCCGTTGCGGGATATCCCGGCTTCGACCTTTCGGATAAAACCGGTCTCAAGGTCGCGACCAAATACGGCAACATTGCGCGCAGATATTTCGAAAGCAAGGGGCAGAACGTTGAGATCATCACGCTTCACGGCTCGATAGAACTCGGTCCGATCGTAGGACTTTCGGACGTTATTCTTGATATAGTCGAAAGCGGCAAAACTCTCAAGGAAAACGGGCTTTGCGTTCTCGAGGAGATATGCGACGTGTCGGCAAGGCTGATTGTCAACAAGGTCAGCCTCAAGACCAAGGCGCAGGACATCAAGCCGCTTGTGAGAAAGATCTCCGAGGCGCTCGGGCGCGACTGAGGTCAGCGGCGCGTGTTCAGGGGCGCACGAAACGGAAATGACAGAGCGGAGCCTTTTGCTCCGTACGGAAGCGGGCGTAAAGCCGGCGAAACAGAGGAAAGATATATGATACCCATTATAAAATACGCAAGCGAAGAGATGAAAAGAGTATACGGACGCACTCAGCTGGGCAACGCGGAGTTTGTAGGCTCGGTCGCTGAGATAATCGCGAACGTCCGCAGCAGAGGCGACGAAGCGCTTTTCGCTTATGCCGAAAAATTTGACAAGACGACCGTAAACGCAGAAAATCTTCTCGTGACCGAAGAAGAGATAAAAGCTGCTTACGCTGCCGTTGACGAAAAGCTGGTCGCAAGCATACGCAGAGCAAAGGAGAACATTCTCGCCTATCACGTAAGGCAGAAGGACAAGTACAAAAACGAGTTCTTCGCCGCCGGCAAGAGCGGAAAGAGCACGCTCGGCTGGATATACAGACCGCTTTCCAGGGTGGGGCTTTACGTTCCCGGAGGAAAAGCGAGTTATCCGTCCACCGTGCTTATGACTGCGCTTCCCGCAGTTGCGGCAGGTGTCGGAGAAATTGTCGTGACCACTCCCAACATCAAGAATCCTCTCATTCTCGTCGCGTGTGCGGAATGCGGGGTGAAAAAGATATACAAGGTCGGAGGAGCGCAGGCGATCGCGGCGCTCGCGTACGGCACCGAGAGCATTGAGAGAGTTGATCTGATCGCCGGACCGGGAAACGTATTCGTCACACTTGCGAAAAAGCAGGTGTTCGGCGACGTGGCGGTGGATATGATCGCAGGTCCCAGCGAGATACTGGTGATCGCGGACGACAGCGCGGATCCCGAGCTTGTGGCGGCGGATATGTTGTCGCAGGCTGAGCACGACGAGCTGGCGGCGTCGATACTGGTCACGACCAGCGAAAAACTTGCGAACGAAGTCTGCGGGCAGATCGCTGAGCAGACCGCGCTTTTGCCGCGCAGGGCGATAATAGAAAAATCGATTGAAAACAACGGCGCGATAGTTGTGTGTGAAAATACCGATCAGGCTGTCGAGGTCGCGGACAGGATCGCGCCCGAACATCTCGAAGTATGCACGGCAAACGCCCGCGAAGTTGCGATGAAACTCAGGAACGCCGGCGCGATATTCGTCGGGAATTTCAGCCCGGAGCCTCTGGGCGACTATTTCGCAGGACCGTCGCACGTGCTGCCCACGAGCGGAAGCGCAAGATTCAGCAGCGTGCTGAGCGTGGACACTTTTATGAAAAAGATAAGCTATATAGAATATGACAGAGAGGACCTGCTGTCCGGTGCGGACGACATCGTTTCGATAGCCGAGAGCGAGGGCTTCGACGCTCACGCGAATACCGTAAAAAGGAGAAAAACAAAATGAAAAGAACGGCGACTTTAAAGAGAATCACCAACGAAACTCAGATCGAGCTTTGCGTTACGCTCGACGGAAGCGGTAAAAACGAGATCGACACCGGCATCGGATTTTTCGATCACATGCTTCAGCTGTTCTCGTGTCATTCCGGTTTCGATCTGAAGGCGGTCTGCAAAGGAGATCTTCAGGTGGACGGACACCACACCGTAGAGGATGTTGGCATCGTTCTCGGAAAGGCTGTGAATCAGGCGCTCGGCGACAAAAAAGGCATCGTGCGCTATTCCAGCAAGACCATTCCCATGGACGAAGCGCTTGCCACGGTGACCGTGGACGTCAGCGGCAGACCGTACCTCGCTTTCAATGCCGAACTTGCGGGAAGGGTCGGGGAGTTTGATCTGGAACTGGTCGAAGAATTTTTCCGCGCCGTCTCGACATACGGCGGAATAACCTTTCACGTGAATCTGCACTACGGCACAAATTCGCACCACAAGGCTGAATGTATATTCAAGGCGTTCGCGCGCGCAATGAAAGAGGCGGTCTCCGTTGTCGGGACCGAACTCCCGTCGTCAAAGGGGCTTCTCGAATAATGATTGCGATAGTCGATTACGGCATGGGCAATCTGCGCAGCGTGCAGAAAGCCTTCGAGTTTCTCGGTTATGACGCCGCCGTCACGGATCAGGCGACGTCGCTTGCCGACGCTTCGCATATAGTGCTTCCCGGAGTGGGCGCTTTCCGCGACGCTATACGCGCGCTTGAGAGCAAAGGGCTTGACTCCGTGATAAAAAAGGAAGTCGGCAAGGGCAAGCCTTTTCTCGGAATATGTCTGGGGATGCAGATGCTGTTTGACAGAAGCCTTGAGGACGGCGAGTACGCCGGACTGGGGCTTGTCGGCGGCGAGGTGGTCAGGTTTGAAACAGATCTGAAAATACCTCACATCGGCTGGAACACTCTGTTTTATAATAAAAAAACCGCGCTGTTCGACGGAATAAAGGACAACAATTTTTATTTCGTGCACAGCTATCATGCCGCGAAAGTGGCGAAAGAGGACGTCGAAACCACCTGCGTTTACGGCTACGAATTCGTCGCCAGCGTAAACAAGGACAACGTCTGGGGCGTGCAGTTCCATCCCGAAAAAAGCGGCGATACCGGGCTGAGACTTTTGAAAAATTTCGGAGAAATAAGATCATGATACTGTTTCCGGCTGTGGATATTCTTGATAAACGCGCCGTCCGTCTCCTTTACGGCGAACGCGACAAGGTGACCGATTACGGCGACCCGGCGGAGCTTGCGGCGAAATGGGCTGAACTCGGCGCGGAATATCTCCACGTCGTGGATCTGAACGGAGCTTTCGACGATTCTCCGGTCAACCGCGAAGTTCTGACAAGGCTGATAAAAGAGGTGAATATCCCCGTTCAGCTCGGCGGCGGGATAAAGACCCTTGACAAGATAAAATTCTATCTTGAAGAAGTGGGCGCGACGCGCGTTATAGTGGGCACCGCCTGCGTGACTTCGCCCGACGTTGTGGACAAGGCGTGCGCGCTGTACGGCAACAGGATCGTCTCCGGCATAGATTGCAAGGACGGTTTCGTCGCGATAAAAGGCTGGGTGGAAAAAAGCGCGCTGAAAGCCGAAACAGTCGCGCTTCAGATGAAAGAACGCGGCAGCGACACCGTGGTCTATACAGATATAAGCAGAGACGGCGCTCTGACCGGAGTCAACGTTGAGGCGACTTCAGAACTTGCGCGCGTTACCGGCATGAACGTGATCGCGAGCGGCGGAATGAGTTCGCTCGACGACGTGAAAAAGCTGATGCTGAAAAAGAACGTTTACGGCGCGATACTCGGCAGGGCGATTTATAACGGCAATATTGATCTTAAAGAAGCGCTTGAAATTGTGAAAAGAGGTTGAAATGCTGGCAAAAAGAATAATTCCGTGTCTCGATATCAACAAAGGGCGCGTCGTCAAAGGCGTGAATTTCGTCAACCTCGTTGACGCCGGGGATCCGGTCGAAGTGGCGAAAACCTACAACGCTATGCGCGCCGACGAGATAGTTTTTCTCGACATCACCGCTTCGCACGAAGGGCGCGCGACGATGTACGACGTGATAGCAAAAGCCGCGGAACAGGTTTTTATACCGCTGACCGTAGGCGGAGGCATTTCTTCGACCGAACATTTCCGCAACCTGCTCAATCTCGGTGCGGACAAGATAAGCGTAAATTCGGCGGCGGTCAGGAATCCCGATCTGATAACCGAAGCGGCGCTGAAGTTCGGCAGACAATGCGTGGTCGTGGCGATCGACGCAAAGAGGAATGACAAAGGCAGTTTTGACGTGTATCTGAACGGCGGCAGGATAAACACCGGAAAGGACGCGATAGACTGGGCGGTCGAAGCCGAAAAACGCGGAGCCGGAGAAATACTTCTGACCAGCATGGATTGCGACGGCACGAAAGCCGGCTACGACGTTGAACTGACAAGACGCGTTGCAGAGGCTGTCGGCATACCGGTGATCGCCAGCGGAGGCGCCGGAAACATGTGGCATTTCAAGGACGTGCTGACTGAAGGTAAGGCAGACGCGGCGCTTGCGGCATCGTTGTTCCATTTCGGAGAAATGACGATACCCGACCTCAAGCAGTATCTTGCGCTCGGCGGCGTGCCGGTCAGGATGTAAACCCGGCGTAACAGAGAAAAGGACAAGGTCGCGCGCGGTCGTACCGATATGACGTAGCGGCGACGTGGCGACGTGGACGACGCAGGTGATCAAGCGTAGAACCGGCGCGACAATATAAAAGAAAAGAGAAAAAGGCTTGCCGCATGGCAGGCGAGACGAGAGGAAATATGACAGAATTCAAGTTTGACGAGAAAGAATTGGTTTGCGCGATAGCGCAGGACGCGCTGAACGGCGAGGTGCTGATGCAGGCATATATGAACAAAGAGGCGATCGAAAAGACTCTGGAGACGGGCTACGCGCATTATTACAGCAGGTCCCGCAAATGCCTGTGGAAAAAGGGCGAGACTTCGGGGCATACTCAGAAGGTCGTCCGCATGTATTACGACTGCGACGCAGACTGCATATTGATGCAGATCGTTCAGCAGGGAGCGGCATGCCATACCGGCAACCGCAGTTGCTTTTACCGTCAGCTTAAGGAGTTCGAGTTCGTGCCCGACTACAAAGTTGTTTTCGAGGACGCTCAGACGATAAGAGACCGCGCTGAGAATCCGGTCGAAGGTTCGTACACCAATTATCTGCTGAATAAGGGCACAGAGAAGATATGCAAGAAGATAGGTGAAGAAGCGACTGAAACTGTCATTGCCGCATGCAAAGACAAGAAAGAGGAACTTGTCGGAGAATTATGCGACCTTGTGTATCATTCGCTTGTTCTCATGCAGGACAGAGGCGTGACGATGCAGGACGTCTTTCACGAGATGATGAGAAGAAAAGGCAAAGCACCCAATCCGAAATACGCCGAAGACAAGATCGTATCCAACAGCGAACAGATAATCAACAAGGAATGATCCGGCTCTTCCGCTTGTCCGGCTATGGTGCCGGAAGCGGAATGATCCGGGAAAACAAAACGTTTGCGGCTTGCGCATGGCCGCAATAATTTTATCTATGTCAAACATAAATAATACTTAATAATAATTAAAACAAATTGATAATACAATTAAGGCTCAGTGAAGCAATATCAGGTTTGAAAGATAAAATATATTTGACAGTTTTAAGCTGAGGGATTATAATAGCATTATCTGAATATTCTTCATACATGATCTGAGGCATGTCCGGACAGACAGGGAGAAGTTTTTTGAGAACTTACGATAAAAATTTTCAAAAGAGGAATATAAGAGCATGGACGAACGCGGTTATGCTGTAAACGTTGAAAATCTGCTGAAAAGAGCAGAGATTTTTCTGTCAGAAGGAAAATTCAAAAAGGCTGACGAATATTGCGAGAGGGTGCTTGATGAAGACGTGAGGTGCGCAAGGGCGTATCTTTTGAAAGTGGCGGCAGAGTGCCGCTTCGTATCCGTCGAGATGATCAGGATATGTTTTTCAGAAAAGATCGAAAGCAACGTAAATTTTAAAAAAGCCTACGAATACGGCGACGACGTGATCAGGAATTTTGTCGACGACTGCCGGCGGTCTTACTATGCGAAAAAGAAGGAAAGGGAAGACAGAGAGCGGACTGAAGCTGAAAAGGAAATTGCCGAAAGAATGCAGGAGTCGAAGGCTGAAGCAAACTTTGAGGAAATGAAGGAGAGGATAAAAAGCAACAAGTCTCTGATATCGGAATACCTGTTAAAAACCGTAGAGATCGAGGATTCGAAAGCTAAGTTCAGAAAAGCGTACGAGTCTGAGACGATATCCGCCGTTTCGTATATTTCGTTGTTCGTACTGTTGATTTTGTCGATAATCCTGACGGTGAAGAACACAGCGTACCGGCCGCTCATACTTGTGTTTGCGATCGGGGCGTGCGTCGCGTACAATTTTATGGTCGAGTTCGACTATGTGATCAACAAAAACCTTTTACGTCTTAAAAGCTGGATGATCGCTCATCATATAATCGAGGCAGAAGAGGAGAAGGAAAGGGGACAAAAACTGTCAGGACATGAGTTTTAACGTCGACGCGTTCAGCTTTATATTATCGCTGCTTGTTTTCTCGCTTTTGTATTTGCTGATCGGCTGGTTTTTTTGCATAATAATGCTGTACGGCAGAAACAAGCAGGAAGATATTTATGAAGAACTGGACGATCTGAACGAGGCGCTCAAAGACAAAATGGCGGAGCTTCAGGAAGAGTCGGACCATGCGTTGACTGAACTTATAAAAGCGGGCGAAGTGTATTTCCCTGAAGAGGACGCCGCCGCGAAGAAAGAATAATAGGGGTGACATTTATGCAAGGTCTTTTAACATTATACGTAACAAATCCGGCTTGTTTTAAGAACCCGGAAGAGTTTGAAAGGAATCTCAGAAAAGTGTACGACAACCGCGCAATGGTCCACGTTTTCACTCATATGCTTGAGAACGGGATCATGACGCCGGACGTCGCGGCTAATGGCGACGCGTTCTGCAAAAGGATGGTGAAAGAATACGGCTTTGCGCAAGAGATCGTGGACGAGTGTTTCGGTATATTTATGGCTTTTCTGAAAGAGATCCGCCGGGAAGACAAAAAAGAAAGCCTTCTTTCGAAAATAAACGTCGGCAAAGAAAAAAAAGGGATGTTCAGGATCACGGGCGCGACCGTTGACAAATACTGCGGTTTTGACGAATACGTCGACGTTCCTTACGGAGTGGAGGAGATCGGAGACTGGGCGTTTTACAGCTGCGCCGCGGTCAGGGAGATCAAACTGCCGGATAGCGTGAAAAAGATCGGCGCGTGGGCTTTCGCGCTATGCTCGAAACTGGAAAGGATCAACATTCCCGACGGAGTGAGATCGATCGGCGAAAAGGCGTTTTACTGGGATGAAAAGCTGAAATCCCTGAGCATTCCTTCTTCGGCAAAATGCGGCAAGGACTTCTTTCACGGTGCCGTTTACCCAAGAGAAGTCATGATCAAAGAAACCCTCGGCAAAAGCTGAAGCCGGACGGCACACATCCGGGCTTTACGCTCTCGGGTGCTCCCGTTTCTCCACCAGCAAAAAAAGCACCGGAAACCGGTGCCGTTTTGCTGGTGGAGATAGAGGGGTTATGTAAAATACAGATTTTATCGACATTTTAGGTCGATTACACGAAAAGTACATAAATCGAAGGAATCTCGTGAGCGCAGTTATCCACAAATGTCTCTAAAATATTATAATATTATAAAGAGATATTAGGTTATAGTAAATAGTAGCTTTGATTGAAACTTGACCTGAAATGCTAACGCATATGTATATTATTTTATCTATGTTATTTCTTTCTTTATTACTTCTTACTCTTTGTTTCTTTTGTCAACTTTTCTTTGTTTCTCTTTCTTCTTTTTTCTTTCTTTTCTGATGGTGGAGCATGCAAAAGCAAGGGTATTTCCATATCCTTGCATTATAATTATTAAGAGTAGGATCTATATCAACGGGACTTTCACCCGAGTTCGGTCACACTTGACGTTCAGTCTTCAGACTTATGCTGATCATTATACTCCCGCGCTTCGATATAAAAAGCAAAGAGCTTTTCAAAAGCTGTATACAAATTCTCGCAGCGTTGTTTTGTCTCAGCGACTGCTTCGTCGAATTTTCCCATATCGTATTGGCGATCGCGTGCAAGAAACGCAGGCAGAGTATTGTCGTCGACCTCAACGATTTTTCGTTCGACGGTTTTATCGTTAGCGTTGAAGTTTTTGATTTTCTGAAGGATCTCTTGAATTTTTGAATCGGGCACGATTTCGGCGTCGAGAATCGTTGGTTTCTCGTTCTCATTTTTCGCCTTTGTTTGTTTATAAAGAATATACATGTTGCACCTCAATTTTAGTTTTTATATCGGACGCGCTACGCGCGTATTAAGCGGATTCCTAAAGCAATCTTTAATCGCTAAACACCGCGCCGCCGCGAGCGCTGCTTTCGCGGCGGCGCGGTATATTTGCGTTATCATTTTTTTTGCTTAGATTTAACTGCATATGAATCTATCTGAGCGTTTAAATTGTCCCAATATAAACGATCAATAGTAACTTCGTTACCCCAAGAAGACACATCTAAAGACTTATCTTTGGCTTTATTTATATCACGAAATAATCGAGTATCAGATTCATATCTGCGCTTAACAGGCATGAAATACCTGTTTATCTTTTTTCGACCAATAATTTCAACTTCGCGAACATTCTCAGAAGCGTCATTTACAGTATTTCCCTGAGTAGAACCTCTAAATACTCGAACATATCGAACAAAGCCAATACTATTAACAAAGTTCTCAAACTTTCTTAAACACAACGCAGTTTTTGTATCAGAATGATATAATTTATCAAAACAGATATTGCCTTCGTTTACAATAGGCAAAATCTGAGATAAACCTTCTTCTTGATAATCAACAGGGCTATGCTTTTTTAAAAACTTATCTATTTTTTTATTTAAAATCCATAATAAAAATTTTGGCTTTAAAAAAGTGTCCATGCTTTGCATGGTGTAATTCGAAGCCATATTTCTGAATTCAAGCAAAGCCATGAATTTATTTTGCTCTGTAGCGACAATAACAGTTTCGGAAAATTGTCTTAAAAACCGGAGACTTTCGTCAAGCTCAGAACAAATTTTTCCGCTATAACGATTTGAAAGTCCTGAATTTTTGATTTCATCTAATAAAATTAATGACTTATAAGGAAGCCGAGATTTTTGCAACAACATTGTAAAATCAAAGCGAAGCGTCTCTTTACCATCGACACGCATAGGAACGTTGGATATAAGGCAAGGGAAAAGCTCTGGACGATTTATATAAAAATCGTAAACTTCTTTTACCTCAAGATAGTGTTCAAACCAGTTTTTATCGCGAGATTTTTCAAGAAACTCATGCGACATACGTATATATTCACTTTGTATTTGTTGCCAGAAAAAATCCGCTTTGATTACAGCGTAACGCTTTGCTGTATCGGTTTTTCCGGATCCCTGCAAACCCTCGATAAGCAAAGCATGATCCGTATCATTTTCGACGTCAAGGATATAGTCATGATAATTGTGATCACAGTATATTACAAAAAATACTTTAAACAACGACGCGAAAAACATAAATATCGGAATTGCCGAAAAAGCACAAGCGAAAATAATATTCACAAGATCTGAAGTGGTAAACGCAAAAAACAGCCATATAATGCACGATACAAAAAATATCGTGCAAATGGCTGATTGAGTAAAATAATAGATATAAGTATTGCGTGTTTGCGAATTTTTCATCTTGATACCTTCTTTTTGAATATCAAAACGGTAACCCAGATAATCAATGAAGCCGCAAAAACAGCCGCAAGGATAATCAATACGTTTTTAACCCAGACCGGGAACTCAAAGCCTGAATAAACCCCGACAACGGACATATCGAAGTTGACAATCACGTTCTCGTCAATGCGATCGCCGGAAACGGTTTCATAATATTTGAGTGCTTTTCCATTGTAATCAAGAGCCGGAACGTCGCAGAGCTTTGTTCCTTCGGCTACCGTCAGACGAACGACGGAACCGTCGGGGAGAGTAACGTCGACATAACGCGCCGGCGCGTAAACGCTGTAGAGCGTCGTATTTCTGGTAACGGTCTCATAATCACCGCCAGACCAACCGACGAAAACAAGACCGTCAGACGCATAATCTCTCGGCGTGGGCGCGGTCACGGTTGAATCGTACGACGCGGTCAAAGTCTGTATAACGTCGCCGTTTATGCCGTCTACGAACTGAACGGTGTAAGTTAGGGGCGTATGTATACATTCGAGTGATACGTCGTTCAGAGAGACGAAATTCGCCGTGTAATAAAGTCCCTGGGGCGCAAGCTCCCAACCGCTGAATCCGTCGAACGTATAGCCGCTTACTTGCAGATAATGTTTATAATAGTCGAGTTCGCTCTGATAGACTCTGAAGACAAAACGGGCTATCTCTGTATCGAACATATAACAGCCGATAACGCTGAAGCTGTAATCTTTTACGGAAAATTTTACTTCAATCTCTGCCGCAGTGAATCCGGCGGGAAGAGAGAAGTGTTCCGGCGTGGGCGCCGGAGAGAGAGGGAGCGCAAGCGCGGCGCCGTCTTCGACGCCGGCGCTTGTGCTTGATACGGAGGTATTGTATGAACAACATGCAAACGTCGAGAGTATCAAACAGACGACGATCGCAAGAGAAACAGTCAGGATTAGTTTTTTCATTGTTTTACTCCTTTCCGGTTAGGATGATATTGTCGTTTATATCGAGCATTGTGCCGTCTCTTCTGGGATAGAAGATCTTCGCTTTCGCATCAGGTACACAAGGTCTTCTGATGAGCCCAGAGAATGTGCGACGCTCGCCGCCGGGCATTTCGAAGACTTGATATCCGAAATTTTTCAACGCTCCGAGCGCTACGTAAAAAGTGTAGTATTTACGCCCGGATTCTTTTTTCGTTTTCTTGGACGGTTCGGTTCCCTGATCAGGATCCGCGACCGGGAGAGCGAGAAGTTCGTCTAAAAGTCTCATTGTGATCACCTCTTTTTATGGCTTTTATTAAGATCTGATCTATTTGGTTTTTCAGATCTTCGAGATTGTCAGCAGTACACGCTAACATGCCATTGTCGACGTCTAAGGCGCCGAATTTACCGTCTTCAGTTATACATATCTGATAAATCATTTGCTTTGTCTTGACATGTCGAATAATAAGTTATATAATATCTTTAATAGATGAAATATGAAATCTTCTGATTTCTCGTCGGTGGCATTTGCTAAACAAATTGCTTACGAAGTTCATCTATTTTTTTTTATCGTCTTTATCTTTATATTTCTTCTTAAATACATACCAATTCTTTGGTTTTTTGTTGGTAGCTTTCTTATATTTTTTTATTGTATGTCTTACCACGGGCATATCCTCTTTTGCAAACGCCCAGCCTTTCTCTGGTTCTTTGAAATAGCGTTTTTGAGTGCTTAAGACTTTGAGCTGTAAGTATGAAGCGGAATCGCTTTGGGGATTAGGATTTTTATGCAGTTTGACATGTCTTATGTTTTCCCTGGGACTGGAAGTTAGTCCCAAGGATTTATAATGATCTTTCGTTTCGCCGAAAACAAAGTTGAAATGTCCCCGAGCGAGAGGACTGTTGTTCCTGCGAAATTCGTTCATAGGCTTATATTTTCTTGATTCTTTGCGTTTGCGTGCCATATTACCTCTTTTTCTTGTAACTGTTTTCGAGTGCTTCAAACGGCAGTTTTATCAGCCAGATAATGAATCGGAAAATGTAGGGTATCGCTGAGATCCCGACGATCACCGCGAGCGCAAGCAGACCGTACTTCCACCAATTTTCTTTGAAAGATCCGAGCGCAGCAGTCAGCTTGTTCCAAAGTTCGACGATCTTTTCCCACAGTTTGGCAAGCCACTCTTCGGCATTATCTTTAGCTTCAGTTATAGGGTCTTTAGGTGGTGGTGTGACTGACGGTATTATGTCAATAGGAGACGCCACGACCGGAATTATGGTATATACACCGTCTGCGTTGAATGTCAGTTGAATAATATCAAAGCCGAGGAATACGTTTTCTTGAGCTACATAGGCGCAACTTCTTGTTGAAGCATTATTTAAAGGGTGGTCGAACGTTGTTCCGCTTTCCCAGTGATTTTCGTATTTGTAGACGTTTACTTCTTCAGAATAATATTCTGTACATGCGAACCGAAAGAGGAAAACAGTCTGATCGTTCGCCTCTGCGTTTGCGATGTACGTCTTGATATCTGACACGTCAGCTTCTCCGACCAAAAGCCTTTCTGAAACGCTTTCAGCCGTCCCGGAAAGATCTTTCGACGATATTGCAACAATAGGAGCAACGTCTTGCAGAACAGCTTGTTCATCTTTAAAAAGGTAGTCCCATAGCTGTCCCCAACCTTTAACGTCAGGTGCATATTCGGTGAAATCAAAAGCGTCTTCGTCTGCGTCAAAGTCGACGAGATTGTAAACGCTGCGACCGTCTCCGACATTTTCAGTCAGTAGGTCTGACCGATCACCGTCGTAGCTGTAAAGATATTCTGCGATACGTTCCGACGGCAAGGTATAGTCAAAGATGTCGAAACCTTCGCTGTCAAACAGCCACGATATTTTCGTTATCGCTTCGTCGTATTCTTGTCCGATTTCACCGGTTAGAGATACATACTCATATAAGTTATAAGCGCTGTCAAAATGCATATAATTTCCATAAATATCGGATTTTTTCCCGATTCCGAAACAATAATCGAGAGAACAGTCTGAATGCCCCTCGCCGATATCTATGCCGAGCAGGGGTAGAAGAAAGTTATAGAAATCGGTGTTGTTGGTTACGATGATCGGGGTTGTGCGATATTCGTTCCAGGTTGCTTTTATCTTCTGAAGTTTTCCGTATTCTTCGAGAATTTCGTTCGGGACTGCAAAATATGCACTTGATACTTGATTATGGCGCTTTATAGAAGAATTGTCGGGATCCTGTATATAGCTTGTTTGATTGATCTCAAGCTCAATAGTGGTGAGTTTCGTTACTTCACAGCTCAACGTCGACGTTTCGGTTTCGCCGTCTTTGCCGTACCCTGCAGCGTAACCGCTGAACTTAAACGTGCCGCCAACGCCGAACGCTTCGATAGTATTGTTGCCGAAGTCGAGCTCGAACTCTGAAACGTCATAACGACGCTCTGAAGACGTCTTAGAGACGCGCTGCTTTATCGTGGATCCCTCTGCAGAGATGTGATCCACAACGCGGAATTTGTAAAAGAGATTGCTGTATTCACCGGTCGAACGGCTGCAAACTATCAAGCTGAATTTTTCGTAGTCATTCGGCTTGCCGTCTTCGTCGTAGGAAACGGCGATCGTAATACTGCTTTTCGAGTCCGTCAAAATCGCTTTAGCAGACGGGTTATATATGTAGACGTAAAGACCGAAGTCTCCCATTTTTGAAGAGTAGTAGCTGTACGCGAACTCCTGGAAGGTTATCAGAGCGACTTCGTCTTTCGTCTTGAACGCGTCGAGATCTACGCCGGCAGAGGTAAGATCGTCGACGACGTTCGTGTTTTCGAATTTTTCGTAAGAGGGGATTACGTCCCCGGTCTCCGCTGCGAAAGCGGGGATCGGGAACGCAAGGAGAAGAATGAGGGAAATGATCAATACTGAAAGAATGCTTTTTTTCATATTGTGTACCTCGTCAGAAGACGATTTCGTCTTCACTCAGTTCAACGCCGGTGACGCCGGAGCCGAAAACGCAAGTCAGAGTTATAGATCTGTCAGACGTCGAGATTTTTATCTCAAAAAACGCTTCGATTTTGGATATATCGCCGTCGATTTGTATTGTGGATCTGTCCACATTGTGGTATTTTGCCAGGACGTCGATAATATCGCCCTGGGGTGGATTGAGAGAAAATCCTGTGTCAGTATAGAGCACGCCGAAAACGTCGAAAAGATCTTCAGCGTCGGCATAGCGCTTCGCTTCTCCGTTTACAAAGTAGTCGAAATTTACGCTTGAGAGCGGTAATATTTCCACTTTGAATTCTTCTTCGGAAGACACTTTGAAGAGCGTGTATTCACTGTAAAGAGAAATCGTAGCGTCTTTATCGTAAGTCGTATCTCCGATCGTAACGGAAAAATCCGTGCTTCCAGGAGTCGTCGGATTGTCTTCTAAAAGCGGGCTTATTGCGAAAACGTAGACGAGAAGCGCGCAGACGGAAAATAGTCCGATCGCGAGAAGAGCGCCGAAAACGTTTTTAAATGTGCTGTTACGTTTTGCCATTGTAGTTACCCCTTAAAAGATTATTGACGAATCGGACAGCGTTACGTCTTCGACTGAAACGCTGAAATTTGCTCCACTCGATGAGATCCCGACAGTTTTCTCATAGCTTGAATAAGCGTTTGACGCGCTTATTGTCAAATTGAATATTGAACCGTTAAACGATTCGACAGCTCTTTTAAAGCTGTTTACTGCGCTTCGATATAAAGCACTGTTGCTACTGTCAATATGAAAATATATATAGTTGGAGGTAAGTTTTTCATATGAAGTTTCAATTTGAGGGAGTTCAAGAGTAAAAGTAGTTTTTCCAATTAAACTAATTTGAGTTGATGCCCCGCTCGGATTGAAACCGTTGTAAGTTTGCTGACATGCCGATATAAATTCGTCCGTTGCTTCCATCGAATAGCTGAACGTAAAATTATCTTCAATCGTTCCTTCACTAAAAGTCGTATATAATACAATATCGTATAAATCGCCTTCGTTTGACCAGTAAAGAGCTGAGTCCGAACCGTCTTTTTTAATTGAAACGCTGATAGATTCGATTTTCTTTGAATAATCTATTGTACATGTCGATTTTACGTTAATATCGTCGCGAGACGTACACGTAAGAATTATCTGCTCTGAGAATGCCTTTACGGCTTTTACGGTCGCAGTCAGACTGCCGTCAGAGTCCGGAGTGACTGTGACGTAATCGGTAACGGTTTTCCCGCTTGCCCAGGACGAAGACGCGTTTTTCCATGCAAGAGACCAGTTGACCTTCTTGTTGGTGGCAGTACTCGGCGTTATCGTTGCTGTAACGGTTACGCTTTCTTCGAAAGAAGACATATTCAGGCTGATAGCGCTTTCTTCGATTTCCGGATCGCTGCCGTCGTCTTGTTCAGGCGTTGGATCTTCGAAAGTATCGTTCCAAACGTTCTCCCAGTCTTCCTTAGTCCAGTTCCTGAAGCCGGAAGAGAAGAAGCCGATCGCGACGGTAGCGGCGATCAGAACGATTACGATGAGAGTACTGAGAAAAGTTTTTACGAAGTTTACGTTTGATTTTTTATTTTTCATGTTTCACCTCTTTATTCAAATTCGTAACCTATGACGATTACGTTAACTGTATCGAGACCGTAAGATATCTCATATCCTGATTGAAAAGCATTAAAACAAAAACCGTCCGCTGAAAAGTAAATTCCGCCGTAATTAAACGATAAAAGTTCAAGCTCATCGCCTTCATTTAAAAAAACGTAAGGATGTTCGTTAAATTCGAATATATCGTGAAATTCCGGGAAAATCGGATTAACAAATGCGGATTTATCTCCACAGAGAAGTTTTCCGTTATATCTGACAGTAAAAGATTCGCCAGCCAAAAGTTTTATTGAATTTTTGTCTGACGAATTGTCGAAAACCGGATAAAACGAACAGAACGAAGATCCGACGTAAGCAGAAATATCAAAAAATTCTCCGTTAACGAGAACGCTGCCGTTTTCAACTCCATCGTAAGAATTAACGTTCAATTCGTTTGAGGATAAAAATAAATAATTTTCATATCCTTCCATTCCGACGAAAGTGTCGCCGCCGAGCGCTTTTTCGGTTTTAATAAGCTGATAATCCTGAGTCCAGTAGTTGACAGTACATTCCTCGTCAGGAGAAATAACTTTTGTTGCCATCGGAATAACGTCTGAAACGAGAGCGCCGCATTCAACGCAAACGCCGTGATCGAAAACGTGTTTGCAGACGGTCTGATCGCCTTGGTCGTTCCCGCCGGGCGTGGTCTGATCTCCCTGGTCGTCGCCAGGCGTGGTCTGATCGCCCTGATCGTCGCCGGGCGTAACTGTTGCCTTATCAGAGAACCACTCATCGACGGGTTTGGTGAAGCCGTCTGAGATCGCCGCGATCGTTCCGACGATCGCGCCGGCGAGCAGAACGAAAACGAGAAATACAGTCAACGCGATTTTCGCGTTAGAGTTCTTCTTTGTCGAAGGGTAGGTCTTTTTTGCTTTTTTGTTTTTCATGCTTATTTACTCCTTTACGGCAACATAGCCGTTTTAATTTCAAAGTCTTTATCTACGCCGAGCCTTTCGGCGATTTTAAGCGCTTGCAACATGTCAGTCGCGATGATCCTGAATCTCAGGACGTTTTCTATAAAGATCTCAAAGCAGTTAAATGGTTTCATTTTTTATACACGATTCGACGTATTTTTGAAGATTGTACATATGTCTGATCGAATAGCCGTCAATTTGATTTCCGTCGACCAGATAGTTTATCCACTTCGTTATATTGTCGTAATTCACGACGGCAGCATTTTCCTGGACTTTCGGATCGTTTGATGAGACAATGCAAATCAGCACGTTGTTGACGAGCTCTTCGATATCGCTTTCCGATAATGAGCGCTGAAAAACGCAATGCAGGTTATTTACGATCCTGTCAAATCTGAGTCTTTCTTTCAGCGCTTTTAATACGACGTCTGACGTGTTGACTTGCTTCAGCTTATTCAGATCTTTGTCAATGAAATTGAAGTTGACGATCTGGATATGCGTTCCAGTCCTGGAGCAGAAAAGTTTTGCGACGCCTTCGATCCTGTCTCCGGTTTGTCCGAACTTGAAAATATCATAGCCGGGATCTCCGAACGCATGAACTTCAATTCTACAGCAGTCATCGACTTCTATGTAAAATTTTGCATAGTCGCCCTTCGTAACGGGGTGCTTTCTTATAAGGATTTCTGTATCAATTTTTCCGGAAAACGTAAATGTGTTCATAGACTACCTCTTAGTTTTCACGTCATTCAGTTCGATATCGACGTAAACCCTTGATTCGTTACTGTTGCCGCGATTGGGATAGGGAGCCGATACGGTAAGCTTCCTTATCCTGGGGTCTTGTTTGATTGCTTCGAAAAAGTTCGAAACCATTTCCAGCTCGTCGTTAACTCCCATAAAACGTACTTTCATATATTTACCTCCTCACCATTTCCTCAAGAAGCTCAGAGACCTTTGAAAGCAAAAACTCTCTGAGAAGTTCCGGCTCGACGTCCGGGGTCTGATCTACGCAGTATTCGACCGCTCTTTTGACGGCGCTTTGATTCAGCAGTCCGCAAAAGACGAGAGGGCAGTCATGTCTCAAGCAGAATCCATGAGGGCTGACACGTCTGAATTTTGTATTTTTCTTGTTGTTCATATCCTTCTCCTTAAAAAATTGCAATTTATGTTGACAAATTGTTTTTTATCGCATAAACTATAACTAAGCTAAATGCGAACGGGATTAACCCCGGATTGACGAGCAACAGTGCGACGGTGCAGTTGCTCATTTTTTTATTCGTTCCATCAGAGATCCTTCTCTTGACGGTTCGTATTCGTAATCGAGATAACCCAGAACTCGAACCATATCGGTGTAGGACTTGAAATAGTCTTCGATCTTGTAAAGAGCGCTTTCCGCTACATTGCCGTTTTTGTACAGCGTTACGGTTTTGAACGTTCCTTTTTCTATGTAGACAATGACAAATTCATAATCGCGAGTGTCAGTTTCGTCCCATGACAGCTTGCGGGCACTTTTGAATGTTGCGATATTTTCGATTTTGCAATCTTTTTTCAGCTTTTTGTTTAAGATCTTTGTAAGACGATTAAAATTCATATCCTTCTCCTTAAAAATCCCCAAAATAGGGTCTTTCGCATAAATTATAATCCCAAAAATAGAGATTGTCAAGAAGAAATCCCCAAAATAGAGTATCGTAATATTGAGGTGATAACGTGAAGTTTAACGAAATATTACGCAATTTACGCAAGTCTGCAAATCTTACGCAGGAAAAACTCGCAGATGAGTTGCAAATTGATAAACGACAAATCAGTAAACTTGAAACGGCATACAATGAGCCGAACATAGAATTATTAATTAAATTAGCTGACTGTTTTGGCTGTTCGGTGGACTATCTGTTGGGCAGAGAAAGCGAAGACGGATCTATCGTTATTAATCAACAGTATGATTTTTCTGATAACGAATGGAAAATGATCAAGATGTTCCACGCTTTGAACGAACGAAGACAGGCGCTTGCACTTGTCTACGTTGCGGCATTATACGACTCTGAAATCAAAGGAATCTGAATTTGCGACAGGGTCGCAAATTTGAATAAAAATCTGTAATAGAGAGTGCTAACATAAAATTACTTTATTTCAGGAGGAATTTTATGTTGGACGAAGAAACGAAAGAATTTTTGAATCAGCTCGTTAAGACTCTTGACGAGCTTGCAATGAAACTAAGCTGCTACTTAGCCTACCAGCAAGCAAAAGAAGACGATTTTTTATCGCGCTCACGAGATTCCGATGTTAATACGGAGGAATCTACAATGAAATATCAAAAAGTTCAAATCAAACGAAGGAAAGACGGGAGGTGGTACGCGAGATATACGCTTGCGCCGTGCAAGTATCACGATATCTACGGCAGAACGCAGTCAGAGTGCTATGACAAGTTGAAAGCCTTCGCGGACAATAAGCGACTGATAGCGCAAAAGATCAAGCAGCTCAGCGCCCCGGCAAGCACGCTTACGTTCGGAGCGTTTTTCCATACTTGGCTGAAGGAAGAAAAAGTTCCGACTTGCAAGCCGAGCACGATACGCTTTTACGAGATCATGCACAAAAATCATCTGTCGCAGTTCGATGATCGCGAGATAAAAAAGATCTCTGCAGACGAGATTCGCGCTTCGATCCTGGCAATCGATTCGTCGAAGATTAGAAAAACGACTTATCAAATGTTCAGCGATATTTTCAGGACTGCGCTGCGGCGCGATCTGATAGCGGTCAATCCGATGGATAAGATCTCCGCGCCGAAACACAAGACGGAAGAACGTCATGCATTTACCCGGGAAGAAGAGGAACGATTCATCGCCCTGGCTAAAAATTACGACTGCGCCGTTATTTTTTGGCTCATGCTTTATGAGGGATTGCGAACGTCAGAGGCAAAAGCGCTTGCACCGTGCGATATTTACGAAGACTATATCGAGGTCAGACACTCGATAGACGATCTCGGCAATCTGATCCCGACGAAGACGAACAAGATCCGGCGCGTTCCTATCTTTTCAGAGTTCAAAGAGTTTGCGGACAAGCACAGAGGATCTTCGGAGATCCCGATCCTGGGCAAGGTGAATAAGCACACGGCAGTCAAAGAGTATCGGGAGATCTGCAGAGCGGCAGGGATAACGAAAAATATGTACTGTCTGAGGCACACTTTCGCCACTCGCTGCGAGGAAGCGCGGATCTCCTCAAAGCAGACAGCGCTTTGGATGGGTCACTCGTCCATAAATACCACTCTGAGCTATTATATAAATATAAACAAAGAGTTCGAACGTGAAAACGTCGATATCAAAAACGGTTTACACAAATCCTGACACAAATTTGCCAAAAAACGCAAAAAAAAAGAGCTCTGAAATCGCCGTTTTCTCTCAATTCGTGCCGTTTTCAAAGCTATTTTATAAAGTGGTGGAGATAGAGGGGCTCGAACCCGCGACCTCTGCGATGTGAACACAGCGCTCTAACCAACTGAGCTATATCTCCGAAGTTACAAATCTATTTTAATAAAATCGGGCGTAAAAAGCAATAGTATTTTTGTAAGAATTTGAAAAAAATTATATTTTTGATATCAGTCCGCAGTTAAGACCTGTGAAAGAGAAGTTTTTCAAAACGTTTTACATATTAAAAATGGATTGGTATACTCAAATTGCGACTACGGTCAAGGGAACGGTTCGTCGGGTCAATAGCCCGAAGTCTTCGGTTCGACTCCGGATGCCGCCGGGTCGCTTTTTATTTGGTCTTTGGTGGCGCGCACGTTGCAAAAGGTCGTTTTTTGTTTTACGTAACCTGAAGTTGACAAATTGCAAAGCTGAGGTTTATTGCAAAGTCCGCTTGTGTTTTGATATTATCTAAGTGTAGAACAAGAGGAGGTGGCTTATGATTTTAGCCGATAAATTAATAAAACTCAGAAAAAAAGCCGGGCTGTCGCAGGAAGAACTTGCAGACAAGATGGACGTTTCAAGACAATCCGTTTCAAAGTGGGAGAGCGCTCAATGCGCGCCTGAGCTGTCGAAGCTGATCCAGCTAGCAACTTTTACGGCGTGTCTCTGGATTATCTTCTGAAGGACGAGGTCACGGAAGAAACGCCGGTGGAGATAAGCGGGCAGGCGGCTCACGATGCTGCGTTCGCTTCCGACAGGCGAAAATACATTTTATATTCGATAATAAGAAGGGCGTTTGCGTGCCTTTTGTTTTTCGCCTGTGCCGTCGTGATAGTTGCCGTCAAGGAGGCAGGCGAGCGCGAACTGATGACTTTGAAAGAGTTCATCGAAAACTGGAATCAATTAAACGGATCCGACTATGTTGATGATTTCGTATGGCAGGAGAGGTTTGAGTTTTATATCGAACAAGCGAACAGCCAGATGTTTTCCGAGAATCAGAATACGATATGCGGCATATTCTTTGCGCTGGTTCGTGGGTGTGGGCGTATTGGTTTACAATTTCGTCTATGCGCAAGAGCGAAAAAACCTTGCTTGAGGATAAAAGCACATATTCGCATTTATTGAAAATAGCTTCGGCGATTTCCGCAATGTTCGGCGTGGCGGCGGTAGCCGTTCCCGCGATAGGCGTTTCTCCGCAGGTGATCGCGGATTGGTTTGTGGTTATCGGGATCGTCACGGCGTTTGTTTCCACCGCAATATACATCGGAGTAAAGAGCTTTACCGGGGCGTATGCGTACGGCGCTGAAACGTTGAAGAAGAAAAGATATATCTGCTGTGAACTGACTGCCGATTCTGTGTGCATATATTGGGGAGTTGTGTCGCTCGTGTACCTTATCTGGTGCGCCGTGGATATGTACAGCGCATATTCGTGTTTGCTTTGGGCGGCCGCTTCTGCAGTGTTCTTTGCGGCGTACGTGTTGCCGGAAACCTTAAGAATATTTTCGGCGGACAAAAAGCAAGTAAATTGATGGGTTTTAAATAAATGCCTTATAAGTTATGCGAAAGGCGCGGAAAGTCAACGACTTTCCGCGTCTTGCTGTATTAAATGACGGTCCAGGAAACCGTTGTAGGAATACAGCGGTTTTCCTTTGCTTATGCGGTCCAGAGTGTACTTCCTCAGCGCGTTGTCGGCGACGTAATTCACGCGGTCTTTTTTGTAACCGAACACGCGGCGCTCGTTCATATCGCTGTCCGGCACTCTGCCGAGCAGGGTAAACATCTTGCCGAATTTTACGATGTTGCTGTCTCTCCCCAGTACGCTTTCAAGGTCGGGGTTGAGAAGCCAGGTTATCACGGTATAACAGCGGTATTTGTAACCGGGATAGTACTTTTCAAAAAACGCGTTTGCGCGTTCAAGAGAGTCAGCACAGCGACACATATCCAGTTTTTCGCCTTGCGGGATGTGCAGAGTGATGCATCTTTCGCCCAGGCAGAACGGACATTTCAGTATGTTCATTATGCCTGCGTGAGGAAGGATCGCAAAACGCGAAAACTCGTATTGCAATCTGCCTATCCTGAAAATTTTCATGGAAAGATGCTTTGCGATCCAGTGGATATTGACCAGACCTTTTACGCCGTACTGCTCAAAGGCGTTGTCGCACCATATCTTTATATCTGAAAAAGTATCGAAAAAGATCTCATCCGGAATGCCGTTTTTCTTGTAATTTTCATAAACGTCGGGCAGAGCGTAAAGCACAGCCGCCAGTTTTTCAAGCGCGCTCAGCTTTTTCAATTTTCCGCTTTTTCCTTTTAACAGACAGGTTTTAAATTTATCGAAGCGCGTTTTATCCGCATAGCAAAGCTCAAGCGCGGAAGAAATGAGATCTTTGTCGAGATTAAGGTTTTTGTATAGCGCGTCGTAATTCATATATTTAATAATAAACCGATACGGCATTTACGTCAATATTATTCATCCGGAGCTGACGGACAAAAGAGAACGGTTTTGACCCGGCGCCACCCGGATGAACCTTTTGCAGACATGTTTTACCACTTGGCTATAGCGCCAGATATATGGAGCGGGAGAGGAGATGATTGTTACTCAGAGATCCTATAAACTCGCGTGAATCAGCGAGGCTTTGCCGAGCGTCCGTTTGCCTTGACAGGGCAGTAAAGATAAAGAAAAAAGCGAGCCGATATCGACTCGCTTTTGGAGGCGCCACCCAGATTTGAACTGGGGAATGAAGCTTTTGCAGAGCTTTGCCTTACCACTTGGCTATAGCGCCACATATATGGAGCGGGTATCGCAGTTGTTTGCTAAGAAACTTTCTGCATCTGACGAGGTTAGTGCATACCGCAAAAAATCTCGTTCCCGCAAAATTATTATTTTGGAGCGGGAGACGAGATTCGAACTCGCGACATTTGCCTTGGCAAGGCAACGCTCTACCACTGAGCCACTCCCGCACATATACGGTATTAAGTTTTAACTGAGCGGGATACGAGATGGTTGTTACTCAGAGATCCTATAAACTCGCGTGTATTAGCGAGGCTTTGCCGAGCGTCCATTTGCCTTGGCAAGGGGCGCATCCTACCACTGAGCCACTCCCGCACACCCTTTGCATGAGTATAACGTCCTATCTAACTATATGTCGGATTATTGACGTTATGCTCACAGGGTATCCGTTTGAAACGGAAATTGGTGGAAACAATAGGGTTCGAACCTATGACCCCCTGCTTGTAAGGCAGGTGCTCTCCCAGCTGAGCTATGCTTCCGCAAGTGCTTTTATAATATATCAAAAAATATTTACGTTGTAAAGTGTTTTAGCGAATTTTTTTATTTGTTTCGGAGAAATAAAAACAGGACTTTCGAAGGGTAGCCGTATAATATTGTTGCGGTGGGATCTTGATACGGCGCGTCGCAAAAAAATAGAGGCGGTAAGAGGTCGTTTTCAATGGTGTTACTGTTAAAGCGGTTGAGTTAATGGACAAAAGTGGCGTAAAAGATTAATACGATACGCAAAAATAGCGTTTTGTAAAAGAAAAAATATTGTCCGTAGATTTTGTTGACAAAGACCGTTTTATGCATTAAAATAACCGTATCGTACATGGGAGTGCGAATAATGCGGTGTTTGCGGCGGTTTGAATAACTATCCGTTGCTTGGAAAAACTCAAAAATGCGGAAGTACCGTTCAGGCGGTCGCGTCCGCGTACAGGAGATAATATGAAAACATTGTTTATCGTACTCGACGTAATGTTGGCAACAGGCGTTTTACTGTTTTTACTCGCGGGATTGCCCAAGGTGGTCAACTATCTGAAAGGTGTTTTCGGCGGCAGGCAAAAGCCGCTTCCCAAGGCAGAAAAAATTCACAAATTTGCTGTCATCATACCTGCGCGGAACGAGAGCGCAGTCATCGGCACATTGCTTAAATGTATAAAAGAGCAGACTTTGCCTAAAGAAGCTTACGACGTATATGTCGCCGTTGAAAGGGCGGACGATCCGACATGCGCGATCGCAAAGGAATACGGCGCGGAGATTTATATCAAAAAGAATTTTGACAGAACGGGAAAAGGTTACGTTCTCGAAGAGGTGACGGATCACATTTTTATGAACCGTTCGGAAAGGGCATACGAAGCGTTTGTGATCATAGACGCGGACAACGTGCTTGAGCCTGATTATTTCGAAAAACTCAACGACGCGCTCGACACAGGTTACGACATTGCCGTCGGGTACCGCAATTCCAAGAACTGGAACGGGGGCTGGATAGCGGCGGATACGGGGCTGACGTTCACCAGATATTCGCGTTTTGCAAATTTCGCGAAATCGGAAAAGGGGACGACCGTCCTTTTGACCGGCACGTGCTATTATATAAAGGCTGACATTTTGCGTGCTCACGGCGGCTGGAAATGGCATTCTTTGACCGAAGACGTTGAACTGACGACGGTCGCGGCAATCAACGGGTACAAGACGAGATATATAGAAGACGCTGTGTTCTACGACGAGCAGCCCACAGATCTTGCAACTTCGATAAAACAGAGAAAACGCTGGGTAAAAGGCTTTTTCGACAATTCCAAACGGTATAACGAGAGGCTTTACAACGGGCTGAGCAACGGGAAGTCCGACAGGGCGGCGTGTCTGGAAGCGTTGCTCGGCGTGGCGGGGATGGTGATATTTGCTGTGTTTTTCAGCGTATACGTCCTTGCCAATCTGTTCCTGATCATAAAGTTTTTCAACACTCCCGTCGCGTTTTATGCGCTGTACCGTATTCTCGGTGCGATCGCCGGTTACCTGCTTGCGCTTTATATCGACACTGCGGTCATACTTTTCGTGGAGAGAAAGAATGTGAAGATGAGGTTCGTGCGAAAAGTGGAAGCGGTGCTGATGCGCCCCGTTTATTCAATGTTGTATGTCCCGATCGCTGTGGCGGCGCTTACCCGCAAGGTGGACTGGGCGCCGATAGAGCACAAGGTGAATTCCGTGGACGGTAACGGAAAACAGGGGTAAAGGAAGGCGAAATCCTGTCTGACGATTAACGTGAAATTCTGAACGCGTAGTAACGATACGTATTTCCCCGTTAAAAAGAGTTGTCTTTGCGTAAGACCGCGTGAGCGCTGTAATCTTCTGAATCAAGCGTCGCAACAAATATTGTCTGCACAATCGTTTCCGACGTTTGACATTGTCAATACTAATTGATATGATGTCAGCGGCAAGATATGAAAGCTTTGGATCTGGGTAATAAAAAGGTATTTTCCACAGTGCTGAAACTGACGCTTCCTGCGATGTTAGCACAGTTTGTCAGCGTGCTGTATTCGATAGTTGACAGAATGTACGTGGGCAATATTGCCGGGACAGGCGACGTCGCGCTGACGGCGCTGGGAGTCTGCGCTCCGGTCGCTACGTTGCTTTCTTCGTTCGGTTCGCTTGTCGGGCTGGGCGGCGCGCCGCTTTTCGCGATGTCTATGGGAGAGGGAGATATGGCGAAAGCAAAACGCATACTCGCCAACGCGTTCGTGATGCTCGTCGTGCTGGCGGCGGCGGGAATGGCGGTCACGTTCTGCTTTATGAAGCCGCTTCTCACGACTTTCGGCGCAAGCGAAGCCACTTTCGGTTACGCGAAACAATACATGTCCGTTTATGCGGCGGGCACGCTGTTCAGCGTGATTTCAACCGGACTCAATCAGTTTATAATCGCGCAAGGGTATTCCGGAGTGGGAATGGCGACGACGCTTACGGGTGCAATTGCGAACATAGCGCTCGACCCGCTTTTCATCTTCACGTTCGGGATGCACGTTGCCGGCGCGGCGCTCGCGACGGTGATCTCGCAATTTCTATCGTTTGTTTTCGTGACGGTTTTCCTTCTGCGCAGGTCGATAAAATGCAGGCTTTCATTCGGCGGTTACGACAAAAAGATCATGCTCAGGATAGTCAGACTGGGCATTTCACCTTTTCTCATCGTCGCTACGGACAGCATAATAATCATTGTCGGGAATATCTGTCTGAAAAAATACGGCGGCAACGAAGCGGACTCCTGGATAAGTTCTTTCACCGTTGTTCAGGCGTTTTTGTCAGTGATAACCATGCCGATGCTCGGAATAAGCACCGGCAGTCAGCCTGTCATAAGTTTTAATTACGGCGCCCGCAACGTCGGACTGATCAGAAAAGGGGAGAAGTGCATCCTGGCAATGTGCGTTGCGTTTACTTCGGTGATGTTCGCGCTTTCGTTCGTCGTGGCAAAGCCGTTTGTCTATCTTTTTACTGATAACGCGTCGGTCGCGGAGAGAAGCGTCTGGGGAATACGCGTTTTCATGATCGGGATAATACCGCTTGCTTTTCAGTATACGTTCGTAGACGGAATGACGGCTCTGGGGCAGCCGCAGTTTGCCATAGTGCTGTCATTGACGAGAAAACTGGTGCTTTATCTGGGGGCAACGCTGATACTCCCGATATTTTTCGGTGTGCAGGCAGTGCTTTATGCCGAACCCGTTGCAGATATCGGAGGGGCGGTACTGTCCACCGTGGTTTTTCTGATATTTTTCCCGAAAATTCTGAAAAAGAGAGTGGTGCAAGGAAATGTTTCAGACGGGACAGGCACGCAGGTTTCAGGAACGTGAGCCTGATCCGGTTGTGCTATGAAGCGAAAAGCGCAAATTCTGTTGCTCAATGGTATTGATTGCGCTTCATGACTGGAAAAGCCGTTTCCTGCGTCCTGACCGCTATTATCTACGAGTGAAAGAGAAGACAATTTTTTAAACCGCGTTTTCTTTAAAGTATTGCAAATGAAATGGCGGTATGGTAAAATAAATAAATGTCAAATATAAGCCGATGTGGTGGAACAGGCAGACACAAGGGACTTAAAATCCCTCGG
>CASFWW010000008.1:0-28390 GCA_949298505.1 uncultured Christensenella sp. | reverse complement strand
TTCATGTTGAGCTGCCATTGCAGTTCAAGGGGTTTTCTGTCTTCTCTGCGCTTCTCGTAGTCGCGCCTGACATCTGCGACAATGTCTTCGGCAAACACTTTTTCCTTACTCATAATCCCTCTCTTTGCCTTTTTTGTTAAAGACGTTTTTCGGGCTTTTCGGCGTGATTATTTTACCGATCTGTCCATATAATTCTCGCATACAGTTTTCACACAGATTGAGAGAATTGCGTCTGTCTCCGCTGTCTGCCGAGAACTGGTATGCCGCGTCGTTTTTACACATCGGCATCTCGCACTTTGTTTTTACGCTCAGTTTTCGAACCTGCATTTTCTGCCTCCTTTGAATTTATCTTTTCCAGTTCCTCAAGCAATCTCGTTTTGAGTTCCTTGAGCTGTTCGTCCGTATAGCCCTGAAGCGGATCCTGCTGAGTCCGCTCAAGCACCGCCTTGATCGCCGTTGTATCGGGCGGTATATATTTTCTTGATATCTTGCGCTTGGTCACTTCGTTTTCCCGGTCGTACTCCTCGACCTTTTCTTCAACGAAATACCCCGTCGCCTTTTTGATCAGGATGTCGTCAATGTTTTTCTTGCTCATAGTTTGCTCCGTCTGAGTCTGCTTATCAGTCTGTCCTTGTCCTTTTCAATCAACGTCTTTTTCTCCTTGGGTCGCTTTGCCGGCTCAGGCTTTGTCATGATATAATACCTCAGCGCGTCCAGCGCGTGATCGTCCTTTTTGACCGGTCTGTCTCCGCTTCCCCACCAGTAAGATTTGAGTTCGCGTATCAGGTTCACGCAACAGGGAAATATCTTTATCCTGTCGGTCGCAAAATAAGATTTCACTCTCGCGATACCGCTGAACAGATCTTTGTTCACTCTCGTATTCACCGCGATCCCGCGTTCGTAAAACAATTCCGCAACGCTCTTCGAACTTGCCAGCGTTTTCTGGGTCGCCGCGCTGTCTATCAGCGCTTCAAGCCTGCCTTTGCCGTCTCTGTGCCAGCCTAGAGAATCTGCGGTTTCGAAGATCTTTTTCGCATGGTAGTCTATGTCTCTGCCTGCTTCGTACCATTCCCCGACGACGTAGACCACGCCGTCGTAGTCGGTGGCAAAAAACAGGCACGCGAGCGGATTGTTCAGACCCGGGTCAATGCTTATCGCATCCTGCCAGTCGTCCGGCACGCTGAAAGGTGTTTCCGGCACGTGTCTCGACGGGTCGAATTCTTTATAGACGATGCCTTCTGCGGCGCTGAACTTGCCGTATCTGCGTGAATTGAGGGTCTCCTCGTCCATGCTTGCGGTCAGCGCGGCGACTTCTTCCTCGTCGAGAAATGGATTGTCCGCCCACTCCATATTCGTGCACCATATCTCGTCGTCGCCACCGCTGTTGAGGTATATCAGATCGTATACCCAGGTCAGACCCTTGAGCGGAGTCATAGTGCCCCATATCTCGCCTTTGCGGTCAAGCACGCGCATCCGGCATTCCTGATAAATATCCAAGGGCGGCTCCTCGTCGAACCATACGAAATCGAGCGATGTGCCCTGAAATTTCTCTCTGCCCTGATCGCAGCTCTTGAAAGAAACTTTGGACACTCCGCCCGACACGTTTTTTATAAGGATATAGTCGATTATTCCGTACTCCGCGCTCTCCTTGCGCCCCGACGTCATCACGACGTCCTCTATCCAGTCCGGGTCGAGATAGGACATGAATTTGCTTTGCGCGACGTCTCTCTGAACCTCGTAAGAAAGCGACACGACCCAGCCTTCGACCGCGCCTCTGTTCTTGCGGTAAGGATGTATGCCTCTTGCCCACCAGATCGCTTCCACCGCGCCGCATTCCGTCTTTCCGCTTCTGTTTCCGCCGAATACCCAACGGTTGCGCTTGAGGCATTTATGAAAAGCAAGTTGTTTTTCGTGCACCTTTTCGCCCGTATTGTAGCGCGACAATCTGCCGTTGTCATACCGTCTTTTCTGCTCTCTTTCGATCGCGAGTATCTTTGCCATTATCTCTTTTTCCGTCATATTTCTGCTCTCTCAGCCATATTTTTTAAAACAAAAGCGAACATTTATTGTTGCGCTCGCGCCTGCATAGTGTATAATAATATTATCTTGCAGGCGAAACTGCCTGTCTCAAGGAGTGGAAGATGAAAAAGATCTTTACGGTCGCCGTTCTTATGATCGCGGTCTGTCTGCTTTGCGCAGGCACCGCCTTTGCCGACACTTCGTCGGGTTCTGGTCAGACCTATTACATAGCAAACGAAAACATAACCGCGTACGTATATACGGACGGAGTTCCTCAACCTGCTTTTATCATTCCCAAAAGCTACTATTTCCGCACCGTGAATATAAACGGCGAATACACGTCTGTCGTTTACAACAATCTCGATCAGACGTACGCCGTCACCGTATATCTGAAAACGAGCGACGTATCGTCAAAAGCGTCCGTTACGAATGACAGCGTGACCGACGAAAACGCGTTTTTCGATCTTTCTTTTACCCTGAAGAACGAAGTCGCGCCTTACTATAAACCGGGCAATCTGACCACCTCTCCCACAACGGCTGAATTTGTCGATCTGCGCGACTTTCTGGGCGTGTATCAAAGCGACAATGTGGTTTACTTCGCATGCGTGGTTGAAAGCAGGACCGGATTTTCAGTCATGCTCGTGAAAGCCGAGGACACCTCTCTGATGTCATACAACTTCTCCTCAATCCCCCTTCACCAGAACACGATCGACAAGAACAACGCCGCCAACGAAGGTATCATATCCACGCCCGGCGAAGGCAATGCCGACGTCACCGGCAACAACGTTATCAGAAACGTGATGATAGCGGTCATATGCGTGATGTGCGTGCTTGTCATCTTCCTGATCTTCCGCCCCACCAAGAACGCTAAAAACCGTTACGAGATGGACAACCGCGAGAACGCGGAAAACGGAAGAAACGACGGCTACGATGACCGCCGTTAATCGCTGCAGCCGAGCGTTGCCCTCTTTTCTTCACTCAACAAAAGCCCGGCAGCCACAGCGTCTTCAAGCCTGAGTCTGAGTTTTTTCCCTTCAGACACTTTGCAGGTGCGGCCGAAAACGTCCGCGCCTTTTTCTATCTGCGAATAATAGCCGCCGATCAGCACGTCGCCGGAATAACGCTGAGAAAACCACTTCTCTTCGTAGCCGGCTGATTTCAGCGCGCAGGCGGCTTTTTTCAACCCCTCAGCATACCAGCGGAAAGCACTCCTTTCGGCATAACCCAGTTTGCTAGCCGCTTTTTCAACGCTCATGCCGTAACGCGCCCTGAGGTACAGTATCTTAGCGTGTCTGAGAGGAAGCTGTTTCAGCGCTTCGTCAACAAGCACCTTTGCGTTTACGTAACTTTCCGCCCTGACGTTGCAGTCGATCATCTTCTGTATCAGCGCGAACGTGTCCTCGCAATAGAAACCCGAAAGCGCGAGCGAAGAAGACGTCTTTTTGCATGCGTTTACAGCGCGCGGCAGATGCCTGTAAGCGGCGATGAGCGCCGTAGTCCATTTGATCATATTTTCCATATCTTTCCTCCGAGACTCAGTATATTACCGAGGCTTAGCCAAATCAATGTTGAGTGCCAATATTTATGAACATTTGTTCGTATTTTTTAATATCGTAACTTATAAAAATGACCACAATGTGTCATATTAAGCACAAAATTTACCAATAATTGTCAAAACAAGTCGAAAAAATACGAACATAAAGTAAAATAAACGAAGTATACCGGAACGCTAAAAACCTGAAAATACCAGGCATTTAAGTCTGATCTTCCTGAAAGACGGAGGTAGTAAATAATAAAAAAACGACTGTCAAAACAGCCGCGGTGCGTTGCGTTTATACGTCAGGCACGGAATGACGACATAACGCCTGAGTTTCATCTTGTTACAGATGCAATTGATTTTTTTATTGCCGGATATCTGCTCTTGATATTTTAAATCAGAAAGTTTATTTATTGATAAGGTCAGAATTTTTTTGATATCGTTGTTTTCAGCCGGTGCCGGCACGCCATCCTCACCCGCAAAAACAGCCCGATCTACGATATCTTATTGATATCAATATTATAACAGCCATCAAAAATCACTTAAGCGACCGGCGGAAGCGCGCCGCAAGCCATTTTTATAAGAAATCGCCCGTGTGATAATTTCCCGCACGTTGTCAAATAAATATGCCGGAGTGCGGCATAGTCCGCGCAAGCGGTTTTAAGCCGCTTTCTCCGGCAGAGGTCATTTTTCTTCCTGCTTTGAAAAATCTATATAATTCTTCATGTTTCCGTAAGGATCGCTGACTGCCGCAAAATTGAGATATCTGCCCAGTTCAAACGCTTTCCACGGCGAAACGTCTTCAGGCGGATAAGCTATGTACGCAAGCCTCTCTCCCGTCGTGGGATGAGTAAAACGGAGTACTGCGGACCACAGCGCTAGATTGTGCTTGAGCGTGCGCTTGTCCGCGCCGTATTTAGCGTCTGCGAACAGCGGCGTACCGTTGAAAGACATCTGAGCGCGGATCTGGTGAGACCTGCCGGTCAGAAGGTTTACCTTTACGAGCGCGAATCCGTTTTTCTCGGAAAGCACGTTATATTCAAGCTCTGCCTTTTTCGCGCCTTCGGTCAGCATAGGCACGATCTCGACTGTATTCGTCTTTTCGTTCTTCTTCAGATAGTGAGTGAGCGAACCGACCGGCGGTTTGGGCACACCGCAGGTAACGCACAGATATTTCTTTTCAAAATCGCCGTTTTTGATCGCGTCGCAAAGCCTTTCCGCAGCTTTTGAAGTGCGGGCGAAGACCATGAGACCGCCCGTGGGTCTGTCCAGTCTGTGCACGAGTCCCACATAGACGTTGCCCGGCTTGTCGTATTTGTGCTTTATATATTCCTTGACGACGGAAAGCATATCCGGATCGCCGGAAGCGTCCGCCTGAGACGGAACGTTCTGCGGCTTTATCACAACTATGATATGGTTGTCTTCGTATACCACGTCCAGATCCTTATATCCGAAATCTGTCATTTTGTCCTCCAAAAACCGCTGCATCCGCAGGGTAAGATTATCTTTTCGTCTGTCGGAAGCCCTATTTCGTAAGACTCGAACAGACCTCCTCTGTCTTTCAAACAAAGCCTGAGTATGTTTTCAGTGACCGTAGGCTGAAGCCCGGTGGTGTATGAGTTGATCAGCACGAAAAGCGGCTTGTCGGAAAGCAGTTTCACACATTCCTTCACGAAGTCGAACAGGTTGTCCTCAAGCTTCCACACTTCGCCGTTGACTCCTCTGCCGTAAGACGGAGGGTCCATGATTATCGCGTCGTAGCTGTTGCCGCGGCGCTGCTCGCGCGCGACGAATTTCATGCAGTCATCTACGATATAACGTATCCTGTCTCCGGGGATCTCAGAGAGTTTAGCGTTTTCCTTTGCCCTGTCCACCATGGCTTTTGCCGCATCCACGTGCGTTACGAACGCGCCCGCCTTAGCGCACGCGATGGTCGCGCCGCCCGTGTAAGCAAACAGATTGAGAACCTTTATTTCGCGCTTTTCGCCCTCGATGAGCTTTTGCATCATATCCCAGTTGACCGCCTGTTCGGGGAAAAGACCGGTATGCTTGAAGCCCATAAGCTTGAGCGAAAATTTAAGTCCGTTTCTGCCTATCGTGAAATTTTCGGGCACGTTGCCTTTGTACTGCCAGCGTCCGCCGCCGCTCGAAGAACGGTTATACACGGCGTTTATGCCTTTGTATGCGGAAAGATCGCTCTGAGCGTGCCAAATCACCTGCGGATCCGGGCGCAGAAGCACCAGGTCTCCCCAGCGCTCCAGCTTCATGCCGTCTCCCGTGGCGATGACGCGGTAATCCTTCCAGCCTTCCGCTACTTTTATCACGTTACGCCTTTTTCACGACGAGGGTGACTTTTTCGCCGTTTATATCCCATTCTTTGACATAGCCGTCGAACAGACCTTTGACGAGTTTATCGCAGAGGACGTCTGACCGGATGCCCTTGTCGCTCTCAAGCACTCTCGCGCTGTCGCCGTCCGCTTCGTAGCCCACCTCGATATGATCGGTGACTTCGAAACCGGCTTCTTTTCTCATCGTCTGAAGCTTGGAAACGAGTTCTCTCGCAATGCCTTCGTCGATAAGCGCGGGGGTCAGAGTCGTATCTATGACGACGGTCATGCCGTTTTCGCTCTCGACGCTGTAACCGCTCTTGTTTACGGGATTGATCAGAAGGTCTTCTTCCGCAAGCTCGATCGTCGTGCCGTCCGCTTCGAAGGAATATATCTTGCCCTCCCTCACGCGGTCCACGATCTCGACTGCGTTTTCGCAGGTCGCGAGGTAATTCCTGATCGCGTTAAGATGTTTGCCGTACTTGGGACCGAGCGTCTTGAGCTGCGGCTTGAGTTCGTAGGTGATGAACTTAGAGCTGTCCTTTTCGAGCGAAACCTCTTTTACGTTTATTTCGTCCGCTATATATGCTACGACGGATTTGTCGCTGAGCTCCTTATCCGTTATGACGTACAGTCTGGAAAGCGGCTGTCTGTTCTTTATATTGACCTTATTGCGGCAAGCTCTGCCCAGCGCGACCGCGTGCAGAACGACGTCCATATCGCTTTCGAGCGCCTTGTCCTCCGCGCTTTCGTCCGCAACGGGGAACTGACACAGATGCACGCTTTCGGGCGCGTCGTCGTAGAAGGTGCGCACGAGGTTCTGATATATGCTCTCCGACATGAACGGTACGAACGGCGCGAGCAGTTTGCTCATCGTGACGAGGATATGATAAAGGGTTGTATAAGCCGCCGCCTTATCGTCAGTCATCTCGCTGCCCCAGAAGCGTTCGCGGCTTCTTCTGACATACCAGTTGGACAGGTTGTCGGTGAACTCCTCTATCGCTCTCGCGGATTCAGTGATCTTGTATTTGTCGAGGTTGTCGTCTACGGTCGCGATCAGCGTGTTCAGGTTGGAAAGCGCCCATCTGTCGATCTGCGACAGCTTGCACTTCTTCAGATCGTATTTACGCGGATCGTACTTGTCGATCTCGGCGTACAGCACGAAGAAGGAATATGTGTTCCACAGCGTGCCCATAAACTTGCGCTGAGCCTCTGAAACATTTTCTGCACTGAAACGCGACGGGAGCCACGGAGCCGACGAAGAATAGAAATACCATCTTACCGCGTCCGCGCCCTGCTTGTCCAGCACACTCCACGGATCGACGACGTTGCCCTTGTGCTTGGACATCTTGATGCCGTTCTTGTCGTTGACGTGCCCGAGAACTATGCAGTTCTTGAAAGGCGCGCGGTCGAAGATCAGCGTGGACACCGCAAGAAGCGTATAGAACCAGCCTCTCGTCTGATCGACGGCTTCAGAAATAAAGTCTGCGGGGAACTGCTGCTCGAAGATCTCCTTGTTCTCGAACGGATAATGCCACTGCGCGAACGGCATGCTTCCGCTGTCGTACCAGCAGTCCATGACCTCGGGCGTGCGCTTCATCGTGCCGCCGCACTTGGGGCACTTGAAAGTGATCGGGTCGAGATAAGGCTTGTGCAGTTCTATGTCGCCTTCTATGCCGGCAAGTTCCTTAAGCTCCGCCTTGCTTCCGACCACGTGCATTTCGCCGCAGTCTTCGCATATCCATATCGGGAGCGGAGTTCCCCAGTATCTTTCGCGTGAGATACCCCAGTCGATGACGTTTTCAAGGAAGTTGCCCATACGTCCGGTGCCTATCGTGGGCGGCATCCAGTTGACGGTGGCGTTGTTCTTCAGCAGCCTGTCCCTGACCTCTGTCATCTTGATAAACCAGCTGCTTCTCGCGTAATAAAGAAGCGGAGTATCGCAACGCCAGCAGTACGGATAGCTGTGCTCGAACATCAGTTCTTTGAAAAGAAGTCCCTTTTCCTTGAGTTTTTCAATGACGAGCTTGTCGCCGTCCTTTACGAATATTCCGGCAAGGTCGCCCGTTTCCGCGGTGAACTTGCCTCTGTCGTCGACCATCTGCACGAAAGGCAGGTCGTAATTTCTGCCGACGTTCGCGTCGTCTTCACCGAACGCGGGCGCGATATGCACCACGCCGCTGCCGTCGGTCAGCGTGACGTAATTGTCGCAGGTCACGTAGAACGCCTTCTTGTTTCCGCTGTAGAAATCGAAAAGCGGGATATACTCCTCTCTCTCGTAGTCCTTGCCCTTCTTCGTTTCGAGGACTTCGTAGCTTTCGAAAAGCGAAGGAGCGAGCGCCGCGGCAAGCACGTAGATCTCGCCGTCTTCCGCCTTGATCTTCACATAGTCCTCAACGGGGTTCATACAAAGCGCGACGTTGGAAGGGAGCGTCCACGGCGTGGTAGTCCACGCGAGGAAATAGCCGTCCGAATTCTTTATTTTGAACTTTACGAAAATGGACTTTTCCTTGACGGTCTTGTAGCCCTGCGCGACTTCGTGAGAAGAAAGCGCCGTACCGCAACGGGGGCAGTAAGGAACGATCTTGTGTCCCTTGTAAAGCAGACCCGCTTCCGCGATCTTCTTGAGCGCCCACCATTCGGACTCAATGTAATTGTCGTCGTAGGTGATATAAGGATGCTCCATATCCACCCAGTAGCCGACGCGTTCGGACATCCTTTCCCACTCGCCCTTATACTTCCAGACGCTTTCCTTGCACTTCTGGATAAACGGCTCGATACCGTACTTTTCGATATCCTGTTTGCCGTCCATATTGAGCGACTTTTCCACTTCGAGTTCTACGGGGAGACCGTGGGTATCCCAGCCGGCTTTGCGCAGAACGTAATAGCCTTTCATCGTCTTGTAACGCGGAATTATGTCTTTCATGACGCGCGTCAGAATGTGCCCGATGTGCGGCTTGCCGTTGGCGGTCGGGGGACCGTCGTAGAAAGAGAATGAAGGTTTGCCTTCATTGAGCTTCACGCTCTTTTCGAAAATTGAATTTTCCTTCCAGAATCCGAGCACTTCTTTTTCTCTTGAGCAGAAATCGAGGCTCGAGCTAACTTGTTTATACATTTTATCCTCCGTTTACGGAAAAATTATTCTTCGTCTTCTTTATCCTCGCGCGGAGATACGATCACTTCGCACTCGGAGATCTTCATGTGTTCCGTCTTTTTGACGGTTATCGTCAGGTTTTCGAACTCGATCGAGTCGCCCACCTTGGGCACGTTGCCCAGCTTGAGTACGACGAATCCCGAAAGACCTGTCGCGTCGTACTCCTCCGCGTCGTCCTTTATTTCGAAATAATCGAAAAAGTCGATCAGGTTGACGTCGCCCGCGACGATATATTTGTTTTCTTCCACCTTTTTGAACGATTCGACCACCCTGTCGTGCTCGTCCCAGATGTCTCCGACAAGTTCTTCGAGGATGTCCTCAAGGGTCACGATACCCATCGTGCCGCCGAACTCGTCGACGACGATCGCAATGTGCGTCTTTGCCTTCTGCAACTTTCTGAGAAGCCCGGAAATCTTTTCAAACGGCGTAGCGTAGATCAGATTGTCCGAGACAACGGAATTGATCGACTTCGCGCCGCTGAGGTACGCATTGTAAAAATCCTTCTCGTTCAGCACGCCGATTATGTTGTCGATCGTGTCCTTGTATACGGGCAGACGGCTGAAACCCGTCTCCTTGAATATGCGGATAACAGTGTGCATGTCGGTGCCCTGTCTGACTGCCCTGACGTCCACTCTCGGAGTCAGGATGTCAATCACCGTCAGGTCGTCGAACTCGATCGCAGAACGTATCAGATCTCCTTCGTATTCGTCGATATTGCCGCCCGTCTGAGCTTCGTCGACTATCGTGATCAGTTCGTCGTCGGTGATGTTTTCGTCGCTTTTCTTTTTGAATATCTTATTGATGAGTTTCTGCCACAGACCGAACAGCCATGTGAGCGGGAAAAGGATGTAACATACCAGTTGCACTCCCGTGACCGTTGAAAGCGCGAAATATTCGGGGCTTTTCTTGGCTATCGTCTTGGGGGATATCTCACCGAATATGAGCACGCCCACAGTCATGACGACGGTCGAAACGGTATTCGCTATGCTCGGATTTGTGATCAGTCTCTCGAAAAGTATCGTCGCAAGCGTGGTCGCCGTGATGTTGACGATGTTATTTCCGATCAGTATGGTGGAAATGAACTGATCGAAATTGCTCTCCAGCTTCATGACCTTCGCGGCGCGCTTGTCTCCGTCTGCCGCGGCATTTTTCATTTTTATCTTATTGAGAGAAGAAAACGCCGTCTCCGTTGCCGAAAAAAACGCAGACAGCAATATCAGGATAACGATTGCTACAATTAATAAAGGTACTTCCATATTTACCCTTAGAAGGGTCTCCTTGAGAATTTTTATTATATTATACATAACTTTGCGCGCGTTGTAAAGAAAATTGTATTAATTGTAATAAACTGACGGTGACAAAACGTAAGCTTTTGCCTGAAAACGCACATGAACCGCAAAATATGCCTCTTTTGGTCAATACCGCCGACGCGTCCCGTCCGCACGACCGGAACGGGAGCGTGACGCTCCCGTTCCGGCGGTTTTCATATCTTCCGGTATCCGTCTTTCGTGATCTCGTATATGGTTGCGTCGTGCGGACAAAGCGCTATAGCGACGCTTCTTGCGAAGCCGCTCAGTCTTACGCTGAGACCGCAACTGGACGACAACGCCCTAGGAGTGTTCACGATCCTTCCCGCAAGGCCGCGAGCGGCAAGCGAAGAATTGAAGGACAGCGCCTCTGCCCTGGAGCGGAAGACGGCTATTATATCGTTCATGAGCCTTCTCCTTTGTAATAATATGTAGACCGCTCCTAATACAATATATTGTTCCAGACGACTGAAAGTGAGGTGTGAAATGATTTATCTCGACAACGCGGCAACAAGCAAGTTCAAACCCAGATGTATGTTCGACGCAATGTTCTGCCAGCTGAGCGACAGCGCCAATCCCGGAAGAGGCGGTCACAACGACAGCCTTGACTGCGCGATAAAGATCAACGATACCCGAGCCGCTTTGAAATCGGTTGCCGGCGCCGACGACGGATATCATCTGATATTCACGTCTGGTTGCACCGAAGCGCTCAATCTCGCGCTGTTCGGCTATCTGGGCAGCACGACAGGAGGAAACGTCGTGACTACCGTGTTTGAACACAATTCTGTGCTCCGTCCTCTCAACAGGCTTCAAAGCAAAGGGGTGATAGACGGAATACGTTACGTTTCTCCTTCAGATCCTTCTCAGCGGATAACCGCGGACGACGTGAAAAAACTGGTGGACGAAAACACCAGGCTTATCGCCGTCAACCACGTTTCCAACGTAAACGGCGCGACCGCTGATATCGAAGGAATAGGCGCTTTCGCCGCGTCGGTAAACGTACCGTTTCTTGTAGACGGCGCTCAATCTCTCGGTCACACTCCTCTGGACGTAAAAAAATGCCGGATATCCATGCTCGCCGGCGCCGGGCACAAAGGCCTGCACGGCAGTCAGGGCACGGGGTTTCTCATATTCGACAAGCAGTTGAAAATAAGTCCGATACGCTTCGGCGGCACAGGCACTTCCGGGATCAGTCTCGTACAGCCTGAAGAAGCTCCCGAAGGGCTTGAAAGCGGCACGATGAACACGGCGGGGATAATAGGACTGGGCGCGGCGGCAGAATGGACGCACAACAATTTTGAAAAGATAAACCGCCACGTTGCTTATCTTTCCTCAGAAGCGCTGTACGGGCTCAGCCGGATAAACGGCGTGACAGTCTATACAAAAACCTTGTCAAACGTGATCTCTTTCAACGTAAAGGATGTGGATTCTTCTGAAGTCGCCGACTTCCTCAACGAAAACAATATCGCAGTAAGAAGCGGACTGCATTGCGCTCCGCTCGCACACAAATTTCTGGGCACGCTTGAGCAAGGCACTGTCAGAATGTCCATAGATTACAATAACAATGCCTATCACGTTTCGCGTACTCTCGACGTGATTGAAAAATTTTGCAAATTGTCGCGCCCGTGATTGTTATCTGCTTTTATCCGACATCAGCGCACGCATAAGGACGTCGAGTTTTTTCAGCTGTCCGGGAGTCAGCATACCTTTTACGCTGTCGTAAAAGTTCATAAGTTTTTTGTCGTCAAGCTCGCCTTTTCTTCTGGCTTCCGCCGCCTTGACGAACAGCTCGTCGAGAAGCTCCTCTTCTCCCATCGAAGCGTAGCCGTCAACCATGTCGGCTACGTCTTTGCCGCCTCTTTCCGTCCCGTAGCCGTAAGCGTCCGTTCCGGCTCCGTGGTAAAAACCGTTGTTTTTCTTTTTCACTACACACCTCCGGTTATCTTATGCAGTAAAGCGACAAACCGTTACTCCGGAAAGCGTTCGCGCGTAATTTTTACCCTCCGTCGGGCATAATATTTGATATGGACTATAAAGATATATTGAAAATTCTGACCAACACCAACGCAAATCCCGACAAGACTTCTCTGATCTCTGCTCTCGCTTCGGGCGGCGACGCGTCTGCGCTTCTCCCCTTTCTTCTGAATAAAGGCATGAGCGAACCGGGGAAAATTTACGCTCAGAGCGAAGGCAAAGAAGTACGTCTACCGTCTGAAAACGAAATAAAAGACGCGCTCAGCCGCCTCAACGACGAAAAGGGAGAGAACTGAAAAGGCGCTTTTCCTGCGCTTTACGTACGGATTATCATGATTGCTTTTGACGGCGTTTCAGATCTCGCTCTGAGCGCTTTCGTATGCTCCCGAAGCGATGATCGCCGCTTTTATTTCAGCGGCTTTGTGCGCGCAGTAAACGGGATCTTTGCTCCCGTCCTCAAGCTTGTTAATCTCAGTTTCATACGAAATTGCGCACGGCGACCCGCCCAGGACTATCACTCTGTCTGAAAGTCTGACGGCTTCTTCCACGCTGTGAGAGACGATCACAGCGCATTTTTCCGAGCCGTCGAAAAGGCTGAGAAAATAATTCTCAAGCGCGTCGGCAGTCGCTATGTCAAGTCCTTTAAAAGGCTCGTCCGCGATCAGAAGCCCCGAGGGATAACAGAACGCGCGCGCAAGCGAGACCCTCGCCGCCTGCCCTCCGCTCAAGGTATGAGGGTATCTCTTTTCATAACCTTTCAGCCCCACAGCCTCGAGCGCCGCAAGCGCTTTTTCTTCAGCTTCCTTCTTGTCCTTATACATATGCGCTACCGCGAACGTCACGTTTCCGAGCGCAGTCAGAGACGGGATCAGCCTGTCTTCCTGGAACATATAGGAAACGCCGTCCGCACCCGTGATACTTCCCGTATACGGCACAAGTCCCGCCACTGCGTTGAGAAGCGTTGTCTTTCCGCAACCCGACCTTCCCATCACGCACAATATCTCGCGGTCCTTCACTTCAAGCGAAAAATTGCCGAAAACCGTCTTTTCGCCGTAATTTACGTTCAGATTTCTGATTTCAAGCATTCTTCCACCTCATGCAAAGTTTTCCCGCTCCGTAAACGGCGAGTTCGAGAACAGCTCCGAGCACGACGGCGATCAGCGTCCACGCAACCAGAAGCGGAGTGTCCAAATACAAGTTGGCAAGCTGCATATCCACGCCGATGCTGTTTCTCGTCTGCGCAAGCACTTCAGCGGCAATGGTAAGCTTCACGGTCAGCGACAGCGTCGAGCGTATCGCGGCGAACATTCCGGGCAAAGTGGACGGGATATACAGTCTGAACAGTCTCGTCATAAAAGGCACTTTGTATACCTTCGCCATGTCTGTCAGCTTTTTGTCCACCCCTGTTATCGCGGAATAAAAAGCCGTGTAAAGCAGAGGGAAAATTATCAGCACGGTCACGAAAACGGGCGCGATCTGCGTGTTCGTCCACAAAAGGCACAGAAGTATCACGCTCATCGTGGGAACAGACCTCATGATTGCGACAACGGGCGCGAGTATTTTCGCGAAAGGCTTGAAAAAAGCCGCGACGACAGAGAGCGCAAGCGCGATCGCAAAACTCAGCACGAATCCTCTGAACGCGCGCAGAAGGGTGCACGCGATATCCACGTACGTCTGTTTTTCGCCAAGAAGCTGCCCCACCCCTTCAAACGTCTTGCCGATCGAAGGTACGAGGAGATCGTTGCCGGTATACGCCGCCGTCGCCGCCCAAAGCGCGAAGATCAGCGCGAGCGAAAAAAACGGATATACCAGCGAGATCAAGGTCGTTTTCGCGTTCTGCGTGAGTTTTGTCTTTCGCATAAAAATCCTTATTTTGCAACGTAATAGAGACCGTCGTCGGGCAGCTTGCCGCCAATTGCCGCCGGCTTGACGGCAAGAATCGCTTCAAGCATGTCCACGTAATCGTCTTTCGCGTCCGCGATCTTCACGAGTTTGCAGTTGCAACGCGCGAGAGTGGTTGCGGAAAGCGTCGTGTTGAGCGACGTCTGCGGATAGAGTTTGACGAGTATGTCGTCGACGGTATCGCTGTTTTCGACTATGAATCCGCCGTTGTCGCTCATCTTGTCGAGGAGCTCGGAAACGAAAGCGGGATCGCTTTCGCAGACAGAGGATTTCGCGATCAGCACAGCCTGAGGATATCCGGCGTTCTCACTGCCGGTGTATTCCTGCCACAGCGCCTGAAGATCGAAAAGTTCGCTGGCACCCGCCTTGACGAACGCATTGCTTGCGGCAGGTTCTGCGATCACGCCGATCGCTTCTTCTCCGCTCTTGCTTGCGGCGACGAGCTGACTCATCACGCCGCTGCCGTCTGCAACGTAAGTCAGGATGACTTTGCCCGCTTCGGCTCTGTCGCCCTGTTCGAAAACTATCCCCTGATCCGCAAGCAGAGTCTGGAAGATATAGTCGGGTACGCTGCCCTGACCTATCGAGAACACGCGCTTGCCGACAAGATCGGAAAGCGAAGCGACATCGCTGTTCACTCCCAGCACGTACAGATTGCCCTGAGTGACCGTCGCGAGAAGCTTTACGTCTTCTCCCTTGTTGTAGAGGTTTGCCGCCAGGTTTGCCGGCACCACCGCGAAGTCCGCTTCGAGTGCACGCGTGGAAATTGCAGAAGACTGAACGATCTCAAGGCTATCCAGTTTGCCGAAAGAACCGTTTTTCTCTATCTCGTCTGCGAGATTGACCACGGCGAGCGCGGGCGCGCCGTCGGGAACGACCATGGAATAGCCGTCATATTGCTCTTCTTCAACGCAAGCCGCGAAAGAAAAAGTCAGCGCGGCTATAAGCGCGACGCAAAGCGCCGTAACCGTGATTTTTGAAAGTTTTTTCATATATATTCTCCTCAAATTTTTATCTGTTCAATGCCGCGGCGAGAAACGAGTCATTCCGTTTCTACTGTCATAACGGCGGACTTAACGTTCACTTCGTCGATCCTGCCCAGCTTGCCGCAAAGCGCGGATATCTTCTCGTTGTCGCCGTTTACGATAAGGCTTATCGTATTTATGCCCGTGGTTTTATCGGGTATACCCATTCTGCCGACGATTATCTCGCCGTAGTCGGACAGAAGGCTCTGCACCTTCTCCACTCTCTCTCTGCCCGCTCTGAGCACGATCCCGATCACTCCTATCTTTTTCATATCTGTCACCTCATATTTTTTATGCGGTTTTCGCAGGGTCAGTCCTCTTTGCCGCATTTGTTGTTTCGTGTCGCATACCGGACGGCTTTAGGGTAAAAATCAAATAAAAATTCCGTCCGCAAAACGCGGACGGAAACAAAGGTCGTATTGTTCAGCCTTTCTTACTCTCAGAACGCGTCTTCGATTGGGATATCTGTGATGTTTACCGGGCCTTGTGCGGATAAATCCGCATTTCGGGTCGTCTATATTCTATATTGCAACGCGCTTTATGTCAACGCTTTTTGACAGTGTGCCGCGACATTTTCTGAATTTCAGGCTTTGATGTCTCACACCGACGGCGAAAGAGTGAAATATTCCTCAGCGCTCAGCAGGCACGGGTCCTGATCCATATAATATATGCCCGAAGCGTCCGCAGGGATATCCGGTGTAAGCCCGACTCCGTGGATGTTAGTCTCAAACACAGTCTCGCCGTCTTTACCGGTGGGGATATAGTACTTGCCGTTGGTGATGAAAAGCTCGTACTTTCCACCCTCGTAATCAATTACGATCTGGGCAACGCCCTTGCCGTACGTCTTTGAGCCGACAGACTTAATGCCGCAGTAGTAAGACAGATTTGCAGTCAGGAGTTCGGATGAAGAAGCGGACGAACCGTTGACCAGCACCACACATTCAAAGCCGTCTACCTCGTCGTAGAAATTGAACGATTTCAGCGTCGAACCGTCAAGATCGCTGACATAAGAAGTCTGCGTGTAGAAATAGGTTTCCGCCATATCGCCGCCGCCCTCGTTGTACACGTATTTCGCCATCGGAACGCCGTCGGAAGTGCCGTTCTGCTTTACGAAGAAAGACGCGATAAACCCGCAGATCATCGTTGAACCGCCGCCGTTGCCGCGCAGATCGAGCACGAGTTTGTTTGGTTTGTCCTCATCGTTCAGGAACGCTTGCGCCGCCGCATAGAAATCGTCGCACGCTGTGTCTCCGAACTCTTTGAGCCTGATGTACCCCACGTCCTCGGAAAGCCCGGTGACGTCGCTGTCAAGGTAGTACGCAACGGGAGAATGAAAGAGTTCTTTCTCTATTCTGAACGTGTAGAATGAAGGCAGTCCGCCTGAAGCGTTGGGTCTTGAAACCGTCAGCTCTATCGTATCTCCCACGCCTGAAAGCACCTGAGAAAACGCAGAATTGTTGAGGTGCTGGACGGTGATCCCGTTTATTGCGACGACCTCGTCTCCGACCTTGAGTTTCTGCTCTCCCTGCGAGCCGTCCGAATATACGTTTTTCGCCTCTGAAGCAGGAGATCCCGGCGCTATTTCTGTCAAATAATATCTGCAATATTCGTCATAATTGAAGGTCACCCCCGCAGAAAGCGTCTGCATACCGGTGGGCGACGCCGCGACCATTCCCGTGTAAGGATCCACGCTGTTGGCGATCGCCGCCGCAACTATATACTGGAACTCGTCCCAGTCTATCTCATCGATATAATATCTGTTGAGCGCGTCCAGCACCGTCTTGACCATCGGCATATCGCTTTCGACAGATTTGCTTTCAGCGTAGAGAACACCGCCGAAAAATGCGGCTCCGGCAACGACTGCGAGAACAAGCAAAGTCGCTATGACGATCGTGATTATCTTTTTTTTAGAAGGTTTGTTCTGCTCGGGATATTCTGTGTAAATATCCTTTTCTTCAAACATATCCATATAGTCTCCTCAGGCAATAAACGCCTTGCGCGCCGGCTCATCGCCGTGATCCGGCGACCTCTCATTAGCAGTGTTTTATCGCGGCGCGTACGGTTATTTTATATCGGCATTGTTAAACGCAGGTTAAAATCAGATCCTGTTGACCTTGTCTCTGATAGCCTGGTCGTAGACCGCTTTCGCGACGGTCTTTCCCACCCTGTCGTCAAACGCTTTGGGCAGGATGTATTCGGCGTTGAGTTCTTCGGGAGAAACCAGTCCTGCAAGCGCGTCGACAGCGGCAAGCTTCATGTTTTCCGTGATCGCGCTTGCCCTTGCGTCGAGCGCACCGCGGAAGATGCCGGGGAAAGCAAGCACGTTGTTGATCTGATTGGCGTAATCAGACCTGCCGGTACCCACTACCGCCGCTCCGCCTTTCTTCGCCTCGTCGGGATAGATTTCGGGAACCGGATTAGACATTGCGAAAACTATCGGCTTTTCAGCCATGCCCCTGACCATATCTGCGGTCACAGTGTTCGGACCGGAAACGCCGATCAGCACATCGCTGCCTTCAAGCGCTTCTTTAGCGCCGCCTTTTTTGCCTGACTTGTTCGTAAGCCCGGCAAGCTGTTTCTTGGACCAGTCCATGCCATCTCTGCCGATGTATAGTATGCCCTTTCTGTCGACAAGTACAAGGTCTTTTATCCCGGCGGCGATAAGAAGTCTCGCGATCGCGCCTCCGGCGGCTCCCGTACCCAGGATCGTTGCGGTGATGTCGCAGAGGTTTTTACCTACGATTCTGAGCGCGTTTTTGAGCGCCGCCAGAACGACTATCGCCGTACCGTGCTGGTCGTCGTGGAAAACGGGTATATCCAGTTTGCTCTTGAGCGCTTCTTCGATCTCGAAACATCTGGGAGCGGAAATGTCTTCAAGGTTTATGCCGCCGAAAGTGGGAGCTATCGCCACGCAAGCATCAATGATCTCCTGAGTGTTCTGCGTGGAAAGGCAGATCGGGAACGCGTCAACGCCGCCGAATTTCTTGAACAGGCAACACTTGCCTTCCATAACGGGCATGCCCGCAAGACCACCGATGTTTCCCAGTCCAAGCACCGCGCTGCCGTCGGTCACGACCGCAACGAGGTTGTGTTTGCCGGTATAGGTGTAAGCGAGAGACGGGTCTTTCGCTATCTCCAGGCAAGGCTCCGCAACGCCCGGGGTATACGCAACAGAAAGATCGTGCGCGTTCTGTACGGGCGCTTTGCTGATCACTTCGAGTTTTCCGTGCCACTTTTTGTGCATGTCCAATGCTTCGCTCATAGTATTCTCCAATTTTTAATTATTTGTATTTTTTAGTATTATTAATTATTATCGATTATAAATTATTCCGTCAATTCAATCCGCGTTGATTTTTCTTTCGCTGAGTTTGTCAAAATAATTGCCTGCGGCTGCAATGCGGACGTCTGCAATATCTCCTCTTTTCAGATCTTCCGATCTTGCACAGACAATGTTCTCGTCTCTCCTCAGCAAAGCCAGATTTCCGTCTCTCGTGCTCTGAACGGCGACCACATTCCACTTGCCGTCCTCTGACGCAGCGGCGGTGACGTCTTTGGGATAAACGCAGGCTATTATCAGTTTGTTTTCGTAATTTTCTGCGATAGGAGCGCCGACTCTGATCTCCTCGCCGTCGTACATCTTCAGGAAATATCCGTTTTCTCTTTTCTTAAGATGTCCTGAGACTATACCCGTGTTTTCGTCAAGCCCTCTGATCACGGACAAACTTTGCGGATTCTTATACAGATGATAATAATCGTCGATCTGCTCTATCCTGCCGCCGTGTATCACGGCAATTTTGTCTCCGAGCGTGCTTGCCTCGACGATTCTGTCAGTCGCATAAATCACCACGGCGTTGCATGCCACGACAGCCTGATATAAAAGTCCGAACAACGTCCTTCTTACGCTGTAATCTATCTTGCCGAAGATGTTGTCAAGAAGATACAGTCTGCTCTCCCTGACGAATATCCTCGCAAGAAGCACGCGGCAAGCCTGCACTTCAGTCAGCTCTCTGACTTTGACGTTCAGAAGATCGTCCACCATAAACAGTTTGGAAACGTAAGCGAGGCGCGAAGAAACGTACGCGTCGTCGGCGTTTCTCAGCACGAGGGGTCTGACGATGTTTTTCAGAACGCTGTGACGCGGCGTCAGGCTGCTTTCGTCAAAGCTGTAAGTCACATCCCTCTCCTCGGGAGGAATGTCTCTCAGTTCCTTTCCGTCCAGCATGATACTGCCGCTGTACTCCTCCAGCCCCGCCAGCGCGCGCATGAGCGAAGTTTTGCCCTGGTTCCGACCTCCGAACACGCACAGTTTTTCTCCGGCATTGAGTTCGAAGCTCACGTCTCCCACCGCGTCGTAACCGCCGAAGTAGGTAAGCGACATGTCTTTGACTTTAAGTAATGCGTTTTCCATATCTGTATCATTATAAAATATTTGCCTTTCATATGCAACCGATTGGCGCGATTAAACATGCGCTCTTCCCCTGCTTGCGCGCGAAAGAAAGCGAAAAGGAGCAAAAAACCGATATGTACGCACGTATTTGCATTGACGGCTCCTTATATGATATACTGATTGAGTAGACGGCAGATGCCGAATCACAAGTCCGCTTTTGCGGGCACGAGGAGACAACATGAATTCAAAGACAAAACTCACTCCCGATCAACGCGCGGAAAAAGAAGGTTGCGATCCCAAGGACTACGTTTCCACGAAAGAATGTATCCTTTACGGCGCCGCTGATCTGTTCGGAGGCGGTCAGGCAGCGTTTCTTTCCGTCATACTGCTCGCTTTCTTCACCAACATTATCGGCATAGAGGCGGCGATAGCCAGCACGATAATAATGATCTCCAAGATATGGGACGCGGTTTCAGACCCCGCCATGGGGCTGATCTCCGAGAACTCGCGCTTCAGAATGGGCAGAAGAAAACCGTTCATGATCATCGGCGGCATCCTGATCCCGTTCGGACTAGCGTTCCTGTTCGCTCCGATACAGAACATGGAAGAACCCTCACAGATCACCTGGATGGTTTTCGCATATATCGTATACTGCACCATCTCGACGGTCTCTCAGGTGCCGTATATGTCGATGAGTTCGGATATCTCCATGGATTACCGCCAGCGCAACAAGGCGAACACCTGGAAGCTGATCTTCGATATAATAGCCGCGGGTCTGCTGTATCTCATCCCGAGCATCATGTGGAACATGGTCGTCGGAGAAAACGCAACGATACCTTACACGACTTTCTACTATATCATCGTGTTCGGCTTCGGTCTGTTGTTCGCGATACCGCTTGTCGTCGCGGGTCTGACGGTCAAAGAGCGTACGCCTTATCAGGAAGAAAAGAAGGTTAAATTCAGCATAAAGGAATATTTCAAAGGACTCACGGTAAAATCGTATATCTGGCATATCCTTATGTACGTGACCGCGTTCCTCACCATGGACCTCATCAGCGCAGTCGCGATATATTACACTGACTACATAGGAGGCACGATAAACGGCGTGCAGGTTGACCTCGGCTTCATGAAAATGAATATGGGCTCGATAATGATAATCGCTCCGATGATGGTCTGCGCCGCAGTGGGCATAGTCATCTCGTACGTGATAAAGGCGAAATATTCAAAACAGGCGGCTTTCCGCGCAGGACTTCCTCTTTACATAATAGGTGCGATACTCCTTGCGTGCTATCAGCCTGACTGGAACCCGATCCTGATCCCCGTTTTTGCGGCGATAATGGGCTTCGGTTTTGCCGGCGCGCAATCCATGCCGTGGCTCGTGTTTGCCGATACCGTCGACGTCGCGGAACTCAAACTTGGCTACCGTCCCACCGCGAACATGTCCGGCGTGATGACGTTCACGAGAAAAGTTGCGACCGCTCTTGGCACCGGCATGGTCGGCTGGGTGCTTTCCGCGGCGCATTACGTAAAGCCGATATACGATTCCGAAACGGGCAAGAACATACTCCAGCAGCAGCCTGACAGCGTACTGCTTGCGATCAGGCTTCTGATCGCGATATCCGTAACCGTGCTTCTGTCGATCGGATTTATCGCTTCGATAAAATACAAGGTCACCAACAAACGCCTTGAGCGCATCAGATATTTCGTTGCAAAGCGCAATGAAAGCGGCGAAGAAAGCTTCACCGAAGAAGAAATGCAGGAATATCTCGATCTTAAAAAGAAGCTCTGCTGACGGCAAAAAGCATACGTTTCCAAGCAACATACGACACGCGGCATAACGCCGCGTGTTTTTATAATAATAAATTATTGATATGCTTGTAAAATCACTTGAATTTTTTGCTTTATTTCAGTATAATCGGTTATGAAATATAACCTGTTCAGGTAACCCCGGGGGAAAATACAATGGATAACGTTTTAAAAGACAACAAGTACGTTTTTATAAGCTATTCTTCAAAAGAAGCAGAAGTTGCGATAAAGGTTTGTTCTTTTCTCGAAGAAAACGGAATAAGCTGCTGGATCGCGCCCAGAAACGTTGACGCCGGCAGCAATTACCCGTCTCAGATCGTCAGCGCGATCAAGCGTTGCGAAATGCTCGTTCTGCTCGCGTCTGAAAATACCAACGCGTCGGGTCACGTAAGCAACGAAGTGAGCATAGCTTTCGACAACAGAAAGATAATCATTCCGTTCAAACTTCAGAATTTCAATTTTACCGACGAATACCTGTATTTCCTGGGCAGAAAGCACTGGATAGACGCGCACAACGACATCAACGCGGCGCTTGAACTTCTCAAAGAGACGATACTGTCTCTGTCTGAGGGCTTCCGCGAAGAAAGCGTACAGAACGCCGCTCAACAGCGCCCCGAAATTCCCGAACCCTCTCCCGTTCAGACCGTCGACGAGGCTGAAGAATCGTACGACAGAAACGGGATCGTTGATCTGATCATAAAGAAAACGAAAAAATTCCCGTACAATATATACTCAAAAATCAGCACGGACGAAGATTACGCCAGGTTCATGGAAAAGGCAAAGCGACTTTTCAGGGAGACTCTGACGACTTACTTGCACAGCAAACCGGTTGTCGAAGAAGATCCGGTTGAAACGATCGTGAACAATCTCTCCTCAGGCAGCGACGTGTGCATTCAGGTACACGGGCTCCCGGGCAGCGCAAAGAATATGCTTCTTCAGCTCGCGTTCTACAAAATGCTGAAAAACTTCAGAGAGGGAGCATCCGACGCGCTTCCCTATTACATTTCCGCAAGCTATTACGAAAAGATCCCTTACAATCCGCAGAACGTCGCCGAACAGATGAAAGCGATGATGGGACAGGAACTGAAGGAGTTCTTCGCATTCGTAAAACGCAACCCCGAAGTCAGACCCGTGCTTTTCGTCGAAGCGATACGCGAACACATCGTCGCCAGGATCTCTCCCGAAAACGTACTGCACGAACTGTGGAAGCCTTTCGGCAGATTCAACAGGATATGCGCGATCGACGTGGGACTGATCAAGAACCGCTCCAGGCTGAAAAGGATCATTCCTATCGCGGGCGATTCCAAGGGCTACACCTTTGTGACCAGGCAGGTGCCGCTTGAAGACAAAACCGCAGTCACTTCTGTGATCGAAAGCATTTTCGGCATTTACGGCTACGAACTCAGCGTGACGGAAACGTACGACTGCCTGAAAAAATTCAAATTCCCGTGCGTCGACATCTTCCTGATCAGACTGATCGCCACTGAAATGCTTTCACTTTACAATCAGGACGACATCAGGCTGAACGACGTATACGAAAAGCTTGCGCTGTACGAGCTTTACGGCGACGAAGAACGCCTCAGGACGGTTGCGGAAGAACTGTTCGATTACGTTTTCGACCAGTCCTACGCGATTAACTCCGCAGAATACAACGCGACGATGTGGTCTCTGCCTCACAAGCACGTCACATATCTCGAATTCCTGCTCGCATATTACTTCGTTTACAGGATTGAAAACTACAAGGATTACCACGAGCACAGATTTTTCGAAACCATGCTGACGGATATGTCCAACCGCTTTATCGTGTCTTTCCTCAAGGATAATTACACGTTGCAGGAAACTCTGCTCAGGTTCATAACCGAAAACTACGAGATATTCAACGTCCAGCAGAAAAGCAACGCCGTATACTGGCTGGGCAGGATCACATACAAGAATCTTGCGGGCGAAGCGGTCGCCATGCTGACCAAGGAGTTTACCAAGTACAAAGCTCTCGTAAAGACGAACAACAAGAATACCCAGGAGAACTGCAACAACCACTTCCTGTTCAGATCGGTTTGCACCGGTCTCCTCTTCCAGGGACAGGCAAACATAATGGACGAATACCTCTGCATCGTCGTCACCAACGACATTGCCAACGCCATCAACCGAGGCGCGACGATAGAGTATTTCGGCGACAACTACCAGATGGTCGCGCACGACGCCTATTATCTGGACAGCGATCTCAGCACGGGCGAGCAGGCGCTCAAGATCCTCAGCAGCCGCATAGAAAGCGCACTTTACGGCAACAGCGGAAAATTCGTCGAGAACAATCTGGTGACCCTTCTCACCCTTCTTCAGGCAAGGATCCAGAACATTGAGACCCCGGTCAGGTTCGACATACTGCCGTACGTCAAAAAGGCGCTGACCTTTCTCAAGGAGTATCAGCTGAGACCTCAGAACGTCATTTCTTCAAAGCTTCTCTACTATTTCAGGAGCATGGAAGAAGACCTGGCGCTGTACATTGAAAACGGTGCGTTCGACATCGGTCCGCTCATTTACAACAAGTACAGGGATCTGAGACAGGTCAAGCGGCTGAGCTGGGTAAATTCGGGAATAGACGACCCGGAGAGCGTTGCCGAACATTCTTACAACGCATGGATGATGGCGATGTTTTTCCTGCCCGAAGAACACCACTCAGAAGGCTACTGCAAAAAGGAGATCCTCGACATGCTTCTCGTACACGACATGGCTGAAGCGGTGATCGGAGACCCCAATGTGACGGCGAGCGAAGAGGACAAGGACCTATCCAAGCAGAACGAAACTCTGAGAAAGCTTTTCCTGAAAGGCACATATCCCTACATCGCAAATCTAACGTATTTTTACAACGTCTGGACGGGATATTACAACGGAGTGAACGCGAACGCGAGAACGGCACGCGACATAAATCTGCTCCAGTCGGTATACACTTTCTGCGAGTATTACTGCGCCAATCCCGAAAAGTTCACCGCTGACGAAGTGCGCAGCTGGCTCAGGCAGAAAACCGGGCTCAAAACAGAACTCGGATATCAGCTTTACGAAAGGCTGATAACAAACAACCGTGATTTCGCAAAAGTGTTCGAAGCGGTAAACTGACAAGATCCCTGAGCGTAAGAATTTTGTAAACGTAAAAAGGATTTCCGATACGGTATCAAACGAAAAACGTCCGGACAACCGTCCGGGCGTTTTGTATATTTTCATTTAAATCTGCCTGAAAACAGGCTTAGTCAGATCGTGAACAGACCTCCCAGCTTTGCGGACTGAGCGTGAGTCAGCGCGACGGCGAGCGCGTCTGCCGCGTCGTCGGGCTTGGGAATAGATCTCAGTCTCAGCATACGCGTGACCATGAACTGCATCTGCTTCTTGTCCGCTTTGCCGTAACCTGTGATCGCCTGTTTTATCTGCATCGGCGTATATTCGTAAAGCCTGCCGCATCTGTCCGAACACGCCAGAAGTATAACGCCTCTCGCCTGGGCGACGTTTATGCCCGTCGTGATGTTTTTCGTGAAAAACAGTTCCTCAAGCGCAACGCAATCGGGCTTATACTTGTCGAAAAGCGCGTTCATGCCGTCGTGTATCATGTGAAGGCGCGCCGGCACGTTCTCGTTCTTGGGCGTTTCGATCACGCCGTAGTCAATCGCGGTGACGTTGCCCTTTTCACTGTTGACTATCCCGTAACCTACGATCGCAAGCCCCGGGTCAATGCCCATGATGATCATTTACGCACCTGACCGTTGCCGCGCACGACGTATTTTTCGCTGGTAAGCTGCTTAAGTCCGAGCGGACCTCTCGCGTGAAGTTTCTGAGTGGAAATGCCTATTTCCGCGCCGAACCCGAACTCGAAACCGTCCGTAAAACGCGTGCTTGCGTTGACGTAAACGCAGGCGCTGTCAACTTTAGCGGTGAAATATTCCGCCGCCTTTTCGTCCTCGGTCAGAATGCCGTCGCTGTGGCAGGTACTGTGAGAATTTACTCTTTCGACCGCTTCGACAACTCCGTCCACGATATATACCGTGAGAACCTTGTCTCCGTGTTCTTTGTAGTATTCTTCCTCGTCGCAGGGCTGAATACAGTCGCAGTACGAGCGCGCTTCTTCACTGCCGTTGACGACGCAGCCGTTCTCTTTGAGTATATCGCAGACGAGCGGCAGGAACTCTTTCGCAACGCTTCTGTCCACAAGAAGCTGTTCAAGCGCGTTGCAGGTCGAAGGACGGCTGAGTTTGGCGTTGGCGACCACAGCCGCCGACATATCTAGGTCCGCCGTCTTTTCCACATAAAGGTGGCAGTTGCCGCCCGCGCTGGCGATGACCGGCATAAGCGCGTTTTCAAGCACGAACTTTTTGAGTCCGTCGCCGCCTCTGGGGATAACGACGTCAATGTATTTGCTCTGCTTGAGCATCTCGAGAGACCCGTTTCTGGTCACGTCGTCGACAAAAGCCACGATGTCGCGGCTGACAATGCCGCTTTTTTCAATCGCTTCGGCAATTATTCCGGCAAGCACCCTGTTGCTGTTGATAGCCTCTTTTCCTCCGCGCAGAACAACGCAGTTGCCTGATTTTATGCAGAGAGCCGCAACGTCCGCAGTCACGTTGGGACGTGATTCGTATATCACTCCGATAACGCCGAGCGGCACGCGCACTTTGCTTATTTCAAGCCCGTTGGGACGCGTCCACGTCTCAGTGACTTCGCCCACGGGGTCGTCCAGTTTTGCAACGTCTCTCACTCCTTCGCAGATCGCCGCGACGCGCTTGTCGTTCAGGCGCAGTCTGTCCTTCATCGCTTCACTGAGAGAAGTCGCCGCCGCGATATCCTTTTCGTTTTCTTCGAGGATGAGCGCTTTTTTCGCCTCTATCTCGTCTGCTATCGCGAGAAGTATCCCGTTCTTTTTTTCTGCGGACAAAGTTGCGAGATCGTAACTCGCCTTTTTTGCCGCGGCGCATATTTTTTCAATGTCTACCATAATTCCTCCCGTATGGAGCAAAAACGGGGAAAACCCCGTTTTTTATCACTCTTCTTCCTCTTCTTCAGTCAGTTCCGCGTTGTGATACACGTCCTGAACGTCGTCGTTTTCTTCCAGCATATCCAGAAGTCTTCTGACCTTGACTTCTGTCTCCTCGTCGACCTTGACGGTGTTGGACGGGATCATCGTGAGTTCTGCCGAAAGTACCGTCAGCGACTTGTTGCCCTCGATCGCCTGTTTGACCGTTTCAAAGTCTGCGACCTGGGTGTATATTTCGTAGACGTCCTCGTCTGTCACGACGTCGTCAGCGCCCGCTTCAAGCGCGATCTCCATCATCGTATCTTCGTCAACGTTACCCTTTTCGACGACGATCACGCCTTTCTTGTCGAACATATAGCTGACGCAACCCGTCGTGCCGAGGTTGCCTCCGCACTTGTCGAAGTGATGTCTCACGTCGCTTGCCGTGCGGTTCTTGTTGTCTGTCAGCGCTCTGACGATGACCGCTACGCCGCCTGCGCCGTAACCTTCGTAGGTGATCTCTTCGTAATTGACCGCGTTGAGGTCGCCGCTCGCCTTCTTGATGCCCCTGACGATGTTCTCGTTGGGCATGTTGCAGGCCTTAGCCTTTGCGATGACGTCGCGCAGTTTGGAGTTGATATTGGGATCGGGTCCGCCCGCCTTTACCGCAACGGCGATCTCCCTGCCGATCTTGGTAAACACGTTGGCACGTTTTGCGTCCGCCGCTCCCTTTTTATTTTTGATATTAGCCCATTTGCTATGTCCTGACATGCAGAATACCTCCGAAAATTGTAATTAACGCTATTATTTTATAACAAAACGCGCGCAAAATCAAGGCGAACGGCGCAAATTATGCAATTTGTGACAATTCTCCCGGCAGCGGATAAAAAAAGAAGCCCGAGGGCTTCTGATTTCACTGTTATTCAACCTGATTCCGGGAGGAAAGCACTGTTTTATTTCTCAAATACGAACGTGTACAGCGCGATGCTCAGCGCGACCGCGGCATTCAGCGACTGCATACCTTCTTTCATAGGAAGCGCGATGATCTTATCCGCTTTTGACCTGAAATACGGCGAGATGCCGTGCGCCTCGTTGCCTGCGACCAGCGCAAAGGGTCTGTCCTTGTCTATCTTCGTCTCGTAAATGTTTTCGCCGCCCATGTCCAGCGCGTAGACATTATGTCCGGCAAGGAGCTTTTCCACATCTTCGTAGCTGCCGGCAGTCACGATATTTACCGAGAACACGCCGCCCATTGAGCCGCGAATCACCTTGCCCGCCGTCCAGTCCGTACAATTAATCGCAAGGATCTGACTTATGCCGCACGCAACGCAGGTCCTGACTATCGTGCCGAAATTTCCGGGGTCGGAAATGCCGTCAAGCACGGCGACGTCCTCTTTTATCACCCGCTTTTCAAGCGGCATCGCTACGACCGCGACTATGCCCGCAGGAGAAGTCGTATCGCTGATCTGTTTCATGCACTTGTCCGACACCTCGTAGACTTTTGTGCGGGTTCCTTCGTACTTCCTCAGTACGTCGAAGAACTGTTCCACCTTGTCCTGTTCGACGATGACGCTGTCAACGATGACGTCCTCGGGAAGATCGCGGACGATATTCGCGCCCTCGGCAAGAATTTTCCCTTCTTTATAACGCGTTTCCTTGTCCTTAAGCGACTTGAAATATTTGATTTTTGCGTTCTGTACGCTTGTTATCGTCTCTCTCATGGCTCTATTTTATCATATCGGAAGAATATTTTCAATACCATTTTTACGCTTGAGTAAACGTCCTAAGCACAACTTTAAAGTTTTCAGCATTTAGGCACAGTGAATTGTCAAACCAAGTGCAACACTTTTTGCAATTCTTGTTCAAATAAATCTGCCGGTGTTTTGTACCCAAGCACTTTTTTAGGTCTGGCGTTAATTAACGCCAGATTCTTTTTCAGAGTCTTCTCTCTCACGTGAG
>CASFWW010000007.1:0-21826 GCA_949298505.1 uncultured Christensenella sp. | reverse complement strand
ATCTGCTTCCGATCACAAGCATCCCGTCGCACTTTTTGCTGAGTTCTTCCGTCTCAGATTGCCTGTCTGTTGTAGTATAGCAAATCGTCCTGAATTTTTCAACTGTTTTACAGCGGTTTTCAATACTTTTTAATAAAATATCGTACTTCTTCTGGCTGTACGTCGTCTGCACCACTACGCACAACTTTTCGTCCGCAGGAAGCGCGTTTACGTCTTCTTCGGAGTCGACGACGTAAGTTTTTCCCGTGCATCTTCCTCTGATCCCTTCCACCTCCGGATGACTAGCCGAACCGATGATGACGACGGTATATCCTTCTTTTCCGTACTTGTTCACCAGGTTGTGTATCTTCTTGACAAAAGGACAGGTGGCGTCCACGTAAGGGATCCCCTTTTCTTTTAGTTCGTCTTCGATCTTTTCAGGGACTCCGTGCGAGCGAATGACGACGGTGCCCCCGGCGTAATCTTCAAGCGACGGCAAAGTCTTTATTCCCCTTTCCCTGAGCCTGGAATTGACGTATTCGTTATGGATAAGTTCGCCCAGAGTGCACACTTCGCCTCGCAGGGAAAGCGTAGTCCTCACCGCGTTTTCCACGCCGAAACAAAAACCCGCGTTTTTCGCAACAATAATCTTCATCGCTCCTCTTTACGCTTTGCCGGCGGCTTTAGCGCGCTCGTATTTTTTAACGCTGCCGTGATATTTTTCAACGATCTCGTCTATCTGTTTTCTCATCTCGTTCATTCTGCTGATGATCAGCTGAGTTACTTCGTGTTTTACTTCGTGGATCTTTTTCCCGACGTATTCGCCGAGCTCGATAGGATCTCCGACGATCAGCCTGTTCTTCCTGAAACCGAAAGGTCTGAGCGGTTTATAGTACAAAGTCGGAACTATGACCGCTCCGGATTTTACGGCGATTGCCGAAGTTCCGTCCTTAAACGGCAGGAGTGATTTGAAATCGTCTGATTTATTGCACTTTCCTTCAGGAAAAATCAGCACTCTGCCGCCCGATTTCAACTCATTCAGAATGTCTTTCACCGCATTTACGTCAGAGCCGTCACGTCTGACCTTTATCGCGCGGCAAAGCGCCGCCATGCCTTTGTCGACAAATTTGCTTTTAAGCGCCTCGGCTTTTACGGCTATCCTGCCTCTGAAAGCGAACAGTTTGCTGTAAATCACGTTTGCGTCAATTGCCGAATAGTGGTTGCATACGCAGATCAGATTGCCTTTTTTCGGGAACTTTTCTTTATAATAGATCTTCGTCGACCACCAAACGACGCGCATCAGGAATCGCCCGAACGCCGCGAGCGCCCGATAAAACAAATCTGAGGCTTTGCCTCTTTCAGGGCTGACGTTTTCTGTCTCAGTCATATCGCACCGCCTTATTTATGTATTGCGTACGATAACGGACCGCCGTCCGTCTTCCGACACATCAACCGATATATTTTAGCTTTCCGTCTGCCTTCGCAGACAGGATAAACTCACTCCGTTTCCGCCTTTTCGGTAATTTGCTTCCCTGCCGGCGAAACGCTTTCTGCCAAAGCCTTCTTCGCCTGTTCGTATTTCTCAAGATTCCCGCCGTAATTCTCGACAATGTCGTCCAGCTGCTTTCTTAGCTCCAGCATCCTGTTGAAAACTGTAGCGCATGCGGCGTCTTTTACTTCGTGCAAAGGCTTGCCGTAAAATTCGCTGAGATCGATCGGATCGCCGACTATCAGTCTGTTTTTCCTGAACCCGAAAGGTCTGAGCGGCTTGTAATAAAGCGTCGGAACGATCTCCGTCTTAGTTTTCACCGCTATTGTGACCGGCCCTTCCTTGAATGGCATAAGTTCTTTGAAATTCTTGCTCTTATTTCGCGTACCTTCGGGGAAAATCAGTATCTTTCCGCCGGCGGATATCTCCTTCATCATTTCTTTGATCGCCTTGATGTCGGACTCTCCGCGGCGCACGCTGATCGCGTTGCACAGCGCGGTGAGAAAGTTGCCGACAAAACTGTCGTCCATCGCTTCGGATTTGACAACGATCCTGCCTTTGAATTCAAACAACTGATGATAGATCGCGCAAGCGTCCTCGATCGCGTAGTGGTTGCAGATGCAGATGACTTTCCTGTCTTTGGGGAACTTTTCTTTATAGTAAATTTTAGTCGGCCACCAGACTATCGTCATAAGGAATCTGCCTATCGAGCCGAGTATCCTGTAAAACAGACCCGGTTTTTTTTCTTTTTTTACCGCCACGGCGGTTTCGTTGTTAGTGTGTGTTGACATAGCGTAAAATAACCTCTATAACGTCGTCCGTCGTCATATTCGTGCTGTCAATCAGCACTGAATCCTCTGTCTGTACGAGAGGAGCAAAATCTCTGTGTGTATCGTTGTAGTCTCTGTCGTTGACGTCGGCGAGAACTGTTTCGTAACTTATATCCGAGCCCTTGGCTTTAAGCTCTTCGTATCTCCTTCTCGCCCTCTCCTCAGGAGTAGCGGTAAGAAAAAATTTGTATTTACTGTCGGGAAGAACGAAACTGGTAATGTCTCTGCCGTCGAGAACGACGTCGTTTTTCTTTGCTATCGCCCTCTGCTGTTCAACGAGAAAAAGCCTGACTTCTTTTATTTTTGAAACGTCGGAAGCCATTTTTGAAACTGCGTGTTCCCTGATTGCAGATGAAACGTCCTCTCCGTTGAGATAAATCTTCTTTTCGTCGCCGTCGCCGCAAAACTCTATTTTTATCTCCTCAAGCAGAGGAACGACCTTTTCTCTGTCGTTGACGTCAACCCCTTTGCGATATACGTAAAGGGCGACGGCACGGTACATCGCGCCCGTGTCCAGGTATATTATTCCCAGCTTTTTTGCAAGCATTTTGCTGATCGTACTCTTTCCTGCGCCGGACGGACCGTCAATGGCGATATTGAGCATAAAAGCCTCCGAAAATTGATTTGAGCTGAAAACTCCGCTTCTTACAGTTTAGCCCATATTATATAAAATATCAAGTAAAATCTTTTTAAAGTAACGCGCGAACTACGGCGTTTGCCGTCGAAAAAGCGATCTGAAGATTAAATCCGCCCGTCAGCGCGTCCACGTCCAGAGCCTCTCCGATTACGTAAAGTCCCTTGATTTTTCTGCTCGACATATCCTTGGGATTTATCTCCGAAACGTCGACGCCGCCCTGCGTGATGATGCCGAGGTCGGTCTTGTCCTTCCCTTTCAGATCAAACTTCATGCCCTTTATTGCCGTGACGAGCGCCTCTCTCTGCTTTCTGGAAACCTCACTGCTTTTTACTTCACCGTCTATCCCGCATTGCACGAGTATTTTCGGAGCAAGCGCTTTGGGCATAAGCGTGTACAGCACGGTCTTTACCACCGCGCGCGGAGCCGCGGAAAATTCTCTCAGCAGCCTCGCGTCCAGAGTGCGAAAATCGAGAGCAGGTTTCAGATCCACGCTTATGTAGCCGCCTTTCGTTGACTTTCCGCTTTTATCGCAGTACTTTCCTATTTTCGACGAAATACTGAGGATTATCGGACCGCTTACCCCCGTGTGAGTGAAAAGCATTTCGCCGAAATCGGACGCAACTTCTTTTTCACCGAAATAAACCGACGCCGTCACGTTTTTCAGCGAAAGTCCCTGAAGCCCGTCCACCCCGTCTGCAAGCAGAGGCACGAGTCCGGCTGTCGGACTGATTATTCTGTGTCCGAGCTTTGCCGCCATAGCGTAGCCGTCGCCGGTGCTGCCTGTGACAGGATACGTCACGCCGCCCGTCGCGATAACCGCAACGTCGCAAGGATAAACGCCTTTATCCGTTCTTACGCACTTTATTTCACCGTTTCCGGAAACGATCTCCACGGCTTTTTCGTTATACCGGATATCGGCACCGTTCGAGACGGAGTATTTTTCGAGCGCCTTGACTATATCGTTGGATTTGTCTGATACGGGGAACACTCTGTTGCCGCGCTCCGTCTTGAGCTTTACTCCGAGAGAAGTGAAAAATTCCATGCAATCTGCCGGCGTAAAGCCATAAACAGCGGAATTGAGAAATCTGGGATTTGTGACTACGTTGTCGAGGAAGGTCCTGACGTCGCAATCGTTGGTCAGGTTGCATCTGCCCTTACCGGTGATAAACAGTTTTTTACCCGGTTTCTCGTTCTTTTCTATGACGGTAACTTCGTGACCCGCACGCGCGAGACCTCCCGCGCACATCATTCCGGAAGCGCCCGCCCCTATCACGACCGCCTTCACAGTTTTATGTCCTTTACCGCGTTGAAAAGCGCGGCGTTGTTAAAGCCGAGTTTTACCGGAGAGATCGTGGCGTACCCCTCATCGGTCAGCACGACGTCGGTGTATTCGTCGTTACTTTCGTCGGCAATCGGATAGCCGGTGATAAAATAACCTCTGCCCTCAACCAACTGATATTCGTCAAAGTATTTTCTGTTGCCCGTCGTTGCGAAGCGGACTCCCTTGAGCTTTGGCGGTACGCAAGGGAAGTTGACGTTGAATATCGTGTTTTTATCAGTGGGTAAAAGTCCTATCAGAAATTCAAGATTTTCGGCAATAAAGTTTGCAACGTAAGTATAATCGTTGTCCTTGCAATCGTATGAAACGGCAATCCCGTAAACGCCGTGCATGCACGCTTCGATAGCCGCGTTGACAGTTCCGGAATACGCAATGTCTGTGCCGATGTTGCACGTGTTGTTTATGCCGCTGATCACAACGTCCGGTTTTTCACCTTTCATTATCGTGTCAATGCCGAACTTTGTGCAATCAGCGGGAGTCCCGTTCAATATATAACTTTCGAAATCCTCTGAAATTGCCATCTGCATGAAATTCAAAGCCGTATGGAACGTGAGACTTCTTCCGCTACCGCTTCTCTCGCAGTCGGGCGCTATTATCGTGACGCTGTGATCCTGAGAAAGACGTTTCGCAAGCGTAAGCACGCCGTTTGCGTAAAGTCCGTCGTCGTTTACCAGTAAGATTTTCATAGCTATATTATTACACGTCCTCCCCCTCTTTGTAAACAAAACTTTCGGGCAAATTTGTTTTAATCCTCTCCTTGCCGGGTTCGTCAAATTTCCTGTTTAAAAATACAAAGATTTTCACGCACCTTGCGTCGGTTCACCACTCTCTTACCATGTCGCTACGACCCTGACAAAAAACTTCAGACAGTTATGAAAGCAAAAAACCGCGCTTGATTGCGCGGTTTTTACCGTTTTCGGATAATCCTTTATCAGACGGGCTGAATGCCGTTCTTTACGTCGCCGATGTCGCTGTCAACCTTGTACTTGTTCGCCTGACGGTACTTGAAGTAATTCAGCGCGACCTGCGGGAAAAGCGCATAGGACAAAACGTCTTCGTCCTGCTCGATGTACTCCTTGATCTCCTCGCGGTAAGAAGCAAGCTCGGGCTTGATCAGATCTGCCGGACGGCAGGTGATCGGCTTTTCGTCGCCGAGGACCTTCTTGACGATCTCGGGGTTGGGAGCAGCCGGCAGTTTGCCGTACTTGCCTCTCAGCACGTCTTTGGTTTCAGCGGAAACCATCTTGTATCTCTCTCCGCTCACGACGTTGAACACAGCCTGAGTGCCGACTATCTGGCTAGTCGGAGTGACGAGCGGCGGATAACCGAGGTCTGCCCTGACGTTGGGGACTTCTGCGAGAACTTCGTCGTATCTGTCCATAGCGCCAAGCTTCTTGAGCTGTCCGACAAGGTTGGAAAGCATACCGCCCGGGACCTGATATATCAGCGCGCGGACGTCGGTCTTGAGCGACTTTTCGGTCAGCCAGCCGTCTTTCTTGAGCCTGTCTGCGACTTTGTCGAAATAAGAAGAAAGCTCGTTGAGCGCCTTGAGGTCGAGACCCGTGTCGTACTGAGTGCCCTGAAGGACCGCGACCATAGGCTCGGTCGCAGGCTGAGAGGTGCCGTTACCCATAGCGGAAAGCGCACAGTCAATGATGTCTACGCCCGCCTCGATAGCCTTCAGATAGGTAAGATTACCTGTGCCGGAAGTCTGGTGAGTGTGCAGATGAACGGGAACTTTGACGACGCTCTTTATGCCTTTGACGAGTTCGTACGCGGTGTAAGGAAGCAGTATACCCGCCATATCCTTGATGCAGATGATGTCCGCGCCCATGTCTTCAAGTTCTTTGGCGAGCTTGATGAAATATTCGTTGGTGTGGACGGGGCTGGTCGTGTACGAAATGGTAGCTTCGCAGATGCCGCCGTATTTTTTACAGCTGTCCATCGCCTGCTTCATATTTCTGGTGTCGTTCAGCGCGTCGAAAATTCTGATGATGTCGATGCCGTTTTTGATTGACATCTTTACGAATTCGTCAACAACGTCGTCTGCGTAGTGTTTGTAGCCCAGAATGTTCTGACCTCTCAGAAGCATCTGCAGCTTGGTATTGGGCATAGCCTTCTTAAGCTGACGCAGTCTTTCCCACGGATCCTCGTTGAGGAATCTGAGGCAGGAGTCGAAAGTCGCGCCGCCCCAGCACTCAATTGAATAATACCCTATTTTGTCGAGTTTGGACGCAACGGGAAGCATCTCGTCCAGGCGCATACGGGTTGCCGCCTGAGACTGATGAGCGTCTCTGAGTATAGTTTCTGTGATTTTAACCATATATTTTTACCTCGTGATTCAATCTTATTTGCCGAACAGTGCAAGCAGAACGCCTGCCGCAACGGCACTGCCGATAACGCCCGCGACGTTGGGTCCCATAGCGTGCATCAGCAGATAGTTTCTGGGATTCTCTTCCTGACCTACGTTGTGAGAAATTCTCGCCGCCATAGGAACTGCGGAAACGCCTGCCGAACCGATAAGCGGATTGACCTTTCCTTTCGTGACCCAGTACATGACCTTGCCGAGAAGCAGACCGCCTGCGGTGCCGCCCGCGAACGCGAACACGCCGATGACGATAATCTTGAGCGTCTGCACGGTGATGAACACCTCTGCGGTAGCCTTGGTACCGACGAGCACGCCGAGAAGGATCGTGATGATGTTGATGAGTTCGTTCTTGGACGTATTGGTGAGTCTGGGAACGACTTCGGATTCCTTGAACAGGTTGCCCAGCATCAGCATACCGAGAAGCGGGACCGCACTCGGGAGAATGACGCCGACAACGAGCGTAACGATGATCGGGAACACGACCTTTTCCGTCTTGGAAACGGGTCTGAGCTGTTCCATAACTACGGCTCTTTCCTTCTTGGTCGTCATAAGCTTCATGATCGGCGGCTGGATTATCTTGATCAGCGCCATATACGAGTATGCCGCGACTGCGATGGACGGGAGCAGGTGCGATGCGAGCTTTGTCGTAACGTAGATCGCCGTAGGACCGTCTGCACCGCCGATGATAGCGATAGCAGATGCCTCTTCACCGGTGAATCCGATATTGATCGCGATGATGAAAGTCAGGAATATACCCAGCTGTGCCGCCGCGCCCAGGATAAGGCTCTTGGGGTTGGCGATGAGCGGACCGAAGTCGGTCATAGCGCCGATACCGAGGAAGATGAGCGGCGGATAGATGACCCACTCAACGCCCTTGTACAGATAGTAGAAAATACCCTGATCCGCAACGACTTCATGAGTTGACGTCACGGTAATGTCGGGGAATATCTCCTGCACTTTAGCGGTCACCGCCGCAACTTTCTCAAGCATGCTCATGCCGGCGGTATTATCGACATTCAACATTTGGATCAGTTCCGCTATTGTGCCCGAGATCTGCTGCTCCGTTCCGGGTACTGTAAGCACGGTAGACAGGTCGCTCGCGTCGTAGAAGGTATACCCCAAAGTGCCGTACAAAACGTTGTACGTGCCCGGTATGTTGATTATGAACATACCGAAACCGATGGCAAGCAGAAGGTTGGGCTCGAACTCCTTATAGACCGCGAGGTAGATCAGAACGCACGCGATGACAAGCATCACGAGGTTCTGCCACAGCGGTGTCAGCGAAGTCATGAAGCCCGTGCTCATCCACAGGTTCTTCAGGGAATCTACAAGGTCAAGCGACAAAATTGTAGATGAAAACGCCATTGTTTTGCCTCCGTATTACGCTATCGTGCAAAGCACCGCGCCGGTGTCGATGTTCGCGCCTTCGCTGACAGAATAAGTGATCACACCGTCTTTGGTTGCAACGATCGGGGTGTCCATCTTCATAGCTTCGAGGATAACGACCGTATCGTTCATCTTGACGGTTGCGCCGTTAGCGAAACAGAGTTTCTTTACAAGACCGGGCATCTGGCTCTTTACGGGTTCGCCCTTTCCTGCCGCTACGGGAGCAGCTGCGGGCGCCGCCGCGGGAGCGGGAGCAGCCTTTACTGCGGGTGCCTGAGCAACGGGAGCTGCCACGCCGACTTCGCCTACTTCTTCGATTTCTACGGCATAAGCCTTGCCGTTTACGGTTACATTGAATTTACGCATATATATTATCCTCTCTCAATTATTTAATTTCTCTGATGGAGCGTACCCTGAACGGGAGATCGCTCGTTTCGACAGCCTGAGCGCCGTAATACGCTGCGATAGCCGCCGTTATTGCCGCAACAACTTCGTCTTCGTCCGAACTTGTCTGCACAGGCGCAGGAATCTCTTTCACTTCTTCTACGACGGGAACTTCGTTCGCCTTCTTGGACGCGATCTTTGCGGGAAGCGACTGCAAATACGCTACCGCCTTTATTATCACGATCAGAAGCCAAAGGACTATGAATACCATGCCGAGGCCCATTACGAAGACAAGCAGACCCGTAACGATACGCTCTCCGACATTCATGTCGCCGATACCGAGCAAGTCGGGAGTTCCCTCGACCGCACATGCGGTAAATACGGTCAGCATGACGATCGCGAGAAGCGTTATTACGGATAACAAAGCCAATCTTTTCTTCATAACGTTCTCCTTAAATTCCCATGAGCATCATGAGCGCGGAAGCGATGTAAGGACGCAGATTCTTAGCTTCTACCACGTTGTCGATATAGCCTTCCTGCGCGCCCAGCATCGGGTTCGCCTCTATCTTCGCGTATTCGTCCGCGAGTTTAGCCCTGGTCTTTTCTACGTCTTTAGCCTTTGAGAGCTGCTCGCTCATAAGTGCGTTGACTGCCGTCTCGCCGCTGATCGGAGAGATGACAGCGTTCTGCGTAGCGAGGGTGTAGTCAAAACCTATGCCCTTGCTCATAAGAGCGGAATAGCCGAAGCCGATAGCCTTGCCGACCGCTACGCCGATCTTGTCGATGGAGCTGTTTGCGACGGTAGCGACGAGGTCTCCGGTGACTTTCGCTGCGCCTGCAAGTTCCTGCTCAAGGCTGGGATTCACGCCGAGCGTGTCCACAAGCGTAACGAGCGGGATGTCGAAACCGTCGAGTTTTTCAACGAAAGAAGTCAGCTTCTTCACGCCTTCGAGGGTCATGTATCCGTCCCCGACCTTGCTGTCCGTTGCCGCAATGCCCACGCTGATGCCGTTGATCTTCGCAAGCGCGCAGGTGACTTCGGGAGCGTACTCTCCGCAGTACTCGATATAATCGCCGTTATCCACGATCGCCTTGACTTTCGCAAGTGCCGCGCACTCCTTGTTGAGAGCGGCGGAAACGCGGTTGGGATCGTCGGTGGCTTCTTCGTCAGCCGCAAGCAGGATCGAGGTCAGCTGAGTGAGCTGCTTCTTCAGGTCCGCTTCGTTCTTGTATACGAACTGAGCGAGATCGCTTCCCTTCTTGTGCGCTTTGAAACCGATCATATCCGCATATTTGGGATAATCCTTGCCGGTGGACGCAAGATACATCGGCGAGTTGACCGACATGATCGCGCCTTCCGACATGAACACGAAGTCTGCCATTGCCGCAAACGAAGCCATCATGCCGACGGCGTTGCCTTTGACAATACAAAAATGAGGTACCTGACCGCTTACGATCGCCGCTTCCGCGAGCACTTTCGCAAAGCCTTCAAGTACGCTCACACCTTCGCCCACTCTTGCACCTGCACAATCGATGACCGAAATCAACGGGGTACCGGTCTTGACCGCTCTCTGCATGCATCTGACGATCTTGTCTGCATGCGCTTTGCCAAGGCTGCCCTTGAGGACTTCCGCATTCTGCGCAAACACGTGGAAGGGGCTTCCGTTTACGGTAGCGTAACCGGTTACAACGCCTTCGCCGAGAGCGCTTGCCGCATCGTCAAAGCCCTTGCCTGTGACGAAAACGTCGGTTTCGACAAAACTGCCTTTGTCGACGATGCCGTCAAGGAAACTTTTGACTTTAGAGCAAGCTTTTTCGATCGCTTTGGCGCTGACCGTGAGATTGCTGTTCTCCATATTAAACCCTCCAGAATATATATAAAGTTTTAATTATCGTATGAATAATTTATACCATTACACATTATAAATATTTATACCCTAAAAATCAACTAAATTTCAGTGAAAATAAACCCCTGTTCGCCAATTTTTTAACATTACTGTTTTGTAATTGTTTTTATGATTTTTCAGTAACGTTTATGGATAAAAGATATCAACAAATGAGTATTTTTTATACTCAAAACAATAAGGTTCGTACAATAAATCTTTTCAACAACCGATCAAAAATATACACTATCCGTTTCAGCAAAGGCACACTATATAATATTGATATATTATAAAAATGCGGAACACGCACGCAACCGCTGAAATTACCCGAACCGATTAACCTTCCGTAAAAATCAACTTGATAACGAAAATATAATGTTTCTTCACTGTTTTCACAACAAATAGTCAAATAAGGTCATACAGCCTATTCTTAAACGGTAGTTTTCATAAAAAACGCCGCAAAATCGCGGCGCTTCACGTCAAATGCTTTCAAAGAGTTTTTAAATAAGCTATCTCTTCGTCGGTGAGATATCTGTAAGCGCCTCGCGCCAGTCCGCCGAGCCTGAGTTCGCCTACGGCGATACGCTTCAGGAATACGACCTCCCTTTCGACAGCCTCGAACATCTTTCGTATCTGTCTGTTCCTGCCTTCCGTTATCGTTACGCGCAGTCTTGAAATCCCGTCCTTATATTCCAGAAGCTTTACGCGGCTTCTGTTCGTCTTTTCTCCGTCGACGATCACACCCTTTCTGAGCTGAGCCAGCTTGTGTTCGGGCATCTCTCCTTCAACCTTGACTATATACGTCTTTTCCACCTCGTGACTGGGATGAGTGAGACTGTATGTCAGATCGCCGTCGTTGGTTAGAAGAAGAAGTCCTTCGGTGTCGTAATCCAGACGTCCGACCGGCACCAGATGAGGTATGTTGACTTCTTCGAGGTAATCGTAAACCGTCTTTCTTCCCAGTTCGTCGCTGACGGTGGTTATGCAGCCCTTGGGCTTGTACAGCATGATATAACTGTACTCCTGAACGGGCTTGACTTTTATCCCGTCAACGGTCACCGAGTCGTTTGCGGGGTTAACGCTAACGCCGAGCTCTGTCACGACCTTGCCGTTGACCTTGACTTTTCCTTCTTCTATTAGCTTATCCGCACCGCGGCGCGAAGCCACTCCGCACGACGCCAAATATTTGTTCAATCTCTCCATTTGCCGAATTGATCTGCCAGTCTCCGACAAGATTCATCAGAGAAAGCAACGCTCCTTTATGCTTTATCTCATTTATAGTAATGACTTTTCGGCTAAAAATCAAGCGATTGTCATCATATACGTTCAAAGTTCCGACCGCCTCTCCCGCGCAAACTTCGCCAGGATATTTGTCCAGCGGTTTAAATTCGTAACGGAAATTTTCGCTTTCTCCGTTTTTCAGCGGATAATATATGTCGCTTTCCAGTCTCAACGAGATATTTTCTCCACCGACGCAGAATTCGTCGAGATTTTTCGAGCTGTCACCGATTCTGTAATACTCGTATTCTCTGAAAGCGTTGTTCAGGATCGTTGCGGTCCTGTTCCACATATCAGGACAGTTCAGAACAACGCTGACAAGCTGCATTCCGTTTCTCTTCGCCGCACCGACAAAACATCTGCCGGAATCCGTGGTATATCCGGTCTTTACGCCGTTTGCACCGTCAAAAGAAGAAAGAAGCTTGTTTTTGTTATAAATATATCTTTTCCCGGAATTACCGAGATCCACTTCGTGCGATTTGCTTGAAACTATTTCTGCGAACAGAGGATTTTCAAGCGCATATGCGGTGATCTTTGCAAGATCGTGAGCAGAAGTATAATGTGTCTCAGAGTGCAATCCGTGAGGATTATCAAAGTGGGTATTGCTCAGTCCGAGGTCTTTTGCAAAAGCGTTCATCATATCTGAAAACCCACTGACGCTACCTCCTGCCGCAATGGCGATCGCTGTCGCGGCGTCATTGCCCGACTGAAGCATCAGCCCGTACAGAAGATCCCTAAGTTTCCACACCTCGCCCTCTTTCAGATAGATCGAAGATCCTTCGATCCCGGTCATCTCGCGGGTGATCCTTACTGAGGAATCTACGTCAGCGTTTTTAAGCGCGACGATCGCCGTCGCGATCTTGGTTGTGCTTGCCATTTCAAGACGCATGTCCTTGTTATAAGAGTAAAGAACTCTGCCGGACCCGGCTTCAATGACGATTTGCGCTGATCCGCTCTGGATTGCATAAACTTCAGGGATTTTCAGACATGCTAAGGCTAATAGAATAATTATTATTACAAAAATTAAGCTAATTGATAATAATATTTTGCTTATTTTTTGCTTTTCAAAATGTTCAGCGCCGCTGAAATCAAGCTTTCCCACTTGCCCTCGCCCTCCTTTTTTTCGATTTTCACAAGATTTGTTTCTCCTCTGTCGCAGACGAGAAAACCTATCGGAGTTATATTTACTCCACCACCTCCTCCGCCTGCGAACGGAAAGGAAAAAGACTGTTTCTCTTTTCCGGTGCCGTATTGACCGCCGCCCGTAACGAAGCCGACAGTCACCTTTGATATCGGAAGGACAACGTTGCCATCCGGCATTGCAATAGGCTTTCCTATCACGTTCTCGCTGTCCATCATATGTTTTATGTTGTTCATCGTCACGTTTATCAGTTCGTTCATTTCTCCGTCAGACATATTTTCACCTCGTCCTTATTATGTGTGTAATATCAAACAACACTTAATACAGTTTTTTACCTCTGCTCTCCTTATTACGCCGCCTGCGCTTTGCTTTTCGCCGCTTTCAGTCTGAGTTTTAAAAGCTGAACAAGCATACCCGCAAGATACACCCCGGTGTCGACTTCAAGCGTCAATACAGTGTTTTCGTATCTGAAATTGGGATATACCGCTATTTCCTTATTCTTTATTCTGCCTTTTTCTCCTGTAGCCGCCTGAAGCGCCGACATTGCCGAAACCAACGCTGCAACTACAATGGACGTAGACATACTGTTGCCCGTGCCGATCGTCAGACACATCCTGAGAGATTTCAGCTTTATTTTATCTAGCGTTCCGAACACTTCCGCTAGACTTCGCAATTTTTCTGCCGAGCTTTTCAGAAATTCTTCACGCTCGTTTGTTTCACGCTCATTTTTCTTAAAATCCGCTTTTTTATCTTCAGCCTTTAGCTGACAGAGTTCTTTGGAGTTTATCTGATAATATATTTTTCCGTTACATTCAAACGCTTTGTATTTTACCGCGTGTACGTTTCCGAGTATGAAAGCGTCTGCGATGAAGGTGCCTCTTTCAAGATCGAAATACGCCTTTACCCTGACTCCTGCCATCAGTATTGTCAATGCGGTTGCCGCCAGAACGCATAAAATTACAATTATTGCCGTGATCATATTCTTATGTTGCGCAAGATGCGGTTTATTATGTAACATTAATATTCAGGGAACGACGTCAGCAAATAAAAAACGCGCCATAAGACGCGTTTTCATACGTAATGAATATCAACGGCAAACTTTATGTCAGCGTACCGCTTGCATTTTCAACGACACATTACCTTTAAGTGCTAAGGCAAGTCCGTCAACGTCGACGATTGTGCCTATTTTTGTGTAACTGTACGACGTCGCGAAATCTTCATAAAACACAACAAGACAATTGTTTCCCCACAGCATTATATCTCCGGCATGTATATTGCCCGGTTTTTCTTCAGAAGTCTGCAAAGTGAAACCGAGATAGCAATATTTTTCATGAGGCATATCGCTCATATCGATATTCAACGGTAGCCTTGAATATAATTCTCTTGCCGCGGAATTATCGAAAAATTGCGCAGTAAATTCAACGTTTTTTCTATCCACGGTTATCTTTACCATCATATCGTCGTCTCCGTTGTTTTCGTTGTTGCTCCCGTTATCGGCTCCGCTTCCGTTTCCGCTGTTTTCGGCAATGTTTTCACCGTCAGCTTTCTCGCCTCCGCACGAAATCAACGACCGCGGCACCGTTAACACAAGCAATAACGCCGTAAGCATAAATATTGCCGTCCATCTTTTACTCATATTTAATACTTTCCTCAAGTATTTTTATCACGTCGGCGCGGTCAAGCACCTTGTAGCCGCCCTGCATTATAAGCGTGCTGTCAGCGATCTTTTCAAGCATATCGCGCGTTACCCCGAGATCTTTCGCGCTCAGGACAAGTTTTATTTCTTTCATCCACTTTTCCATCTCCTTCAGACCTTCATCTGCAATCTCCGCGTCGCTTTTCCCGTTCTCCGGAACGTTCCAGACGTTGACGGCGAATCTTGCGAATTTTGACAGTCCGTAAGGCATTATCATTCTGTAATACGGCAGAGACACCGCGGCAAGCGTCATACCGTGAGTTGCGTCCGTATGCGCGCTTATCGCCTGACCGATCATGTGGACTTCCCAGTCTGTTTCTTTTCCCATGGCGACCATAGTGTTCAGCGCCCACGTAGCCGTCCACATAATATTGCTCCGAGCCTCGTAATCAAGAGGATTTTTCACTGCGGCGCGCGAACTGTGAATCAGAGACCTCATAAGTCCTTCCATCAGATAATCCGACGTGTTGTCGTCATCTCCCGAGAAGTATTGCTCCATGATGTGAGACATGATATCGAAAAATCCGGCTGTCATCTGATATTCAGGAAGTGTAAACGTGTACTCCGGGTTGAGTATCGCAAAACGCGGAAAAACTTTTTCGCAGAATACCTGCCCGACCTTCATTTTCTTGTCGGTATTGGTGATCACTGAGCCGCCGTTCATCTCGCTGCCCGTTCCTACCATCGTAAGCACGCATCCGACAGGGATTATCCTGCAATCAGGCTCTTCGAAACGTTCGTAATACTTTTCCCAGACGTCGTCTTCGCAGTACGCGGCGACGGATACGCCTTTGCAGTAATCGCAAACCGATCCTCCGCCGACCGCGAGAATAAGATCCGCGTTGAAATCGCGCGCCGCCTTTGCGCCTTCGAGCAGCTTTGCGTAAGTCGGATTGGGCATCACTCCCGACACCTCGCGTACGTCTTTGCCACATTCTTTCAGGATTTTCGTGACTTCGTCGTATATCCCGTTTTTCTTTATCGAACCGCCGCCGTAGACAAGCAGAACGCGTTTTCCGTACTTTTCCAGTTCTCCAGCAAGCGCGCTGAGCGCGTTTTTGCCGAAGTGCAGTTTTGTTGGGTTGCAATATTCGAAATTTCCAAGCATGTATTTTTCTCCTTTTTATAATAAAGTTATACGTTTTTACCGGCTTCGTAAGCCGTTTTAAGTTCCTCTTTATCATTTACGTCACAGACGTCCGTAACCCCCGGGCACAGAACCGTGCCGGCAAGTTTTACTCCTTCAAAACACTCTATCCAGCCTTCAATGGCTTTGACCGTGCCTTCAAACGCACTATTCTCAATGTCAGCACAGGTCGCGACGAGATAGACGTCTCTGAACTTGTTTTCGCGCGGAAAAAGCGGATTGAGCCTGTCAAGAAAAGTTTTGAGCTGACCGCTTACGCTGTAATAATAGACCGGCGTAGCAAATACCAGCACGTCGGCGTTCTGAACGTTACCAAGAAGCGCGCCAACCGAGTCTGTAATAACGCATCTGTCGTGGCTCTGACAATAAAGACAACCGCGACAAAACTCAAGTTTCAGATCTTTGAGAGTAATGAATTCCACCTGATTACCTGCGTCTGTCGCGCCTTTTGCAAATTCTTTCGCTAACGTTTCCGAGTTGCCGTTTTTACGCGGTGACGAAGATATTATCACAACTTTTTTATTCATTTTTTCACCTCTATATCTTTAATTTTCTTTGCAGGCACACCTCCGACGACGGTATTGCTTCCTACGTTTTTTGTCACTACGGCTCCTGCCGCTATTATCGCGTTGTCTCCTATCGTCACGCCGGGAAGTATCGTTGCATGCGCGCCTATCCAGACGTTTTTGCCTATCCTGACCGGAGCGGGTATCATGTCTGCGCGGAAGGAAGGATCCACCGCGTGATTGAGCGTCGCTATCACGACCTGATGACCGATCAGTGTGCCGTCGCCGATCTCTATGCCTGCATGATCCTGAAAACAGCACCCGGAATTGACAAACACGTTTTTCCCGAGCCTGATATTTATCCCGCATTCTGTATAAAAAGGCGGAAAACATCTGAAAGAACCGTCCACCTCTCTTTGAGTCAGTTCGGAAAACAGTTCTGCGTCGCTCAGCTTGCATCTGTAACAGTTGAAGTCAGCAAGTATTTTTGCCGCACGCCCGGCAAGCGCATGCATATGCTTGTGAGCTTCGCTTCCGGCGGTTATCACTTCAGCTGAAGAAACATATCCGATAAATTGCGCGTTGTCCATAATCTCACCTCGATTTTATTATATTTTCATCTTGTTACTAAGTCAAATACTTATATTTTATAGCTTGCCATAATTGACAAGCATATGTAATCGGGGTATTATAAAACATATATCACGAATTGGGTGATACGCGTTCCCAAATCATTAACGCAAAATTATCACTGAATGGCAATACATCTTTTGTGAAGTAAAACGCGAGGCGCATATGGAAATAAGAGAACTCAGATATTTTATAGCTGTGGCAGAATGCGGAAGTATTTCAAAAGCCGCTGAAAGACTTTTCGTCACTCAACCTAACCTTTCAAGGCAGATGAGCAAGCTAGAAGAAGAAACGGATCAAAAACTGCTCGTGCGAGGCAATAAAAACACGACGCTGACCGAAGCCGGCAGATTGCTTTATAAACGTGCGACGGAAATAACCGAGCTTTTGGACAAGACCCGGAGCGAGCTGATGTCCGATGACGAAACAGTCTGCGGGACCGTCTGCATAGGCGGCGGCGAATCTCACGCCGTAGAGATAATCGCAAAAGCCGCAAAAGAAGTCTCAGACCTTTATAAAGGCGTCAAATTCAACTTTTTCAGCGGAGATACAGACGCCGTGATCGAGAAACTTGACAACGGTCTTGTGGACTTCGGCGTTCTGATCGAACCTTCTGATCTGAAAAAATACAATTCTCTGCGACTGCCTCTTACCGACCGGTGGGGAGTACTTATGAGGAAGGACTCTCCGCTTGCCGGAAAAGCGTGCGTTACCGCGAAGGACGTTGAAGGTCTGCCCCTGATCTTCTCTGTTCATTCTTTCAAAAAGAATCCGATAACAGACTGGTTCGGAAAAAACCTTCAGGAACTCAACGTCGTTGCAACTTACAACCTTCTTTACAACGCTTCTCTGATGGTCGGACAAGGCATGGGATACGCCGTGGGTCTTGACAGGCTGATCAATACTTCGGGAGACAGCGAGCTCTGTTTCAGACCGTTCGAGCCTCTGCTTGAAACACATCTGGACGTCGCATGGAAAAAACAGGGCGAATTGCCAAAGGCGGCGAAAATTTTCCTTGAACGTCTTAAATCCGCGCTTTCGTCATACGAGGAAAATTGTTGCAATTGACTTTTGATCGAGAACTCTCATTCACTGACAGCCTGGCGAAGGGCACGCGGGTTTTAGCAGTAAAATACGGTAAAATAAAAAAGACGGGAAACCCCCGTCTTTTATCAATTGTCAATAATTCAGCATCCGATGCGTTGATCTGACGGCAAATCACTCCTCGTCGTCAGGATCGTCGTATCCGCTCTCTTCTTCGGCGATCTCTTCAGTGATCTCATCCTGATCTTCGTCATCGTCGTCGTCAGCCGCCGCGGCTTCTTTGTGATAACCTTCGTCCGCTTCGACAAACGAATATTCTTCTCCCTGAAGAAAATCAGGGCTTTCGTTGGGATCGATGAACTCGTCCAGTTCCCTTTCCATCTGCTGACGTCTGCGTTCCTGCTCCTTCGCTTTTTCTTCCGCTTCTTCAAAGCTGTCGGCGATGTCGACTTCTCTGTACAGACCTTCGCTGACTCTGTTGTAGTTGCCAAGCACGACGAGTCTGTCGAGGATCTCCTTGTAATCCGGCAGGTCGTCGAGGTTCCTGAGTCCGAAGCGCTTGAGGAAAAGTTCGGTTGTGATATACAGCACGGGACGACCGGGCGTATCCTTTCTGCCGTGAGCTTCGATAAGCCCGACTCTCAGCAGGGTCGTTATCGCATAGTCCGCGCTTCTGCCGCCTCTTATATCCTCGATCTCCCCTCTTGTGACCGGCTGTTTGTACGCAACGATCGACATGACTTCAAGAAGCGCGCGCGAAAGTTCTCTTTCCTTGACAGGCTTGAGCGCCGCCGCGACGATGTCGCCGTACTCCTTGTTTGAAGCAAACTGCACCTTGTCCCCGATAGACAGCAGGACTATTCCGCAAGGATCCTGATATTTCTGCTCAAGACCTTTGATCGCGTCGTTCAGATCCTTTCTCGTGGTACCTTCAGGCAATTTTGCAAGAATATCCGAGCGCTTGATCGCCACGCCCGCCGCGAAAATTATCGCCTCCACGATATGTATAAGATTATTCGTCATATTTGTCCTCCGTCTTGGTCAGCTCTCCAAGATCCACCGGTTTGCCGTCAACATCCTCATTGAGAGTCAGCACAATGTCTTCATAAAAGTTTTTCTGCGTTGCGGTCAGGTATTGCTTTTTCATCAGTTCGAGCAAAGCCTGGAACGTGGTGATGATCTCCACCCTTGAAGCGTCCGTTTTGTAAAGATCTGAAAATTTTACGGATTTTTTCTCTTGCAGGACGTTGGAGATCAGCGTTATTTTTTCACTTACCGTGAATTTGTCCTTCTTGATCTTTTTGACTGCAAGCTGTTGTTCTTCCTTGGTGAACCTCAGAAAAACCTGCCCGTAAGCTTCAATCAGCTTGTTCCTGTCAAAGCTCTTTATCACTATGTCCGCATCTTCGTCTGTATACATAGGCTCGCGGTAATACTGATTGAGCACCTCTATGCGCGCCATTTTGTCCGCCTGATCCTTGAACATGTTGTACAGAATGACCTGACGGCGCAGTTCTTCTTCAGGATCGTATTCCTCGTCGTCCTCATTGAACTCTTCTTCCTGCGGAAGTAACGCGCGCGACTTCAGCTGCAGAAGCGTCGCCGCCATAAGCATGAAATCGCTGGCAAGATCCATATCCACGGTGTCGATCTGATCCATATAAGCGAGATACTGATTCGTGACCGCGGAAATACGGCAGGTCATGATGTCGAGTTTCTGCTCTCTGATCAGCGTGCACAGAAGATCGAGCGAACCTTCAAAGTCCGCCAGTTTCAACGGCACAACGTCGCTTGCGTGATATTCGTAAAAACCGGACATTCCCGACCTCCTTATATTACTTTACAACCCGAAGATCGCGTTGAAGATTGCGCTCATCATATCCACGATCGCGTTCATATACAATCCGAACACGTCGAGATAAGGCGAAATGTATCCGAGAACGGTGCTGAGCACGAGTATTCCGAGCAGCAGGAACGAGCCGTATCTGTAATTGAAAGCGACGTACCTGTTGTCGGGTTTCGCAAGCGTTTCGACCAGTCTGAATCCGTCGAGCGGATAAACAGGGATCAGGTTGAACGCCATAAGCGTCAGATTTATCAGCACGATGTATTGCAGAAGATACGCGAAATAATAGAACGCGTAATATCCGGCAGAATACATCTCCATGCTGTTCAGAACCGCGTTTTTCGTCGCGAAAAGATAGAGCGCAAACAGCCCGGTAGCTACAAACGCGATCAGGAAATTGCAAAGCACGCCGGCTATCGAAACCGTTATCATCCCCTTTTTGTAATCTCTGAACTGCCTGGGATCGATCGGCACGGGCTTTGCCCAGCCGAAACCGACAAGCGCGAGCATAAGAAAACCTATCGGATCAAAATGCTTCACAGGGTTTACGTTGAGTCTCCCGGCAAGCTTCGCGGTGTTGTCGCCGTTCCAGTATGCTACGATGCCGTGAGCAAATTCGTGCATCACGATCGCGATCAGAAGCGCGGGTATATATGCGAGGATCGAAACGAAAACGATGCGTTTGTCGTCTGCCGACGCAAGTTGTCTGATCAAAGAAAATAACATCAGTCTTTATACTCCAAGGTAACGTCGTTTCTGACGAGGTCCTCGTAACTCTGAGGTCTGACCGCATACGCGCTCTTTCCGTCTTTTACGAACACGACGGGAGGAACAAAGTTGCGATTGTAATTGCTTGACATCGAATAATTGTATGCACCCGTGGAGAAAACAGCAACTATGTCTCCTCTTTTCGCCGCGGGGAGAGCTACGTCTTTCAGGATTATATCGCCGCTTTCACAGCATTTTCCTGCGATAGTCACCACTTCTTCAGGCTTTTCGTCAGCGCGGTTGGCAAGCACAGCTTCATATTTAGCGTCATATAGCGCCGGGCGGATATTGTCGGTCATGCCACCGTCGATCGCCAGATATTTCCTTATGCCCAATATGTCTTTTATCGCGCCGACCGAATAAAGGGTTGCGCCCGCTTCTCCCACGATCGAACGTCCCGGCTCGATCATGAAGAACGGCTTTTTGATACCTTTTTTCTCGACGGCGTTTTTAAGCGATGACGTTAAAAGCTCAACGTAATCGCAATATTCTTTCACGTCGTATTTCGGGTCGTCGCCGCAGTAATGTATGCCGAAACCACCCCCGAAATTGAGCTCGTCGACGATAATTCCTCTGTTTTTGAGTTCAACGACGTAATCTGTCACAACGTCTACCGCAAGCGCAAACGCCTGTTTGTCGAATATCTGCGAGCCGATGTGACAATGCAGTCCCGCAAAGCGCAGATTAGTTTTGCCGAGTATAGCGTCGACAGCTTTGTCCGCATAGCCGTTTTTGACACCAAATCCGAATTTCGAATCTACCTTCGCCGTCTGGATAAAAGAATGAGTGTGAGCCTCAACACCCGGATTAACGCGGACAAGAACTTTCTGAACGGTTTTTCTTTCTTCGCACATCGCGTCGATGAGGTCTATTTCGTCAAAACTGTCCACGACGAAAGTCCCGACGCCGCAACCGAGCGCAAATTCAATTTCACTGACGAGTTTGTTGTTTCCGTGAAAATATGCCCTGCTCATGTCGAACCCGACGCTGTTTGCCGTGTATATTTCGCCGCCGGAAACGACGTCGATATACATATTCTCCTGCTTTGCAATCTCGTATATCGCTTTGCAGGAAAAAGCTTTTGACGCATAGGCGACGCCGCCTTCCCCGTAAGTTTTTTCCACGGTCTCTCTGAACGCGCGACAAACCTGCCTGATATAGCTTTCGTCCATGACGTAAAGCGGTGTTCCGTATTTCTTCACCAGATCGACTGCGTCGACGCCTCCGATCTGAAGATGGCCTTTTTCGTTAACATTCATCGTATCTCTGTAATTCATATTTTTCTCCTATATTATAAGATTTTAACAAAAATATACTTTTAAGTCAATTTATTGTTTGCACTTGCTTTTTCATGCACAACAGTAACATTCTTTCGTTAAAACCGGGTTAAATTCGTTTTATTTACAGTTTTTCAACGCTAAGATCAGATAAACTCAAGCAAAAGTTAAATACTTTATTATTTTTAATTATTATTT
>CASFWW010000006.1:0-1815 GCA_949298505.1 uncultured Christensenella sp. | reverse complement strand
GTTCTTCTATGGTAAGATGAGTATAGTTCATATGGATCTCCTTGTTGTGTTTTTTTGTTGCAATTTTAATTATACAACAGATTCATATGAACTTCTTTTTTTTCTTATCTAAGTGTTGCACTTGAAAGTATAATTCACCGCAGACAAAAAAGCGGAGAAAACTCCGCTTTTTCAATGCCGTATTTATTGCCGTTGCACGATTATTCGTTGTAAACGCTGTTGCCGTTGCTGTCGATGGCGACGACGACGGGGAAGTCTTTTACCGTTATCCTTCTGATCGCTTCGGTGCCGAGGTCGGGGTAGCAGATATCTTCGACGTTCGTCACGCATCTGCTGTACAGCGCGCCCGCGCCGCCTATCGCCGCAAAGTAAACGCCGCCGTTTCTTTTGAAAGCTTCCACGCAGTCCGCGCTTCTTTTGCCTTTGCCCACCTGAGCGCACAGACCGTGGTCGAACATATACGGGGTGTACTTGTCCATGCGGCAAGAAGTCGTCGGTCCGCAACTGCCCATGATCTGACCTTTCTGCGCGGGGCACGGACCCATGAAATAGACGGTTTCGCCCGCGAAATCTATGTCGGGTCTGCCGGATTCGATGCTCGCGAACAAGCGCTTGTGTCCGGCGTCGCGGAACACGAACATACTGCCGGAAAGCAGGACGTTGTCGCCGGCTTTCAGCTTTTTCAGTTCTTCTTTGTCAAAGGGCATATTCAGTCTTATCTCACTCATATCTGACTCCTTTTTCGCTTACCGTGAACGCCGCCGCGCGCGAGCAGTGGCAGAGCACGTTTACCGCGACGGGCAGAGAGGAAATGTGCGTGGGGTAACTTTCTATAAACAATCCGAGCGCGGTCGTCCTGCCGCCGAAGCCCTGGGCGCCGATCCCGAGACTGTTCACCCTCTCAAGAAGTTCTTTTTCGAGCGCGTCGAGAACGGGGTCGGGGTTTTCACTGCCTATCTTGCGGAAAAGAGCGTGCTTGCTCATTTCCGCGCATTTTTCGAAAGTGCCACCCAGTCCCACTCCGATTATCACAGGAGGGCAGGGGTTGCTTGCCGCGTTTTTCACCGTCTGTACGATCAGGTCTTTCGCGGTCTCCAGACCCTGCGCGGGGTTCAGCATATAAAGCGCAGACATGTTTTCGCTGCCGAAGCCTTTGAGCATTATTTCCGCTTTCACTTCGTCGCCAGGCACGATATCAACGTGAATCACGGCGGGGGTATTGTCCTTGGTATTGATCCTGGAAACGGGGTCGAGCACGGATTTTCTGAGCGGTCTGAATGCCTCTCTGACCGCGCCGTTCACGGCTTCGGTAAGGTTCCCTCCGACGAGGCGCGCGTCCTGACCTATTTTGAGAAAGACGACCGCCATCCCGGTGTCCTGGCATACTGGCAGGTGCGCCTGCTTCGCGTATTCTACGTTTTTGCACATCACGTCCAGAGCGAAGCGTGCTGTCTGTCCGTTTTCTCCGTCGCGCGCGGCGACAAGAGCGGCGGCGCATGACGGCTCGACTTCGCAACTTATTCTGTCGACGGAGCGTATTATTCCGTCGGAGATCAGCTTTACGTCTATATTTGTCATATTTCCTCCAATATATATGTATTTTACCACAATAAAGTTGATTAGCACAATGAAAATATGATACAATTATATAACGCTGAAAAACGCGCACGCATATATACGCGCACGCGCGATAAGCGTATCGGTAGTATGGGAAATCTTGAAATCTGCACCCTTGCCAGCGGAAGCAAGGGCAATTGTACTTATATAAGAAGCGGAGACACTGCGCTCATCGTGGATCAGGGGCTTACGGTCAGG
>CASFWW010000005.1:0-2982 GCA_949298505.1 uncultured Christensenella sp. | reverse complement strand
CGTTCTTCTATGGTAAGATGAGTATAGTTCATATGGATCTCCTTGTTGTGTTTTTTTGTTGCAATTTTAATTATACAACAGATTCATATGAACTTCTTTTTTTTCTTATCTAAGTGTTGCACTTGAAAGTATAATTCACCTCTCAAATAAAAAAGCCGCCTTTTTCAGGCGGCTTTTCCGTTTAAATTGTCAGTCTCGGTTATTCTGCCGAGCCGTCTTCAGGCTTGTTGTCTGCGCTTGCCGAGTCGTCTTCAGACTTTTTGACCGCCTTCTTTCTCGGCTTTTTCGCGGCAGGTTTGTCGCCCGGTTCTTCGGCTTTTGCGGTTTCGCCGCTTTCTGCTTTTACGGGTTTTTCTTCGTCGGCTTTTTCTACCTTTTTCTCAGCGTTTTCTTCGGCTTTGACCTGCTGCGCCTGCTTTTTAGCGGCAGATTCCTCCTTTGCCTTCGCTTCCTCCAAAAACTCTCTCGCGCTGACGATCTTTGCTTCAGCCGCCTCTCGCTTGGGCTCGTAGTCGTAACGGTAGGTCTGATGCTTTGCCTGTCTCTCGTCTATCGCCTTGATGACTTCTTCTGCGCTCTTGCCTTCAAAAAGCATCTCCACTTCGTCCGTGTAGATAGTGTTCTTGGCGAAAAGCACCTTGACCATGTTGTCCATCACGCTTCTGTGTTCTTTGATCAGCGTGAGCGCGCGGTCGTAGCTTTCGTCAAGGATGCGCTTGACTTCGCTGTCTATTATGCCGCCCAGCTTTTCGCTGTAAGAATGAGTGGTGCCGTAGTCTCTGCCCAGGAACACCTCTTTGTTGCCGCCGAGGAACATGTTGCCCAGTTGCTCGGACATACCCCACTCCGTGACCATCTTGCGCGCAATGCCGCTCGCGCGTTCGATGTCGTTGCTCGCGCCCGTGGATATGTCGTGGATGACGATCTGTTCCGCCGCTCTGCCGCCCAGCATCATGACGATGTTGTCAAGCAGCTTGTTCTTGGTCACGTGGCTGTCGTCGCTGTCCGGACGGGTGAGCGTATAGCCCGCCGCCGCGCCTCTGGGAACAATGCTGACTTCCTGCACTTCGTCGCACCCGGGGAGCAGTCTCGCGACGATCGCGTGACCCGCCTCGTGGTATGCGGTGATCCTCTTGTCGCTGTCCGTGACCACGCGGCTCTTTTTCTGCGGACCCGCGATGACTTTGTTTATGCCTTCGAGGATGTCTTCCATCACGATGACCTTTCTACCCGCTCTCGCCGCAAGGATAGCCGCTTCGTTGAGAAGATTTGCGATATCCGCGCCGCTGAAGCCGCTGGTCATACGCGCTAAGATCTTGAAAGATACGTCGGGCGCAAGCGGTTTGTTGCGGCTGTGCACCTTGAATATCTCCTCTCTGCCTTTTACGTCAGGGATGTTGACGTATATCTGACGGTCGAATCTGCCCGGTCTCAGAAGCGCCGGGTCCAGAATGTCCGCGCGGTTGGTCGCCGCCATGATGATTATCCCTTCGTTTTTCTCGAAGCCGTCCATCTGCACGAGCAACTGGTTGAGCGTCTGCTCGCGTTCGTCGTGCCCGCCGCCGAGACCTGCGCCTCTCTGACGACCCACGGCGTCTATTTCGTCGATAAAGACTATGCACGGCATGTTGCGCTTCGCCTGGTCGAACAGGTCTCTGACTCTCGCCGCGCCCGTACCTACGAACATCTCGACGAAGTCCGAACCGCTGATCGAGAAGAACGGCACGTTGCTCTCGCCCGCGACCGCCTTTGCGAACAGAGTCTTACCCATACCGGGAGGGCCTACGAGAAGCACGCCCTTGGGGATACGCGCGCCTAGTTCGCTGAATTTCTGCGGATTCTTGAGGAAGTCGACGATCTCTTTGAGTTCTTCTTTTTCCTCTTCCGCTCCCGCGACGTCTGAGAATTTCACGTTCGTGCTCATCGTCATCTTCGCCTTCGTCTTGCCGAAGTTCATCGCCTGCTTGTTCGCGCCGGCGTTCTGTCTGATGATGAAGAAGATCGTACCGCCGAGAAGCAAAAGCATTATCAGCGGGAAGATGATCGAAGTCCAGCTCACGCCTGTTTCGTAGTGCAGAGTGAGTTCCGGCACCGCAACCTCGCCGCCCTCATTCCTGAGGTCGTCGAAAAGCTGAAGGATCGCGGTGTAGCCGCCGGTCTCCACATGGTAATCCGCAGTTTTAGACGGGTTCTTTTTGAACGTTTCGTAATCCGTTGTCGAATTCTTCTTCAGAATATATGCGTCGCTTCCGTTGACGACGTAAACTGCCTGTATTTCACCTTTTTCCAGCATCGTCACAAAAGACTCTCCGCTGCCGTCGTAAGGAAGCTCCGCGGGTTTCTTGCCCGTGCCGAGCATGATCCATATCAACGCGATAACGGCGATCAGTGCGACGATTATTATCACTGTCCTGATTATTCCGGCCTTTCTACTCATTTTACCTCCGAAAATTACGGGAGACCGCAAGATCTTCTGCGGTCCATATTATTTAAATAATATATTAAATCACGGTTTTAGTCAACCACTATCAAGTAATCATATTGTAAAAAATGGAGATTAAAATCACATGAAATTTCACCGGTAATTTACAGAAGTTACAAGATTCACCACGTCGCGCGCAAGCCCTGAAATAAACAGCGGATCAGCGGTCTTGAGTTGCAGAAGCATGTCCCCTTCCCTTTCTCCGACGATCGCCATTATTCCCACGTCTCCCAGCCTGCCCGCGTTTTTTCTGAACGCGCCTGCCGGCCGCAGACCGTTTTCAGACACCTTGATCTTGCCCACGTCCTCCAGCGCGCCCATCGTGGCGTCTATCGCGACAACTATGTCGCCGCGGTGATACGTTTCCAGCATTTTTCGGTACCCGTGTAGGTTAAGTGCCGTTATCGGACGGCGGCGGGTGCCGTAAACATAGGCGTTTACGTTTCTTTCTCTGAGCATTTCCCCCACAAGCGGGCCCAGACTGTCTCCGATTATCTTCG
>CASFWW010000004.1:0-21916 GCA_949298505.1 uncultured Christensenella sp. | reverse complement strand
TATTGTTATCAGGGTCAAAGAGGTGATCGACAAACAGTACGAGGGCGGCAGAACGACTTATATGGGCGACGACGAGCTTGACGCTATAATCATGTCCATATCTCCCGAACTGCACAAAAAACTTGTCGTAAAGACGTATTGATGCGGGAAACATATATTTTTCGTAAAAGCTATTGAAAACCGCTTTTGTTTAGTCTAAAATAGAAGTATAAACAAAACGGAGGGCAAAACATGGTAAATCTGATTTGCGGAAGAAAAGGCTCGGGCAAGACCAGCCGTATTATCGAAAAGGCTAACGCCGACATCAAAACCGCCAAGGGAGACAGCTTGTTCGTCAACGATACGGACAGATATATGTACGACGTTGACCGCAACGTAAAGCTTATCGACGTCACAGAATATCCCGTAAGCGGAGAGGATGGGCTTCTTGCGTTCGTATGCGGCTTGGCGGCAAGCAGGAGCGATCTCACCAATCTCTACATAGACGGAGCTTCCAGGATCGCAGGTTGCGGACCCGAAAAAATGCAGAAATTTTACGACGAACTCGGCAAACTCGCCGACAAACTGTCGATATCCGTCACCGTGACGGTCAGCGCTACCGCAGAAGAATTGCCTGATTTCTTATTGAAATACAAAATTATCTGAGGATACAAAATGAATTATATCAGCACTCGCAATAAAAGCGAGAAATGCAGCGGCGCCGAGGCTATCGTAAGAGGTCTCGCGCCGGACGGCGGACTTTACGTCCCCGAAAGCCTCCCGAGGCTCAGTAAAGAAGATTTTATAAATTTGGCGAAAGAGGACTATCCGACCCGTGCGGCACGCGTCCTCTCGCTTTTGCTCAGCGACTATTCTTTCGACGAGCTGCTCGATTATACGACCAAGGCATACGCGCGTTTTTACGGCGACGACCCGTGCCCGCTCGTTAATATCGACGATGGAGTCTATGTGCTCGAACTGTGGCACGGTCCGACCTGCGCGTTCAAGGATATGGCGCTGACAATGCTACCGCACCTTCTCAGCGCGGCGCGCAAAAAGGTGGGAGAGAAGGACAAGACTCTGATCATGGTCGCGACTTCCGGCGATACCGGCAAGGCGGCGCTTGAAGGGTTCAAGGACGTTGAAGGCACCAACATCATCGTTTTCTATCCGTCAAGAGGCGTTTCGGATATGCAGAAGTTGCAGATGAAGACCCAGACGGGCGAAAACGTCTGCGTCTGCGCCATCGAAGGCAATTTCGACGACACTCAGAACGCCGTCAAGAATATCTTTGCTGATAAGGCGATAAACGACGAGATCCACGCGAACGGGTTCAAGCTGTCGTCTGCAAACTCGATTAACTGGGGAAGACTCGCGCCGCAGATAGCGTATTATATATCCGCTTACTGCGATCTGCTGGATTCCGGCAAGATAGAGTACGGCGACAAGGTCAATTTCTGCGTGCCCAGCGGCAACTTCGGCAACATTCTCGCCGCGTATTACGCCATGCAGATGGGCGTCGGCGTAAACAGACTTATCTGTGCGTCCAACGTCAACCACGTGTTGACCGATTTCTTTAAGACCGGTGTCTACGACATCAACAGAGAGTTCCACAAGACGATCTCTCCGTCTATGGACATTCTGATCTCGTCCAATCTTGAGAGACTTCTGTTCGAGATCAGCGGCAGAGACGACAAACTGACCGCAGAGCGTATGAAAGCGCTGAAATCGGCGGGCAAATATTCCGTCAGCGACAAGGAACTGAAAACGCTTCAGGCGCTTTTCTCCGTCGGCTATGCGGATGACGACGAGACAAAGGAAACGATAGCGTTTGCAATGGACGAGTTCGGTTATCTAATGGACACGCACACCGCTGTCGCTTACGGCGTTTATTGCGACTATGCGGACGAGACGGGCGACGAGACTCCGACCGTAGTAGTTTCAACCGCCAACGCGTACAAGTTCCCCGCGGACGTTTACGAAGCTGTCAGCGGAAGCAGGATAGACGACGCGTTCGAGGCAACCGAAAAGCTGAACGAGGAAACAGGCGAGGAGATCCCCGAACCGCTCAGCGGTCTCAAAGAAAGACCCGTCCGCTTCGAAGAAGTCATCGACCGCAGCGAGATAGCGAAAAAGGTCGTCGACTACTGCAAGCAGGCGGCAGGCAAGTAATATTCAGCACCGCGCCTTGTTCAGGTACCGGCAGCGAAAAACGCAAGCCTGCGATTCTTTAAAATCAATCCGACCTCCGGGTCGGATTTTTTTGATAATAAATATTTAATACAAGTCGGCTGATCCGAATTTAACGGAAATAAAATTAAAAACGCGATCCCTGTGCGGAGCCGCGTTTTTATATTGTGGTGAATAAAAGTGTAAGTCGAAAGATAAGGTCTTGTTATTTGATCGCGGAGGCGAGCTGTCTGCCGTATTCTTTCGCCGCCTCGAGATCTGCGTCGGTCGGGACAAAGCAGACTTTGAGACCTTCGCCGACGACGGCGGTTTTGAGCCCGGTAAGTCTTGCGATCAGGTTGGGGACGGCTTCGCCGCTCCAACCGAAGGAGCCGAATACCGCGACAGGCTTTTTGCGGCAGTTGATCGCGTCAACGCCTGCGAGCAGATCCCATACGGGCGGTACCGCGTCAGCGTTGAGGGTCGGGGAGCCGACCGCGAAAGCGTCTGCGGAGTTGACCTTCGCGCGCATGTCAGCCATGTCGTTTTCGATCAGGTTATAGGTCTCGCACGCCGCGTCCGGGATGACTTCCTTTACGCCGTCCGCGATCGCCTTTGCGAGTTTTGCGGTGCAGCCGTATGCGGAGCAGTAGAAGACGGGCACCGTCCTGACCGCGTTCTTTGTTACCTTGCTCCACGCGCGATAGCTGTCCAGCACGTCGGGGAGCTGTCCGTCCTTTGTCAGCACGGGTCCGTGGCTGGGGCAGACGGTCTCGAACGGGAACTTCGCTATCTTCGCCATGCCGGCGACTACGAAAGGCTTGAACGGTCCGAATATCGCGTCGTAATAGCCTTTGAACGCTTCTTTGTAGCCGTCTACGTTGTCGATCTCTTTGTCAAGCATGCTCTTGCTGCTGTAATGAGAGCCGAATACGTCGCAGCTGAACAGCGTCTTTTCTTCAGGGCAGTACGTGAACATGCTGTCCGGCCAGTGAAGAAGGGGAGAGGGCGCGAACGTAAGGGTCACGCCGCCCAGATCGAGTACTTCGCCGTCCTTGACGGGACGTGAATTGAACGGCTCGTTGACTATGTTTTTCAGATAGTTGAGCGCGACTGCGGTTGCGAGAACGGTCGCCTGCGGGCACAGCTTCAGGAGATCTCTGAGCGCGCCTGAGTGATCCGGCTCGGTATGGTTCAGAATGATGTATTTTATATTCGCGGGATCGACGACCTCGCGGATGTTCGCTTCGTATTCGCCTTCGAAATCGGCATGCGAAGCTTCGATAAGAGCGACTTCTTCGCCCTTTACGACGTACGAGTTATAACTCGTGCCGTACTTGGTCGCCATTACGATGTCGAAGACTCTGAGATCGGGGTTCTGAACTCCCACGCTGTATATTCTGTCGGTGATTTTTTCTGCCGCCATTGTTTTTCTCCTCTTTATAGCTTGATTAAATTCCGTGTTTTACGCGGTCGTGTTCTTCTGCGCGTTTTGCATTGTTGAAGCGGTCGAGAGTGCCGACGAGGTAGCCGGTAATGCGGCGAATCCTCTCAAAAGGTACGTTTTCAAACGTGTATTTTATATCCACGTAATCGCCGTCGACAGTTATGTCCATCTGCGCAATGTTCTTGTCCGGGTATTTTTTCTTGCCGTGTTCTACGTATGCGTCGATCTCTTTCTGATCGAGCGTGCCGCCGTTAACGTTGACTTTTATCATTTTGGTATCCTCCCGTAATTATTATTTAAAATCGCTTTACTTTTAACCGTAATTACTATAACATAATTATCGTGATAATATATGTTGCAAATGCAACATTTTGAGGAAAAATATGCAATTTAAAGAAATAAATTTGTTTGAGGGCATATCTGACGAAGACGTGATGAGAATGGTATCGTGTTTCGGCGCGAAGATAAAGGACTTCGGGGAAGGAGAACTGATCTGCGATTACTCGGATACGGGCGAAGAGGTGGGCGTGATGATCCGGGGGTGCGCGGCGATGATACGCACAGACGAAAACGGTGAAATTGCCGTGATGGAGCTTTTCGCTGAAGGGGATATTTTCGGGGAAGTGCTGGCGTTTTCAAACGAGGCGGGCGACAGCGTAAAGGTGATTGCGGAGAGAGACTCAGAGGTCATGTTCATAAAGTACGACCAGATCACAAAGCGTTGCGAGAGGGCTTGCGAGCATCACAGCAGACTTGTTGCGAACATGTTCGGTCTGATAGCGAAAAAGACGCTGTCTCTGAGTCAGAGGATAGAGATTCTTTCCAAGAAGACGACGAGAGAAAAGCTCCTTTATTATTTCAATATATTATCCAAAAAATACGGCGCGGAGTTTAGTTTGCCGATGTCGGTGACAAGGCTTGCTGCATATATCTGCGCGGACAGAAGCGCGATGACGAGAGAGCTTTCGCGTATGCAGGCGGACGGTCTGATCGAGATGAACAGGAAAAGGATAAAGCTCAAAAAGGTCGTGTGAAAGAAAGACGTTTTAAAAGAAATGTCTCATCTGGAAACCGCGCCCCGTAAACACGGAGCGCGGTTTTTTCATTTTTCAGATAGAGGTGAAGTGCGAGGTTTCCGCAACGATCTGCACAGAGACTTCTGCGCCGTCTCTCAATACGTTCACGGTCACAGTGTCTCCGGGACTGACCTGCATCAGCGTCTCCTGAGCTTTGTAGAAGTTGTCGATTTTGACGACTTCTCCGTCATTTACCGCAATCGATACGAGCACGTCTCCGACAGAGAGTTTTCCTTCTGCCGCCGTACCTTCTGCGACAGAATAGATCTGGTAAGTGTACGCGGTGCGGATGACGCCGTTTTCGTCGACGTAGGTGCTGATGTCGATGACGTCTTCTGCGTTATACGGAGAGGTAGTGGCTGAGACGGGACGGCTGATGCCCAGCACGAAACGCTGTCCGCTGTTTTCAATGATGTTGTCCGCGACGGCTACGGCAAGAGAAGCCGGGATAGCATAGCATACGTTGTCGTCGGTGGTGTCGGATGACTTTGCGTCCGAGATGCCCATGAGTTCGCCGTATTCGTTGAACATACCGCCGCCCGAGTTGCCGCTGTTGAGCGCGGTATCCGTGCGGTAGACCCTGACGTTGCTGGAATATTTTGTGGTGATATATTCCGTTTCGACGGATACGATGCCCGAGGTCACGGAGAAGGTATAAAGTGCGGGAGTTCCGATCGCGAAAGTCGCCTGTCCGACGACGGGAGTCGACGTGTTGACTGTCGCTTCAGCCACGGTGTCCTCGAGGAACGCGTCCGACGTAGCCTTGATCACGGCAATGTCGTTGCTCTTGGAAGCTCCGACGACGCTTGCCTGTATCATGTCGTCTTCAAGAACCTGGTTGTAAAGATATACCACGATGTCGTTGCTGTATCCGCCGGAATAGCTGTCGTATATCACATGGTAATTGGTTATTATATAAGCGGTGTTTCCGTCCAGTTTGTAGATCACGCCGGAACCGGACGACGTTGAGCGCGAATTGGTGCAGATTATGCCGACCGAGCTTTTGAGCGCTTTCTGAACGATAGAAGTTATGCTGGGAGATACGTCGAGACCGAGCGACGCGTAGAAATCGTCAACGGTGGAGCCGGGGTTGTTTTCAAGATAATAACTGATCACATCTTCAAGGTCGTAGCCGTCCTCGCCGTCCTTTCCGTTCGAGCCGTTGGTTCCGTTTGAGCCGTCCTCGCCTTTAAGGCTTTCAAGCCATTCCGCTTCAGTGCCTTCGAAGCCGTTGTCCACGGCAATTTCGTATGCCGATTTGCCGTTTTCGCCGTTTGTCGCGCACGAGCAGAGAAGAACGGAAACCAATGCGGTAATTACAAGTATCACAACAATAGATAAAACTGTTTTCCGAGTTTTCATATATACCTCCGTTATCTCGTAAAAAGTATATTCCGGGTCCATGAAACAAATCTTAAAATTACCGGTATTTTATCATAAAATCATAGTTTTCTGCAACTTTTTGAAAAATAATTGAAATTTATATAAAAGTTGGTTATGCAGTTGACTGTAAACGTTTCCCCGGCGTATAATAATTTTGAAACGTAACGACGCAACGGCAAAGGAAGTAAAATGATAGAATTTGAAAACGTAAAGATATTTACAGACAGAATAGAGGACTCGGCGCTCGGACAGTTGCGCACGCTTTGCGACAGTGGTATTTTCGACGGGCAGCCGATAAGGATAATGCCCGACGTCCACACCGGCGCGGGGTGCGTGATAGGCTTTACCGCGCCGTTTAAAGACAAGGTCGTTCCCAACCTCGTGGGCGTGGATATATCGTGCGGAATGTTCTGCGTGCCGCTCGGGAACGTTACGCCCGATTTCGGCAAAGTGGACGAAGTTATAAGAAGAAGGATTCCTGCGGGGATGAACGTCGGGGAGTTTTCGCCGGAAGCGAGAGATATTTTCAACCGGCTCAGGTGCCGCGACAAGATATGCAACCGCGACAGGATAGAGAGATCGCTCGGTACTCTCGGCGGCGGCAATCATTTTATTGAGATAGATACGGATAAGAGAGGAGGGTATTACCTGATCGTGCACAGCGGCTCGCGCAATCTCGGCGTGCAGGTCGCAGAGTTCTATCAGAATACCGCCTGTAAGGAAAGAAGAGAAAAAAGGTCGTCTGCCGTGATAGAGATATGCAAGGCGGAGGGAAGGCTAAAAGATATCAATGCCGAGCTTAAATCGCTCTCAGACGATCCGCTTCCGAAAGGGTTGAATTATCTGGAAGGGCAGTCCATGCTCGATTATCTTGCGGACGCGGCGCTTTGCGGAGAGTACGCCGATCTCAGCAGAAAAAAGGTGGCGGCGATAATCCTTGAAGAGTGTTTCCCCGGCGTAGACGTCGCGGGAGGTTTCACGACCCTGCACAACTATATCGGAGAGGACGGCTATATAAGAAAAGGCGCGATTTGCGCGCGAGAGGGGCAGAGAGTGCTGATCCCCCTCAATATGCGCGACGGCTGTATTATCGGAACGGGCAAGGGCAATCCCGACTGGAATTACTCTGCGCCTCACGGCGCGGGCAGGCTGATGTCGAGGGCAAAAGCAAGGGAAAGCATATGTCTTGACGAATACGTAAAATCAATGAAGGGGATATATTCTACCACGGTCAACAGCGAGACGATAGACGAAGCGCCGTCCGCTTACAAGCCTGCGGACGAGATAGTGGAACTGGTGAAAGATACCGTTGAAATAAACGACAGGATATACCCCGTCTACAACTTCAAGGCGGCAGAGCGCTGACAAAAGCGCCGGGGATGGATTCTCCGGCGCTTTTTATTATTCGGATATTTTATTTTGTTTATCGCGCACAATATAAAAACGATACGGCAAAAAACAAGAGGCGTGAAAGGTTGTAAAAATGGTAACATTTTAATTGCCAAAAACGGCAACGTTTGATATAATATTAACAATTGCGGAACCAGGTGAAAATTGCGTTCCGTGACTTGAATCAGAAATATTTTTTACAAGGAGAATCATATATGACAGATTTGACTTCCAATAAGCAAGTGCTTGCGTTCGTAGAAGAGACTGTAAAGCGTTGCCAGCCCGACAAAGTGGTCTGGATCGACGGTTCTCAGGAACTTTACGACAAACTGACTGCTGAAGCTATCGCTACCGGCGAGATGATCAAACTCAATGAAGAACTTCTTCCCGGCTGCCTCCTTCACCGCACAAAGGAAAACGACGTAGCCCGCGTTGAGGGCAGAACTTTCATCTGCTCCCGCACCAAAGAGGACTGCGGCCCCACCAACAACTGGTGGAAGCCCGAAGAAGCGTACGCTACGCTCTACGGCATACTCGACGGCGCTTACAAGGGCAGAACGATGTACGTTATCCCATTCTCTATGGGTCCTGTCGGCGGCGCGCTTTCCAAGATCGGTATCGAAGTTACCGACAGCATTTACGTCGTTCTCAACATGAGGATCATGACCCGCGTCGGTGCAGACGTACTCAAGGCTCTCGGCGACAGCAACGACTTCGTCAGAGGCACGCACGCTAAATGCGACGTCGATCCCGAAAAGAGATATATCTGCCAGTTCCCCGAGGACAACGCGATCATCTCCGTCAACAGCGCTTACGGCGGCAACGTTCTTCTGGGCAAGAAGTGCTTCGCTCTCCGTATCGCTTCCTACCAGGGCAAGAACGAGAACTGGATGGCTGAGCATATGCTCATCCTCGGCATCGAAAAGCCGAACAAGGAGACCGTTTACATGGCGGCTGCGTTCCCGTCCGCTTGCGGCAAGACCAACCTCGCAATGCTCATTCCGCCGGAAGGCTATAGAAAGAACGGCTACAAAGTGTTCTGCGTAGGCGACGACATCGCGTGGATCAGAAAGGGCAAGGACGGCAGACTGTACGCGATCAACCCCGAGAACGGCTTCTTCGGCGTTGCTCCCGGCACCAACCAGAAATCCAACCCCAACGCTCTCGCGGCGACCAGAAAGAACACCATCTTCACCAACGTTTGCCACAACCTGGAAAACAACACCGTCTGGTGGGAAGGCCTCGACAAGAATCCGCCCGAGCACGCTATCGACTGGAAGGGCAACCCCTGGAACGGCAAGACTTCTACCGAGAAGGGCGCTCATCCGAACAGCAGATTTACGGCTCCCGCTGTAAACTGCCCCTGCATCAGCCCCGAGTTCGAGAACGGCAACGGCGTTCCGCTCAGCGCGTTCATCTTCGGCGGCAGACGTGCAAAGACCGCTCCGCTCGTATACCAGGCTAAGGACTGGGAGAACGGCGTATTCGTCGGCTCCATCATGGCAAGCGAGACCACCGCTGCTGCGGCAGGCGCAGTCGGCGTTGTAAGACGCGATCCTATGGCAATGCTCCCGTTCTGCGGTTACAACATGGGCGACTACTGGCAGCACTGGCTCGACATGGGCAAGAGCGTAGACGCAGACAAGCAGCCCAAGTTCTTCAACGTCAACTGGTTCAGAACCGACGATGAAGGTCACTTCATCTGGCCGGGCTTCGGCGACAACATGAGAGTCCTCGACTGGATGCTCAAGAGAATCGCAGGCGAAGTCGACGCAGAGGAGACCGCTATCGGCTATGTTCCGAAGGCTGAAGACATCAACATCGAGGGTCTCGACATGAGCGTTGACACCGTAAAGGGTCTGCTCGCGATCGACAAAGACAACTGGAAGAAAGAAGTCGAAGGCATCAAGGAATTCTACGCTAAGTTCGGCGACAAGCTCCCCAAAGAGCTGGCTAAACAGGCTGACGAACTCGAAAGCAAACTCAACAAGTAATATCCTTTTTCCTGCGGTTAGGAAAAGAGATATCGCCAAAGAAAAACCCGTCCGTCCCGTCAGGGGCGGACGATTTTCATGCGGAAAGTCAAAGAAGGCGTTTTAAGGACGGTTTTCAGCGGCGTTATGGCGGCGCGTATGCCGTGTCGTTTCGTTTCCGACGCTTCGTCGGCAGGCGTTTTTAAGTGAACGTATCAGGTAGGGCGAAGCATATTTTACGCATATTTTACACCCGTTGTCCGCTTTGGTAAATTGTATGTAAAAAGCCCTTTGAATTGACAAAAGGCAATTTACAAAACCATTAATATGTAATATATTTAGAGTATGAAACGCTTTGCAAAATTTGTAGTTAAATACAGACTGATCCTTCTCGGAGTGATGCTTCTTCTTACGATAGCGTCACTTTTTGCAATGTCGTACGTAAACGTCAATTCCGATATTCTTTCTTACCTTCCCGAGGACGTCGATATGACCACCGGCATGAATTTCATGAAGGAAAATTTCGACATGCAGGGCGACGCGATAATCGGCGTGCAGGGCGCTTCCTATGACGATATGCTCGAACTTGTCGCTCTGATACAGGAAAAGGGAGGAACTAAAGACGGCGGTATAATATGGTACGGGCTGCTCAAGGATATGCAGGACATTGACTGGTCCGCCCTTGACAATCCGATCACGGCAGGCATCGTAAACGGCTTGCTTAAAGATTACAATCTTACGGTGGACGACCTGAAGACGATGACAACTCAGCTGTCGCAGAATCCCGATGTCGTTTCAATGTTCCATCCTGACGACAACACATATCTGATGATGCTTCAGCTCAACGTGCCCAGTTCTTCCAACGAAGCGATGGATCTTCTTTCAGACATTGAAGACCATCTTTCGGCAAAGGGCTTCGACTACGCGATCGGAGGGAGCACTCAGATCACGCGCGAGATATTCGACAGCACGATCGGCGAGATCGGAAAATATGCCTTTGTCGCAGTGCTGGTAATGTTCATCATTCTGCTTCTGACTTCCAATTCGCTGATAGACCCGATCGTGTTCATGGTCACTCTCGGCGTGTCGATAGTGGTGAATATGGGCACCAACCTGGTCCTGCCCAGCGTATCCGTCGTCACATATGCGGCTTCGTCGATACTTCAGCTTGCGCTTTCCATGGACTACGCGATCTTCCTGATGCACTCTTTCTCGGAAGAACAGAAGAAGACGCTTGACGACAACCTCGCGATGGAGAGGGCGATCCCCAAGACCTTCTCGACGATATCCGCTTCTGCGCTGACCACGGTCGGCGGCTTCCTGGCGCTGTTCGCGATGAGATTCAAGATAGGTGAAGACCTCGGACTCGTCCTTGCAAAAGGCGTTTTCCTCAGTCTTGTCACAGTCATTCTGCTGCAACCCTGCCTGATGCTTCTCACCAAGAAGATCTCACGCAAGACTCAGCACAGAGTTATAGTTCCCAAGTTCAAGAACGTCGCTTCTTATGCGGTTACGCACAGAAAGACGATCGTCACGATCGCGCTTGTTCTGCTGATCCCCGTTGCGATTATGCAGAACATGGTGGAGCTGTCCTACATCAAATTCGTCGAAGAAGATCCCAATCCCACGGCAATAGAAGAAAAGGTCGATGCGCTCAGCAACTCTCTCGTCGTGATCGTTCCGGCAAAAACGGAAAAACTGAACGGGGAGAGCAACGTTGCTGATCAGTACGATTTCCTTGATGAGATCAGGGCAAGAGACGACGTGAACGCGGTCATGGGCTTGTTCTCAATGCTTCCCGAAGACATTGCCGAAGGCGTCGTGGATATGGTCAACGACGAACGTCTGGGAGACGTTATGCAGTCTTCCGGCATGGATATGTCCATGATAACCGGCTTCCTCAACAACGGTTACACAATGTATTCCGTCATGCTGGATACCGATCCGGAGTCAGCCGAAGGAAGCGTTGCGCTTGATGAAATACGCAAGATCCTTGACGAAAAATTCGGGGAAGGAGGGTACTACATCACGGGTATGACCCAGGCTGTCAGCGATCTTCAGGATATCACGCCCACGGACTTCCTCGTCGTGTCGCTCGTTTCGATTGCCGTTATATTCGTGATACTGCTGTTCACGCTGAGGTCTGTCAAGATGTCCACGATCGTAGTGCTTGTCATTGAATTCGGAATTTTCGTGAACCTGTCCATCAGCTATATATTCGGTCAGACCGTCAACTTTATGGCGTATATCATACTCAGCTCAATACAGCTTGGCGCTACGGTGGACTACGCGATACTGTACACGGTAAAATACAAGAATTATCTGGGACTGCGTTCTGCACGCGAAGCGGCTTACACCGCGCTTACCGAAAGCGGAGTGTCTATCCTCACGTCGGTCGCGATACTGGCAGGATGCTGTCTGTCCGTGTCTTTGATCACCACAAACATAATCGTCAGCGAGATCACGCTTATGATCGCACGCGGTTCGATAATCAGCGGAATTCTGGTCATGCTGTTGCTGCCGGCGCTTCTGATCATATCCACCGGCAATCAGAAACTCGAAAAGCGCAGTATACGTCGACTGCAAGACAAATCTCTCAAGAAAGATTACAGCAAAAAGGTGGAGCAGAATCAGCAGCAGTAAATATGATGATGCTATAAAACAAACAAGTTTTATTCAATACGTTATATAATTTTCCGTTTAAAATTGCGCGTCCTTCCGGGCGTGCAATTTTATTTGCCTTCAACGTCGTTCGGTTTTAACAAAAACGGGCGTTGCTTTTCAAAGCTGTTTTCTGCCCGATGTGCAATAAAAAAGCCGCCCCGGTGCGAGGCGGCATAAACGCTCTGATCTTGATTCAGTCAAAGACTCTGACTTTGATGAAGCCTTCCTGAGCCTGCATCTGCTTTATCGTCTCTTCATCGACTGCCGCGTCCACGTCGAGAAGCATATAGCCGATCTCGCCTCTCGAAGCGGAGACAAGGTTGGCGATGTTGATGCCTTTCTTTGCGATGAACGAAGTTGCGGTTGCGATCATGTTTGCGACGTTCTTATGCAGAATGCTTATGCGGCAAACTCCCGTTCTCGGAGCGGATGCGGAAGGGAAGTTCACGCTGTTTACGACGTTGCCGTTTTCAAGGAAATCTTTGAGCTGACGGGCAGCCATTACAGCGCAGTTGTCTTCGGCTTCGGGAGTGGAAGCGCCCAGGTGAGGTATCGTGATGATATTGTCGATGCCCAGGAGCTCCGCCTTGGGAAGGTCGGTGACGTATCTGCCGACTTTTCCGTTCTTGACCGCTTCTACGACGTCGGCGTTGTTTACCAGTTCGCTTCTTGCAAAGTTGAGGATGACTACGCCCGTTTTCATCGTATTGATGCTCTGTTCGTTGATAATGTTTTTTGTCTGTTCGGTAGCGGGCACGTGCAGCGTAACGTAATCCGCTTCAGCGAAAAGCTGGTTGACGTCGGTGATGTGAACTACGTTCTTATCCAGCATAAGAGCGCCGTCTACGCTGAGGTAGGGGTCGTAACCGAGAACGGTCATGCCCAGCTCGATAGCGATATTTGCTACCAGTCTGCCGATTGCGCCCAGTCCGACTATGCCCAGCGTCTTGCCCTGTATTTCCTGTCCGACGAAAGCTTTCTTGCCCTTTTCGACCTGTTTGTCTACGTCGTCGCCTTTCAGGGACTGCGTCCAGTTGATGCCCTGTACTATCTTACGGCTTCCGAGGAGCATACCTGCGATGACCAGTTCTTTTACCGCGTTCGCGTTAGCGCCCGGGGTGTTGAATACGCAGATGCCTTTATCTGTCATCTTGCTTATCGGAATATTGTTGACGCCTGCGCCTGCACGGGCAACCGCCTGCACGGTCGCGGGAACTTCGTAATCGTGCATCGAGAAACTTCTGAGAAGTATCGCCTGAGGATTGCTCACGTCTGTTCCCACGGTGTAGGACTGCTCGGGCAGTATGCTTTTGACCTTGGGGCTTATTTCGTTGAGTTTGAGTATGTTTATCATAATTTCACCTTTGAATAAACTTTATTTGTTTTCAAGCTCGAATTTCTTCATGAATTCGATGAGGGCTTTGATGCCTTCAACGGGCATTGCGTTGTAGATGGAAGCGCGCATACCGCCGACAAGCTTGTGACCCTTTATGGAGAGCAGACCGTTGTTGCCTGCTTCTGCGACGAATTTCGCGTCAAGATCCTTATCTCCGGTGACGAACGGAACGTTCATAAGAGAGCGATCCCCTTTATTTACGTAGTTGTGATAGAAATCGCTGTTGTCGATGAAATCGTAGAGAAGTCCCGCTTTGTATTCGTTGACCTTCTGTATCTCAGCGACGCCGCCCAGCTTCTTCAGATGGCGCAGGTTGAGCATTGCCATATAGATAGAGAAGCACGGGGGAGTGTTGTAAAGGCTGTCTGCGTCCGCCTGCGTACTCCACTTGAGCATCGTAGGGCAGATAGCCTGTTCCTTGCCGATAAGGTCTTCGCGGACGATGACGATCGTAACGCCTGCGGGAGCGACGTTTTTCTGAGCGCCCGCATACATAACGCCGTACTTGGATACGTCCATCACTTCGCTGAGGATATTGGAAGAAACGTCAGCTACCAGTACGCCGCTCTTCGGGGTGGGAAGAGAGGTGTAACGCGTACCGAATATCGTGTTGTTCTGAGTGATATACAGATAATCCGCGTTATCTGAAAGCGCAAGTTCTTTGGGGATATAAGTATAAGTCTTGTCTTCGGAAGAAGCCGCTAAGCGGATATCGCCGTACGGTTTCGCCGCTTTATACGCCTTTTTAGCGAAGTTGCCGGTAACTACGTAATCCGCAACTTTGGAGCCGCTGAGCAGGTTGAGCGGGATAGCGTCGAACTGCTGTGAAGCGCCGCCTTGTACGAGCAGGATCTTGTAGTTGTCGGGAACGTTCATAAGCTCTCTGAGAAGAGCGAGGCATTCCTGATGGATAGCGTCGTACTGTTTGCTGCGGTGGCTCATTTCGGTAACGCTCATGCCGCAACCCTGGTAGTCGACAAAGTCTTCCTGAGCCTGTTTGAGTACCTCGAGCGGGAGCATCGAGGGACCGGCTGAAAAATTGTAAACTCTCATATATATCCTTCCTTTAAAAATATTAATAATATAAATTAATTATATATAATTATACGCCTATACTCGCGCGCGCGCAACAAATTTTCGGCAGGGATTGAGAATATTTTAACAAATTTTTCCGTATAATAGCAAAAACGACGCGGAGGGATTTATGCAAGCGGTGATAATGGCAGGAGGAATGGGAGTAAGGCTGAGACCTCTTACGGACAGGATACCCAAACCGATGGTGAAAATTATAGACAAACCGGTGCTGGAATACACGGTTCAGCATCTTAAAAACTGCGGCGTAACGGATATATCGATGACTCTTTGTTATCGTCCGTCCGTTATAATAAGACATTTCGGAGACGGTTCCAAACTCGGAGTCAAGATAAAATATTTCGTAGAAAAGACTCCGATGGGTACAGCGGGCGGAGTAGCCGCGGCGGTAAAAGGCAACGACGGACCTTTTCTTGTCGTAAGCGGAGACGCTTTTACGGCTATCGATTATAGCGAGCTTGTAAATTTTCACGAAAATCACGGCGGAGCGGTTACGGTCGCGGTGAAGGAAGTGAAAAATCCGTCGTCTTTCGGCGTAGTCGAGACCGATAATAACGGTAAGATCACCCGCTTTGAAGAAAAGCCGTCGGCGCCGTCGTCTTTTACCGTGAACACGGGAGTATACGTTATGGACAAAGCAGCTCTTGATTTAGTGCCTGAAAACGTGAGATACGACTTTGCGAAAGACTTGTTTCCGAGGCTTATCGGGAATATGTACGCGATGAAGACGGACTGCTACTGGTCGGACATAGGAACGCTTTCGTCCTATTATCTGACGAACAACGACGTCGCTCTCGACGGCAAACGCTTCGGGTTTTGCATATGACAGATAACTCTGATTTGTTGCGACGGATAAAAAAGTAATATAACAAAAAAAGCCGCCTTTTCAGGCGGAGATTTTATTAATTTACGGCTTAAAGTTTTGTCCCGCACTTATCGCAGAACGCCGCGTCCGCGTCGAGATCCGCGCCGCAGGAAGGACATTTTTTTGTGAGAGCGGCGCCGCATTTTTTGCAGAAGGCGCTGTCTTTGTCGTTAAGCGCTCCGCAAGCGGGGCAGGTTACCCCGTCAGTATTTTTTACCGCTTCTGCTATTGATCTGATACCCGGTTGTATCTCTTTTCCCGCTTCGTTGAAAACGGGGGCGCTTTCGCGCATCGTATAGCTTGCTATCTCTCTGCGGAAGCCCATAGCCGTCAGCATGCCGCCGACTGCGATCATCGGGAAACCGATGAAAAAGCACCAGAATTTCGTCGGCTGTTCGAAATCGGACATTGCGCCGAAGAAATCCACGAATCCTATTATCGCGAATACGAGACCCGCCGGTATAAGTATGAGACCTGCTATTTTGAGAATTGTTTTTACGCGCTTATGTTTGCGCATTTTTTCTTCTCTTATTTCTTCTTCGTTCATTATTCAACACCTCTTTTTTGTTTTATTTCATTATAGCACATAAGCTGATTTTGTCAATAGCTGCGTTATTTTGTCCATAATATAAAAGTACGCCTTTTGTCGCAGGTATTATTTATTGACATGAATGTATTATTTAATTATAATATATATGTATTATTATGCGTTCACGCGTTCGTGCGTGCGGTGACAGTTTGATTTCGGAGGCTTTAATGGCAAAAAAATATAAGGCGCTTAAGGTGGTATTCTTAGGCGGCGTCGGAGAAATAGGAAAAAACATGACCGCGATAGAGTACGGCGACAACATACTCATCGTGGACTGCGGATGTATGTTCGGCACTTACGATACGCCGGGCGTCGATCTGATAATTCCCGATTTTTCTTATATCGACGAGAATATAGACAAAATAAAAGGTATCGTCCTCACTCACGGACACGAAGACCATATCGGCGGCGTGCCGTATCTTGTCAAAGACAGGCTTGAAAACGTGAAGATATACGGCAGCGATCTTACTCTCGCGCTGCTTAAGAACAAGTTCAAGGAACACAATATAACTTCGCCCAAACTTGTCACGGTTAAGGGCGGCGATACGAAGAATATCGGCTGTTTCGACGTCGAATTCGTAAAGGTCACTCACAGCATATCGGGCGCGTTCGCTCTTGCGATAAACACGCCTGTCGGCGTCGTTTTCCATACGGGAGACTTCAAGGTAGACCATACCCCTCTGGACGGAGAGAGCATAGATCTTCTGCGCCTTGCTTCGATAGGAGAAAAGGGCGTAAAACTCATGCTGGGAGAATCGACCAACGTCGAGCGCGACGGTTATACCATGAGCGAGCAGAAGGTCGGCGAAACGCTGGATAAGATAGTGTCGGCGAATACGGACAGCCGTATAATAATCGCGACTTTCGCTTCAAACGTCAACAGAATACAGCAGATAATTAACATATGTCAGAAGTATAACAGGAAGGTCGCTTTCAACGGAAGAAGCATGAAAAACATCAGCGAGATCGCGACCAAGCTCGGTATCATGAATGCAACCAACGGCACTATCGTCGACATTGAAAAGATCGGCAGATACGCCCCGGGCGAACTTTGCATAATCACCACAGGGTCTCAGGGCGAACCTATGAGCGCGCTCACTCGTATGGCATCGGGCGACGACAAAGTCAGCGTTGGCAGGCAGGACGTAGTAGTAATATCCTCTTCGCCTATCCCCGGCAATGAAAAGATGATATACAACGTCATCAACAATCTGTGCAAACGCGGCGCGAGAGTTCTTTACGGCTCTCTTGCGGAGCTGCACGTGTCGGGTCACGCCTGCAAGGAAGAGCTCAAGCTTATGCAAAGGCTTATTCATCCTCAGTATTTCATCCCAGTACACGGCGAATACCGTCATCTGAAATTGCATCAGGAACTGGCTATGCGCCTCGGTATGAACGAGGATAACATAAAGATCCCCGAAATAGGCGATTGCTTCGAACTCAAACAGAAAAAGCTGGTAAAGACGGGCACCGTCACCGCGGGCAACGTATACGTGGACGGACTCGTGGACGTCGATAACCTGGTACTTAAAGACCGCCAGCAGCTTAGCAACGAAGGTTTCGTTATACTTCTGGTCACGATAGGGCTGGAAAACAGCGCGCTTCTGGCTCCTCCCGAAATTATCACTAGAGGCTTGCAGATAGCCGAAGAACACGTGGAGCCGATAAAAGACATGATATGCACTACCGTGGAGAAGGCGAATTACAAGGGCGCGAAGGACAGAGGAAAGCTTAAGTCCGCGCTCCGCCGCCAGATAGAAAAGTATATCGCGGCAAAGCTCAAGCAGAGACCTATGGTGCTGCCGATAATCACTGAGGTAGAATGATGCCCGATATCGCGGAATGCGCCGAAAAACTAAGACAGCTCAGTCCCGCTTACGAAGCCGAAGCGAGGGAAAAATATATCCCGATAATAAGACCCGAAAGCCTTAAACTTCTGCTGGACGCCGCGAAAAAGAGTCGCTGCTCGAGGATTCTCGAAATAGGCACGGCGATAGGGTTTTCCACCGCGTGGCTGGCGACGGAGACGGGCGCTGTCGTAGATACTATAGAGAAAGACGAAGAAAGACTTGACAGAGCGAAAGCGTTCTGGAAAGAGGTCGGGATAGAGGACAGGATAAATCCTTATCTCGGCTACGCGGACGAACTCGTAAGCAGGCTCGCGGCTGAAAACAGGTACGGTTTCGTATTCATAGACGCGGCTAAAAGCAGGTATTCAGACTATCTCGACGCGGTATATCCCTCTCTCGAAAAAGGCGGCATCGTATTCGCTGATAACGTGTATTACTTAGGGCTCGTTAAGGGCGACGCGTACCCGCCGCACAAACACAGGACGATAGTCACCAATATGAGAGCTTTTCTGAAAAAGATAGGCGATAAGGATAAATTCGATACTACTGTATACGATACGGAGGACGGCACGGCTGTATGCGTGAAACTGTAAAAACAGAACTTCTGGCGCCGGCAGGAGATTTTGAAAAACTCAAGACGGCGCTTCATTTCGGCGCGGACGCGGTGTACGTCGGAGGCAACGAATTTTCGCTGAGAGCAAACGCGAAGAACTTTTCCGAAGATCAGCTCGCAAAGGCGTGCAGGTATGTCATTGAACGCGGAAAAAAGATATACGTCGCGGTGAACGTGTTTGCGAAGAATCAGGATTTCGAAAGGCTTCCGGATTACCTGAAATTTCTTCAGGACGCGGGAGTCCACGGAGTTATCGTTACTGATCCGGGAGTGATAGGATTCTGCAAAAAACACGCGCCCGTGTTGGAGATACACATTTCCACACAGGCTAATACAACGAATAAATACGCCGCAAAATTCTGGGCGGATCAGGGCGCGAAACGCATAGTTCTCGCAAGAGAAACTTCGCTTGCCGAGATCAGGGAGATCAGAGACTTTCTGCCGGACGACGTGCAGATCGAGGCGTTCGTTCACGGTGCGATGTGCATATCTTACAGCGGCAGATGTCTGCTTTCCGCGGCGCTTGCCGGCAGGAGCGGGAACAGAGGAGACTGCGTTCAGGCTTGCCGCTGGGAATACGAAATAACTGAAAAGAACCGCAAGGGAGAAAGACTTCCGATATACGAGGACGACAGAGGCACATATATTCTCAACAGCAAGGATCTCAACATGCTCGGGCATATAGGCGAGCTGATAAAGAGCGGAGTGTATTCTTTCAAGATAGAGGGCAGAATGAAATCGCAGTATTACGTCGCAAGCGTCGTGAACGCTTATCGTAGAGCGATTGACGGATTTACTGCCGACGAAAATTACGCGGTGCCCGGGATCCTGACTGCGGAACTGGAGAAGAACAGCCACAGAGACTATACGACCGGGTTCTACTTCGGAGAAAAGGATACGGTATGCTCGGATACGTCACAGCCGCGTTGCGACTGGGAGTTTACCGCGTCCGTGCTGGGTTACGACGAGGAGAAAAAAGCGATCGTGCTTCAGCAGAGAAACAGGTTCGGAAAGGGCGACGTGCTCGAGATCCTTTCTCCCGACGAAAGGTATTTCGGCAAGACGGTCACCGTCGAAGGGATGACAGACGGGGACGGAAAGCCCGTAGACGACGCAAAAATCGTTCAGCAGACGGTTTATCTGCCGTCGGAATACAGACTGGAAAAAGACGATATTCTTAGAAAGAGGGTGTTGAAATGAAAAAGACGATAGTTATCCTTTATACAAAGGGAATGTACGATACGGTTGCCTGGGACGTCTGCAATTATATGACCAAGCGCTATTCAGACTGCGACATCATTGCGGTCGACGAGGACAGATACAGCAATCTTTATTCTGCGCAGATCGTCAGAAGCACGTACGTTTTCACCGCAAGGAATATGGCGTGGCTCAACCGTCTCGCAGTGATGATCAGAGAAAAATTCCTGCCCAAGAAGATCAACAAAACCGTCAAACCTTACGAACGTGACCTGAAAGAGGAGAATCCGACCAGGAATTTCCGCCAGAAATTCCACAAGGTGGACAACGTATTCATGCGGTTCAACCCGGAAATCGTGATATGTCTTTCTCCCAAAGCGCACAACAAGGCGATTCTTGCCAAGCAGAGACTCGCCATGAACGACGTGAAGGTCTATGCGCTGATTACGGATTTTTCTCTCAACAAGGCATACATCAATTATCAGAGCGACGGCTATTTCGTCCAGAACGAAGTGATCAAGCAGGCGCTGATAGCCAACAGAGTGGACGAACAGAAGGTGTACGTCTGCGGCACGCTTATCGACGAAGAAAGACTGACCGACGTTCCCAGATACGAGGCGAAGGAAAAGCTGAAAATAGAGAACGATCTGCCCACGGTAACCATCAGTGGAGGAAGATACGGCGTGAGCTATGTCAAAGACGCGTTCGCAACGCTTGTACCTTATACTGACAGGCTCAATCTGATCGTGCTCACAGGCGGAAGCGGCTCGATAGAAAAATTCGTGCTGACTTACTGCAAAGCGAAAAACTATAACAGCAACATAACCGTAGTCAGAAAAGTGGACGATATGAACGAAATATATGCGGTGACTGACGTGATGGTGTGTTCGCCTACGACGGTCACAATGTATGAGGTTTTTGCTAAAAATATCCCGTGCGTGTTGATAAGAAGCCTTAACAACAACGAAAAAGGCAATCATACTTTCCTTGCCGAAGAACAGCTTGCGATGCGCGGCGGCAAAGACGAACAGCTTGCCACGGCGGTGCTCGGCTTTATAAATAACAACAATATAAAACAGGAATATCTTTACAATCAGCGCAAGTTTTTCGACGCGAACGCGATAGAAGGCTTTGCAAAAGAGATATACAAGCAAAGCTGCGCGATAAACAAAGTGCGCGCAGACTCGGCGGCGGAACGCGCAAGTAATTCCGCTGCGGGTACCGCAGACAAGCCGGAAAACACAGACGAGGCGGAAAACCCGGAGAATAAATAAAAAAGGAGAAAATATGGTAAAGCACGTTGTGATGTACAGACTCAAAGAGGACTGCAAGGGAGAAGCGGACGAACTGATCTCAAGATTCCTTTCAATGAAAGGGAAGATAGAAGGTCTTTCCGATATTGTCTCAGGCAAAGACTACAAAAAAGAAGGCAGAAGCTACGACGTTGCGCTGATATGCACGCTGGACAGCCCCGAAGCGCTTGAAAAATACGCCGTCCATCCCGTCCATCTGCCCGTACTGGCATATGCGAAAACGGTGGTTGAAAGATCTCACAGTGTGGATTTCTGCGAATAAAAAACTTAAGGAGACGTTATGAAAATCGTTATAAAACTCAAAAACGGAAAGAAAATGAAAGCAACTCTTGACGAAAAAGCGGCGCCTTTGACCGTCGCCAATTTCTCGTCGCTGATCGATGAAAAGTTTTTCGACGGACTTATTTTTCACAGGGTGATCCCCGGGTTTATGATCCAGGGCGGAGGCATGGACGCTTCCATGAGAGAAAGACGCGCCAGGTCCGTCAAGGGCGAGTTTGCGTCAAACGGAGTCAGGAATCCTATTTCTCACGTGCCGGGAGTGCTGTCAATGGCGCGCACTCAGGTCAAGGACAGCGCAAGTTCACAGTTCTTCATCTGCGTTGCCGACTGCACGTTCCTCGACGGAGAATACGCCGCGTTCGGAAAACTCGACGACAAGGAAAGTCTTGACGTCGCCGTCGGGATATCTGAAGTAAAGACGGGCAGGTACGGTTATTATGACGACGTGCCGTGTGAACCCATTGTGATCGAGACGATAGAAAAAGTCTGACAGTTTCCATAAATTTACAGGTCTGACCGAGGACAAAATCAAGGCTTCGCCGTATACTATCTGAGATGGAGTATGCGGCGGTTTTTATTTTGTTCGCCTTTACAGCGGCTTTTGCGGTGAGGGTATGCGTTACCGGCAGAGGGATAAGG
>CASFWW010000003.1:0-2115 GCA_949298505.1 uncultured Christensenella sp. | reverse complement strand
TTCATGATGAAGAGCGTCGACGTAGCGCTTGAAGGCGTGGACGCGGTGATATATATGATCGCCTGCGACAAGAAGCAGGACGAACACGACGACGCCTATATCAAGCGTTTCGCAAAGAGCAATACACCGTTCATCCTTGTCGTCAACAAGTGCGACGAAGTGGAAGAAAAGGCGATCGTCGAACGCATAGAAAGGTATAAGGACGTCGAAGGGATCCAGGCGATAATCCCGATATCCGCGCTCAGAGGGAAAAACGTCGATATGCTTGAAAGCGAGATCGTGAAGTATCTCCCCGAAGGCGAGCCGTTTTATTCTGAGGACATGTACACGGACAGAAGTCTCAGGTTCCTGTGCACGGAGATAGTCAGAGAAAAGGCGCTGAGACTTCTCGGGGACGAAGTGCCGTACGGCATAGGCGTTTCCGTCAACAAGTTCGAGGAGAGAGAGGACGGAGTGGTCGAGATCGACTGCGACGTGATCTGTGAAAAGCAGGCGCACAAGGCGATCGTGATAGGCAAGGGCGGCGAGATGATAAAGAAGATCTCCACGTCCGCGCGCATAGACATGGAAAAGCTTCTGGACGCAAAAGTGTTCCTGACCCTTTACGTCCGCGTAAAGCCTGACTGGAGAGACAACAGATCGGTTATGGGCGAATTGGGTTACGACAAAAAGAATTTATAAAAAATTCAGCGCAGAGAGTATAATATCCGTTTCGTTACACATACCAGTTTCGGAAGGTGAATATGCAGGATTTAAGATCGACCTTGAAAAGACTTTTCGAAACGACGGGAGAGGTGAGGTATTATCTGATGCTGAAAGCTCTCTACGGAAAAGAAGAAAAATAACCGGCGAAGTTTGCGTTATTTCGCTTTATGCGATCGGGACGGGATAAGCCGGACGAGGTGCGACCTTGGATGTTGTGAGTCTGGACGGTCTTTGTATCAGAACAACCGATTACAGAGACAATGACAAACTTATCACCTTATATTGTGCGGAGAAGGGTAAGATAACTGCGACGGCGAAAGGCGTAAAAAGCGCCAGAGCCAAGCTGAAATTCTGCGCTTCTCCTTTTTGCTTCGGAAAATACCAGCTTGCCGCAAAAAACGGCAGATACACCGTCGCGGGATGCGACGTATACGACGGATTTTTCTCGCTGACCGCAGATATTGAAAAGTACTACTGCGGCGGATGCGTGCTTGAAGTGCTTGAAAAGACGACGGCTGAAGGCGACTTCATAGGCGCGTTGTTCACTGCGGCGCTGAGGGCGCTCAGAGATCTTTGTTACGGCGACGGAGAAGGGAAGGAGATTCTTGCGGAATTTCTCTCTGCGGCGGTAAGCGCGCTCGGCTTCGGCGAAAAGAAGATGACGCTTGCCGATTTTTACAGATATTTTTATTCGTCTTTGGGAGTGAAACTCAATTCGTTATACGAACTTCTCAGGATCTGAACGGAAAGCGCGCCGGAGCGGGCAGTTTCATTGCTTTGCCGCCCTTTTTTACGCATATACGCGCAAAATCATGCGTATAATATATTTTTTAGGTTTTTCACTTGAAAAAATTTCCTCTATATTGTATCATATTGTTGTAGTTTACAACAGGAGGTTTGATATGACAAAATATGTCTATTTGTTCAAAGAAGCCGACGGCGACAATAAGGCGTTGTTCGGCGGAAAAGGTGCGAACCTGGCAAAGATGACGAGTTGGGGCATGCCCGTTCCGGAAGGCTTCACCATCACCACCGAGGCTTGCACCAAATATTACGACGACGGCGAAAAGATCTCTCAGGATATCATCGACCAGATCTTCGACGCGCTCGCAAAAGTTGAGAAAGAGGCCGGCAAGAAGTTCGGTGACGAAGAAAACCCCTTCCTCGTATCCGTCCGTTCGGGCGCGAGAGCTTCGATGCCCGGTATGATGGACACCATCCTCAACCTGGGTCTCAACGACGTTTCCGTCAAGGGACTTGCGAGAAAGACCGGCAACCCGCGTTTCGCTTACGACTGCTACCGCAGATTCATACAGATGTTCTCAGACGTCGTTATGGGTTCTCCGAAGAGTTCTTTTGAAAAGATCATCGACGAGCTCAAGCACGAGAAGGGCGTCACTCAGGATACCG
>CASFWW010000002.1:0-83628 GCA_949298505.1 uncultured Christensenella sp. | reverse complement strand
TTCTGTCTTTGCCAGTTCTCTTGCGACTTCTTTCGCTCTTTCGTCAGTCACGTCGATCACTTCGTCGATCACTCCTCTGTCGAGCGAGTCGGGAATGAAGTTGGCTCCTATGCCCTGTATCGCGTGCGGTCCCGCATAGCCTTTTGTGAGAAGTGGGCTTGAAGCGGGCTCTACGGCAATGACCTTAACCCCCGGATTGTGCGCTTTCAGCACTCTTCCGGTACCGCTCAGCGTGCCGCCTGTGCCGACAGAAGCGACAAAAACGTCCACCTTTCCGTCCGTGTCCGCGATTATTTCCTTCGCGGTGGTCAGCTCGTGCGCCCTCGGGTTTGCCGGGTTTGCGAACTGATTCGCGATGTATCCGCATTTTTCCTTCGCCAGTTCTTCCGCCTTGTCGAGCGCGCCCTGCATGCCTTGCTCTGCCGGAGTCAGAACGACTTCTGCTCCGAGCGCGGCAACGAGTTTGCGCCTCTCCACGCTCATGCTTTCGGGCATGACCAGAATAACTTTATAGCCTTTGAGCGCGCCGACGAACGCGAGCCCTATCCCCGTATTTCCTGAAGTAGGTTCGATTATCGTGCCGCCCTCTTTGAGTTTGCCATCCTTTTCTGCCTGCGCGATTATTTCGACGGCGACCCTGTCTTTCACGCTGTACGGGTTAAAACTCTCCACCTTGGCGCAGATCTCGGCGCCGAGCGCGTATTTTTTTGCGATCCTTTTCAAACTTACAAGCGGCGTTCTGCCGATCAGCTCTGCCGCGTCTGAGTATATTTTCATAGCTTACCTCTCTGTTTCATATATAAATAATACTATACCGCGCGCGCCTTTTCAATACCCGCGCTTTATTTTTTTCAACTCTTTTGTCTGTCGCGTCGATTTGCATATTGAAATGCGCCCGTATGTGTTGTATAATTGTTACGGAGGCGAATATGAACAACCTGAAAACCGTATGGTCCGACGAACCGGACACCTCGGCTTACCCCCGCCCGCAGATGGTCAGGGACAGCTACATTTCACTCAACGGCAACTGGGATTACAAGATAATAAAAGGCGACCTTTCGTACAGACCCGACGCAAGCGAAACTTACGACGGAAAGATCGTCGTGCCCTTTGCGCCTGAAAGTTTCTTATCCGGAGTAAACCGCACTCTTATGCCCGACGAAGTTCTCGTATACCGCTCCTTTTTTACAAAGGAGACGGGCGACGTCGCTCTGCTCCACTTCGGCGCGGTCGATTACAAATGCAGAGTTTACGTGAACGGATCGCTTGCCGCTGAACACACCGGCGGCTATACTCCGTTCGAATGTGAGATTCAAGCGTATCTGAAAGAAGGACAAAACGAACTTGTCGTATGCGTTACGGATCCGTCTGACACAAAGCCGATCAGCCGAGGAAAACAGGCGATGAGTCACGGCGGTATATGGTATACCCCAACAAGCGGAATCTGGCAGAGCGTGTGGCTGGAATACCTGCCGACGGAATACGTAAAAAGATTCAGATACACGTCCGACATAGAGTCGATGACGGTGAAAATAACTGCTGAAATCAACACGGGCTCAAAAAATTTTAAAGTAACGTCACATGACGGAAAGACCTACGAAAGCGTTGACGGCAGCGTCACCGTGGACTGCAGAGGTTGCGGACTGTGGTCACCTGAGACCCCCTCTCTCTATCCTTTCGAGATAACGGTCGGCAAAGACAAAGTCGGCGGCTATTACGCGCTCAGGAAATTTTCGGTCGGCAGACGCAAGGACGGCAAGCCGTGCTTTATGCTCAACAACAAACCCTGTTTCATGACCGGTCTGCTCGACCAGGGATACTGGTCAGACGGCTTATATACCGCACCGAGCGACGAAGCGCTCGTCTACGATATAGAGCTCGCTAAAAAATGCGGTTTCAATACTCTCAGAAAGCATATTAAAATCGAACCGCTGAGGTGGTATTATCACTGCGACAGACTGGGCATGATTGTCTGGCAGGACTTCGTAAACGGCGGCGGAGGATTCAATCCTCTCGCCTCACTGATATTCCCCAACGTAGGAATAAAGATCAAGGACAGCCGTTACGGTTTTTACTGCCGTAAGGACAAGGAAGGGCGCGACCTGTACTACAAGGAAATGAAAGAAGTCGTCGACCTTCTCGGCAGCAGTCCCTGCATTGCGCTGTGGACCCCTTTCAACGAAGCATGGGGGCAATTCGACAGCTTAAAAGTGTGCGAATATCTGCGTTCTCTCGACGACACACGCATCATCGACCACGCGAGCGGCTGGTGCGACCAGGGAGGCGAAATAAGGAGCATACACAAATATTTCGTTCCTTTCAGGATGCCCAAAAGGGAAAAACGCCCCGTCATTCTCAGCGAGTTCGGCGGTTACAGCATGAAAGTCGAAGATCACGCGTTTTCAGACAAGATCTTCGGCTACGCGATCTATAAAGAAACCGGCAAGCTGAACGGTGCGATAAAGGATCTGTGGGAAAAAGAGCTCCTGCCCGCTAAAGAAAACGGGCTATGCGCCTGCATTTACACCCAGCTTTCTGACGTGCAAAGCGAAGTAAACGGGCTTGTCACCTATGACCGCCGGGTCGTCAAGGCAGACGAAAAAGCGCTGAAGGATCTGAACGACAGACTGACGCGGGAGTAATACCCGCGATTCATCCGAAAAAACGTCAATTTGCAAAAAAAGACAAACGGCTTGCGCCGTTTGTCTTTTTTTGTCTGACAGAAAATTACTTGGAAGCTTTCTTTCCCGCTTTCTTTGCGACGGGTTTCTTCTCTTCCGCCTTTACCTCTGCTTTAGCCTCAGCTTTTACCTCGGTCTTTTCGACTTTGGCTTCAGCCTTCTTAGCGACTTTCTTCGCAGCGGGCTTCTTTTCCGTTTTTACCGCCTTGGAACCGTTATAAGCGTCATAAGCGACCGCGCAGGGATATTCAACCTGCTTGTCGCATTTAGCGCAAAAATCGTAGCTACCGCAGCAGTCGTAGCCTTTCTGTTCGCTGTCGAGCCATTTCTGGACGTCGAGCGCGCTCTGTCTTTCTACAGTGTTCATCTTACATTCCTCCGATGAAAATTTTTTTGTTCTGAAATGTTATATCATTATTTGAGCGATAAGTCAAATAATTGATAGCGAAAATCAACTTTTTTGTTAAAAATTATAATTTCAAGCGTGTATATTATCTCCTAAAACATCATGCTCGATTGACAGCGGGAAGCACCCAACTTATACTTTACTTATCTGAAAAATCTCTGAGGTAGTGTGAAAATGAAAAAATCAATAGCGCTTGCGGCGTGCTTCGTCATTATTATCACTGCTGTTTTCGCATTAGTCTCGTGCGACGGCGAAAAATGGCAGAACGACGCCTACGACCTCTCTCTCCCGGTACTCGGAAAAGACGGTTGGCATCTTGTTTTCGAAGACGGCTTCGACGGCAGTGAACTGAACGAAGGGATAACTTTCGGAGAAAACTACGACGGAAACAGAGAGATCTGGACGACTTCACCGCACGCGATACGCTGTGAAAGCAACGATAAGAACAAGCCGGAGCAAAACGTCTACTGGTGCCCTGACGCCGTGACCGTTGCGGACGGCACTCTCCAAATAAGAAGTTTTTATTCCGAAAACCACGTATGTCCCGACGGCACCTGCCCGTCTGAAGGAAGATTCACAGGCGGTATAGAAACGCGCGCCGTGATCGGAAACCAGAGCGACAACAAGGGTTCGTCCGACGAGCTTCTTTTCGCGCAGGCATTCGGCTATTTCGAGACGCGAGTCAAATTCCCTGACGCGGACGGACTGTGGTCTGCGTTCTGGCTTCAGTCGTCCAATATGCGTAAAGTCGGCGCGGAAGGGGTAGACGGCACAGAGATCGACGTGTTTGAAAGCGCGTTTATCAAGCATCCGGAAAAGATGGGGCACGCCCTGCTCTGGAACGGCTACGGCGAGTTCGCAAAGGTCGATGACTATATAGTTGACACCGGCACCGATCTTTATGACGGCTATCACACTTTCGCGCTCAAATGGACTCCGCTTTATTACGTGTTTTACGTTGACGGTCAGCCCACATGGGCGAGTATGGGCGGCGGAGTGTCCCACGTAAAGGAGTTTTTGCGCCTTACCGTGGAGATAGACGCCGGCGACGGATACGGACCTCACGGTCAGCGCATCGGCAAATTCGACGAGGACTCAGAGAGCGTGTTTTACGTGGACTACGTAAAGGTCTGGCAGAACTCCTCTTACGCGCAATACGAGATATCAGACGACTGCTTCGGAGGCGATCTGGATTTTACCAGCTGACAAAATCAAACCCGAAAACCAGAAACGTGTAAACAAAAAGCGCCGCTTCAGGCGCTTTTTTCTTCTTGTTAAGTTTGCTTTTCAGATCTTGCCTGTCTTTTCCCCGTCCAGTTTTTCAAGCAGGGCTTCCAGTTCTTCATACCCGCATACGGTATAGTCTGGCGACGCTATGCCTTCGACGGCATTTCCGTTCGGATTGAACCACACGCCGGTTATCCTCGCATTGTTCGCGCCGAGTATATCTGACGAAAGCGAGTCTCCGACAAGCACCGTGCGCGACTTGTCGAAATCCTTTATATGCGAAAACACATAGTCGAAAAATCCCTTGTACGGCTTCGCGCAGCCTATCTGCTCAGAATAGAACTTGTCCTCAAAAAATCCGTCTATGCCCGCGGTTTTAAGTCTTGCTATCTGAGTAGGCTGAGTGCCGTTGGTCACCAGAAAAAGCCTGTATTTCAAAGAAATATTTTTAAGAAATTCAATACAGCCGTCGATGACATATCCCTTTTCAGTCAGATGAGCGCGGTACGTCGCACCCACTGTCACCGTGTCTTTACCCGTTATCCCGAACTCGTCAAAAAGCATATCGAAGCGCAGCCGGTCAAGATACTCGCGCGTGATCTTGCCCGTTTCGAGCAATTTCCAGCAATGCAGATTGATCTGCACGTATCTGTCGACGATTTTTTCGCTGACACCGATCCCGAATTCGTTCAGCGTGGTCACGATGGACTCTCTCTCGCTTTTCCCGAAATCCAGCAAAGTGTCGTCTGCGTCAAGCAGAACTATCATTTTTTCCATAAGATAATGATAACACACAATGCGGCGGCAGACAAAGCATTAATGCCGATATTCTCTCTGAAAACAGAAAAACGGAGCGGCTGCCGCCGCCCCGCCATCGGAGATTATAAGTTGTGTTGTGAAAATCATACCCGTTGATCAAGAAGACGATTTCTGCATCTTGACGACAGCACGCACGCTATGTTCACGGCGTCATGGATCAGGAACTTCTTTTCAAGCCCCGTCTTTTCCGCAAGCATTTCCGCGCAGACGTTCGCGAGCTTTCCGACAGCATCGTATTCGGTCTCGCCCTTTTTCGTCACGCCGACGTACTTCCCGTCCTCTTTCACGATATACCCCTGCTCTCCGAGAGAAAGCAGCTTTTTGTATACGCTCGCCCTCGCAAATGCCAGTTTCTGAGCTATGTCCGACATTGTGACTCTGCCCTTTTCCTTTTTTACAGATACGATTGCCTGAATATATCTGTATTCCGATGCCGTCACTCAAATCACCTCTCTGTCAAGTCTTAACAGGCGCTCTGTTTTCTCTCCTCGCGCGGGTTAGCTGTCGCTAACCCACGAGCAGAAAGATACGGGGAACATTCCCGTTAATTCGTATTTATTATATTGTATCACAGCCTTGCAGTCAAATGGTTAGCGATAGCTAACTAAATATTTTTTCGTAAAATACGTTTGCGTTCTCAATCCGATCTTTGCAAGCGATCGGCAATATTATTTAACAACGCGCAAAATAGCGGCGGTTTCCGATTATTTTTGCATAAAAAAAGAGCCGTTCGGCTCCCTTGGTCGTTTTCGCTCATTCCCCGAACTTTTTCACGTAATTTTTCATCGCGCCGAAACTTTCGTCGCTTATTATGTGCTCTATTTTACAAGCGTCGTTTTCGGCAGTCTCGTCGTTCACACCGAGCACCTTTACCAGAAAACTCTTTATTATTCTGTGCTTTTCGTAGACGGAATTTGCCTTTTCGAGACCGGCGGCGGTAAGTTCGATATACCCGTTTTCGTCGACGGTAAGATATCCGGCTTTCTTAAGCAGGCTGACTGCGCGCGAAATGCTCGGCTTGGAATAATTCAACTCCACGGCAAGGTCGATCGAACGCACGTTGCCCTGTCTGTTGCCGAGCCTGAGTATCGTCTCAAGATAATTTTCGCCTGATTCCCGGATCTTCATATCTTCACCGCCCTGTCGTCTACAATCATTTTATCATTACGGCGGATTTTTGACAAGCGATTGCCTCGGATAACGTCCGCGCAAAATGTAAAAAACCGGCTTATATAACGCAAAACTCCTCTTTTTCCAAGACGTTCTGTGACTTTGTCACATAACTGCGCTTTCGGGCGAAATTGCGTATTGACAAGGCGGTTTTCATATTTTATAATTATGCTGAAGCTCGGATACGGGCAAAAAAAAGGAGAAAATCATATGGATATCAAAGGTACGAAAACCGAGAAAAATCTCGAGACCGCTTTTGCGGGTGAATCTCAGGCGAGAAACAAGTACACCTACTACGCTTCCAAGGCGAAGAAGGACGGCTACATTCAGATAGCCAATTTTTTTGAGGAAACCGCAAACAACGAAAAGGAACACGCTAAGATATGGTTCAAACTTCTTCACGGCGGCATCCCTTCCACCGTTGAAAACCTCGCTGACGCAGCTGCGGGCGAAATGTACGAATGGACGGATATGTACGCTACTTTCGCAAAAGAAGTGCGCGAAGAAGGTTTTGAAGAAATAGCTAAGCTTTTCGACGGCGTTGCCGCTATCGAAAAGGAGCACGAAGAAAGATACCGCGCCCTGCTCGCGAATATCGAAAAAGGCGAAGTATTCAAGAAGGTCGGCGAAAACGAATGGATCTGCAACAACTGCGGACATATCCACGTCGGAAAAGAAGCGCCCGAAGTATGCCCCGTTTGCGCTCATCCGCAGGCATATTTCCAACTGAGAAGCAAAAACTATTGATATGAACAATTCGGCTTTCCGCGCATTAAGTTACGGCGTTTATATTTTAAGCGCGTGGGATAACGGCAGACCTACGGGTTGCACCGTAAACAGCGTTATGCAGATAACGTCCTCACCCGCTACGATCGCCGTAAGCGTGAACAAAAACAACTATACCCACAAATGTATCGAAAGAAGCAAAAGGTTTGCGGTAAGCGTTCTGCATGAACAGTCCGCACCCGACATAATCGGCACTTTCGGCTTCTCTTCAGGCAAAGATACGAATAAATTCGATAAGGTCGACTATTCGGTAAAAGGCATGATGCCCATAGTTGACAACGCCGCTGCGTATATAGTCTGCGAAGTGGAAAAAACGCTTGAAACAGACACGCACACGGTATTTTTGGGAAAAGTTACCGATGCGGACGTCCTTGAAAACAAGCCCCCGATGACTTACGCTTATTACCACAACGTCATAAAAGGCAAGACTGCCAAGAATGCGCCGACCTATATCGAAGAAAAGCAGGAGAAAGGCAAATGGGTATGCTCCGTGTGCGGCTACGTATACGACGGAGAGACTCCGTTTGAAGATCTTCCCGAAGATTTCAGATGCCCCGTCTGCAAGCAACCCAAATCGGCATTTGTCAAAAAATAAAGCCGTTGTTTAAAAAATCCGCCGCTTTCCCGCTAAAGGAAGGCGGCTTTTTCATTTCATTTTTTCGCCTTTTAGTTTATGGACAAACCGTATGTTCTCATCCTCTCTATCCTTTCAAAAAATCCATATTTTGCCCCTTACTTTTATTTGACTGTTTTTGCGCGCGGTAATATAATACCTTTGGTCAATCAAGCATATACGCGCGCGCCGCTTGCGATATCGGCGCAAAGAGGAGTTTATGGAGTTTTTCATCACAACGCTGATCGCGGTCGCGACCATGCTGGTCTACGCCGTACCGGGCTTTATTTCAGTAAAGGCAAAGCTGATAAAACCTGTGAGCATATCTTCGTTTGCCGTCATACTGATGTATGTGTGCAGTCCGTGCCTGACCGTTTACTCGGTCAACGCGGTGCCCGAATATACCAAAGAACTGATCATTCAGATAATCGGGTTTTTCTTCATCTCGATGGCGGCGCAGGCGATAATGCTCGGGCTTGCCTTTCTCATTCTTCGCAAGAAATATGACGACGTCAAATACCGCGTGTACAACGTGGCGACCAGCTTCGGAAACTGCGCGTTCATGGGCGTACCCCTTTTACAGGCTCTCTTCCCCGACAACCCCAACGTAACGATACTTTCAGTCTCCTATCTCCTCGGCATGAACATATTCGGCTGGACGATCGGCTCCGCGATAATAACGCGCGACAAAAAATATATCAAGCCGTGGAAAGCGATTGTAAACCCCGCGGCAATAGCGATGATAATCTGCCTGCCGCTTTTCTTCACGACCTGGAGACTGCCTGAAAAAGTAGCGGGCATATTTACTCTTCTGGGCAAAATGTCGACCCCTATGTGTATGCTGATAATGGGTATGCGCCTTGCCACGGTAAAGCCGAAGTCTCTTTTCTGCACCCCGTCTCAATACGCGATAGTATTTGTAAAACAGATGATCTTCCCGTTCATCGGCATGCTTCTCATATGGTTTTTGCCGTTCGAACAGTACGTCAAATATTCAATGTTCATTCTCTGCGCGGCGCCCGTCGCCAGCGTCGTCCTCAACTTTGCCGAAATGCTCGGCGAAGGTCAGGAAAACGCCGCCAACCTCGTTCTTCTCGGCACCGTCTTCAGCGTGGCTACCCTGCCCGTAATGACGCTGATATTGCAGGCGATCGGCGGCGCGGCGTGATTGTTTTGCCGCTTAGGCGCGCGTTTTTATAAATACGACCGATTAAAAAACGGACCCGGGCATTTTACCCGGGTCCGTTTATGTTTTCAGCTACGTCTTTTATTATCCGCGTTTCCAATAGCAATCGTAGTAATTATGCAGAAGCAAGCCTGCCTTAGAACAATCGGAAAGATCTGACGAAGAAAAACTATTATAAATTTTATCAGACGAGGATGAACGTAAATATACCGCCCATCCTTCTGTAATATCAAACTTTGCGCATTTAAGTACGGTTTCACCGGCGAACGCATAATAGCCTATATAGTTAACGCTGCCCGCAATTGTCACGTCGACAAGCGAACTGCAATCGTAAAACGCGTATTCGCCGATCTTAGTCACACCGTCAGGTATCGCTATACTTTCAAGCGTAGAAAGCCCTGCAAACGCATAAGCTCCGATGCTCGTCACGCTTCCGTCATCGGGTATAATACTCGTTTTAAAACCCTTTATCAAAGTCTTTGTCGATTTGTCTATTAAGCAATTTCCTGCCGATTTATACGTGGAGTTACCTTCTTCTACCGTTATATCTGCAAGCGAATGGCAATCTTCAAAGACGTTATTCCCAATGTTCGTGACGCTTGCAGATATTGATACGCTTGTAAGCGATGAGCACGACCTGAACGCACCGTCGCCTATTGAGGTCACTCCGTCGGAAATTATTACTTTGGTAAGCGAACTGCGCCCTGCGAATGCGGACTCAGGTATCTCTCCCTCGCCTGTTACCGTAATACTGTCGAATTTTACATCTTTAAACGTTTCTATCAGTGTCGCAGGCAACGTTATTTGTCCTATTTTGCAATTGTTAAACGAATCGGGGCTTACGTACTTTACGCTTTCCGGAACATACAGCGAGTTCATCTCCACACTGTTGAAGACTGAGTCGTTAATAGCGGTCGTGCCCTCTCTTATCGCGTAATCACTCAGTTCTTCGTTATCATAGACAAGCATACCGCCGACATACAAGACGTGCCCTTCGTCCCAGTTCGACTCGTCATTATAAAATTTACTGTTCTCTATCAGTGAAATATTGAACGACGTCAACGTTGAAGGAACGGTCATGCTTTTCAAGTTTTTGAACTTGATCATTTCCAAATTTCCGTCCTCGCGCATAAGCAAGCAATCAAACTCTGTCAGACCTTCCTCTATTTCTATTCTCTCCACATTGTCGATATCGAAACCTTTTTCCAATATTCCGTCGAAATAAGAAAGGATATGCAACGTTTTTCCCGTCATATAATATCCGCAGTCCTTACCGATAAACGTCAGATCGTTATATTTTACGGTGTATTTCCCCAGACTGTCGGTAAAAACGTATTCATTCGCTTCTTTATCAAAATGTTCGCTTCTCAAAGTTGCGTTACTTTTGATAAAACTTCCGTCCGCATATTGCGCAACGTACGACAGGATCGCTTTGTCTTCGTATTCTATGTAAAAGCTTCCCGACAAGTCTATACTTTTAAGCGTTTTTTCTCCGCCTTCAGGATCTACAACCTCGCAGATATAAGACGTTATTCCGTCCCCTTTTCTGTCGATTCCGCCGTAGTTATCGAAAGTAACGGTCGTCTTTTTGTAAACGAGCTTTTCTTTCTTTTCTTTCAAACTGTCAATGGCGATTTCGTACTTTTCGTCCTCTCCGAACGCGTCTTCAAGATCTCCTTCGTCAAAGTCCTCGCCTATATCCTCGTCGATATCTTCCGACGCCTCTTCCTGCGCCGTCTGCAAAGCTTCGATCATCTTGTCGATGTTGGTGTATTCGCTGCTGTAATAGGTAAAAGAAGAGTCGTTTTCGCCTGCGCCCTCAGGAACGCCGAACTGCTTTATAACGTCTGCTCTCGTTTCTGCAAAACCGCTTGCCGTAAAATTAAACGGGCTTTTATACAGGATTGATACCGCCGACGTTATCGCTATCGCTATAACAAGAGCCGCGCTTATTACCGAAACGGTAATGCCGTACGGCTTGTTCAGCTTCTTTTCGCGCGTCCTGTCGCTCTCACTGTTCAGCGGATCTTCCGAGGCGAGCTTTTTGTCAAACCACTTGTTTTCGTATAATATCCTTAGGCACAGCAACGCTACGCCCGCTATTCCGACAAATACGCACAAACTAAGTCCCGCACCTGCGTCTGCATACCAGTCTCCCGCGCCCGCACAGCCGATACAGCCTATCACCGCAACGATAACGCATAAAACGCCGTCAAGTATATAATACAACTTTTTGCCTACATCAAAGTAACGACGCATAAACGCGCGAATGAGCGTATAAGCGCCGTAAACAAGAGTGTAAACACCTGCAATCAGAAGCGCGGCGCAACACACAGTATACGTCGTCGTTACGTTTACGCCGAACGCGTTTACGTAACCGTTGCCCGCAGTATTCACGCCCGCGTGAGTTATCACGGGCGCTATCAGACTGAGAAGAACGAGCACTCCTAAAAGCAACCTTCCCGCCGAAGGTATGATCCAATACTTGTCTTCAAACGCTTTTTTGACCTTTGAAAAGTCAACTTTTTTACGCGTGACTTTTTCTTTCGACGCGCGCGCATTTTCATAAGAATATCCGCATTTTGAGCAGAACGTCTCGCCTTCAGCTCTCTCTTTGCCGCATACGGGGCAGACAGTCAGTTTTTCTTCTGCCCTCTCCCCACACCTGGGACAAAATGCCCCGTCAAACTCAGTGCCGCATTTTTTGCAAATCATAAATTCCTCCTAATTACGGCTCGAAATTTCAAAATATAAAAATATTCGAACCCCCTGAATATATTATGATACGTTATTTATAAAAGTCGACGACAACTTTTTGCTGTACGTTTCAATGTTTGGCAAAATAATTAATTTTCACCTGTTTTCATCGCTTTGAAGAATCTTTTCCTGTTTCCGATCAATACATTATATACTCTGCCAACTTTAGGTCTTTTGACCTGAATCAAATTTTTTGACCTATTAGCATCGATATTATGTCAGGCTTTTTAATATATCTACATAGGTATTATCTTAAGTCTTTTGACCTAAAACAAATTTTTTAACCTGAATTAAGTCTGTTTACCAATGTCCTGTCTTCTGCCCCAATCAAGTCTTCTACCTGAATCAAGTCTTTCAAAATATTACTACTGATATTATATTAGGTCTTTTGACCTATGTCAAGTCTTTTGACCTAAAGTCAATTATAATCAAGTTGAATTAATTAAATAATATTTATATAAAAATACGGATAAAATAAGGATTGTCAATATGGAATTTCCTGAAATCATACGCGACATAATGTTTTACAGCAAGATAAATCAGGGCGAACTTGCCGATCTTCTTGACGTAAACCAAACCACGATAGGTCAATGGAAATCCGGAAAAAAGAAGCCCGGATATGACAACATAGTGAAAATTTACGAAACGCTCGGTATTACTCCCGACGAGATTTTCGGCGTTACGGAAATCACGAGAAAACTCGACTTCTCTCGCCTTGTGAGAAAAAGCGTCTGACCATTTGATTATATAAAAATCCGCAGTTTTTTACTTGATCTCGATTATTTCCGCTTAGATAAGCAATTATATTTGTTAAAGTATGCCAACCTGACCGTTATCTGCAAAGCTAATAATAAATTTACGTTTTCGCCCTATCGTTTTTAGGTCAAAAGACCTAAAAACGATATTTTACTATAATTATTCACTAAAAAATTAGTTGCTTCAGTTCTTTATCCGACATGAAACGTAATTATAGGAATTAGATTTGCTAAATCTATACTCAAACGAATTTCAGGCTAAACGCGGAAAGTTTGCGGGTAATACCTGCGCTGAAAACTCTGTAATAAATATGCTGCCAAAGGAAAAAACGGAGCGAAAATATCCGCCCCGTCTTATATTGCCTGCCCCTTCTATCACATATGCTTTCGCGCATATCCGATCCGTATGGCTGTATCGGCTGTTTCTATTTTGCTTTGCTTGAAACAAAGATTTTTATCTGATATAAAAGCTATCAGTTGTTCTTTCTGAACTCCTCATTATTTGCGACAAGCTCGTCAAAAGTTACGGGGATAAAGCCGTTGATATCCACGCCTGCGTTGAGCGCGTTGTCCATTGTCTTCAGATAGCTCCAGTAAGGGCGCTTAGTGTTGTTGTGCATATGTCCGTGGATAAGAAATTTGCCCTCAAACGCCAGCATCGGAAAATGACAAAGAGTTGCCTTTCCCCTTCCCGTATTTATCACCGTATACGACGACCATCCGATAAAATACTTTGACAGATCTACGCCGCCGATCCACGAACGGTCGTGGTTGCCGATTATCAGATACTTATTCCCTTTCAGCCTTTTCAGAAACTCTTCGGGAGAGACTTTGGAGCGGTATGCGAAATCTCCGACAATGTACACCGTATCGTTTTTATGCACCCTGCCGTTCCATGCGGAAACAAGCGCCTCGTTCATCTCCTCTGCGTCTGAAAAAGGCCGATTGCACATTTTGATCACATTCTCGTGACCGAGATGCAGATCACTTGTAAAAAAAATCATGATACCTCCTCCAAACGCCGACGTGTCCGGTCGGGACAATAAAAAAAGCAAGCCTAAGTTTGCCTTGTATCAAACCCGACAGATTATAAACAGTATTTATATTATACGTTTGTAACTTTTGGTTGTCAAGTTTAATTTTATAAATTTTTAGAATATTTCAGGATATTTTATTCCGGCAAGCAAAACGAAGACAAAAAAGACAAATCCACGCGTTCCGCGTCTTAAACATAGCGATGTCCTTCCCGGATATTTTAACACGGTTTTCAAATTAAATATACAATACAAACAAAAAAGGACGGGCGTTGCCGCCCGTCCGTGCCGATTTCAAACGATTACGCGTTGAGGATCTCGGTAGCCTTGCCTGCACAGCCGAGAACTTCGGTCAGCTTGTGCTTGACAATGTACTTGATGTTCGCTCTCGCGTCGCCCAGGTACTGTCTGGGATCGAAGTGATCCGGATGCTCGACGAAGTGCTTGCGGATGCCTGCGGTGCAAGCCATACGCAGGTCGCTGTCGATATTGATCTTGCAGACAGCCATGGAAGCCGCCTTTCTCAGCATATCTTCGGGCACGCCGATCGCGTCTTTGAGCGCGCCGCCGTTCTCGTTGATGATCCTGACAAATTCCTGCGGAACGGAAGATGCGCCGTGCAGGACTATCGGGAAGTTGGGCAGTCTCTTAGCAACTTCTTCGAGAATGTCGAATCTGAGCTGCGGCTTGGTGCCCGGCTTGAACTTGTAAGCGCCGTGAGAAGTGCCGATCGCTATAGCAAGGCTGTCAACGCCGGTCTTGGTGACGAACTCTTCGACTTCTTCGGGTCTGGTGTAGGAGCTGTCCTCAGCGGAGACTTTTACTTCGTCTTCAACGCCTGCGAGTCTTCCCAGCTCGCCCTCAACGACGACGCCGTGGTCGTGAGCATACTCGACTACCTTGCGGGTAAGTTCGATATTGTCCTTGAAAGCGTGATGGCTGCCGTCGATCATGACGGAGTTGAAACCGCCGTCGATACAGCTCTTGCAAAGCTCGAACGTATCGCCGTGGTCGAGGTGCAGGCAGATGGGCAGATGGCTGACTTCTTCAGCAGCTTCGACCATCTTGCGCAGATATACGGGGTTAGCGTACTTTCTCGCGCCGGAAGAAACCTGAAGAATGAGCGGAGCGTTCTCCTCCGTTGCCGCTTCTACGATACCCTGAATGATTTCCATATTGTTTACGTTGAAAGCGCCGATAGCGTAACCGCCCTCGTATGCCTTCTTAAACATGTTGGCAGATGTAACCAATGGCATAAAAAATTACCTCCAAAAAATTGTTGTCCTGTTTCGTATTGCGCCTTTAGGCGTTATTACCGTGTCTGTGCGGGATCGCCGCATCGCTTATATCTTATCACAATGTTAAAAAAATTACAATGCTTTGCGTAGATTTTAGCGGTTTTCTTGATTTTGCGCTTTTCAGGCGAGATTTTCGGGATTCAGCCCTTTGAGTTCGTCCACGACAAACACGCCGTCCTTCCTGATCAGCCTGTCGTCGAAATAGATCTCGCCGCCGCCGAACGCCTTGGTCTGCACAAGCACGAGATCCCAGTGGATCGCGCTCCTGTTGCCGTTGAACGCGTCGTCGTAGCAGCTGCCCGGCGTAAAGTGGATGCTGCCGCTGATCTTCTCGTCGAACAGGATGTCGCCCATAGCCTTGGTGACGAACGGGTTCACGCCGATGGCGAATTCTCCGACGTACCTTGAACCTTCGTCAGTATCGAAGATCTTGTTGATCGCCTCCGTATCGTTGGCGGTCGCTTCAATTATCTTGCCGTCCTTGAAAAGGAGGGATACGTTTTCAAATTTTATGCCGTCCTTGCTCGTAGGCACGTTATAAGTTATCCTGCCGTTCACGCTATTCTTGACCGGCGCGGTATAAACCTCTCCGTCAGGGATGTTTCTGAGACCGCAGCACTTGACGCCGCCGATCCCCTTGATAGAAAAGCTGAGGTCGGTGCCGGGTCCGACGATGCGGACTTTATCCGTCTTGTTCATCAGCTCGACAAGCGGAGTCATCGCCTCGCCCATCTTGCGGTAATCGAGATTGCAGACGTCGAAATAAAAGTCTTCGAAACTTTCGGTGCTCATTGCGGACATCGCGCTCATGCCCTGGGTGGGGTATCTGAGCACGACCCACTTGGTGTGAGCGACGCGTCTGTCGTGATGAACGGGAAGCGAATAGAACTTGCTGTATGCGCCCATCCTTGACGCGTCTATATCGCAGGTCTCGTAAGCGTTCTCGCCGCCGCGGATGCCGATGTATGCATCCATCTTGTCCATCTTGGCGCAGTCGAATTCCGCCATCTTCTTAGCGAGAGTTTCGTCCATGCCCTTCATCAGCTCACGCTGTATGCGGTTGTCGAACACGCTGACGAACGGATAGCCGCCCGCCGCATAGACCTCTTTGACCACGCAGTTCACCAGCTGATAATCAATGCCGAACGCTTCGATCAGGACGTTTTCGCCCTTCTGAACGTTGCACGAATAATTAACCAGATTTTTTGCAAGGGTTTCAATCCTCTTGTCCACTAACATTTTGTCTTTCTCCTTCCGCCTTCAGGCGATACGTACAGATTGCTTATTGTACGCAAAATATTTTCTGCCCCGGCAACTTTTCCGCCCGGACGCTTTGGTTCGAAATCCGGTGACGTATGAAGTTTTCCAAGGCGCGCTTTTTCTGAAAATTTTCCTGCCCGTGTAGGTTTTACATTCTTTTGGGAGCCGAGATCCCGAGAAGCGTAAGTCCGCTTTCGATGACCTGTTTCGTTGCCGCGACAAGCGCGAGTCTCGCGTTCCTAACGTCGGGTGCGGCGTCTTTTATATTGTGTTCGAAATAGAATTTGTTGAACGCCTGAGCGATGTCGACGATCTGCCTTGTAACTATGCTGGGCTCGTACTTCTCTCCCGCGGCGTGTACGCTTTCGGGATACTTCTCAAGCGCCTTGACGAGCGCGTAAGCCTCGTCGTTTGCTATGCCGTCCTCATTGTAGTCGTCGCCTTCCGAAACGCACTTTTCAAGAAGCGAACAGCAACGCGCGTAAGTATACTGCACGTACGGTCCGGTCTCTCCGTCGAAATTGAGCACCTTGTCATAGTCGAACACGACGTCCTTTATCCTGCCGTTGAACAGCATTGCGAACACTGCCGCGCCCACGCCGACCTGCTCTGCGGTCTTCTCTTTGTCCTCAAGATCTGGGTTCTTTTCTGCGATTATCTCGCCCGCCTTGGCAACGGCGGTATTCAGCACGTCTTCAAGGAATACCACCCTGCCGGTACGCGTAGACAGCGCGCCGTCCTCAAGCGAGACCATGCCGTGCGCGACGTGCACCATGTCGTCCGCCCACGGCTTGCCCATCTTGCGCAGAACTTCGAATATCTGCCTGAAATGCAGGTTCTGCTGATAAGCAACGACGTAAAGGCACTTGTAGAAATCGTAAGTGTTCTTGCGATAGACCGCCGCGGCAAGATCACGCGTCGCATAAAGGGTCGCCCCGTCGCTTCTGACCAGAAGGCACGGAGGCATTTTATCTCCATCAAACCTGACGATCTTTGCCCCGTCCGAAAGTTCGAGAAGCCCTTTCTGCTCCAGCTCGTCGAGTACGGGCTGCATCTTGTCGTTATAAAAACTCTCTCCTGCATATGAATCGAAGGTGACGTTGAGGCGCTTGTAGACCTTCTCCACTTCTCTCATCGTCACTTCCTTGAAGTAACCGAAAAGCGCGAGCGCTTCTTCGTTGCCGTCCTCAATCTTCTTGAACCAGGCGCGAGCCTCGTCCTCAAGGGCGGGATCTTTTTCAGCTTCTTCGTGGAACTTCACGTAGATATCCAGAAGTCCTCTGACGCCGCGTTTGTCGATGTCGTTCCTGTCGCCCCACTTTTTGTATGCGACGATCAGTTTGCCGAACTGCGTGCCCCAGTCTCCGAGGTGGTTTATGCCGACGACCTTGTAGCCGAGCGCGCGGTATATCCTGCAAAGCGCGCCGCCTATCACGGTGTTGAGCAGGTGTCCCATATGGAAGGGTTTGGCAATGTTGACTGACGAAAAGTCAATGCAGACAGTCTTGCCGGCGCCCTCTTCAGACCTGCCGTACGCGTCACCCTCAGTGAGGATCTTCTCGACGACGCGCGTCGCGACCATTCTCTTGTTGAGCGTGAAGTTGACGTAACCGCCGACGGCTTCTGCCTTTTCAAGGAAGTTATACGCGCCAATACGCGATACAATCTCCTGAGCGAGCGCCATCGGGCTTTTTTTCATCTCTTTTGCGAACTTGAAACACGGCAGGCAATAATCGCCCATCGCCGGATCTTTGGGAACGGTGATGAGCGGTTCTATTTCACAGCTCTCCACGTCCTGCAATATCACTATGTCCGCAAGCAGTTTTTTGTAATCCATCCGATACCTCTTTTGTCACGTTATCTTTCATTTCAGACGTTGAATCTGAACAAAACCACGTCTCCGTCCTGGACGACGTAATCCTTGCCTTCGCTCCTGACCTTTCCCTTCTCTTTCGCCGCATTGTAGGAGCCGCATTCGAGAAGCACCTTCCAGTCCACGACCTCGGCGCGTATAAAGCCTTTTTCAAAGTCGCTGTGTATCTTTCCCGCCGCCTGAGGCGCCTTCGTACCCTTGACAATCGTCCATGCACGCGTCTCTTTCTCTCCTGCGGTCAGATAGCTTATCAGACCGAGAAGGGTGTAACATGCCGAAACAAGCTTGTCAAGACCGCTTTTGTCTATGCCGAGCTCCTGCTGGAACATCTCCTTTTCGTCCTTTTCCATACCGGCAAGTTCTTCTTCTATCTTAGCGCAAAGCACGATGACTTCGCTGTTCTGCGAAGCGGCGAACTTCTTGACGTCTTTGACGTATGCGTTGTCCTCTTTGCCCAGGTCGTCCTCGCCTATGTTCGCAGCGTAAATCACCGGTTTTGCGGTCAGCAGGAACATATCGTCTATTATCGCCTGCTCTTCTTCAGAAAACTCCATAAGGCGCACGAGCTTGCCGTTTTCGAGCTCTTTGAGCACTCTGTCGAGGAAGTCCGCTTCTTCCGCGAATTTCTTGTCTCCGCCCTTTGCCGAATTTCTCGCTTTTGCGGAACGCTTCTGCACAGTCTCCATATCCGCAAAGATAAGCTCTAAGTCGATGGTCTCGATATCTCTCAAAGGATCCACGCTGCCGTCAACGTGCGTTATGTTTTCGTCGTCGAAGCACCTTACCACGTGAACTATCGCGTCGACCTCTCTTATGTGCGAAAGAAATTTGTTTCCCAGACCTTCGCCGTGAGACGCGCCCTTGACGAGCCCCGCTATGTCGACGAATTCGAGTACGGTCGGGGTTATCTTCTTAGAATCGTAAAGCGCGGCAAGCTTATCCAGTCTCTCGTCGGGGACGGCTACAACTCCCACGTTGGGTTCTATCGTGCAGAACGGATAGTTCGCGCTCTCCGCTCCCGCCTGCGTGATGGCATTGAAAAGCGTACTTTTGCCCACGTTGGGCAGACCTACTACTCCCAGTTTCATTCAATTCTCCTTTTGACCTTCGTCCGGTTCTTCCTTTTTACCGTCCTCGGTCAGGTCTTTACTTTGGTTTTTCCCTACCAGTTTGAGAGTGTTTTCCTCTCCTCTTATCAGTCTTTTTATATTGGAATAATGTCTTACGACAACGATTGCCCAGATGACGAGTGAACAGACGATCGCCGTAACGTTATCACGGCTGACTATACAGCTGTATATCGTGATCGCGGATATGCATGTTATCGAGCCGATGAAGCCGTATTTGATAAACAACAGCATCAGTATCAGCACCGCAAGCACGATCGCGCCGGCTATCGGATACGCGACGATAAAAACGCCGATCGACGTCGCGACGCCCTTGCCGCCTTTGAACTTGCTGTAAACGGGAAGAACGTGTCCGACTATGGTTACGACGCCCAGAATAAACAACCAATCGAGACTTCCGACCCAGTACAATCCGATAACGGCGAAAATCACGCCTTTAGCGCAGTCGCAGATAAAAGTCAGAACGCCCCAGAGTTTACCTACGGAACGCAGTACGTTCATAGTGCCGGGATTGCCGCTGCCCTTTTTTGTTATATCGGTGCCTTTAAGTCTTGAAAAAATTATCGCGAAATTTATCGAGCCTATAAGATACGCCGCCGCTACGAGCAACGCCTTACCCCACCATGCCATGTTCAGTCAGATACCTTGTAAAACGTTTTTGAATATTATAGCATAGCGCGCGTAAAAACTCAAACAAAAGCGCGCCCGATTATTCGCGTATACAAAAAAATACAAATATCCGCAAAATGCGCGTTATTTTGCGTTTTTGACTTATTTTGACCCGTTTTCAAACGCCGCTTACAATTTCCTTACGATAAACAGCGCTTAATATTACACAGCTTTTCAGGAAAAAACTTGACCAAAGCAAAATATTCTTTATATAATTGATATGACGGCTAAAGCCGAACAAGGAGGTTATTATGAAAAAGAAACTGCTTTTGGCAATAATCAGCATCGTATTTATTTTGAGCGCTGTATTCTTTATCGCCTGCGACGGAAAAACCGAACAATTCGACGAAAACCAGAATCTCGATCACGACGACCTCGGTGTCGCGCCGAACGAACAAGCCCAACAAGGCATAGTCAAACCCGAAGCTTCAAAGCTTACGGCGAGCAGTTCCTCACTTTCAGAGGACGCCGCGATAAAAGAAGCCGCGACATATCTCTTCAATATCGCCAACGACAATCTTTCTAAGGTGTCGTATTACGCAAACTACGCGTACGGCAGCGGCATCGCTTCGGTGACGAGCATGGGCATGAGCGGATCCATGCAGGTGCGCGAAGTGCGTATAAAGGACGGCGCGGCAATGTATATGGTCACAATGGGAAGAGTCATGAACGGTTACAAAAACGAGACCCCCGAAGAAAACGACAGCACAATCCTCGGACTTTGCCGCGATCTTCTCGACTACGGCAACCGCAAATTTACGCCGGACGGTCAAACCTTCTACGTTCAGGAAGGCAAGAGTAAAGCTCTGCTTGAAAACTCGGTCGACAATTTCTATACCGACAACGCGTTCATAGACTGGGACAAATGCGACAAGGTTCAGACGATGACCGTAGCCGAATTTATGAAAGAGGATTATTACAACAAGTCATACGTAGAGACGACCAACGCGAATATCACCCTCGAAAACATCGAAAGCGCTTCTATCGTACATAACGACGCAGAAGGCTATTACGAAATAGAGATCAAAGTCGACGTAACGACCGACGCACTAAAACTTGCGACCGAATCTACCAGAAATTCCGCTAACAGCAAAGATATCGTATACCGCTATCAGACGATAAAGTGCCAGATCTGGGACTGCGGTCTTTTCAGACGTTACGAGACCTACGACAGCTGGTCAGGTTCTCTGGGCGTATCGACCAGCCCGTTGCTCAGCTGGATCAAACTTCAGGGTTACAGCGAAAACCAGTGGCACAAATATTTTACCTACAACAAAGAGAACGCACCTCTCTATCAGATCCCTTCGGATACGAGCTGGGCTAAATAAAAAGTAAAACTAAGATCAACAAAAATGCCGCCTTTACGGACGGCATTTTTATTGCGATTTTATCAGATATCAATCTTTTTTAAGTACTCCCCTTCCGTCGAAATCGGGGATATATTCTGTGTCCGCGCTGTCGGCGAGCTGGATGAAAACGTTTTCAAAGCCGAGTTTGCGCGCGTGCGCTACGACCGCTTTGTACTCCACCGGTTTAAGCCTTCTGTTTATCTCCGGAAAATCCGCCGCCCTTCCGAACGGAATATACTGACTCATAAGCGACAGGTAATCTCCGTCCTTGTCGACAATTTCCGAAACCGTATCCAGCGCTCCTTTTGAATTCGCAACGGCAGACGGCAACACCAGATGCCTTACGATCAGCCCTTTTTTTATGAGTCCGTCTTTTCCAAGGACTGTCTTCCCGGTCTGTCTTTTCATTTCTTTGAGCGCCTCTGCGGCTACTTCGGGATAATCGGGAGCGTTGGAATAGCGCGCGGCAAGCCCTCTGTCAGAATATTTGAAATCGGGCAGATAAACGTCGACCGCGCCGTCCAGAATTTTCAGCGTTTCCACGCGCTCGTATCCCCCGCAGTTGAAAACCACGGGAACACGCGGCTTGTACAGCTCAAGCGCTTTCACTATCTGCGGAACAAAATGAGTGCCGGTCACCAGGTCTATATTGTCCGCGCCCTGATCTTCGAGTTCTCTGAATATATCCGCAAGACGGCTTACCGTGATCTCGATCCCCTCTCCGCCGGACAACGCGTAATTCTGACAATATACGCACCTGAGCGGACAACCGCTGAAAAATACGGCGCCGCTGCCGCCTTTGCCCGCCAGTACGGGTTCTTCCCAGAAATGAAGCGCCGCCCTGCCCAGCTTCAGCGAGTTCCCGACGGAACAATACCCACTGCGCACGCTTCTGTCCGCGCCGCAGTTTCTCGGGCACAGCCGGCAAATTCTCTCTCCGGACATCAGCTCTCGAAATAACGCGCCATTCCGTGTTTGATAAGCTCGGAAAGCTCCATTGCAAGATCTTCAAGGCTTTCTTTTCTGTCTGACAGGTACCAGTCTCTGTAACAGTCCACCACGCCGGATACGATAAAAGAAAGCGCTATGTTCGCTCTTGACACGTTTGCATTGTTGATCTTGTATGAATTAAACAACTCGTTTTTGAGCATGTCCTTGATCTTTCTCATAAAGTTTCCCGAGATCGTGCTGGAAAACAGCAATTTGTTGAACGTTTCGTTCTCACTGCCAGACACCCCTGAGCTGATCGCTATCAGAAGCGGATACGGGTCTGTCTTGATCTTGTTCATGTCAAACTTGCTGAATATCTTCTTGATATCCTCGAGAAGTTCGTCCTCAACATCCTCGAGAACGTTGTAAACGTCAGTATAATGCAGGTAAAAAGTCTTACGGTTGACGTCCGCCCTCTCAGCCAGATCCTTTATCACGATATGACTCATTTCCTGAGTCAGCACCATCTCTTTGAAAGCTTCTTTTATAGCCTGCCTGGATTTGCGGCTACGCTTGTCCGTTTTAAATCTGTTGACGTGTTCCATAGTCTTTCTCCGGTTTACTTACTGATTATATTTTAATATACAAACGGGGAATAATCAACAATTTTTTGTACATAGGGCAAAAATTTTTTTTAATATTGAAATCATACACATATGTGTGATAAAATAAATACAGAACAAGTAAGGAGGAAACTATGGCAGAAAGGTATAACCCTTATGACAATTTTTTGTCTGTCCTGGACAAGGCGGCGAAAGCAGTAGGAATGAAAGAGGAAGATTACGTACTCATCAAGTACCCCGAAAGAGAACTAAAAGTCTCGGTCCCCGTAAAAATGGACGACGGAAGCGTGCGCGTCTTTGAAGGCTACCGCGTGCAGCACAGCACTTCCAGAGGTCCGTGTAAAGGCGGCATCAGATACCACCAGAGCGTAAATATCGACGAGGTAAAAGCTCTCGCCGCGTGGATGAGTTTTAAATGCGCGGTCGTCAACATCCCGTACGGCGGCGCGAAAGGCGGCATAAAAGTGGACCCGTCCACCCTCTCCAAAGCCGAACTGGAAAGACTTACACGCAGGTATACGGCAATGATCCTTCCGATAATAGGTCCTGAAAAGGATATCCCCGCCCCCGACGTCGGCACCAACGCGCAAGTCATGGACTGGATCATGGACACTTACTCCATGATGAACGGCTACACGATCCCGGGCGTAGTGACGGGCAAGGACCTTGAAGTCGGCGGCTCGCTCGGCAGACCCGAAGCAACCGGGCGCGGAGTCATGATAATCACAATGGAAGTGCTGGACAAATACAAACTTGCTCCGTCAGACGTCAGCGTCGCCGTGCAAGGCATGGGCAACGTGGGCAGCGTCGCCGCAAGGCTTCTCTACGAAAAGGGCTGCAAGATCGTGGCTGTATCCGACGTCTCCGGCGGCATAAGGAAAGAAAGCGGACTGAATATCCCTGAGATATGCAACTTCGTAAAACAGCACAAACTGCTCAAAGACTACACCGCAGACGGCGTGGAACATATCGACAATCATGCCCTGCTTACGACGAAATGCGACATACTCATCCCCGCCGCACTCGAAAACCAGATCACCGCAGAAGTTGCGAAAGAACTCAATTGTCGCCTTATCATAGAAGCCGCAAACGGACCTACGACGGTGGAAGCCGACGCGGTGCTCGAAGAACGCGACATCGTGGTGCTTCCCGACATCCTGACCAACGCGGGCGGCGTAATAGTCTCTTACTGCGAGTGGGTTCAGAACCTGCAATCTCTAACCTGGGACGAAAACGACGTCAACGCGACCCTTTTCAAAGTCATGACGAGGGCGCTGACCGACGTATATCACAAGGCGCGCGACTACAAGATCAGTTACCGCCTCGCGGCTTACGCAGTCGCAATAGAAAGACTTTGCACGGCAAAGAAAAAACGCGGCATATTCCCGTGATTCTCTGCCCTGAAACCGGAGGCTGCAATTGCTTAATATCCGCCGCTGGCAAAATCCGCGTTTAAGTATTCGGTTTAAAGCGCGCGAACAGCATTTTGTAACGTTAAAAAATTAAATATAGCAGAAAAACCCGACACGTATCGGGTTTTTCGCTTTATCGGAAAGTTTTTTCGGATTTATTTATTCAGTCCGGCAAGATCTTGTGCCGTTATCTCCGCATTGCCGTAGCTGAAATACGCTATGCACGTCTGCTGACAGCTCACAGTGACCGTAGACACCATAGAGTGCTTTCCGCTGTAAACCTCGTTTCTCTTCCAGATGAGAAACTTCATCTGTCCGTCTATTTCCTTTATCGCGAAATCTATCGTCGTATTCTCGCAGGTGAAACCAGCCTCCTTTGCACCCGTGTTTGCGAGGAACTCGTCAAGTGCGGCTCTGTGAGTGGTCTTCATCGCCTCTTCGCTGCAGTCGATCGTGATCGTGCAATAATATACGCCGTCCGACGTGTAAACCTTGTCGTCGTGTTCTTCCGCAAGATAATCCCTTTTTGAAAGATCGTAGGTGGTCATATGCTCTGTAAGCACGCGGTTTTCCTCTGCTACGTCGCCGGTGAACGGAGCGAACTCTCCCCAGCTTGCCGTGGACAGCTCCTTGGTCTGTTCGTTCATAGTCAGATCTTTAGTGTTGGTATTGTTTGTGTAGTATGCGTTGGTTCCGTCAAAATAATATTTCTTCGCGCACGAACCGTCGTCCAGACCCGTACCGTAGATTATTTCCTGAGAATATATCTCGTCGCCTTTTATCTTGCGGATAAGATGAGTATTTCTGGTCGCAACGCTGCCGAGTAATCCGCCGTCGGCGCCGAAAGAAAAATACTCCTCTCTGACGTAATCTGTGTCGTTGCACCAGTTTTCATATGCCTCCATCACAAGGTCGTATGCGCTCATTCCCTCAGCCACGTCGAGATACTGATGATTCCCGAGATTTTCGTCCATAGACTTGAGTTCGTTGTATTCTCCGGCACAGGCAAGCGCGGAAAACGCCGTCGCGAACAACACCGCAATAACTGCAATTACTCTGAAAAGCTTTTTCATGTTTTCTCCTTCCGCTGTATTTGCTGTTTTAATTTAAACATATTATTACGCATGCTGTCAACGATATGCCGCCAGCGCCTCAATTTCGTTAAATTTGTGGCATTGTCAAAAAAAGACGGCGCCGCCGACATAAGCCGGAAGCGCCGCCTGAAGGGCTTATTATTAGGAATAAATCCTTAAACCGTTTTCTTCTCGCCGTAATAAGCGTTCAGATACATCTCTTTGATCTCGCTCATAAGCGGATAACGCGGGTTCGCGCCCGTGCACTGGTCGTCGAAAGCGTCCTCTACCATGCTGTCCAGCTTCTCGAGGAATACCTTCTCGTCAACGCCGGCGTCCTTGATCGTCATCGGCAGGTTGATCTCTTTCATCAGTTCTCTTATCTTCGCAATGAGTTTTTCAACTTTTTCTTCGTCCGTCTTGCCGGTGATACCGACGAAAGTCGCGACTTCTGCGTATCTTCTCACGCAATCGGGGTACTTGTACTGCGGGAATGTGCCCATCTTGGTCGGAGCCTTTGCGCAGTTGAAGCGGATGACCTGCTCGATCATAAGCGCGTTGGCAACGCCGTGCGGCAGGTGGTGATAAGAACCCAGCTTGTGCGCCATAGAGTGGCATACGCCGAGGAACGCATTGGCAAAAGCCATACCTGCGAGAGTGGACGCATTAGCCATCTCCTCTCTTGCTTCCGCGTCGTGACCACCGAGGCTGTAAGCTCTGGGCAGATAGTTGAAGATCAGCTTGGTTGCCTTGTACGCAATGCCGTCGGTGTAGTCCGTCGCCATCATGGACGCGATCGCTTCAAGCGCGTGAGTCAACGCGTCGATACCCGAAGCGCTGGTCAGTCCCTTGGGGATATTCATCATGAGGTCTGCGTCGATGATCGCCATGTCGGGCATCAGTTCGTAGTCCGCAAGCGGATATTTGGTGCCCGTCTGCTCGTCGGTGATGACTGCGAACGGGGTCACTTCACTGCCGGTACCAGCCGTGGTCGGGATGGCTATAAAATATGCCTTGTCGCCCATGTGCGGGAAGGTGTATACCCTCTTTCTGATGTCCATAAATCTCATTGCGAGGTCCTGGAAGTCGACTTCGGGATGCTCGTAAAGCGTCCACATGATCTTGCCTGCGTCCATAGCTGAACCGCCGCCGATAGCGATGATCACGTCCGGCTCGAACGCCGCCATGGCCTTTGCGCCTTCCTTCGCGCAAGCGAGGGTCGGATCCGGCGCAACGTTGTAGAACGTCGTATGTGTGATGCCCATCTCGTCCAGTCTGTCCGTGATAGCCTTTGTGAAGCCGCTCTTGTAGAGGAAGGTGTCCGTGACGATGAACGCCTTCTTCTTATTCATAACGTATTTGAGTTCTCTGAGAGCGACGCCCAGACAACCCTTCTTGAAATAAACCTTTTCGGGTGCTCTGAACCACAACATATTCTCTCTCCTTTCCGCAATCGTCTTGATATTGATAAGATGCTTCACGCCTACGTTTTCGCTGACGCTGTTTCCGCCCCAGCTGCCGCAACCCAGCGTGAGGGAAGGAGCCAGTCTGAAGTTGTACAGGTCGCCGATACCGCCCTGCGAAGAAGGAGTGTTGATGAGGATACGGCACGTCTTCATTGCGCGCTCGAATTTTTCCATCTTTTCTTTGCACGTCTCTACGTTTACGTAAAGCACGGAAGTGTGTCCCATACCGCCGTCTGCGATCAGTTTGCTCGCTTTCGCGATCGCGTCGTCGAAATCTTCAGCCTTGTACATAGCAAGAACGGGACTGAGTTTTTCGTGAGCGAATTCCTCTGACAGCTCAACGCTGGTCACTTCGCCGACGAGAACTTTGCTTCCCTTGGGAGCTTCAAAGCCGCTCATCTTTGCGATCGTGCAAGCGGACTGACCGACGATCTTCGCGTTCAGCGCGCCGTTGATAAGAATCGTCTTTCTGACCATATCCGTCTCTTCGGGGCTGAGGAAGTAAGCGCCGCAAGCCTGCATTTCTTCTTTGAACTGCTTGTAAACGTCCTTGAGAACGACGACAGACTGCTCGGAAGCGCAGATCATGCCGTTGTCGAAAGTCTTTGAGTGAACGACCGAAGCCGCCGCCATTTTCACGTCCGCACTGCTGTCTATGACCGCGGGAGTGTTGCCCGCGCCTACGCCGACCGCAGGTTTGCCTGAGCTGTAAGCCGCCTTGACCATGCCGGGACCGCCAGTCGCAAGAATGAGGTCAGCCTCTTTCATTATCATTGCAGAAAGCGGAACGGTCGGCTCGTCGATCCAGCCGATGATCTCCTCCGGAGCGCCCGCTTTGACCGCCGCTTCAAGTACGGTCTTAGCCGCCTCGATGGTGCTCTTCTTGGCTCTGGGGTGCGGAGAAATGATCAGTCCGTTTCTTGTCTTGAGTGCGAGAAGGGATTTGAAAATCGCCGTTGAAGTCGGGTTCGTGGTCGGGATTATAGCCGCGATAACGCCCACGGGTTCAGCGACCTTGGTGATGCCGAAACCGGGATCGTATTCCAGAACGCCGCAAGTCTTTACGTCTTTATAAGCGTTGTAGATATACTCTGACGCATAGTGGTTCTTGATGACCTTGTCTTCCACCACGCCCATTCCGGTCTCTGCGACAGCGAGTTTTGCAAGCGGGATCCTGGCTTTGTTTGCCGCCATAGCCGCTGCGAAGAAAATCTTGTCTACCTGCTCCTGAGTGTACGTTGCATACTTTGCCTGCGCAGCTTTTACACGCGCAATTTTGTCCAGCAAAGTAACCTCGTCGTTGACGATGTCTGCCATAACAAATAACTCCTTTATGAAAAAAAATTTGTATCTTGTTTATTATGCGCAAGCCGTCGAAATAATTTCCGCAGTCGCTCTTCTCTTTTCCCCGTTCGGGAAACCTCTCCGAAAAGCCGCCGGACGGTAAGCGCCGGTTCCCAATTGTTAATTTTTTCACAATCGTTGACTATATTATATGCAAGACGTCTGAGTTTGTCAACAATTTAACAAGTGAATTTTCAACTTTTTTACATATTTTTATGCGGCGGAAATTTTGCGCGTATTTTTATAACAAAAACGTATTTTTTCATCGTATAAGCACGGTTATCTTGAAATTGTTTCAGAGATTTTTTATGTATAAAACCGTAATTTCACATCTTTGATCCCGCAATCGTGAATATCTACATCCTGTTAAATCGCACGTTTTCCGGGAAAACCGCCCTATCGCGCATTGCTCTGAAAAACTCGCGCATTGACAGTACTACCGCACGTCGATATAATTATTGAAAGGAGTAATAAGTGAACGCACGCTCAAATAAAGGCGAGGAATTTTCAGAACGCCCGAATAAACGATTTTTCGGAATATAACTCAAAGCGCGCCATAAAAAGCGTCAACGACGCTCTCTTCAACGGATTTCGACGCGCGCACCCACCGCGATAAATGTCACTCGTCTTCTATTGATTCTTCAAGACGCGGCAAACTGAAAAACACGAGCAAAGTCGCCGCATCGCGACCATCCGCAAAACCCGTGCCCGTAAAAGCGAGGATCAAGAAGTCAAAACACGTCTCAAAGAAGTCTTTCTCAAAAAAAATCCGCAAAACAAAATAGCGAAATGATAACTTACGCCCCGGCATAACCGCATCATAAGATATAAAAACGCCCTCCTCGTGGCGCGCAAAAACGCTCGAGAAAGGAGGTCTTTTTGTCAATACCTGCAATTCCGGTTCAGCCGGTGACGGGGGAGGAAACTTCGTCTCCGAACGCCACGATCTTCAGCTTGTGCGGCGCGCATATGATGCTGTCTCCGGACTTTTCCATTGCAGGCATATAGGTGCAGTCCTGAGAAAAACTGCAATCTGCGTCCACCATCTTGACGGTGCGCTTTTCCTTGTCCACGAAAAAGACGTTGTAGCCTTCTTCCGTGCCAATTCTGACTGTGTAACCGCCGTTTTCCGGGATTATCTCTATTTCTTCGTCAAAGCCTTCATCCGTTGCGAATTCGTCGGTTGAAAAGTCGTAATCCATGACCCGCGCTCCCGCACACTCGATGTAAAAGCCGGTCATCTGCTCTTTCCCGGGGAGAAGAAAAACGAGCAAAAGCACGACCGCGACCGCAAGCACGACAACGTAAGGCACGATATCCCACGCTGTAAAATACTTGCTGTTCTTCACGTCCTCAATGGTCTTCTTGCGCATAAAATCTCCTGCCCGTGTTCGTTATCGCTTAGATTTCCTTTCCGTCCGCATTCGTCATGACGCTGAATCCGTTGCCTGACGCGACGGCGATAGTATAGGTGTAACCTTCCAGTTTTTCCGCAAGACGGGCCGCCCCTTCGCTGCCCAGGACGCACATAGCGGTCGAATACGCGTCGCACATCGCGGCGCTTTCGCCGTATACGCTCACGGTCAGCACGTCGCTTTCGTAAGGCTCTCCTGTGGACGGGTCTATGATATGGCTGTAATGCCTGCCTCCTATCTCGTAGCACTGCTGGTAACTTCCGCTTGTGGAAAGGGAGACGTCTTTAAGGTACGCCTTGAAATAATATTCCCCTGCGTTTACCGGCGACAGGACTGAAACCGTCCACTCTCCCGGGTCTGCGCCGGCTTCTCTGCGCGCATTTTTGAGCAGAGACATGCTGCTCACGCCTACGTCCACGTAACCGAAAACGAAGCCGTTTTCTCTCATGATCTCCGAGATCAGATCTGCGCAATAGCCTTTTCCTATACCGCTGAGATCGAGCTGCTGAGTATAAGTCACGCCGTCTACGACTCGCTCCTCCCCGCTCTTTCCGACAAAGTACTTTCCGTCTTCTTCGTATATTTCCGTCTTTGAAAAATCAGACAATTCCGCAAACGCCTTCACGTATTTCTCGTCCGGAAGCTCCTTCTTGGGATCGGTTCTGTCGTAAGGCTTTTCGGGCGCGTAATCGTTCCCGTTGAAACGTGCGGAAAACCCGTAAAGATCGACCGAAAGCGCGAGCGCGGGATTGAACGCTCCGTCCGTTTCGACGTATGCCTGTTTTGCAAGCAGAAGCGCCTCGTAAGTTATTTCGTTGATCTCCAGAGTTTCGCCTGCTCCCGCCGCGTTGAACGCCGCTACGTCGCTTTTTTCGCCGTCCACGGACAGGATCGAATCAACTTCAGCGGCAGCCGACTTTATCTCCCCTTCCCACAATGCGGAAAACTCGCCCTTTCTTTCTTCGGGAAGATAGCAACTGACGGAGCAACTCGTGTTGAAATAATCGTACGTGGTGTACTGAACGCCGACGTAGCTCGTCACGTCGACCCCGTCCACGACCACCGAACAGCCGCAGACGACGCAGAGTACCGTCACCGTCACGCATAGCGCAAGCGCAATTTTCGTCAACTTTTCAGCCATAGCTATATTATAACAAACGCGGCGTACAAACACAACAACAAATTAATGCGGCGGCACGCAAAAACACGTGCTTTTGTCAACTGTTTGACGTAAAATTTTCTTATATTTTTTTGACGTCAGCCAACCTCTCCGTATTGATTTTCCACGCGCGTTATTATATAATGTTTATAAAGTTCAGTTCAAGGTGTTACGTATGAGAAAGACTGGTTTTGACAGCGCAAAGTATCTGTCCATGCAATCCGATTTCATTGCAAAACGCATCAAGCAGTTCGGCGGCAAGCTTTACCTGGAATTCGGAGGCAAACTGTTCGACGATTTTCACGCAAGCAGGGTCCTGCCCGGTTTTGCTCCCGACAACAAGATCGTAATGCTTCAGACCCTCAAGGACAAAGCAGAGATTGTCATCGTTATAAATTCCAAGGACATCGCGAAGAATAAACTGCGCGCGGACCTGGGCATCACATATGACGAAGACGTCCTGAGACTCATCGATATTTTCAGGAGTAAAGATCTTTATGTAGGCAGCGTCGTCCTCTCTCAGTTCAACGAAGAAAACACCCCGGCAAAAGCGTTCCAGACAAGGCTTGAAAGCCTCGGGCTCAAAGTTTACCGCCACTACCACATTGAAGGATATCCTCACAATATCCCCCTCATCGTCAGCGACGACGGTTACGGCAAAAACGAATATATCGAGACGTCCAGAGAGCTCATCGTCATCACCGCGCCCGGTCCCGGAAGCGGCAAAATGGCGACCTGCCTTTCTCAGCTCTACCACGATTACAAGCGCGGCATAAAAGCAGGTTACGCAAAGTACGAGACCTTCCCGATATGGAACCTGCCGCTCAACCACCCCGTCAACATGGCTTACGAAGCGGCGACCGCAGACCTCAACGACGTCAACATGATTGACCCCTATCACCTTGCCGAGTACAACAAAGTCGCGGTCAACTACAACAGAGACATAGAAATTTTCCCCGTACTCAACGCGCTGTTCGAAAAACTCATGGGGCATTCCCCTTACAAGTCTCCGACAGACATGGGCGTGAACATGGCAGGCTACGCGATATGCGACGACGAGGTATGCTGCCAGGCTAGCAAACAGGAGATAATCCGCCGCTATTTCGCCGCGCTTGTCGCAAAGCGCAAGGGCGTGGATCGCGGCGACGAAGCGGGCAAGATATCCCTTATCATGGACAAACTCGGGCTCAAAGTCGAAGACCGCGCGACCGTTCCCGCCGCAAACGCGGTTAAAGCTCGCACCGGAGGACCCGCCGCGGCGATAGAACTCACTGACGGTAGAATAATTACGGGCAAAACGTCCGATCTTTTCGGCTGTTCTGCGGCAATGCTTCTCAACGCATTGAAAGCTCTCGCGAATATCGACGACGACATAAAACTGCTTTCGCCCGTAGTAGTAGAACCCATTCAGAAACTCAAGACGGGCGTGCTCGGAAGCCGCAACCCGAGACTTCATACGGACGAAGTGCTGATCGCTCTGTCCATTTCCGCGGCAACCAACGACACCGCAAAGAAGGCAATGGACCAACTTGAAAAACTCAGAGGCACTCAGGTGCATACCACCGTCATCCTCTCCCCCGTAGACGAAACGGTCTTCAGAAAACTGGGCGTGGACGTGACAAGCGAGCCTGTGTATTCCACAAAACAGCTCTATCATAAAGTCAAATAACAAACAAGCCAGGACTCAAGGCGCCTCAGGGCGCCTTTTTGTATGCAAAAAAACTTCCTCTCTCTTTCTCCGTGCCGAACATCTTCTTCATTGCCAAAAGAATAATATTTTTCCGTTGCCGAAACGCACAAGTCTTTTCCGTTGCTTAAAAGAATAGTATTTCTCCATCGCTGAAACGCACAAGTCTTTCGCCCTTTTCACCGCATCTGCACAGAGGATTTACTTGCCGTTCCCACCGTATTTTTTATCGAAAAAGCTTTTTAAAAAAATTGAGAATTATTCTCATTTTGCTTGACATGCGTTTTTTCATGCTATATAATAGGCTCAGGAGGCAAGAAAAGCGATGAACTATTCAAGGCAACGCGAGGCGGTATACAGCGTGCTGAGATCCACCAAGGATCACCCGAGCGCGGACTGGATATTCGGAGAATGTAAAAAGATCATTCCCGATATCGGGCTGGCGACCGTCTACCGCAATCTCGATCAGCTCGTCGCGTCCGGCAAAGCGATAAAGGTCCCCGTGGGTCAGGACAGGTACAGATACGACGCAGACGTTTCGCTTCATTGCCACGGCGCCTGCCCGGTATGCGGCAGGGTCTGGGACGAGCACGTCTCCCCCTCTCTCAACGAAGCGCTTCTCAACGAGTGCAAAAACAACAACAGCGAAGGTTTCTCCCTCACCTTTTTCAGAGTGTGCGGGGAATGTAAAGCAAAACAAGGGTAATAATAAAAAATAAAAAACAATACAATCAATAAAATCGGAGGATTATAATTATGGCAAAGTTTGTATGCACGATATGCGGTTACGTTCACGAGGGCGACAGCGCTCCCGAAAAGTGCCCCGTTTGCGGCGCTCCCGCAAGCAAATTCGACAAGATGGCTGAAGAGATGGTCTGGGCTGACGAGCACAGAGTCGGCGTCGCTCAGGGTCTCGACGAAGAAGTCGTTCAGGGTCTCAGAGAGAACTTCAACGGCGAATGTGCGGAAGTGGGCATGTACCTCGCAATGAGCAGACAGGCAGAAAGAGAAGGCTATCCCGAGATCGCTGAAGCTTACAAGAGATACGCTTTTGAAGAAGCTGAACATGCGGCTAAGTTTGCTGAACTCCTCGGCGAAGTTCTGACAAACGACACCAAGAAGAACGTCAAAATGCGCATGGAAGCTGAAAACGGCGCTTGCAGCGGCAAGATGAAGCTTGCTAAACGCGCTAAAGAACTCGGCTACGACGCGGTACACGACACCGTTCACGAAATGGCTAAGGACGAAGCAAGACACGGTTGCGGCTTCAAGGGTCTTTACGATCGTTTCTTCAAGTAAGATAACACAACTATCTTTATATTGCAAAAACCCTCTCACGGCATTGCCGGAGGGGGTTTTCTTTCATTTCAGATAAATATAACAAACAGTGTTTAAGCGGCAAATTACCGAAACCACAGCATTAAAAGCCCTGACAATATAAAAAGTCTCTGCTTCTAGACTGCTCCGTTGAGAAGATCACGCGTTCACCGGGCTTTCAAAAACGATCACGCCGTTATTCGCGAGTTTGGAACCCTGCGCGACGGTATTCCCGGTCAACAGATCCTTTACGTCCGCCTTAAGGCTGAGCGCTTTTGCGGCGCCGGCGGTATTTACCGCAACGACGACTTTTTTCTCTTTTGCGCGACGCTCAAGATATACTATACCGCCCGATTCGTAAAGTCTGGTACTTCCCGTCACCTGGCTTCTGAATTTCTTGCGCAGCTCGCCGAGTTTCTTGTAGTGTCCGAGTATCTCCGTATCCTGGTTGTTCCAGTTCATAGGTTTGCGGCAAAGAGGATCTTCATAACCCTGCATTCCCGATTCGTCGCCGTAATATATCGAAGGTATTCCCGGCAGGAAGAACTGAAGCGTGGACGCCAGCTTCAATCTTGCCTTTGCCGTCGCCAGGATCTCTCCTTCAAGCACAACTTCGGCTTTTGCGAACTTGTCCATGCCGTTCACGTTGTAGTCGCTGAGCCTGTTCAGCACTCTGACCGTATCGTGAGATCCCACCAACGTCATCGTGCAGTCGAGAGACTTCTTGGGATAATTTTCTATTATCGTCATCACCGCTTCAACAAAAGCGCGCGGTCTGCCGCCTCTCGCAAGGTTTATGATCGCATCCTTGAACGGATAGTTCATCACGCCGTCGAGTTCTTTGCCCAGCAGATAATGTCTGCGCCTGGAATAACTGATCTTGTTTGAAGCGTCCTCCCATACCTCTCCTATCAGCAGTTTTCTTTCGCTGACGGATTTGACGGCAATGCGGATCTGCTCGACAAATTCTTCAGGAAGTTCGTCCACAACGTCAAGTCTCCATGCGCTCACGCCCAGTCTCGACCATTTGTCTATCACGCCGTCTTTCCCGAATATCAGCTTGCGGTAACCTTCCGCCTTTTTGTTCACCGTCGGGCATACGGTCACTCCCCACCAGCAACGGTACTCGTCCGGGTATCTGACGAAATCGTACCAACGGTAATACGGGGACTGTTTTGACTGATATGCGCCCAGGCTGTCGTACGAGCCGAACTTGTTGAAATATCTGCTGTCCGCTCCGGTATGGTTGAAAACGCCGTCGAGCATTATGTAAATGCCTTTGCGTTTCGCCTTTTCTATCAGCTCCCTGAACTTTTCTTCATTGCCGAGAAGTGGGTCAAGGACCATATAATCGCCCGTGTCGTAACGGTGATTTGACGAAGACCTGAAGATCGGAGAAAGATATATCAACGTCACCCCGAGGCTTTTAAGATAATCCAGCTTGTCTATTATGCCCTGAAAATTTCCGCCGTAAAAATCGTTGGCGCGGTATACGCCGTCAGCATCTCTGAGCGTGAGAGGATCGTTCCAGTTCTTGTAAACGGAATGAGTGGACGTATCCACGCCCTTGTCGTTGCCCTTGCAGAACCTGTCGACGAAAATGTGATATATCACTCCGCCTTTAAAGCGCATTGGAGTTTCGTAATCGCTTGAAAAAACCGTGAGCTGAAAGCTACCTTTTGTGCGGGGATTGACATATTCGGTCATTCCCTCTTCGCTGAATATTTCAAATTTATACCAATAAAGCCCCGCCTTGGGAGCCGTGATCCTGACGCCGAAAACGCTGTTTGTCCCGTCCTCAGTCTTGCCTTTGTACTCAAGCTGATAACGGGTCACGCATCCCGTGGCGTCGTCGGTCAACGCAAGGACGACGCAGTTTATGAAAACGCCGTCCTGCGCGTATGCCGTAAAATCTAATTTGGAGCCTTCCTTGACTGCGCCGAAAGGGCGTTTGCAGTCCTTCGAGCGGCTGTCAAAACGAAATTGCATTATTATTTAACGCTTTTGCTTTCCTTTACCGGTTTGAGGTTCCAGATCCTTGTCGCGTATTCCTTAACGCTTCTGTCCGAGGAGAAGAATCCTGCGTTTGCGGTGTTCATAAGAGACATCCTGCCCCATCTCTCCCTGTCGCTGTAAGCCCTGTCAAGCCTGTCGTGCGCGTCGCAGTAAGACTGGAAGTCGGCAAGCACTTTATAGTGATCTGCGTTTCCGCCGCCGCCCACCGTCAGACTATCGGCAATCTCACCGAAATTCACGCCGGCAATGCCGTGTCTGAGACCGTCGATGACCGCCTTGATACGCGCGTTGTTGTTGTAATATCTGGTCGGCTCATAACCGTTTCTGCAAAGTTCTTCAATCTCGCTGGCGAGAAGTCCGAAGATGAAGATGTTCTCGTCTCCCACTCTCTCGTGTATCTCGATATTTGCGCCGTCCATCGTGCCTATCGTGACCGCGCCGTTGATCATGAACTTCATGTTGCCGGTACCCGAAGCCTCCTTGCCTGCGATAGATATCTGCTCCGAAACGTCGGAAGCGGGCATGATCTTTTCTGCGAGAGTCACGCGGTAATTTTCAAGGAATATCACCTTTATCTTGTCGTTGACCTCGGGATCGTTGTTTATCAGAGTGCCGAGCGAATAGATGAGACGTATTATCTGTTTTGCCATATAGTAACTGGACGCCGCCTTTGCACCGAAGATAAACGTTCTCGGGTTCATCTGAATGCCGGGGTTGCTCTTGATCTTGTAGTAAAGGTCGAGAATGTGCAACGCGTTGAGGAGCTGCCTCTTGTACTCGTGCAGACGCTTGACCTGGACGTCGAAGATCGAATCCGGATCAATGGACACTCCCGTCGTCTCTTTGACGTAATTGGAGAAATCCACCTTGTTCTCACGCTTTATTTCAAGCCACCTGTCCAGCACGTCTCTTTTGCCCTTGAACTGTTCGAGTTTCTTGAGCTCGTCTGCGTCCTTGAGGAAAGAATCGCCGATAAGTTCAGTGATGAAAGACGAAAGTCTGGGGTTTGCCTGGCACAGCCATCTGCGGTAAGTGATGCCGTTGGTGACGTTGGTGAAAACGGTCGGATTCATCTTGTAATAATCGTTGAATACGTCGTTCTTCAGGATCTCGCTGTGGAGTTCTGAAACGCCGTTGACCGTATGCGACGCGGCAAGGCAGAGGTTCGCCATCTTGATCTGATTGTGAGAGAGAATCGCGTTGTAAGCGACCTTGTTCCAGTCGTTGGGATAGAACTCCCACAGCTTGTTGCAGAATCTCTGGTTGATCTCGCCGATGATCTGATATATACGCGGCAGGAGCTGCCTGAACAGGTTCTCCGGCCATTTTTCGAGCGCTTCTGCCATGACGGTGTGATTGGTATACGAAATCGTCCTCGTCACGATGTCCCACGCCTTTTCCCAGCTGTATCCGTACTCGTCGAGAAGAAGTCTCATAAGTTCGGGTATGCAAAGGGTCGGGTGCGTATCGTTGATGTGGATCGCAACTTTGTCGGGGAGAGAATCGAGCGTGCCGTAGTCTCTCAGATGCGTCTTGAATATCGATTGTATCGATGCGGAAACGAAGAAATATTGCTGTTTGAGTCTGAGCATCTTTCCTTCAGTGTGGTGGTCGGCAGGATAAAGCACCTTGGTGATGCTCTCCGCAAGCGCCTTGTTTTCAAGGGACTTGACGTATTCGCCCTGAGCGAAAAGCTGCATGTCGAAATCGACGGGAGCTTTTGCCGTCCACAGACGGAGTTTGTTGACCGCGTCAACGTTGTAACCGCTTATATTCATATCGTACGGCACCGCCTGAATGGTGTCGCAATCGTGATAATCGATGTAAAGTCTGCCGTTTTCCCAGCGCTGGCTGACGGAGCCGCCGAATCTGACCTCAAAAGTGTCTTCAACTCTGGGAGAAAGCCATACGTCTCCTTCGTTGAGCCACTCGTCCGGCATTTCGAGCTGCCAGCCGTCAGAGATCTTCTGCTTGAAGATGCCGTAATCGTACCTGATCGAGAAGCCGCTGGCAACGTAATTCAGGTTGGTCAGAGACTCCATATACGCCGCGGCAAGTCTGCCGAGACCGCCGTTGCCGAGACCCGCGTCCGGCTCAATGGCATAAAGGTCGTTGAGGTTGAAACCGTAATGCTCGACGGCTTTTGCAAAGACGTCGGTCATTCCGAGGTTGAACAGGTGGTTTTTCAAAGACCTGCCGAGCAAAAATTCCATGGACATATAGTAAACCTGCTTGGTCTTCTGCTCTTTTCTTCTTCTTTTAAAGTCAAGTCTTTTTTCGGTCAATATGTCTCTTACCGCCATACATACTGCACGGTAAGCCTGCGCAGGACTTGCGTCTGCGAGCGGTTTGCCGAAATAGGTCTGAGATTTCATTTCCAGAATCTCTTCGATTTTCTTTGTATTAAGTTTTTGTTCCATATATTCTCCGTTAAAAAACTTTGTAAAGGCTTGCCTTCCAAGACAAGCCTTTATTTATCGCACAATAATTGTATTATAAACTAAATTTTGCCTTTTGTATAGCAAATGATACTTTATTAAGCTACTTTTACAGATTTTCGTACAAAGCAATATACTGTTTGCAGATGTTGTTCCAGGAGAAATCCTGACTCATCGCGTTCTGAACCAGTTGCTTCCAGTCTTCCTTGTAATCGTAATAGAGTCCCACAGCTCTTTCGATCGCATAAAGCATATCGTGAGCGTTGTACGAATAGAAGGTGAAACCGGTACCCTGACGGGTCGCTCCGTTGTAAGGCACAACCGTGTCTTTGAGACCGCCCGTCTCTCTTACGATCGGGATCGTGCCGTATCTCATGGAGATCATCTGGCTGAGACCGCACGGCTCGAACTTGCTGGGCATCAGGAATATATCCGCGCCCGCATAGATCTTGCTCGCGAGATCGCCCGAGAACCCGAGCACCGCGCGCAGTTTGTCCGGGAAGCGTTTCTGCATATCCTTGAGCAAGGACTCATACTTCCAGTCTCCGCTGCCGAGCACGACCATCTGAACGCCCTTGGAAAGAATTTCTTCAAAAACGTTCGCAATGAGCTCCATGCCCTTCTGCTCGGTAAGACGGGTGACCATACCGATAATTGGCACGTTGGGGTTCTGATCGAGATTGAGCATCTGCTGAAGCCCTTTCTTGTTCGCCGCCTTGTCCGCGACGGTGTCCTTGTCGTAATTCTTGAAAAGCGCCTTGTCGGTCGCGGGATTGTTGGTGTCAACGTCTATGCCGTTGATGATGCCTGAGAGTTTATACTTTCTGGCGCCGAGAATATCCTGCAGACCGAAACTGTAATAGCTGTTGAGTATCTCGCCGGCATACGTGGGCGACACGGTGGTGACCTTGTTGGAGCACTCGATCGCGCCCTTCATGAAGTTGACGCAGTTCTGATACTGCACAAGCGATTTCTTGTCAGCGGGAAGTCCCAGGATGTCGTCGCATATCTCGTTGCCGTACTTGCCCTGGAACTGGATGTTGTGTATCGTGAATACGGTACGCGCGTTCTTGCAATAAGGAACGTTGCGGTAATACACGTCGAGGTATACCGGAGTAAGACCCGTGTGCCAGTCATGGCAATGTATTATGTCGGGCGTAAAGTCCATTATCGGAAGCGCTTCGAGCGCCGCCTTGGAGAAGAACGCGAACCTCTCAGCGTCGTCGTAATGACCGTAAAGCCCGTTTCTCTTGAAGTAATATTCGTTGTCGAGGAAGTAATAGGTCACGCCGTCGTATTTCTGCGTGAATACGCCGCAATACTGATATCTCCACGCAAGCGAAACATAACAGCAACCGAGGTACTGCATCGTCGTCCTGAACTTGTCGGGGATGTTGAAGTAAAGCGGAAGAACGACTCTTACGTCGTATCCTTCTTTTACCAGCGCTTTCGGGAGCGCCGCGGCAACGTCTCCGAGACCGCCCGTCTTGACGTACGGCAAAGCCTCTGCCGCAACGAACAGTATCTTTTTCTTGTACTGTTTATCTGCGGGTTTCGCCTCTGCTTTTTCAGTCTTTACTTCGGCAGTCTTGTCTTTTTCTGCCGCCTTTTCCGCGGCTTTGGGTTGAGCCGCCTTTTCAGTCGGGGTCTCCTCTTTTTTTGCCTCGTCGGCATTGCTTTCTTTTGCAGGTTTCTTCGCCGCTTTAGTCTTCTTTCCTGCGGCTTTGCCGGCAGCCGGAGCGGGTTTTTCATCAGCCTTCTTTACGGTTTCAGCAACCTTTTCCTCAGCTTTGGCAACTGCGTTTTCTGTTTTTTCTTCCGCCTTTACCGCAACGGCTTCTGACTTTTTGACAACATTTTCCGCCTTTTTTGCAGCCGGTTTTTCTTCAACCTTTTCTTTTGCTTCGGAAACTGCCGGAACAACTTTTTCTTCTGCCGCAACGGCTTTCTTTGTCTGAGCTTTTTTAGCCATTCTTCTTTCTCCTGTTTTTTTGTTAGACTACTTTATTCTTGACGATGACGACCGGGTAATTCTGAGAACCGCTGATCGTCTTGTCCTCGGTAACGGTCACGTCTTTGTCCGTTATCGTATATTTAAGTTCGGAATACTTCATGATATGACCGTTTTCCATAACTATCGAATTGGAGATCACCGCGCCTTCTTCGACCACGACGCCACGGAAAAGTATGCTGTTTTCAACTTTACCGGCTATGTCGCAACCGTCTGCAATCAGTGAATTCTTGACCTCTGCGCCCTCTCTGTACAGCGTGGGTACGGAGTCTTTGACCTTGGTGAATATCTTGCCGTAGCGATAGAACAGGTCGTTCCTGATCGCGGGATCGAGGATCTTCATGCTCTCGGTATAATATGATTTCACGTCGTCTATTATCGCCGCATAGCCCTCCACATGGTAGCAGTAGATGGACAGAGAATCCACTTTCTGCTGGATGATATTCTTTTCGAAATCGAGGTTTCCTCTCTCGTAAGAATCGGTGATCAGGCTCATCAGCAGGCTTTTCTTTATCAGATAGATGTTGAGACCCACCTCACAGCTCTCGTCGGACGCATTGGCAGTCAGCCTTACCCCCGTGACTCTTCCGGTGAAGTCCTTGTCGACGAGCACTCTCTTGGAGGACGTGGGATGCGACGTGTAAGTCAGCATCGTGATGTCCGCGCCGTTTGAGACGTGGTGATTGTAAACGTCCTCAAAGTCTATGTTTGAAGCGATATTGCTGTTGGTGACGATGACGTATTCCTCGCTCGCCCTCTCCATATAATCGAGGATGCCGTACATCGCCTCGATCTTGCCTTTGAACATACTGCGCGACGTATTGGAAGAATAAGGCGAGAAGATCGCAATGCCGCTGTTCTTGCGGTTGAGGTCCCAGTCTCTGCCCATTCTGAGGTGGTCGGTCAGCGAGGAGTAATTGCTCCTGGTGACGATGCCGATCGTCGTGATATTGCTGTTTACCAGGTTGGACAGCGTAAAATCTATAAAGCGGTATCTGCCGCAGAACGGAAGCGACGCCGTCGTTCTGTGAATTGTCAGTTCGTTGAGTTTGGTCTCGTTGTCGCTTGCGAAAACTATACTCATTATCAGATTGTTCATACTTTCCTCCCTTAATCGACCATTGCTTTTACGGGAACTATCTGACCCGCTTTCACCTGAGCTCCCGGCCCGACGACGGTGATCTGCCATTCGCCCTTAACCATACCCGTCTGAGTATCTCCGACCTTTGCGTTCTCTCCGATCACGGCGCCGTCGCCGACGATGGCGTATCTGACTACCGCGCCTGACTTGATGACCGCGCCCGGCATGATCGTGCTGTCTTCGATTATCGCGCCATCTTCAACCTTTACGCAGGAAGAAATGACGCTGTTTCTGATCGTGCCGTCGATCTCGCAACCCTCGGTGACGAGAGAATTGACGACGACAGCATGATCGCCCATATAATGAGGAGGCTCCGCCGCGTTTCTCGCGTATATCTTCCAGCTGCTGTCCTCAAGGCGCAGACCGCTCTTCTTGTCGAGAAGGTCCATGTTCGCCTCCCAGAGACTGGATATCGTGCCGACGTCTTTCCAGTAGCCGTCGAACCTGTAAGCGAACAGTTTCTGTCCGTCTTTGAGCATGTTGGGGATTATGTTCTTGCCGAAGTCGTTGCTGCTGTTTTCGTCCGCCTCGTCTTCGATAAGATATTTCTTGAGTTCCTTCCAGGTAAAGATGTATATGCCCATCGAAGCGTTGGTGCTCTTGGGCTGTTTGGGCTTCTCCTCGAACTCGTAGACCGAGCCGTCGGGATTGGTGTTCATGATGCCGAAACGCGAAGCTTCTTCAAGGCTGACGTTGATGACCGCGATCGTGCAAGCCGCGCCCTTTTTCTTGTGGTAATCGAGCATCTGCGAATAGTCCATCTTGTATATGTGGTCACCCGAAAGCACGAGAACGTACTCGGGAGAGAACTTGTCGATGAACTCGATGTTCTGATAAATCGCGTTTGCGGTGCCCTTGTACCAGTCAGACTTTGCACTCTTCATGTACGGGGGCAGAACGTATACGCCGCCGTTGAGCCTGTCCAGGTCCCAGGGCTGACCGTTGCCGATATACTGGTTGAGCGCGAAAGGTCTGTACTGAGTAAGCACGCCTATCGTGTCGATATTCGAGTTGATGCAGTTTGACAGCGGAAAGTCTATGATCTTATACTTTCCTCCGAAAGATACCGCCGGCTTTGCAAGGTTCGCGGTCAGGCTGTAAAGTCTGGTGCCCTGACCTCCTGCGAGAAGCATAGCTACACACTCTTTGTTGTTGGAATACATAATCTCCTCCTCATCAAATATGTCGTGGCTCACGCCACAATTGTATTATTTTTCATTTTGCGGCCTTTTCGACCTTTTTCTTCCTCTTTTTAGACTTGCCCGGTTTGAGGTAAACGACGCTGTTGGGAGCGACGTCGACGCTGATATACTGCCCGAAACCGTGCATCTCTCCATCGAAAGGCTCATACTTCGTCACGCCGGAATTGCCTCCGTACCTGGGAGAATTGCTGTCAAGCCTGACGTCGTAATATTTATACTCAGGCACGCCGAGGCAGTAGTTCTGCCTCCTCACCGGGCTGAAATTGATCACCGCAACGGTGTAATCGCCGTTCTTCGCTTCGCGCTTGAACGCCACGATGTTCTGAGTGTTGTCGTCCACGCATATCCACTTGAAGCCGTCGTAGCTGCAATCTTCTTCGTACATTTCCTTGTGCGCGAGATAATACGCGTTCAGATCCTTGACGAAATTGTGCAGGTTGCGGTGGCTGTCGTAGTCCAGAAGGAACCAGTCGAGCTGCTTTTTGTAGTCCCACTCTATGAACTGCCCGAACTCGCCGCCCATGAACAGAAGCTTCTTGCCGGGATGCGCCATCATATAGCCGAGGAACGCCTTGTCGCCGTCGAACTTCTCCTGATATTCGCCCGGCATCCTGTTGAGAAGTGATCTCTTGCCGTGTACCACTTCGTCGTGAGATATCGGGAGTATGTAGTTCTCCGAAAACGCGTACGTGATCGAGAAAGTGATCTTGTCGTGCATATCCTTGCGGAAGAAAGGATTGGCTGACACGTAACAGAGTATGTCGTTCATCCAGCCCATATTCCACTTGAAATTAAAGCCGAGACCGCCGTCGTACGCAGGCTTGGTCACCATCGGGAACGCGGTGGACTCTTCCGCTATCATAAGAAGTCCGGGATGCTTGGAAAGAAGCTCTGTGTTGAGCTGCTTTATGAAATCTATCGCCTCTAAGTTGTAATTGCCGCCGAAAGCGTTGGCTCTCCACGCGCCGTCTCTCCTGCCGTAGTCGAGATAAAGCATGCTGGCGACGGCGTCCATCCTGATGCCGTCGACGTGGAACTCGTTGACCCAGTAACTTGCGGACGAAATAAGGAAACTCCTGACTTCTGCCCTGCCGTAGTCGAACACTCTCGTGCCCCACTCCTTGTGCTCCTTTTTGAGTTCGTCCGAATATTCGTAAAGCGGCTCTCCGTCAAACTCGTAAAGACCGTGCGCGTCCTTGGGGAAATGCGCGACCACCCAGTCAAGGATGACGCCGATCCCGCTCTTGTGCATCTTGTCCACGAAATATCTGAAATCGTCGGGCGTGCCGTAACGCGACGTCGGCGCGTACATACCGGTGACCTGATATCCCCAGCTGCCGTCGAAAGGATATTCCGTGACCGGCAGGATCTCAACGTGGGTATAGCCCATTTCTTTTACGTATACGCTGAGTTCGTCAGCTATCTTGCGGTAATTGTAGATGTTGCCGTCCTCATACCTGCGCCAGCTGCCGAGATGGACCTCGTAAATGTTCATCGGAGAATGATATGGATCGTACTTCTTCTTCGAATCCTGCCACTTTGAGTCTCCCCAGACGTAAGTCGACCTGAACAGCTTGGAAGCGTTGGCTGGAGCTGTCTCCGCATGGGTGGCGAACGGGTCGCACTTCATAAGGATATCGCCCTTTTTGGTCTGTATGCTGAACTTATAAGTCGCGAAATTCTCAAGACCTTCTATCTTACATTCCCAGATCTCGCCGTCCCGTGTCATCGGATTGACGTCTCTGTCCCACTTGTTGAAATCACCGACCACGCTGACGCTTTCCGCATGCGGCGCCCAGACTCTGAAAGTCCACACGTTAGATTTGCCGATCTTCTCGCAGGACGGACTGAAAAGTTTGTATGCCTCGTAATTCGTACCTTCGTGAAAAAGGTATACGGGCAGGCTGAGTTCTTTCTTCTTGGAATTTTCGACCATAAAGACTTCCTCTTCTAATTTACTTGTAATTATTATAGCATAATATCTTTTGCGTTTTCAATATACAATATTATTTTTTTGCCCTGTTTTACGCAAAACATCGCATTTTTTACCGTAATTGACATATGTTATGCTTGTCACAAACCGACTTTTACGTGTTTTCGATGTTTTCAGGATATGCAAGCCCTGATAATTTTCTGCAATCGTCCATAATTTTCATCACTTCAACCGTGTCTATATAAGGCATGAACCTGCACTCAGTCTCTCCTCTCCTGACGCTGTCGGCAAAAGCGTCGAACTCGTAGACGTATCCCCTCTTGCCCCTTATCACCTTTTTAACCTTGCCGTCCGCACCGTAAACGACCGCCTTTTTCGGGCGTGTGTAATTGGGCATCACGATCTTTCCCGTCTCTCCTTCTATCACCCCGGTAAAGCTCCTCAGCCCTTTCAGCGTACAACTGAGCTCGCACACCGCGTCTTTGGGATAAGTCAGCCTTATCTCGTCCGAATAATCTATGCCGTCCGCTAGTTCCGCGCGTATCTCTATATCCCACGGTCTTCCCAGGAGCATCTCGGCAAAAGAAAGCGGATATACGCCCACGTCGAGGAGCGCGCCGCCGGCATATTCGGGCTTGAACAGCCTGTCCGACAAAAACGGTCTGACCCACGTTGCCGGAGTGGAAAAGCCGCCTTTAAAGCGCTTTATATCGCCTATTGCCCCGCTTGCTATCTCGTCGGCAACCGCCAGCACTACGGGCTGAAACCTCGTCCACATAGCTTCGCAGACAAGGATTTTCCTCTCTTTTGCCAGCGTGATCACCTTTTCTGCCTGAGCGGCGTTCACGGTGAACGCCTTTTCGGTAAGCGACGGTTTGCCATGATCAAGACAAGCGAGCATATTCGCGTAATGCGCAGAGTGAGGCGTAGCGATATACACGCCGTCGACGTCCTTGTCTTCAAGCATTTCGTCAAGCGTTCCGTAACATTTCGCGCCGTATTTTTTCGCCAGCTTACGCGCGTTGGCATACGTACGCGAATATACCGCGGCGATCTTATGTCTCCCGCTCTTCACGATTTCTCTGCAAACCGTTTTCGCTATCATTCCTGCGCCTATAACGCCCCATCTGAATTCTTTCATATTTTTCTCCTTTTCTAACATTTTATCATTACACTGCCGCTCTTTCAATAGTGCGCGCGAAAAAGTTGACTGTTTTCGCCTCTTATTGTAAAATAGTCGGTGCTATGAGTATTCTTACCATAAAGGGTCTGACCCACGTCTTTGACAATAAAGTGCTTTTCGACAATGCCGACCTCACCGTCAACAACGGCGAGCATATCGGCGTGGTCGGACTTAACGGCGCGGGCAAATCCACATTTATGAATATAATCTCGGGAAGGTTGTCTCAGGACGCGGGCGAAATAAAGTGGCTTTCAGGCATACGCTTCGGCTACCTTGATCAGCATGCGGATATCGACCGCTCTCAAACCGTGATGGAGTATCTGAAAGGCTCTTTCAACCACCTTTACGCTCTCAACGAAGCGCTTGAAAACCTTTATGCCGCGATGGGCGACGAAAGCGATCCCGACAAACTTGACGCGATGATAACCAAAAGCAGCCGTATGCAGGAGCAGCTTGAAGACGCGAATTTCTACGACCTCGATTCTCAGATCAAAAAAGTCGCAGGCGGCCTCGGCATCAGCGCGTTCGGCTACGACACCGTGATATCCAGGCTGAGCGGCGGTCAGCGTGCCAAACTCATGCTGGCAAAACTTCTGCTCGAAAACCTGGACGTCATGCTTCTCGACGAGCCGACCAACTTCCTCGACCTCGAGCATATAGAATGGCTGAGAAAATTCCTGGACGGCTACAAGGGTACCTTCATCCTCATCTCTCACGACACGGTATTCCTCAACGACGTCTGCAAGATAATCGTAAACATAGAAAACGGGCAGATAAAGAAATACTGGGGCAACTACGACGAATACCTCGCCCAGCACGAACAGAACGCAAAACAGTACGCCGACAACTACGAGCGCCAGCAACGCGAGATAAAGCGTATGGAAGACTACATCGCTCGCAACAAGGCGCGCGCGGCGACCGCAGGCATGGCGAACAGCCGCAAAAAGATGCTCGACCGCATCGAAGTCATGCAAAAGCCTGTCAACGTGGAAAAACCTTCTTTCAGCTTTCCCTACTCTCTCGTAGTGACCAAAAAACTTCTCGAAGTCAAAGACCTTGAAGTGGGCTACGACGGCAAGGCGATATTACCGCCCGTGTCGTTTACGATCGGCGGCGATACAAAACTGTGGATCCGCGGAACCAACGGCATAGGCAAGACCACCCTGCTCAAGACGATCATGGGCAAGCTGAAACCCGTGTCCGGCGGCTTTTCGTACAACCCCAACGCCAAGGTCAACTATATCGAGCAGGATCTCATTTTCAGGACTTACGGCTACAACGCGGTGTCGTTTATGAACGAGACCTTCCCCAGAATGTCGGCAAAAGAAATACGCACAAAACTGGCGGGAGTCGGTATAAAAGGCGACCTTGCGACAAAGGCTATCGGAAACCTCAGCGGCGGCGAACAGGTCAAGATAAAGCTGTGTGCGCTTATGCAGAAAGAAAGCAACCTTCTCGTCCTCGACGAACCGACAAACCACCTGGACGTAAACGCGAAAGAGGCGCTGTTTGAAGCGCTTGCACAATATGAAGGCGCGGTGATACTGGTCAGCCACGAGCCGCTTTACGCTGAAAAACTCTGCGACAAGATATTCGACGTCGAAACGGTTAAACTGGGGCATTGATACGACTTTTATCTTCCCCGCAAAACACTCTTCGACTGCGGAAATAAACGATCCGACAACGCTTCCTTTTTATCCGAGGAAGCGTTTTTCATTCAGAACGTATTTCGCGTTGAAATTTTGAATTTAAAGCCTTATAATAAAAACGAGGTGAAAAATGATACTTCCCGATTACGTAAGAGCTCAGACGGAAAAACTCGCAGAAAGGTATAAACCCTCGCAGCTGAAAAAGCTTTCGTCCGCTCTTTCCGACGCCTATCTGAATAACAAAAGCGACGGCGCGCGCCTTGTTACGACCGACGAACAGGCAGTCGTATACGCCGCGGTGCGCATGCCCGCGACTTACGCCGCCGTATACTCTGCGCTTAAATCGAGTGCGGGAGACGAAAGCTTTTCGTCCATGCTCGACGTAGGTGCCGGAACAGGAGCGGCTTTTTTCGCGGCGCACGAAGTCACGGGAGTAGGTAACGCCGTTCTCGTAGAACGCGAAAAAGCGATGATATCCGTTGCCCGTTCTTTCTGCGAAGCGGGCGGATTGAACGCGAAGATAATAAAAAGCGACGCTGCCGACTTTACTCCCGACGGAAAATACGACCTCGTCACCGCTTCTTACGCGCTCAACGAAATGAGCAAGGATACACGCGAAAAACTTCTCGACAAACTGCTTTCCTCAACGAAAAAGCTGCTTCTCATAGTAGAAAGCGGCACCCCTAAAGCGTTTTCGCTGCAAAAAGAGATAAGAAAATATATGGCGGATAAAGGCGCTGCGCTTATCGCTCCGTGCCCTCAGAACGAGACCTGCCCTCTTCCCGAAAACGACTGGTGTCACTTTACCTGCCGCGTGGAAAGAAGCCGTCTGCACAAGTTCCTGAAAGACGGAGACTCCCCGTTCGAGGACGAAAAGTTCACCTATTCTGCATTCTGCGTCGACGGCTCCTTATCCGCCTGCAAAGCGCGCGTGCTCCGTCACCCGCTGACCGAAAAAGGCAAAATAACGCTTACCGTATGCGACGGAAAAAGCGTATCTCCCGTAAGTCTCAGAAAAGGCGACGACGGATATAAAGAGGCAAAAAAGCTCGGTGCGGGAGACGAATTCAGACCGCTCTGAAGATATAAAGATCTCACTTACAGGGTAAAACAAAGCAACTGAAAAGCTCCGCGGAATATGAGGTGAACCCCAAAAGTTGGACACTTTTGGAGGTGCACATCAAATATGCGGAGCTTTTTTAACGGTCGTTTAATTGCGCTTATATAAAAGCGTTTAAGAAAATCCGTTTATTTTATCATACTTTGTATATACTCGTAAGTCTTGTCAACGTCGTCGGTATTTGCCTTGATGACGATTACATCGCCTGCCTGCAACCTCATTTCCCCGTCGGCGATAAGGCTTTCTTCACCCCTGATAACTTTTGTCACCAGACAGTTGGCAGGCCACAGCACGTCGTTTATGCTCTTTCCCGCAAGGAAGCTGCCCAGTTCGATCTCGACCTCCATGCGTACGTCTTTGGTCTCCTTCTTCTGTCTCCTTTCGAGAGTGCGTTCAAGCATCTCTTCGTAAAGCGGACGGTTGCCCAGAAGTTCCGCGACGAGAAACGCAGTGAATATCGCTATCGAAGCGGGCAGGAAGCCCGAATTGTAACCCGTGATCTCCACTATCAGCACTATCGCGGTGAGCGGAGCGCGCACGCTCGCGCCGAAGAAGGTCGTCATCGCGACGCAGACTATCAGTTTATAACAGTCGGGATCCATGCCCCACAGCATGAACAGCTTGCCGAATATGCCGCCGACAAGCGCTCCTATCGCGAGCATTGGAACGAACATACCGCCCGTAGCGCCGCTGTTGAAACAGATAACTATCATCACCATTTTCACTACGAGTAAAAGCAACAGCATCTGTATAGTGAAATCCTGTTCGGCAATCTTTTCGATAAGTCCGTGACCGCCCGTGTTTGCGTCCGTAAGCAGAGGTCCGACCACGCCGGTAAGCAGGAACGCGACGAGAAGTCTCGCCCAGAACGGAGTCTTTTTTTCTATCTTATCGGTAGCCCTCTGAGAACGGTTGAGCGCGAAATTAAAGAATATCGCCGCCGCGCCGCAACCCAGACCGAGCAGGAACAGCATCCACAGCTGATTTATCGGAAGCATTTCGAGAACGCCGAGTTCGAAGAGCATATTGTCCGCGCCGCCCCACAGCTGAGCGACCGTTCTGTAAACGATAGTGGCGAATATGACAGAAGACGAAGCCGAAAGCAACAGCATCGGGGTAACCCTTCTGTGCCCTTCCTCTATCGCGAAAAGTATGCCCGTAAGCGGAGCATTGAACGCTACGGCAAGACCTGCGCTCGCTCCGCCCGTAACGACGTATCTCTGCCAAGCCGCGCGCGCTTTCATAAGTTTCGCCGCACCTTGAGCCGTCGTCGCTCCTATCTGAACGCTGGGTCCTTCGCTGCCCAGAGAAAGTCCCGCGAAAAAGCTGATGAAACTGCCTATACAGGTCGATATCAGCACTCTTAACCACCTGAACGTGAGAAGCCCTCTCATAACTCCTTCGGTCTGCGGTATGCCGCTTCCTCTTACCTCAGGGGTAAACTTATGGACAAGCCACATCGCGCCGGCAAGCAACGCAAGCCCCAAGAACAAAAGCGGAATATAAGCGGGATTTTCTTTGAACCATCCGTAAAGCTGAGTGGAATAACCGGTCAGCAGATTTGCCGCACGGTTGAAAAAAGCTACCGTAAGCCCAGCGAGTATTCCCGCAAGGCCGCAGTAGAAAATCACCGGGATTATAATATTTCTGATCTTGTACGCATAAGCGCTTCTTCTCTCTTTTGCAGTCATAGTAAGTCCTTTACCTTGAATATTTTACTCGCAAATATTCCGATTGTCAACGCTTATTTTTACGCGCGCAGTACGCGTACGCGCGCAAGCGCAGGATTATCCTCTTTTTCCACGACTTTATACCTTTTATTTCCGCAAAACCTAAATGCGACTCTCCCGTCGAAAAAGTCGGTTTTACTTTAAACGCAATGAAAATGTGTGCCGTCTGGGACTGTGCACACGCGTTGCGTCTCTGTTTATAAAACTTCGGCCAGTTCCAGCAAAGATCTCAAGGTTAAGCAATCTTGCATATCCGTTTCGATTTTATCTTAAAAGTCTGAACGTTAAATTTCTTTAAAAAAAGACCGCCCATGACGGGCGGTCAGCGATTTTTTAATATTAACCGAAATTGATATTGCCGCATATCGCGAGTATGAAATAAAGCACAAGCAGTATGATGCAAAATATCTTCCAACCTTTACCCCTCGCGCAAGCGTAAGACCACGCAGGGAACGCGATCGCTATACCGAGCATGACTGTCGCAATTATTGTGCACAGATTTGCAAAACTTCCCAAGTTAACGCCTACCGCGTTGAGGATGAGCTGTACCACAAACAGTACGATTGCAATTGCAAGCGACCAGAACGCACATATTTTGGTCAGGTCTCTTTTTGCCGCGCCTTCGGTTCTTTGTTTCTTTGCCATAATCCTTTCCTCCGTTTTTTAATAAGATCGCCCCGAAGCAGGTATACTGCCGCGGAGCGAAAAGTTTCGTTTAAAGTTGAGAAATTCCGCCCGATTACTTGAGTTCAGCGAAGTACTTGATGGTTCTTACCATCTGGCTGGTGTAGCTGTTCTCGTTGTCGTACCAGGAAACGACCTGAACCTGATAGGTGTCGTCGTCGATCTTGGAAACCATGGTCTGAGTTGCGTCGAACAGAGAACCGTAGGTCATGCCGATAACGTCGGAAGAAACGATCTCGTCGGTGTTGTAACCGAAAGACTCGGTTGCTTCAGCCTTCATAGCAGCGTTGATGCCTTCCTTGGTAACGTCCTTGCCCTTGACAACCGCGACGAGGATGGTCGTGGAACCGGTAGCGGTAGGAACACGCTGAGCGGAACCGATCAGCTTGCCGTTGAGCTCGGGGATAACGAGACCGATAGCCTTAGCTGCGCCGGTGCTGTTGGGAACGATGTTCTGAGCGCCCGCTCTGGATCTTCTGAGGTCGCCCTTTCTCTGCGGACCGTCGAGGATCATCTGATCGCCGGTGTAAGCGTGAACGGTGGTCATGATACCGCTGACGATGGGAGCGTAATCGTTGAGAGCCTTAGCCATAGGAGCGAGACAGTTGGTGGTGCAGGAAGCTGCGGAAATGATGTTGTCCTCGGTGGTGAGGGTCTTGTGGTTGACGTTGTAAACGATGGTGGGGAGGTCATTGCCTGCGGGAGCGGAGATGACGACCTTCTTAGCGCCGGCGTTAACGTGAGCCATTGCCTTAGCCTTGCTGGTGTAGAAACCGGTGCATTCGAGAACGACGTCTACCTTGAGTTCGCCCCAGGGAAGTTCAGCCGCGTTAGCTTTAGCGTAGATGGTGATCTCCTTTCCGTCGACGATGATGGAACCGGGAACCTTAACGGTCTTGCCGTCTTCTTCCATAACGGCGTCCTTGTAAGTTACCTCGTGGCTTCTCGCATAGTTGCCCTGCATGGTGTCGTACTTGAGAAGATGAGCCAGCATTTTGGGGCTGGTGAGGTCGTTGATAGCGACTACTTCGTAGCCCTTAGCGCCGAACATTTGTCTGAAAGCCAATCTGCCGATACGGCCGAAGCCGTTGATAGCGACTCTAACATTTGCCATAATATATAAATCCTCCAAAAAAATATTCAGAATTCCGTCTTTCGACATCGCTATAATTTTAACAACTATTGCGTATTTTTGCAACTGATTGTATGTAAAATTATACTTTCTTTTGCACGTCTTGATCAAAAAAACGCGATTTCGTAAAAAATACCGGCGCGTTTAAGTCGCGCCGGCGTTATTTCCGTCAATCCGGCCAGATATAGCCGTATTCAAATCTTATATCGTTGTTTCCTTCGTCGTTGAGCGCGTCAATGAAGTCTTTGACCGTACCGTCTCTGAAACCCAGCACGCGCAGGTCGCTCACTCCGTCGAATACGTCTTCGTCCAGAGTGCAGTCTCCGCCCTCAAAATACAGCGTTTTGACGTTGCTTCCGCTGATAAAGCCGGCGCCGATCTCGCTGACGGTAACGGGCAGGCAGAGTTTGTCTGCTTTGAGTCCGCTGAACGCATACGCTCCGATCTTCTTGAGTGACGCCGATATGTCCGCCGACACCAGGAAGTTGAAGGAGTTGGACGTGCTGCTGGTCTGATCGTTGATGCAATCCGAGCTGTCGAACTGACCGATATAAGCAAGCAGGGTGCTCTTGTCGGCGCTCATGAGCAGATAATGATATTTAGCCGTCGTGCTCGTCTTGTCAGAATTGAACTCATAGTAAGGATCGAGTTCCACAACGGTGAAATTCTTGTTGCCTTCCGCTACGGTGAATTTTATCGTAGATGTTGTGAGGTTGGCTATACCGCCGAAAGCGCCCTCCCCTATCGTCTCGACGTTCGCGCCGATCGTGAACTGATAAATCCTGCCGCAACCGTTGAACGCAAGTTCGGGAATCGTCGTCACGCTGTCCGGAAGCGTTATCGTCGCAAGATAGGTGCAGTCCTTGAAAACGCCTTCTCCGAGAAGCTTCGTTTGACTGTTTTCAGCAAAAGTGACCGTCTTGAGATATGTGCAGCCGCTGAAAGCGTACTCGCCGATCTGAGTGACGCCGGCAGGTATGTCCAGAGTGGTGAAAGAAGTGGACGTGTTTTTCGCAAACGCGTAATTTCCTATCGTGTTCAGCGTCTCAGGCAATGCAAGAACGTTGACGTTGTTGGAAATATTGGCATTGACGCGGGTATTGTAAAAAGACTTTTCTCCGATCGAAGAAACCGCACTGTCGCCGGCGAAATTGAGCTTGGAAAGCCCGGTGCAGTTTTCAAAAGCGCTGTCAGAGATCTTCTGAAGCTTGGACGGGATAACAACGGACGAGATCTTGGAACAATCCTTGAACGCAGCCTTACCGAGAGAAGTCAGTTCCGCAGGCAGAGTGACCACCTTGTTGGAGCTGTCGTTGCCCGTATAACTGAGAGAAGTGCAACCCTCGAAAGCGTTGTCTCCGATCGTGGTTACGCCGTCGGGAATGACGATATGCTCAAGCGCGGTGCAATCTTCAAACGCGCTGTCAGGGATCTCTTTGATCGAAGACGGCAACTGAACGTACGTCAGTGTGGTCTGACCTTTAAAACACTCTTCTTCAAGTTCGATCTGGGAAATGCCGTCATCAAAGACAAGACTGGTTGCCTTGGAGGACGAGAACGCACCTTTTGCTATCTTCGCGACGCGTCTGCCGCCTATTTTAGCCGGCACGGTCACCGTGGTGTCGCTGCCGGAATAGGAGACTATCGTAACCGTTTTGCCGTCCACTTCGTAAGTGAAGCCGCCGCTTGTCCTCTCTCCGCTCGAAGACGAATAGACAGAGATAAAATAGCCGCCCAGAGCGACGAGTATCACGGCAACCGCGACGAGAACGGAAACGAGTATGATTTTTTGTTTTGAAGTCATATCTTTTACCTTTGCGATTTTGTTTAGTATTCTGCAATCGGGACGATCTATTCAGCCGTTCCAAGCCTCTTAAAACCGTCCTTATACGCTATTATAACACAGCGCCACCCGACAATCAATTAAAAAATTTTATTATCGGTTAATTTTTAAAGTAAACAAGCTTTTCAGAGTGTTTTCAGTACGTAAAAAAGAAAATGCCGCCTTATTCCCAGTCTGTACGCAAAAATCAACGCTCACGGGGAACCGGTTTACGCATTTGCGTGCTTTGAAAGTTTTTTCAGCAGATTGAGCGCGGTCTTTATTCCGTCAACTGCGGCGGAAGTTATCCCGCCTGCGTATCCCGCGCCTTCTCCGCACGGCATGAAACCGGAGACAGAACTGTCTCCTTCATCGTCTCTCAGTATTCTGACCGGAGAGCTTGAGCGCGTTTCCACTCCCGTAAGCACCGCGTCCGGATCTGCAAATCCTCTTATCTTTTCCCCGAACTGAGGCAACGCCTCTCTCAGCCCGGCGCAGACGTAATCAGGCAGACAGTCGTCAAGAAGCGCGGTTTCCACGCCTCCAGGATATGTCGGAGAAACCTTCCCGAAAGCAGACGAAACGCGCCTTTCCATGAAATCTCCCACTCTCTGACACACCGCCTTGCCTCCGCTCAGCCTGTAAGCCGCCTGCTCGTAAAGCCTCTGGAATCGTACGCCTGCAAGCGGATCGTCCCCTCCGAAATCGGACGGAGTGACCCCGACGAGCAACGCACTGTTGCAGTTTTTGCCGTCGCGTGCGTAAACGCTCATGCCGTTGGTGACCGTGCCGCCTTCTTCGGAAGCCGCCGCAACGACGCTTCCGCCCGGGCACATACAGAAAGAATAACATCCTCTGCCGTCCGAAGTATTTGCCGCCACTTTATAGTCGGCAGGCGGCAGATCTTTGTATCTGAAACCGTAGCGCGCCGCGTTCATATCGCTTTGAAGATGTTCTATCCTGACGCCTATCGCGAACGGCTTTCTCTGCATCATCACGTACCCGGAAAGCATCCCGAACGTGTCTCTCGCGCTGTGCCCTATCGCCGCAATGCACGCGGCGCATCCCGTGACGTATTCTCCTTCTGGACAAGCGACCCTGACCGCATGCAAAACGCCGCCAGACTGAACGATGTCGACGAGTTTATGCCTGAAACGCACCTCTCCGCCCATTGAAACTATCGCTCTGCGCATTGAAGCGACGACGGAAACCAGCTTGTCCGTGCCTATATGCGGTTTTGAATCGTAGACTATCTCTGCCGGAGCGCCGTACGCGACAAACTCGGCAAGAACTGTCTGAACAAGCGTGCCGCTCACCCCCGTATTGAGTTTGCCGTCTGAGAAAGTGCCGGCGCCGCCTTCGCCGAACTGCACGTTGCTTTCCGGATCAAGCTCACCTCCGCCTGAAAAAATCTTTACTTTGCGCGTTCTTTCCTCAACGCAGTCTCCGCGTTCAAGCACTATCGGTCTCATGCCCGCATATGCGAGCGTAAGCGCGGCAAAAAGTCCTGCCGGTCCGCTCCCGACGACGATCACCGATCTGTCCGGCGCCTTGACGCGCGCTTCTTCCGCTATTTCGCGAAGCGGTCTGACCGCCTCGACCGGAGAATATTTTTCTTTTGCCCTTTTCAGAAATTTTTCTTCGTATTTGAGCGATACCCCGACAGACAACACAAAAGTTGCCCTTCTCCCTCTGCAATCGAGTGATTTCCTGAGCAGTCTTATCTCTTCTATCTCTTTTTCTTCAACCTTGAGAATACGCGCGACTTCTCGCTTTAAACTTTTATCGTCAAATCCTTCGGGCTGAGCTACGTTGTTCAGTCTGAACATAACTTTCCTCCGCACACGTCCTTTGCCGCCGCGAATGCGCTTGCCCACGCCCAATGCAGATTGAATCCTCCGCAGTCTCCGTCAACGTCAAGCGCTTCGCCGGTAGCGTAAAGCCCTTTTACGAAAAGCGAACGCATCGTGACGGGATCGAAGCCGTCCAGACTCAGACCTCCCGAAACTACCTGAGCGTTCTTTATGTCGCAAACTCCCGAAAACTCCAGCGGGTAATCTTTCAGAGTGCGTGCAAGCGTTCCCGCGTTATCGCAGGCGTTCCCGACCGCCCCCGCCTTTTTCACGGCCGCCGCCGCAAGCGCTCTGTGAAGATACGCGCAGAGCGCATCCACGCAGTCGCAGTCAAGCGTTCTTATAAAATTTTCTATTTCGTCCACCCTTTTTTCGGGTGCGAAATCTATGCTCCCCAGGCACTTTTTTCCCTGCCTCAACGCACGCACATAGCGCGACGAAGCTTCAAACGCGAGAATCCCGGACAACGAATTGTCTTTGAACAACAGCTCGCCTTGCCCGTAAAAAATCTTTTCTTCGCCCGATTTCAGCGTGAGAGCCGCTTTCGCTCGCACTCCCGACGCTCCCCTGACCGAAGCGCACGGAACGGAAGAAACGCTCGCGTACCTTTCTGTGACGCTATGCCCGTTTTCCGCAAGCAGAGCGAGAGAATCCGTTCCGCTTGTCGCGTTACTGCCGGCGGCGAATATCAGATTGTCGCAACGGTAAGTCGTTTTTCCCGAAAGGACGTGGATCTTCTCTTCTTTGATAATCTTTTCCGCCTTTGCTCCGCAGAAGATCGCGACTCCCGCTTTTTCCGCCGCGCGCAGAAGGGCGTTGACGACGTTATTGGCGCTCAGACTGAAAGGATATATCCTGCCGTCCTCTTCTCTGAGTTCGAGACCCACGGAATTGAAAAACGGCGCAAGCTTGCCTTCGAACGCCTCAAGCGCGGACGCAACGAAAGAAGGCGCGTTATACCTCTTGGGAGAAACCGCGACGTTGGAGAGATTGCATCTTCCGTTGCCCGAAGCCAGCACCTTTTTAAGCACTCTGTCCTGAGCCTCGAGCACGGCGACTTTTCTGCCTGAACGCGCGAGTAAAATCGCGGCAGTCATACCGGACGCGCCGCCGCCTATCACTATGTCCTGAAAATCCATATCTAAATTATATCGTAATGTCTTTCTTTTTTCAAGCGTTGAACGTCCCCACCGAGGCTTTTTGGCAAATTGCGTCCGAAACAAAACAAGCTCCGCGTTCCGCAAAACGGAGCGCGAAGCCTTGTTTTTTTCATTTCAGGTCAGACTGTGATCAGACCTTTTTGACCGTTCTCTCAGCCATAGTATGGCGTGACGGTGATCGTAACCGTGCTGCCGTTGGTGCCAACGTAGTCGATCTGAGTGGAGACCAGCTTCTTTGCTTCGCTGTCCACTTTTATGACAAGTTTAGCTTCCTTGGCATTCTCTATGTCGAGAACTGCCGCCGTATTCTGAATATCCGCCTTGTAAGTCGTGATATTGTCCTCGAAACTCGTCTGTTCGTTGGCAAGATAATCCGAAGACAGGTTGAGCGAAGTTCCGTCTTTTGACAGATCGAGTTCGGGAGCCTCTATGCCTTCTCTCGCGAAGTCTATCGTAACGGTGCCGTTTTCGGTCTTGTACTCGTAGAAGGTAACGCCGTCTTTGCTGACTTTCACGTATACGTCTCTGCCCGATTCCCCGCTGGACGTTTTGAACGTAGCGAGGTTCCAGATCTCGTCGGTGGTTATCTTGACGCTGCAACCGACGAAGGAAAGCACAAGCACGAGCGCAGTGACTATTATTAAAAATGCAGTAAATGTCTTTTTCATAATTTATTTACCTCTCAGAATACAAACTTTTTCTTTGCAACGATAGCCGCGATCACAGCCGCAAGCACGCCTGCCGCCGCTGCCGCAACGCCCTTGCCTGCCGCCTTTCTCGCGACGTTCTGAGCCGCGATGACGTCGCCGTTGACCTCAGCGATCAGGGCGTTGTATGCGGTCTGCAATTTGTCGAGCTTGGTCTTGTCGACGTTCGCCTTGTCGCCGTCGGCAAGCGCTTCGTAAGCCTCGATCATAGCGTCGTAGCTGTCAAGATCAGCCGCGGTAAGTGTCTCTCCCATAGCGTCGAAGAGCTTGTTGAAGGAAGCAGGATCCGTTCCGGTCGTGAGCTTCCTGGTCACGACGTTGGATTCGCCCTGCATTTCGCTTTCCTTGATCTTGACCGCAACGGTATACTCGGTGCCCGCCTTGAGTCCGGTCAGCGTATTGCTGTCCTTCCAGGTCTTGCCGCCGTCCGAGCTGTAAGCGTAACTTCCGTTTCCTTTCACCGTCACGACGATCTTGTTGTAGTAAACCGTATAGGTCACGTCGTCGGGATCGAGGACGGAAGCGACTTTAGCGCCCGTCTCCACCGTCATCTTGAACACGCCGGATTCGATATAGTTGTCATCGCCTGCGAACTTGACGTAGACGGTATATTCGGTTTCGGGCTTAAGTCCTGAGATCGCGTTGGTCGCGCCGTCCCAGTCGCCGTCCGTCATCGTGACGAGCACCGCATGCTTGCCGTTCTTGTCGGCAAACGTGATGCTGTCGGAGGTAGCGACGATGTTGAAGTCGTTACGCGTTGTCGGCGTAGCGATTACCGCCTTGGTGACCGTATAGGTCAGACCTTCCACAGAGCCGGTATAGTTGGAATTCTCTCCCGCGGCAAGGGTGACGATATACTCACCTGCGCCGAGGACGGAAGCGACAATTTCTCCGTTCAGCGTGATCGTGAAGACGACTTCTCCGTACTTGGAGTCTACGAGGCTCGCAAGGTCGACCGCCTTGCCGTCATAAACGGAAGTGACTTTACTGAGCGTTCCGTCGAATGCCGCCTTGGCGACGGTGTAAGTCAACGTCGCGGTGCCTTCGTAATTTTCGCTGTTTGCGGTCACGGTGACGGTGTATTCGCCTGCGTCAACCACACTTTCGACAGCCGCGCCGTCCTTTGTGATGCTGATGTTGACCTGATCGGTCTGCACGCCGAGCACTGTAACGGTCTTGCCGTTGCCGTCGTAAACGTCGCTATCGTTCTCAAGATTAGCGACTTCGGCGAGGTTTGCCTTTTCAACGGTAAGGTTCGCCGTGTTGGTGATCGTGATATCGTAGTTCTCTGCGGCGGCGCCGTTGAAGCCGAGCGTCAGCGAATTTGCATAGCTGCCCATAGAAAGCCCGGTCGTGTCGCCTTCGCCGTTGTTGTAGATGTAATAAGGATCGAGGTCGTCAGCGTCGAACAGAGGGCTGTCTGACGTAAAGAACGCTTCGCCTGCAGGCACGATATTGCCGGTGCCGTAAGCCATCACAGCGTCGAGCACGGTTACGTTGACCACGATGTTGGTGATCTCAACCGTCTTGGTGCCGGTTACCTCTCCCACGGAGTAGTTGGGCGAGGAGAATCCGATGACGTTCGCAGTATAAACGCCTTTGTTTACGGGCGCTCCTTCGATCGTCTGACCTTCATGCAGGTACTGGACATTTACCGTCACTTCTTCGTCGCCCTCGATGAGTCCGGTTATGGAAACAACGGTTATCGGATGTTCAGACATATCGTAGGGAACACTGACCTGAGCCAGTTCGACGTCCGCTTTCTTGGGATTGACGGTGAATTTCGCCTCGTTTGCAATTTCGATGCTGTAATTGCTGTTGCTTGCCGTAGCGCTGAGAGCGTATTCTCCGACGCCGAGGTTTACCGCGTCGGCAAAAATCTCTCCGTCCTTGGTCAGCACGTAAGCGAGACCGAGAACGTCGTCGCCGACTACGCTTTCTCCCTGAGCGAACGAATAGAATTCTTCGCCGATCAGGAGAACTTCGCTTCCGTAGACTTTTTCTCTGTCGGTCAAAGTAACGTGGAGCACTCTCGCAATACGCGTTGCGGTACCTGTTTTATAAACGAAGTTGTAGTTGTTTTCCGCGCCGGAATGATCGCCGATGACAGAAGCGACGACGTTGATGTCAGCCGTACTTCCCACGGTCGCGCCCAGCTCGGAAGTGTAAGCATAAGTGAACCAATCCTGTTCGCCGTCTACAAAGCCGTCGCCTGCAAGCGTACTGCCCGCAGCGGTAAATTCGTTGCCGTAAGCAACTTCAACGTCGCTCGGAGTGATTTCAACCGTTCTCGCGTTTACTGAGAAGGTAACGTCGAATACGCCGTCGGGCTGATCCGTCACGGACAAATCCTCCCCGATGTAGTAGACCTGATTTGCCTCGTCGGAAAGCATAAACGTGACTTTCTTGCCGTCGGCAACGTTCCTGAACGCGTAGCTGTCATAACCTGTTGCCCAGCTGACTGCCACATCCGGATTCGCGTTGGTCGCCCTGAGGGTCACGGTGTAGTCGCCGCCGTAGTAGATCGCGCTCGTTTCATAAGACTTTCCGCTCTCGATCTGCTTTACTTCGACCTCGTTGCCGTCCTTGTCGGTTACGACCACTTCAACTTTGAGTTCGAGACCGGTAACCGTGCAGTAAGAATTGTCTCCGCCCTCGTTTTCCTTGAAAATCTGATAGTTGTTAGCGTTCGGATTGATAAGGCTGGGCAAGAACGTATAAGGATAGCTTCCTCTTACGAGAGTTTCTTCCATCGAGACGTCTCTCAGGTAGAAAGTGAGCAGATTTCCGTCCTCGGGCAGGAATTTTTTGCTGTCCGGAGCGTAAGACCACATATTGGAGAAACTTTCGCCCGTGATCTCGTCAAAGTTGGTGCCGTAAGGAACGCTGATGTCTTTTATGACGATCGTAACGGGTCTCTGAGTGATCGCAAGCTTGCCGCCCTTTATTTCGTAGTTAACCGAGAGGGCGGGATTTTCGCCGCAGTTGACCTCGGGTTCCACCCTGTAATAACCTGCGTCTCTTACGCCTTTCGTGCCCACAGAATAATCGCCTTGCTGAGTCTCGCAGATATACTCTAATTTTCCGGTAAGAGAATATTTGCCCTTGTCGCCTTCGACGAGCTGGCTTTCGAGATCGCCGCTTTCGAGCGAAAGAGTAAAGGTCTGTCCGTTGTACTCGGCATAATATTCTCCGCTGTCTTCGTGATAGTCAAGACCTTCTCCGGAGAATATCCAGGTAAGAGTCGCCTTTCTGATTGTGAAAGCCATTTCTCTGGTGCCGGGATTGGTGATAGTATCGTAGTTGGGATTCTCGTCGATCGGCAAGCCGCTGGTTTGCTCGACGACAACAATGTAATCGCCTGCGTTGACGACGGAAGATACGCCTTCTGAACCTTCGACTTTCTTCCACGCTCCGGATTCGTAAACCGCGGGATAGATCTTGGTCTCGAACGAGAGGAACATCTCATCCACGTAGCCTATGCCGGAATAAGAGACTTTGAAGCTGACTTCCTTGCCGTTGTAATCGTAAGATCCGTTTTCATCGGGCGTTCCGCTGTCAGCGAGCACGTTTATGGTTGCCACGGATTTTTCGATCACTATCTTGATCTTGTGCCTGAATTCTTCATAGTTGCTTTCTTGCACATAGATTATGCAATCGTATTCGCCGGCGTCGGTAATGGTTCCGGTTTCATAATTGTTAAAAGAGTCGTCGCCTTCAACATAAGGTCTGAAATAGACGGTGTAATCGAACGTCTCTCCGATCGCGGCATTGCCGACTGCAATCGGGTTCTCTGTTATAGAGGTCATCTTGTCGTAGTCCACACCGATGCTGTCGTACGAGAACGTATATACGTCAAGACCGGTATATTCAAGGAGCGCCTTGTTTATGTTGTAGGTTTTCTCAAGCTCGCCGGTCAGTTCGTAATTCTTCTTTCCGATAGTGGTGAGGTCCACCGTCATCGTATATTCGCCCACGTTGCCGCTGGAATCGGCGGCTCCGTTCCTTCTGTACGTAACTGAAACGACGGCGCTCTGTTCAACTCCGGCTATCTGATTGCCGATGGTCACACCGGGGGTCTGGAAATGACCGTTGTAGGTAAACTCGGTGGTCGTTCCTATAGTCGAAGTGAGCACCCTCTTGGTGATCGCGAAGTTTTTGGAGATCTCCTCGGCGGGAAGCGTATAGTTGCCGTTGGAGACTTTGGTCAGCACTACTTTGTATGAGCCGACGTCGGTCGCGTTCTCGGCAGAAGAAATCTCGTCACCGTTCACTGAATAATATACGAGAGTGGGGGTAACGGTATCTCCCGCGTAGATCTGATCGCCGAAATTCACGGTGAACACCTTTGCGGCATTGTCGTATATCAGTTCGTCCGCAGTTTTGTCAACAATGGAGGGGGTGATGACTTTCTGCGTGATCTTGTATACGTAATACCTTGTCGTGATCGGTGTGCCGTTGAGCGAAGGATCCTGAGACTCAATCGCGTTGTCCGCCTTATAAGCAACGTAATTTTTGCCGTCTGAAGCGGTTGCGTTATACAAATACCCTGCGGTTGTACTTTCTGTATTGACAAGGCTCAGATACCAGTCGTTTACGTCTTTCGCGGCGCTGAGCTGATTGAACGAACCGCTGCCGTTCTTCTGCGCAGTCCACATATCCGCATTTGTGGAAGAAGCGACCAGCGTCTGATAAGAGCTGTCTTTATAAAGTTCGACAACGGGTACCTCGGGAGCGTTTCCGTTATACTCTCTTTCTTTCACGTTGTATACTCTCGTGCCGACGGTACCCTGAAGCTTGTCTTGAGAGGAGAACTCGCCTTCGCCCTGTACTCTGTAATAAGCGGAATAACCCGTGGTGAAGTCATACGTTGTGTTGGTCACAGTCGTGTTACCGATAGAAACGGTATAATTTCTGGCGGAGTCCTCAAAAGAACCGATAACCTTTTTGTTTCCGTCAACGGTTATTTCTTTCCAGGTTTCAATTGTCTGAGTCGTTGAAATTCCTCCGGAAATGACTGTTTGAGAATAACTCCACAAAAGCGCGTTTGCCGCAGTATTCACGCTGTCTGTGACGTCGTAAGTCAATGTGAATGCGGTGTCGCTGAAGCCGATGTCGACTTTCTTGTCTCCGGTGATATTCAGCCATTCCTGTCCGTCTTCGCGAATTCTGATATTGGAAAATTCTAAGCCTGCCGCCGAATATTCGGTAACGGCTGCGGTTGCGTCTTTAGCGTAAGAATACGAAACAACGTTGCCGGTGGGCAGAGCATCTCCGCTGTAAAGCTTGTAAACTCCGTGCAGATAAGTCGTGTCGATCGGCGACGCCGCGGTATTTTCTCCGTATGCGTACTTACCCTTTATGCCGACAAGCGAACCTGTAATGCCGGTGACGGTATAATTAATGGTTCCATAAACTATACCCCACATGCTTATTGAGCCGGACCATGTGCTGACGATATTGTATATATGAGTATGCCCTTCCGATTTGAGCATGAAGTATTCATTCTGGTTCTCAGAATCGGAAACTATACCGACAAGTCCGCCGGCAATGCCCAGTTTTGCGGAACCAGTCACCTCGTAATAAGGTTGATCGCTCGGATCCGCGATTAGAGTTCCCGCACCGGAAATTGCGATATCCCTTATCGTATTGTTATTCTGCGCAATACCTATAAGACCGCCGACTGCGACCCTCGGATTGCCCTGATCACCCGAATACCAGCCGCCGGTTTTACCTTCAGCTCTTAAATAAATAATAGTGTCCGGATCGATATACAGGCTGACATCGCTGACGGTACATTCACACATATAACCTGCCAGTGAACCGAAAGAAAGCGCAAGGTCGTACGGACGGCTTCTCATGCCGGTATCACCGTCAAAAGCGCCGCCGCCGTGAGGATTAAGCTTGAAAGTATATTTGTCGATCTTGATCGCCGTCGTGAAATTGCAGTTGGAGACCGACGAATTGCTCATGATGCCGAAAACGCCGCCGATCAGAACAGAGCCGAAACTCTCATAACTGTGCGAAGCGGTTGCGGAATTGAGATTGAAATCAACGTTTCTGATCGTCGTGTTCACAGCATAATCCGCAAGTCCGCCGTACGGCTTTATATAGACAAGCTCGCTTTTGCTGATCGGATTCCAATAGAACATCGTATTTGCGCTGAGACCGAGTTCCGCAATACCCGTTTGGCTGTTGGAACCGATCGTGCTTGTATCGCTGAAAGCCTCTGCGGCGTTGATGCTCAGATTCACTTTTGCTCCGCAACCGTCGATGATCACGTTTTTCAGGTATTTCGCGCTCTGAGCCGTGAATTCGACAGAAGGATTGAGCGCATATTTTCCGCTGTCCTGCGTTTCGCCGGACGCGAAATATTTGTTGAATTCATCCTGGCTGTCGACAGATGTATAGTCCTGATTTGTGATAAGATCCTGGTAATACGCCTGTGCGTCCTCAATTTCGCTGTAAACGCCCGTGATCACGCCGTCAGACTGAACGTCCGAAAATGCGGCGTCTTCAACGACGTTGACGCTTTGACCGAAAACCAGCCCGCATATCACGACGACGAGAATTATCGCCGTGACCAATGCGGAAGAAATCAGTCTCTTCTTTGTCTTTTCCATATAAAATTTCCCTCCAAAATTGCCTACAAGGTTTCTCTCCCCGCGGCTTAACGTCGCCGCGGAGAAAAATTGTGTCAGATTATGTTATAGCGGTTGTTGTTCTTTTTCTTTTTGGACTTGACGACCGCCGCAACTATTACTCCTACAACAGAAGCCACGATGAGCAGACCGCATACGCCGAGTACGACGTAAAGCACGATGTTGGGGCTTTCCTTGGGAGGAGTTACCGAACCTCCGCCCATTGACGCTCCGCAATTGTCGCACTTGCCGTCTCCGTCTGAGTCAATGTGATCGCAGTCTTCGCTGCCTCCTGACATCTGCTGTCCGCAAAGGTCGCAGACTCCGTCTCCGTTAGCGTCGGCGTGCTCGTGCGGTTTTTCGCCCGTGCTCTGCTCGATCGTGATCGTTTCCGCGCTGATTCCGCTCAGATTGTAGTTGTCTCCTCCGGAATAAGTGACGGTATAAGTGCCTGCGGGCAGACATCCGTATGCGTCAAGCAGGACTATGTTGCCGTCCTCATCCTTGAAGATGAGTTCCGCCTCTTCGTCTTTTCCGTCGACGCCCTTGAACGTCACAGAAATCGATGACAGATCAGTGTCTGAAGTCGGATGTTCTTCTTTGACCTGAGCAAGAGAAGAATCGTCAATTTCAGTTACCTGCAACGGATTGATCGTCAGCATCGTCTCGTAAGTGAAACCTTCGTAGTTAGTCATCATGACCGTGAGCGTGATCACGTATACGCCTGCTTCCGTCTGAGGATCCATTGACTCGGTAACACTGATGCCGGTGCCGTATTTTTCCTTGTTGACCGTGTATTTGATCATGTGCGGTTGTCCGTCATAATCGACAGTCAGTATGCCGCCCTTGTTGGACTCGTCGAAAGTCAACGCGTCATCGGGATACGGAGCCGCCACGATGATAATATACGCGCTGGTCTCGTAAGTGACGTAGTTGGGACACGTGATCCTGAGCCATACCTGATACCTGCCGACGGTGCTGAAAGACGGAACCGTCTGATCATACAATGCCAAAACGGCTTTTCTGTACTCGATAACCACGTTATCTTCTTTGCTTATGTTGCTTCCCGTGATATCGGCAGCCAAAGAAACTTCTTTTCCGTCATTATACGTTTCCTTGATGCCGAGCACGGTTTCGCCCTGGATCGTGTTGCCGAACGTAACTCCGCTGATCGTCGCAGCGTTGATCGTCAGCCTGAGATCAAGCGTCGTGGATTTGTAATTGTCGTTGCCGGAGTAAACGAGTCTGTACTGATATTCTCCGACGTCCTTGTATTTGCCGTTGTTCAGAGTTGCGTCAAAATCCACGTAAGCTTCCTGTTCTTCGTCCCAGTACTGGAGAACCACTTTCTCTCCTGAAAGCTCTTTGCCGCTTCCCTTTGAGTTGACCTTTGCGCCTGAAACGTTGACGATCTGCAATCCCTTGTTGTATGTCACCGCCTGGTCTTCGACTCCCGTTATCACGGTGTCTGCGGGGGTAACGCTGAAGAGGATGTAGTTGTCGGTCGATGAAGCGCCGGTTGATCCTTCTTTTGTATACTCTTTTCTTGCATACAGTCTGAGCTTGGAGCCTTCAGGCTGCTTTTCGGGGTCGAACGTAACGCTGACGTAATAGTCTCCCACGTCTGTAACGCTGGTCACGTAATTGCCGCTTGCGTCCGTCATGACCTTGAGAGAATCGCCCAGCTTCTGGTAATAGATGATCGTCCACACCACGTCCTGACCTTCAGCCGGAGATCCTTCGGGAAGATCGGGAATGTAAGTGATCGCGCCACCGTCGTTATACTGAGCCGTCTTGTCCGGGACAAGCACGTCAAGATATGTCGCGGTGATGCTGATGGTCTGCTGAGACTGACCTTTTATCAGATAATTGGAGTCAGCAAGCGTTGCCACAGCGGTATAAGAACCGATCTCCTCTATGTCGCTGACCGTCAGAGACGCGCCGCCCGTAGTCTTCCAGGTGATCTTTGCATACTGGGTGTTGCCGTCGACGTCCTTGTACGCTGCGGTAACGGTATGCGGCTTCGTGTCGTACGGTATCGAGAAGGAATATCTTGTCGAACCGTCGAGCGCAAACGTCAGTCTGACCTCTTTTGCCGCTACGTCAATGGGGATGCTTCCCGTGATCGAAACGAAATAGTTGAGACCGGCGTTGCCTTCATACGCCTGATTTGCGCTGTTGTATACGAGCGAGCTGAAATCTTCTGACTGATAGGTGTCGCCCGCGATCATGAACGCGTCTACGTATGCGGTATAATTACCGCCGACGTTCATGTACTTTTCGTTCTTCTTTCCCTGACAATTGAGTCTGAAGTACATAGAGCCGCCGTCTTCGTCGTTGACGATCCTGACGATAAGCCCGTCGAACACGTCGCCGTACGTCCAGTTGAACCTGACGTTCTGACCGTCTACGCTGTAAGTTCCGTTGCTCATCTCGATTCCTGTGCCGAGCAGGAATATCTCGCTTATGTCGAACGCCATATTGATTCTGTCTATACGTGTGGATACAGTCAGAGTCTGCTGCGTTCCCATCTCGCCGCCGTAATCTATCTGGATGTTCATGTCGATATTGCTGGCCGACGTGGTTGTCATATAGATCCTGAGCTCTGTGCTTCCCGCGTTCATATCGGCATATTCTGCAACGACCTGGATCCAGGTGGTCCTGAAATTCCCCTGCTCGGACAAGGCAAGGAACGAACCTGTATAATGTTTGTTGTATTCGAGCATGACGTCTTCGCTCACCGTGAAACCGAATTTTACGTTGGAATTGAGCGCGGTCGTGCCGTCGTAAGTCTTGCTGAAGAAGTCCATCAGCGTGACCCCTTCGTAACCTCCGTTTACGAGCTGGCTGAGATTGTACGTCGTATCGACGGCTCCTCCTTCAGAGTCTGTCGTCGTCTTTGTTACCGTGATGTACTCTGCTTTGAACGCAATGTTTGCGCCGTTGAGGTCAACGGTGAACACTTTGTGACTGTTTGTGGTCACACGCATCACGATTGGCTCGGATTCTTCAACGCTGTTCTTGAACATGATGAACACCGCCGCTTTCTCCATTCCTTCGTTTACCTGTATGCTCACGTTCTGCCCGGATGAGACATTCGTCGTGAATTCGTATTTCGTCCAGGTTGCATTTTCCGGAGCCTCGGTAACGTCGTCTCCGAGCTGTGTATTGTTGTCAACATAATACCAGACGTTGAGTCCTGAGCCACCGAACGTAGCGTTGAACGTGATCTTGATCCTGCTGAAAGATTTGCCCGCCGTGGTATTGTAGCCGTAAGTCACTTCAAGAAGACTTCCGCTCATACCCACGCCGTTCAGAGCGATCTCAGTCGTGTCTATCTTGACGCTGTTGCCCTCATTGATCAGGATGGTCGCATTGTTGCCCTTTATGTCGCTGACGAAGATCTGAACTCTGACTTCTGCGGTAATGCGCATGACTACCGTCGCGTTTCCGTCGCTTCCGACCACCGTGCAATAATTCTCTTCAAGCATATTGCCGAAAATGTTTGAAGAACCCGATGCTTCCTGCACGCCGACAGAGCTGTTGACGCCGCTTCTGGATTCGTCTCCCAGGTTGACGACGGCGACAATCTGCTCGCCGAACCACTTGCCAGCCTTGATATCGTTCTGATCTATCGCGGTATACTTGCCGGGATCGGCAGCGATCATCTGCTGAATTTCCTCAACTCCGGCTTCTCCGAACTGCGACGCAAGATAATACGTCTCGCTCTGCATTACGGGAGCGGCGTTGTCGATCCTGATCGTGACCGTTTTTTCGTCGGTCGCAGCCTTGGTCGTATCGGCTACCGCCACGTAATCCGCATTGGCATTCTTCACATAGGCAGTCACATTGTATATCTGTCTGCCATTCTTGGGAGTGGTCGTATCCTCGGTTATCGTGAAATTGTTGGTCCCCACCAGACTGAGATCTGTTATCGCATTGTTCGTGCCGCCCATATAGGAGTATGCGTCGATTATCGGCGTATTCCAGTTTGTGGAGCCGTTGGAAGAGAACTCAACGCTTATGTTCGCCTTGTTGACCCATCCCGTCTCATAATACTTCAGAGACAAAGTTGCCCTTGAAATTATGACGGTAGCTCCGATGCCTTTGTTCACGGCAAGCGTTCTCTGACTTGCGTCGTAATAAACATAACCCGAGTTTTCAACGCCGTTTATTATCGCCTGAGGCTGTACGGTGTATGTGCCGGGGTAGATCGTCTGATTGAGCGCAACCTGAGTACCGCCCGTGATATAAGACCAGTTGTAATAATCCGTATTAGGATCGTCGATCGTCTGACCTTTAGAGTTTGTAAGGCTCAGCGACGGCATCATGTCGGAAATGTCGGTCCCGTCATATTGCCTCGTGGTTTTGGTGTTATCGTTGACCGCATAGCTGTACGTTGAGCCGAACTTGACGACGTATGATCCCTTCGTCATGGTTGCGTTGAAGTAACGCACGAAAGAACCTACTTTTGAAGTCGGTTCAATGACGACGCTCGTGATATTGTCGGCAGACTCCGCTTCTATATCAGGACCTATCGTGTAGATATCCATTCCCCATATCATGTTGCCGACGTAAGTGTCGCTGTATGAGGGCATATATCCGCTGGGATTGGTACTTCTGGTCACAGAATCGAGATCGACGCCTGTCGAATTCACGTACTGATCGGCATTTGCCTGAACTCTGAGATAGCCGTTTTCAAACGCGACCGAAACCGAACTTTCCTCTTTTGACAGAGAGTGCGTCCAGCTGTAAATTTCGATCCAGTTGGACGTCATGACCGCGCTGCCGTTGGTAGAACCGTTATAGTTTGAGTGAGGCATGTCGAGAGCCGTGTTTCCGGTAACGTGCTTATAGTTATATGTAAACACGATCATGTCCTGTTTGTCGTTCCCCTGGTCAGCCGATTTCAGGAAATCGAAAGGCATGCCGTCGGCGTGTCTCGCTTCGGTTTCATAGTCTGAAGAGTTGGTCATGTAGTGTCCGCTCGCGTAAGAATCGCGCCTTTCACCCGTCCAGTTGGAAATTATACCCTTGACCTGGTTCGCGCCCATATCCTGCGGGGTGACGTAGCTGTATCTGTACGAAGACTGCGACTGTATATAAAGCTGGAATTTACCGGTGGTTACGCCGCCTGCGAAACTGATGCAGTAATTGGTACTGACAAAGGGATAATCCTTTCCTCTCATCGCCCAGCTTTTTATATTTCCCGAGCCGTCGATATAGCAGTATGTGATCTGGCTGTTGTTGCCTCTTATCCAGCCGGTGATGCCGCCTGCAAACGCCGCGCTGTATGCCGCGCTTCCGCCGCTGCCCCAGTGCCCGTCTGCCTGCGCCCAGATATCGCTGCCGATATACATATAGCAGTTGTTGATCTTGCCGTAGCCCATATTGGCGCCGGCGATACCTCCTACCGAAGCGCAGTTTTCAAACGCGTTCGCGGGATTGTCGTACGCTGTTGAACCGGCATGTGATTTGGTATTTCCGGTGAAGATAGACTTCTGATTGACGTATACGTTGTCTATCGTGCCGATATTGACGCCGGTAACGATACCGAAGCCGTAAGGTACGTCGGGATTGGACGCAGAGTCGAGAGACGCGCCGTCAACAGGATCTCCCTTGTTGTTTCCCGTCGTGGGAGTTCTCGTAACGTTCGTCATGGCGCTACCGGACGCGGTGTAATTTATCTTCATGTTGGCTATCGTGCCGGCGTTTACGCCCACAACGAGACCCATGCCGCGCATACCGTTGCCGTCCGTTCCGGAGAAGTTCTCGGTTGAAGAACCCAGGTCGTTCTGCGTTACCATATAGTAAGCGTTATTGTTGTCCTGCTTCTTGCCGTTTCCTCCCGTAGTGTTTGCGGTGAGGTTGATGTTCAGCTCATAGCCGTTGCCGTCGAGTATACCGACAAACTTCTGTGTGCCGACGTCATCCGCAATGCTGGTCTGATTCCAGGTGATGTCGTTTGTGAAAACGATGATCTTGTTTGCCCCCGAAGTTCCCGCCGCAGTAGCGGTACCAAGAGCGTTTCTGAGACTGACGGAGTCGCTGACCCAGACAACAGAATAATCGGCGCTTCCCAGCAATCCCCATCTCTCGAGAACGGCGTTGTTGCCGCCGGACTGAGCGAGGTGTTCCGCCTCGCCCACTCCGTGGTTCTCGATCGTAGCTCTTTCCATTTCATCCGTGTTGACCGCCGCTTTCGTCTCAGTCAACTTCTCGTTGCCGAAAACGGTAAACAGTACGGTGGCAAGCAATGCGACGATGATCAGAAGAATTACCGATACGGTAAATTTGTTTCTCTTAATTCTCTCCATTTTCAGTTACCCTCCGATACGCCTGTATTTGCCGCCGACGAATCCGTATTGGTTCCGGATACGCCCAGCACACAGACCATGCCTTTCATAGTGTATTCGTAATATTTACCGCCGCCGTCGGTAAACGTCACGGGGATGTCGTAAGCGTTCTCTCTTGCCTGCAGGTTTGCCGGACTGTCAACGGGGTTGTCTTCAAGGTAGTAGCGGAACACGCTTGAAGTGACGTTCTGCGGCATATTGGTAAAGTCTGCATAAACGTTGATCTGACGCGTCGTGTACACCTTGATGTAGTTTACTTTTTTGTCTCCTTCTGTCACGGTTACTATGTCGCCCGCGATGTCGTCGGTGATCTCGCCTTCGTAAAGTTCAAGATCTCCTTCGCACCAGTAGGTCATCGTCAGATCGATGTAACCCTCTCTGAGTCCTCTGATCTCTTCTGAGAAGTTAGCGAAGTAAACGCCGCTTTCAGTGTCGTACATGACGGCTATGAAGTCGTAACCGTAATATGTGTACGTAAGATCGAGCAGACCGCCTTCCTTCTCTGCGATCGTCTTCATTCTGACGGGTACGGTAACGTTCTGATAGGTGCCGTCGGACTTGGCGACTTTTGCAATCGCTTCTCCCGTTTCACCGGACGAGAACGTGATGCCTGTGAAATCCCATTCCGCAACGTTGACCGTTACGACGTTGTTTTCTTTCTCCTCGCCTTCGTCGGTCGTCTCGCCTGCAGAGTCGGTCGGCGCGTTTGCCGCCGGTTCGAATACGACGTCTACCGTCGAGCCGAATTCCTTATAGTGTCTGACCGTCTGTCCGCCTTCCGTGACGTTCTCGTATCCGAACGGGTCGAGAACAAGTTCAGAGTATGCGTAAACGGGATCGTTCTTCGCTGCAACTTTGTACCTGACAGTGTAGTTGTTGAGACCGTCTTTAGTCAGCATGACCGTGATCTCGCGCACTTCGCTGCCTGACATCGAGAACTCGATATCTTCGACGCCCACCCACTTGTAAACGCCGATGTTTGCAATGCTTCCGTCAGTGTAAGTCACTTCAATGCTGGACGGGAATGCGTTTTTGCCGAGGTAAAGAACCTGGATCGGGTCAACTTCGTAATAATCGTTGCCACTGCCCGCACCCGCAATGTTGAGTTTCTCAATTGACATACCGTCAACGAACACGCCGACGTTCGCCTTCTGCAGGAAGTTTGCCTGCAACGTGTCGGCATTTACTCCGTTTGCCGTAGCCGTGGCGCGGTATTCGTCGGTAAGGAAGCCGATCTCGATCTGCCACTGCTCGCTGTAACTCTCGTAATCGGGAACGTACGTCAAAGGATCAAGCAGATTGCCTGCTCCGTCATACCAGCGTATCGGCATCTCCATCACCGCATTGGATGAGAACTTGACCCATGCCGTATCGGGGAAGTAAGCCAGCTTCTCTTCGTCGCTCAGCGCGTTGTACTCGTACGGATAAACCGTAAAGATCTCCTCTGTGAGTTCTCTGTCGAAGTAAACCGCTATGATCGAGTTCTTGACGACGTTTACCGTGATCGTCTTGCTCCAGCTGAAGTAGCCGCCTTCGAGCGCGTCGTATCCTTCCGTTGCGGGATCGACGCCCGTTCTCGCGCCGTACTTAGTCGTGTCGAGGCTGACCGTTCCGCCGTACTTGCCCTCGCTGGTGTAGCTGAGCTGGGTTTCGTCGAACTTGTAGCCTGCAGTGTTGGTATCAATGCTGACGTTGACGCTCACCTGCTCGTTGTAAGACTGCGTTACGCCGTCCCTGCTCTCGTAGTAATACGCGATCGCCGTATCGGGTTTGATGGTCGTGTCGCTGTATCCTATCATGTTGAGGAAGTAGGTATACGGATTGATCTCAAGCGAGTCGAGCGTACTGCCGAGACCCAGCGCCGAAATCTCTTTTGTCTTGACGTTGACGGTGAGCACGACCGTCTGCTGTGCCGATGTGTTCTGCGCGATCAGCGCCTGTACGGGCACTTCTACGAACGTCATGTCGTTCTGCGCCTTGTTTTCGATCGCCGCTGCGGATTCAGTCGGGACGTACCACTGATCGACCAGGATCCTCGAAGTCGCGCCGTCAGCGTATTTGATATACAGATATTCCGGCGTGAACTGCGAGATCGTTCTGTTGCTTGCAGTAAATTCGTAAAGGTCGATCTCGTACGTGTTGGGCTCCTCTCCGCCTCCGACGATATCCACTACCGTGCTGTCAAGGAAGTGCACCTTCATCGGCATTGTCACGCCGTTCTTGAACGTTACGTTTACTTCCTTGGTATGTTCTGTGTACGTGTTCGCCGCATACGTGAACGTCTTCATTTCCTCTGTACGTATGTTGCGCGTTACCCCTGTTTCGAGAAGAACGGTGATCTCCGTCACAAGCGCGTCGTACGCATGCGTTTCGATCTCCTGGATCTCCCTTATCGTGGTCGCAGGCAGAACGTTGACCTTTATCTCCAGCGTCTTTTCTGTTCCGCTGAAGTCTGCGACGCCGATCACGTACAGCACAGTTGCCTCCGTGTCTCCACGTGTTGCCGCGTCTTTGGATATCTGACCGACGTTGAGCAGGTTCATCGTACTCGAGGTCAGTTCTGCCCCTCTGACGAGAACTCCGGAATCGTTCTTGGTCGCAACGTAGAACTTCACGTTCGATTTCTGGACCGTAGTGTTATATTGATAGCGCGCGGTCTTATTAGCAAAATACTTGTTGTAAATCTCGCTGTAAGCCGTTGCGTTATCGTTGCTGTATTCATACGGCTCGAAGTTGACCGAAAGCGTTATGTCTCCCCAGTCGATCACGCCCGCGTCGTCGGTATTTCCGCTGACGTTGTTGTCCTCGCTACCTACTGAAGAAGACTTGTTGAACAGATAGATCTCCGTCTTATAGCTCGTGTTTCTTGCCGACGATTTTTCCGGATCCACATTTTCGTATCTGATAGTCCTGTCTCCGCCGTTATGTGTTACAAACTCAAGCACTTCGCCTTTCTCGTTCACAACATCTTCGTTGTCGTCATAACCTTTTATGTAGAGGTTGGCGAACGTTCCGTCAAGCGTCGTGATACCCACGTTGAGTCTGTTGAATACCGGGAGCGGCAACAATCTCATAAGAATATCGTGGATAACATCGTAAGTGTCGTTGAGAAGCGCGTCGGTGATAAGCCATCCCAGACTCATACCGGTAACATTATCAACAACTTCTTTAAGCAACGGGGTCAGCTGAGCTTTGAGCGTCTGCCAGAAACCTCTTTCGTCGCTGTTTACTCTGTCCCAGTTGACGTTGGCGAGATAGTTGCTGCCGAACATATCGGGAGCAAGTTCTGCAAGATTGAGGATCGTATCCGGTCCGAAGATAAGCGACATTACGCCGTCTATCATCTTGTTGATCTCGTATGCGTTGAACGATACGTCGATGTTGAACACGCCCGCGGACGTAAGCCTGATGTCGATGCCTCCGTCCAGAAGCTTGAGTACGTCAAGATCCGCAAACAATGCGGCGAACGGGCTCTCTTCTTCAGTCGTGTCTCCTTCTGCAAGCGCGAGCGCTTGAGCTTCTCCTTCACTCATCACGGATATTTCGTCCGCGCTCATTGCCGCCGCATCCAGCTGATCTATAAGTCCCTGGAACAGATTTCCGAGAGTGGTGACAAGATCGAGATCTATGTCCACCGCAACGTAATCGCCCAGGTCGACAACCAGATTAATGTTGTTTTTTGCAAGATATATCGACAACTTGTTCGCATTGTAGTTGAGTACTACGTATGCAAGAGGCTTGGTTTTGGACGTCACCGTCGTGTCGTTGAAGTCGCTGTCACTATCCACTCTCGCGATCGTCACGAGGAATGCGCCGGCAGGTATGGTCGGGGTATTCGCCGCGTCCGTAAGCACTCTCTGAGCTTTGAGTTTTTCAACGGAAAGCCTGAGGTACTTGTCTCCGCCCGTATCGATATTGTTGCTGAGAACGTCCAGCGAAATCGCTATATCGAGGTTGTCGAGAAGCGTTTTCGCCATCGTAGCGCCCGTCGACGCATCGACGTCGCTTACCGTCATGTCGATCAGACTCGAGAAGTCGTCTTCATCGCTCTGTTTGCCCACCTGCAGTTTGAATTCGGAGTGGAAGTTGACTACGTCGCTGAGTCCGAGGTCGAGATTGAGCTCACCGTCAACCATGTCGAGCTCGAGCCCGAGATCAATGTCAAATCCGAGACCTATGCCGAGCAGTGAGGAGAAGATCTTGTCGATCGTCGGAGCCGCAAGGTCAATGAACAGGCTGACGTCCTGCGCTCTTACGCCGGACAACAGCAACATGATGAGATCCATCGTCTGATCTTCTTCGGTTGCGGGTTCGGCAAGTTTGAGCCCCTGAGAAACCTCTCCGGCAATTCCTTCAAGCTGAACTTCTTCTTCGGAAGTCAGCAGTCCGTTGATTATGTCTGAGAGATTGAGATCGCCGATGTCGGCTATCATATCTTTCAGGAATCCCATCAACAGCGTTACCAGATTGCTGTTGGTCATCTTGAACGCAAACAGTCCGAGACCTCTCAGATCGATAACAAGCGCGCTTCCGTTGATACCGAGTGTGATTATCTCCTTCTCTCCGTACTTGAACGCGAGGTACAGCTTGGAATTGTCCACATTGTCGAGATCGAGGTCCCACTTGAGCGAAAGCGTGGAAACGCTGTCCCAGTCGTCCAGATACATGTCTATCGGCAGGTCAAGGTATTGTCCCTGAGATACCAATATATTATTGATTATTTTAGTTAAGTCGACGTGGCTGTCGAAAGTCGACAGATCCATCGTAACGTCGATCGAAAGGAAGCCCACCGTGTTTACGATCGCCTTGACCAGGTCGTCCGTGTAGCTGTCAACATCAGCCTGAACTCTGTTCTTGGTCTGTTCAAGCTTGTCGCGTACGTAGCCGACCGTAAGCGGATATTCGGGCGTGCCTATTTCAAGCTCCATCACAAAGTTCTGAGACCAGTTTTCTTCCTCAGGCTTCATGAAGTCGCCGCTGGCGGTGATCGTCCATCCTTCCGTACGCGTGATATCCATATCTACTGCAAGGTCTATCGTGCTGAGGTCAAAACCTCCGAGATCGACGCCCACCTGACTGAGCAGCTTGCCGACCGCGCCCAGCGTCAGAGAAGCGTATATCTTCTCAGCGTTCAGACCGAATATGATCGAACCGAAATCGGAAAGGACCGTTCCGTCCGCAGTGCCGTCGCTTTCTGCGAACAGCGCGCTTGTCGAAACTTCACCGGACGAGCTGCCTTCTTCGTCTCCGAACAGAGACATGATATCGAACGCAAGGTCAAAGTCGCTGAGCAACTGATCGCCGATCTTGATGCCGTCGAACAGATCGAGCAACGTCTGAACGAAATCGAATTCAATGCTCAGTTTGGGCAGCGTGATATTCATTATTTTTATATTTGTGAGATCGAGCAGGATATGCGGTTTCCACTCGCCGGTTCCCGTCGAGGTATCCTGAGTGTAGAAGCCGTATACGCCCAGCATTACCGTGCCGGCAGTCATACCCGTCATTCCGCCTATGCTTATGTCGTCAATAGCGGTGATCTCAATTGCGAACATCGAGTTCTGACGCGTGTTTCTGTCGATCGAGATCATCACGGAAAGATCGACGTTCATCACAAAGTCCTGAGTGAAATTCCACTCAAGCGGGATTCCGTCAAGCTGCGTCAGACCGAGTCCTGAGAGGAATTTGCCTATCGCGTAAGTTCCCTGGTCAAACGTGACCTTCGCTCTCGCGTTCAGATCTACGCCGGACAGGACGGATTCGAGAAGTTCGCCGAGATTGCTTGAATAGGTCGTCCTTTCGATTTTTTCGTCAATGTACTCGGCGAGAGTCTCAGCGTCGGAATCCATGAATTCGTTCTGGATAAAACCGAGCATGAAATTGTGCGCCTTGAGAGAAACGTCGATCGGATCGCTGGTTACGAGATTGCCCGACTCGTCCTTGACGACGTTGCCTTCCGGATCCTTGTCGGGAGCGCCTACTGTCGCGGTGACCTCAAGACTTTCAAGGCCGTTTTCAAACATGTTGAGCGCAACTTTGCCGTCGAGCGCGATCGGCAATTCTATCGGATTTTCACCCATGAACTGATTGATCGCGGAGAACAGCTTCTGATTGACTTCGATCACGATCTGATCGTCGGTGGCGTATACCGCCTCCTGGAAGCCGACTACGCTTGCGACTGCCGTGATGAGAGACTGGATCGTCGGGCTGATGAAAACGACGCTTTCGCCGGTTGTTTCGTCATCGACAACGGTCACGACGTCTCTTTCCGTCTGAGACAGGTTGAGTCCCTGAGCGGAACTGCCCGATTTGTAGTTATCCCAGTTGGTGCCGAAATATTCGTCTATCGCCGTGGTGACCATTTCGACCAGATAAGATACGACGCCCTTGAGGTTGATGCCGTCCACCTTGATGTTGTTTGCCTTCCAGTAATTGGGCATCATGCTGTTGAGCGACACGTATATCGAGCCGTTGCGGTAATAAATTCCCAGAAGCATCGGGACTTCGTAATTGATGCTTCCGTCTCTGTTAATCGGATATATTTCCAGTGCTATGAGATTTTTGTCTTCGTCAGAGTTCAGATAATTCAGATCCAGGTCTATGTTAGCCTTGACTCTGTAGCCCAGTTCTGATTTGAGGACGAGAGTATCCTCCGGCAACCCGAGATCGGGTGCGAACAGATTGACGAGTTTTGCGACGTCAAGCCCGTTGTCGTCGCTGTAGATCTGAAGATCGAGATCAAACTGTATGTTGCTGAGAGAGAAATCTCTCGTCTCGGTGATTTCGGGGAACTCGATAAGATCTCCTTCGTATCCCGGTCTGATCTCCGCTTTATCCACCATCCAGCTGAACACTTCTCCATCAATGTCATTGTCGGGATCGTTGTCCTCTGCGACGAGTTGCATGCTTGTAACCGTCGTGTCTCCCACCGTCTCGTCGTAATTGAGATCAGCGTACAGATAAACGGTGAGCTGCGGGATAGTGCTGTTCAGCCAATCGAACAACGGATTCAGATTGAGATCGAAACCGATGAGCTGACCGACATTGAAAATGCCGAGCAGGTCGTTGATGCCGCTGACCAGAGAATTGAGCTTCACTTCAAAACGGTAAGTCTCGTTAAGAGTGACGTTTCCGTCGTTTCTGATCGTCGCGGTATAATACGGAGATTTGAACAGCAGGTTGACGAGCGTGCCGGCAATATCTATGCCTCCGATGCTGTTCTTCAGCGAATCGAACACTTCGTTGAGGTCAAGGTCTACCAGCAGATCTCCGAGGAACGCTATCACGTAATCGGGTTTGATATCGCTCAGGTGAATGAGCGGCTGATCGCTTCCGAGGTCCATATACATATCGTTGCCGATGAAGTAGATCGCGAACGTCGTCTGATCGAGCATCGTGATCCTGAACATGAATTCGTTCTCACCGCCGACGTTGAAGTTGCCCTGCATATCGATCTTCGCGGTGCCCTTGTCCGTGGTCATCGTGGTCTGCAGATCGAGCACTGCCTGTTGCTGACGGTCAGGCAGTTTTGCGAATACGTTCTTGAGCGAGCTCATCGCGTTCTTGTATTCGCTCACATACGTATATTCGGAGCTGGCTCCTTCGTCTTTCTCCCATTTTGCGTAAAGCGTGGTATCCTTGGTCAGCGTATACGGGAATTTCACCGGATTTCCCGTCATACGGCTGTTGGCGTACCAGCCTGCGAACAGATAGCCTTCCCTGGTGGTCTTGGGCGAGGTCTCAATGACCTTCGTCTTCATTTCGCTGACCGAGGTGCCTCCGTGCGTCACGAATTTTACGGTGAAGTTCTCTCCGTCGCCCTTGACCCATTTAGCGTAAAAAGTGGTGTCTGCCTCAAGTATGTACGGGTAGACAACCGCTTCTTTATAGCTGTCGTCAAGATACCAGCCGGAAAAAGTATAACCTTCTCTCTCCGGTACGGAAGGCGCCAGTTTGAGCTTGGCTACCTTTTGAGTAGCGTGCTCAGAATCAACGCCGTTGACAAGCGTCAGAGTGAACTGTTGCAGATATTTGGCGTACAGCGTCAGATTGGACGTGAGTTCCATCGGGAACGTCGCCGCTGTCTGCAACGTCTCGTCGGTAAACCAGCCGTCAAACTCGTAGCCGTCTTTTGACGGAGCCACGGGCGCGACGTCAAGGTCTGTAAGATACCTGACTTCGGTATCGTCACCGCCGAGATTGAGCGTTACGGTAAAGGTTTCTTCTTCGGGCGTACAACCGATCACCGTAACGAGAACCAATGCGAGGATAACGGTCATAACAGACGCTATCAGCAATGCTTTTTTTCTCATAACACATTCTCCCTTTTTTATTTGTGCGCGCATATTGTCCCCTACACGCGTGCACTTTCTCATATTTCATATTGCTAGCGCCCACTTAAAATTTCCTTAAGGGTTTGCGGCTATATATCTGAAAATAACGGGAAAAAGTGTGAATTATAGACACATTTCTGGTTTTTTTAATAATTTGTGATTTTTTTTTTTTACATAAAATTTACATTGAATTCCGCCCGATTTCGACATTACAGCCTTATTTCGGCTGTTTTTCGCACTCGTTTTAATTTTACTTTCACAATCAACCGCATTTCGGTGCAGATCGGTTTATACCTGAAATCATGAGTGTTTCTTTTGAATCAAGTGTAAAATACAATGCGCTTAACGCCTTGACTTGAAATCGGTTTCCTTTCTTTGCATTTTAGCTTAAGAGGAACTTTTCCACCGCTGTCGGACCTTGTAAAAATATGCTTGCCTTTCGGAATCAAAAGACAAAAAAAGGACTCCTTGCGGAGCCCCGGCATTCAGCGGTATTCAATGCTTTTCCGTTCGCTTTCCGTTCTGCTGCGTCTTTATCTGAAACTCGATCTCGACGACAAAACCGTGAGGCACGTTGTTCCTGACGTATATCTTGCCTCCGAGCAGGCGGGTGATCTCTTTTACGATCGCCAGTCCCAGACCTGAACCTCCCGTCTTGCTGTTTCTCGAAACGTCGCTGCGGTAGAAACGGTCGAAAATCTTTTTCATGTCCGCTTCTTCAACGCCCTTACCTGTGTCTTTTACTGACAGATATACCTTGTTTTCCGTCTTTGAGAGGAACACTCCCACCTGCTCGCCCTCTACTGTGTATTTCAGCGCGTTGTCCAGAAGGGCGATCAGAATCTGCCTGTATTTGTCGCGGTCTGTATTCAGCATAATGCCGTCGGTTATTCCGTCGACAAATTCCTTTTCGTCCATTTCGCACATCATTGCAAAAGGTTCCACAATTTCTCTTGTCAATTCGCTGAGATCGGTATTTTCGACGTTGAGTATCGTCCTGTCCGAATCGGAGGACGAAAGCACCAGCATTTCCTTGATCATACGCTTGAGTCTGTGCGTTTCGTGCATCGCGTTGACCAGCGCCTCGGAAACGTCTTCCACCTTTTTGCCCGGATTTGCCAAAGCCTTGGAAATGTTTGTGTTTATTATCGCAAGCGGAGTGTTGAATTCGTGAGAAATGTCAGATATCAGCCTTGAATTTCTCTCAAGCGTCCTTACAAGCGGCTTGGTCTGACTCTTTACCGCGAGTATGCCGAGAAGACTCTGCACTATGAACGCGAAAGCTATCATCACCGAGCATATGAGCAATATCCCTTCTCTGAGCGCGTCGGATGCCGACATATTGATATATACTCTCACGTATGCCGCTCTTTCGTTGAATTCCTCGCTCATGGTATGAGTCGCCGCAAGATAAAGCGTGTCGTTGATCTCCACTCTCACGAGACCGTAATATTTCGCGGGCAAAGAATACGAGACGCCTTCGTATTCGTAGTTGCCGAAGCCTTCGTCCGTTATCAGCCTCTTGTCGTAGTCGTAATAAACGACGATATAGTCGGGGTAATCGCGTTCAAGCTCATCCTTCGATTTGACGTCCACGCCCGAAAGCCTCAGCGCGGCTTCTTCTGCATCCTTGCCGTTGTAATCGTAAAAAACGTAATTGACGCCTACGACGAGAAGCAAAATCACCACAGCTATCATGAGCAAAGGAATCAGGACCTCGGTAAGCACGAGAGTCCCGACCTGCATTGAAACTATTTTTTTGTCAGCCTTTTTTCCGCTCATAAACCTTTGTTTCGGGGCGCGACGATTTACACTGCGTCAGTCCTCGGGATGTTCGCTCCACATGTAGCCGACGTTCTTGACAGTCTTGAGATGATTGCTTTCGCCGTATTTTGCAAGCAGCTTTCTGAGATTGCTTATGTACACCTCGGTGACCGTGATGATCGTTTCGCTGTCAAAGCCCCAGATCCTGTTGAAAAGCTGTTCCTTGGGAATAATGATGTTTCTGTTCCTGATCAGATATTCCAGTATATCGTACATCTTGCCAGAAACCTTGACGTACTTTCCGTTGATTTTAAACATCTTTCCCGCAAAGTCGAGTTCGATGTTGTCGCAAACGTAATTTGTCTTGAAATTGTTGTTGTGTCTTCTTAGGATTGCCTCTATGCGGGCAAGAAACTCGTCGCGTTCAAACGGCTTTGTCATATAGTCGTCCGCTCCGAGTTTGAGCCCCTCTATCTTCTTGCTCACATCGTCGACAGCCGTGAGTATCAGAAGCGGGCAATTGTTTGTCTTTCTGAGCTGCTTGAGCAACTCAAGTCCGCTCATTTTCGGCAGCATCAGATCAAGGACGATCAGATCGTAACTCTTTGTTCCCGCCATGAAAAAGCCTTCCTCACCGTCATATGCACTGTCACTTTTGCCCATAGACGACAATATTTCGACAATCGCCGCATTCAGCGCTTCGTTGTCTTCGATCACAAGAAATTTCATAAAACTTTGCAAGCCTCCGCTATTGTTCAACTTTCCGTAATTGCATTATAACATTTTTTTCGCGAAAATACAACCCGTGCGCTGATATTATCTGAGACCGCATTATCCGTTCAATCAAATTATCTATACAACCGAGATGTAGCGCACGCGCCTTTTACGGCAGTCATCAATGCGGAAACCTCTCGCATTCCCGCTCTGCGTCCGACCGGAAAAACCATCGGCCGCCGGACGCAAACATAAGGCTCCGAACATAACTTACGACACCCGGATCGTTAATTTATAACCGTTGCGACATTGATAATAATTAAAATTACTGCACTTCTCTAAGAATAAGACCGCGCAGAACGTGCCCGGACGCTCTGAGACGCCGGCAATCCTCTCGACGGGGATTTACTCGCGGTATAAAAGCGCGTTTTTCGCGATTTATAACCTATGATACATTGATAATAATTAATAATACTTTAATTTTGTTCAATTTCGATCGCGAAAACCGGTCAAAAATCCTCTCAAAATCACAACACTATTGAAATCAGCCCGGATTCTCAACGGATCGTACTACAAAAGCGCGCCTCGTCAGCATTAGTTTCCGAAAACCGTTTCCAAACGATACGGCAAACAAACACCCCTGCGCTTTTCTGCCGGAAAAATCTTTTGTTTTCTTTGCCGTCCAGTTTCTTTCCTATTATTGTTCAGACCTTTAGCTCCGATTATGATGAGCGCCATACTCAGACATATCCCCGACAACCTGACATCCGACACCCCCTCCTTCCCGATACGGTCAAGGCGCTCCCACAGGATTATCCGTTCTTCCTGACCGCTACCGAAGTCGCGTCACCGATCTTATCTTTTTCAACTTCAATTACGCAGGATATTACTCCCACAGCGTCCAGCGCGTCTTCTCCGTACAAAACAGACGCCAGACGGACCGTCAGACCGTCGCCCGTTTTTTCAACGTCGCATATAACGTTTGTAAGGCTTATGCTCGACGTCAGAATCACGCACAGGATCAGGCTACGATCTTTAAAAAAATCTTCATCGTATTCTTCGAGCGGCGCACTTCCGCCCCAGTCGGTTTCGTACCCCTCAAAAAAGCCTTCCAATTCACTCCTGCATGCAACGATCCCGACCTTGCTTACTTCAGGCAGATACTTTAACCCTGTAAACGGCCGCACGGTAAACTCTATCGAGTTTTCGCTTCTCGGCACTATCGCGTCAAGATTTTTCAGAGACCTTTCCAGCACAATGTCAATCATATCTTCAGATTCCGCTTTCATTATCTCTTCCTCTGCGTACGTTTGTATTTTAGATATCACATTCAGGGCGGCTTCGACATACGAGCCTTGCGAGATTTTATCCTGCGAATATTGAGAAATACGTTCTACGGCTTTCTCTTTGTACGCCTCAATGCCGGAAGATTGCTTGTTAATTTTTTCACAACCTGTTATCCCGATAACCGTTGTCACCGCTAATACCAAAGCGATCAATAATCCTGCAAACCGTTTCATATCTGCCGCCTCCTTTTATCTGATATAGCCAGACAAAAGCGGTTTTGTCCGGCATTTTCGCCGTCATCAACGCAAATTCTGCCCAAACCAGCGGCAAACGCTTACTTCTCGCTCTTTATCCTTTAAGATGTACGACCCGGCAGCTTATCCGTTTTTCTGCGTGTTCAGGTTTGCACTTAATCCCCGCGACGCACGTTGACCTGTTTTTTCAATTTCATCATTCAATCACCCGTTCGACAGTTACATAACACAAATCACGCCAGCCTCAATCCGCACAAAAAAAACGAGCCTCCCGGCTCGTTTAATCATTGCAATCAAACACTTTTCCTGTCAATTCGAGTGAGCTTCTATGCCCGCTACCCAATAAGGCATGTTGCCGATGATGTTTGCAACGGTAACGTTATTAATATCGTTGCCGGCGTTGTCCTTAAGCTGTCTGTCGACCTGGGTCACGGTGTACTTGCCGTCTTCGCCCTTGCTGAAGGAGAGAGCCTTGTTGATGAACACGTCCCAATCGTCGGTGCTCTTTGCCATCATAGCTTCTACGAGAGCCACGATCTCAGCGGTGCCTTCAGCGCAGTTTCCGGAGAGAGGCGCAAGCTTAAACAAACCGTCTGCGTAATCGCCGTAGTAGTTGCCGAACTTGATCCATTCTTCGTTGCCGACGAAGTTGCCCTGTTCGTCGAAGCACTTCATAGCGATCTCGATAGCCTCGGTGTAGTATGCGCCCCAGTTCCAGAGCACGGAAGTAAGAACGGAAGGATCTCTTTCAACGCCCTTGTCCGCGACTGCGAGAGCCATGTCGCTGTTGTAGCCGATGCTGTAAACGTTGTGCTCCTTAGCGCTGGAGGAAGGACCTTCGGTGTCGCAGTGCTGAGTGATGACGTCGCAGTTGTAGTCTTCGATCAGAGTGTCCGCAAAACCTTTTTCGTTGGTCGGATCGTACCAGCTGTTCAGGATCATTACGTGAACTTTTGCTTCGGGATTGACAGCCTGTACGCCGAGGGCGAACGCATTGACGCCGCTGGTGCACTCTGCGGTGTCTGTACCTCTTGCGGAAACGTAACCGATGTTGTTGGTCTT
>CASFWW010000001.1:0-5164 GCA_949298505.1 uncultured Christensenella sp. | reverse complement strand
TTCGACGGGAAACTGCATGAGTACGGCTTTGAGGATTTCAGATATTTCTTCTTTCCCCATTGCCGTTACGTTCTGAAGGATAACGGGCACGCCGTATTTTTCGCTCAGTTTTGCCGCCAGCTTCTTGCTTTCCGGGTCCTTTTCCTTAGCAGTGTTGAGAACGACGACGAAAGGTTTGCCAAGCTCCTTCATTTCTACGATTATTCGTTCTTCAGCCTTTTCGTACGACTTTCTCGGCAGTTCGGTCACAGATCCGTCTGTCGTGACCACGATCCCGATCGTGGAATGATCGGTCATTACCTTGCGAGTGCCGAACTCCGCCGCCTGCTCAAAAGGCATCTTTTCCTTGCTCCACGGAGTGTCCACCAGCCTGGGTTTGCCGTCCTCGGTATGTCCTTCCGCGCTGTCGACAAGATAGCCCACGCAATCGATCAGTCTGACTCTTGCGCGAAGTTTGTCTCCGAGGTCAACGGTCTGCGCCTCGTCCGGCACAAATTTCGGCTGCGTAGTCATGACAGTCTTTCCGTCCGCAGATTGCGGAAGTTCGTCCGTGACGCGCTTTTTTCTGTTCGCGTCTTTGATCGAAGGCAGAACGAGCGCCTGCATAAACTTGGTTATAAACGTGGATTTGCCCGTTCTTACGGGACCAACCACGCCGATATAGATATCTCCGCCCGTACGCATGGAAATATCGCGGTATAAGTCGAACTGTTGCATAAATTCCCTCCAAAAGGTTTGTTCTTTTATAAGTTATGGAGAGAAAACGAAAAATATGACCCCGCAAGGTCATATTGTCAATAATCTGTCAGCATCAGAAGATAGTCGGCTGACACCTCGAAAACCTGTGCAAGCTTCCTGAGGTTGTCATATCCCGGTTTCGCCTTGCCGCTCAACCACTCCGAGATCTGGCTTTGTTTTATATCCATAAGTTCGGCAAGTTTTGTCTGCGTATATTTCCGCTCTTTCATCAAAGCGGATAAAATTTCAGAAAAAGTCTTTTCTTTGTCGGTATTCATATTTTTATTATATGGTTTAAATACGACGTTTCATTAAATTATAGAATTTTCTATATAATTCTTGATATAATAAAATATTCTATATAAAATAAGTTCAATAAACAAAAGGAGTGTAACTATGGAAAAGAAAAGCAACAAACGCAAGAAAAAGATCATTCTGACGATCGTAACATTTTACTTGGCGCCGGACTGGTCCTCGGGGGATTGGCATTGTGGAGCGGCGGTTTCAGCGCAGGATCGGCTCTGATAATCGTCGGACTTATATCCGTCGTGATATCTTTTATCACGTTCAGAAAAATCAAATATTACTGCACAAACTGCGGCGCGGAACTCGTCAGCACAGGCAGATACCATGAAACCGGAGATTTTGAAACGTCTCACACCGACACCTCGTCCACTCTGTACGAACACATTGAATACGAGTACGAATGCCCTGAGTGCCATACAAAACGCATAATATCCAAAAAAGAAAAGATCGCTTCACACAGATATTAAAACAAAAAAGGAGACCGCGCGGTCTCCTTTTTCTTGCAACGTTCGTTCAGTTGAGTTTTTTATAAAACAGGATCCTCGACATCCCTCCGTATTTGACCAGAGTTTTCACTGCTTCGAAGCCGCATTTTGAAAGGTTGTTCGAGCTGAAGTTGTTCTTGGGCGACACCGTGGAAAGCACACCCAGAAATCCTTCCGCCGCCGCGTATTCGCAGAGTTTGTCTATCAGAAGCCTCTGAAGTCCCAGCCCTCTGAACGCCGGTCTCACTATGGTGAGTTTCACGTTGGCGTAATTCTCCACGTCGTCGCATCCGTCGAGAGAATACGCAAGATTTTCCTTGTCTTTCCCCGCCGCGTACAATATTCCGAAACCGGCGATCTCCCCGCCCACGTAAACGGCAAGCACAAGTGATTTCTCGTTGAAACAGACTTCAAACGTTTCGTAAGTATTGCGGCGCAGCAGATCGGGGTCGTCCAGCACCCTGAACGCTTCTTCCTGTATTTCGAGGAGAAGCGGTATGCTGTCTTTTTCCAGTTTTTTCAAAGTTATCTCTTTTGTATTTTCCATAATTTCACACCTTTGCCGTATACAGAACGAATCCGAACAGAATGAAGAATTCGTCAGATAAAAACTCCTCTTCAAGGTCGTCGTACACCTCTGCCAGCCAGCGGCTATCCGCACTGAGCTGAACGTCTCCGGGGTGCTTTTCCGCCGCCCGGACAATCCCTTGTTTCACAAACTTGAATATCACGTCGAAAAACGCGGATTTTTCGTCATAGTCCATCGGAACGGACGAAAGCCCCGCTTTTTCAAGCGTAATATCCTTATATCCGCTGCGTTTAAGCAACGTATAAAGTTCTCTGCCGGAATATCTGTAACCCGTCGTATCGCACTTGGCGAGAAGCGACAGCGCGCGTTCGAATTTCTTCTCGTCGTCAGGATAGCATATATTCAGCCCGTCGTCGATGTTGCGTATGAAAATCTGCGCGCCCTTTCTGCAACACGCCTTTACCGTCCTCAGCACTTTGAATGGAGACTTGAAATGAGACATTACCGCGAGAAGGTTGACGAAATCGAATTTGTCTATCCCGTTTTCTTCCATTATTTCCTCAAGCTTTTCCCTGAATCCGTCTCCTTCAACGTCTAAGCAGTAGAATTTCGCTTTTCCGCCGCCGTATTTTTCGTTCGCGGCGTCCGTTGCCGCGCGGTCGTACTCAATCCCTATGATCGTGCTCACTTCTTTTCTGTTGCCCAGCCTGTTCATCAGAGCTGTGCCGTTGCCGCATCCCAGATCGAGCACGCAGAGGTCCTCTTTCCCTTCAAGGCATTTTTCGTACACCGGCATATCGAACTTCATCAAAAGTTCCTGCTGCGCTTTGAGTCTGTTCCTTTCAGTCTTATTTTCGTCACTGAAGAAATTTTCCTTACCTTCGGCGCTGATATGCATGCGTTTTTTCGCTTCCTCTTTCGGCATTGCGCCAGAGATCGCGTCTATATAATTGAATTCGCCCACTTTGTCTCTGAGAATGGGGATCAGCATATCCACGGAGCTGAACGAATAGACGTCAGTGAATTTGATCGCGCTGATATGCTTTATCCTGTCCACTTCTGTCTCGTCGAACCATTGAGACAGTTCCACGTCCTTGAAATCGAAATCGGGCATTATTATTGGCAGAAACTTTATCTCATCGTTCGCCAGCGCGGATTTCAATTCCCCGAAAACGATGTCGTCCGGTTCTCCGCACTTGTCGAAAAACCCTTTTGACAAAATGAGTATCATCAGCTGAACTTTGCCCGCGGTCTCAAGACACGCGTCTTTGAAATTGTCGCCGTGCGGAACGCACCTCGGCGCAAAAAACACTTTGAGTTTGTTGTTAGTATAGAGACAGAGGTCAGAATAAATGTTGGAGGCAAGCACGCCGCCTTTGTCGCCCCGGTAGCATATGAAAACGTTGTAATCCATAAAAATATCCCCGCTTATAGTTACATTATAGCGTTATAACTGAATTTTGTCAATTTCCGACGCATACCGCAATAATTCGACAGCGCCGCGCAAACCTTGCGTTTCACTGCCTTTCCGGCGGTAAGGTCGCGTCTTCGGGCATAAAAAACCCGCCCCGGTACGGGGCGGATGATTGATATCTGTGCTGTCAGGATTGTTTTGCTTCGTTTTTAAGGCTCTCTTCGTATTTCGCGACGCTTGAAGAAATATCCTTGTGACTTGCCGCGTTGCCGAACTTATCGATCTCGACGACGTTTTTCTGCTCGTGATGAAGGATGAGCGCGCCGTTGAGACAGCCGCCGTCGCAAGCCATGCCCTCAAAGAAGTTTTCAGCCGCCCTTCCCAGCTTGAGTTTGAGCAGATTGATCCTGCACTCTTCAATGCCGTTCATTGCGATCGGTCTGACGTCTTCAAGACCCATCGACTTTGCGACATTGACAACGCCCTGGGTGATGCCGCCTGATTTTGCGAAGATCCTGCCGTAATACGAAGCTTCGTCAACCGGGCAATCCTCGAGTTTGAGAAGTTCGATGTCTCGTGCGTCGAAGAACGCCTGAAGTTCTTCAAAAGACATCACGCAGTCGATAGCGCCCTTTGTCTTGGGCAGTCTGTATTCGAGTTTCTTGCTCGTGCAAGGACCTATGAAAACGCATTTCGCGGTGGGGTCGTTGCGCTTGATCAGCATAGCCGTTTCTATCATCGGAGAAACAGAACTTGAGACGTATTTCACCAGTTCCGGGAAATTCTTTTCAATGAACATCACGAACGACGGGCAGCACGACGTGGTGAGGATCCCGCGTTCCTTGAGTTCTTTCGCCTCGTGATAAAGGGTGATATCAGCGCCGAGCGCCGCCTCAGCTATATCGTAAAAGCCCAGTTTCTTTATACCACTGGCGACCTTCGCCATAGGAACGCCGGTGAACTGACTGGCAAGCGCAGGTGCGATGACCGCATATACGTGATATTTAGTATTGTTTTCAGACTTTTTGAGGATGTCGAGCACGTCCATGATCAGAGATTTGTCGACTATCGCGCCGAACGGACACTGATATACGCACGCTCCGCACGATATGCACTTGTCGTTGTTGATCTTGGCTTTTTTGTTTTCGTCCATTGAAATAGCGCCCACTTTGCAGCTTCTGACGCACGGACGACGTTGCTCTATGATCGCGCTGTACGGGCAGGCTTTCGCGCATCTGCCGCACTCCACGCATTTGTCCTTGTCGATAACGGGACGGTTGTCAACGATCGTGATAGCGTTCTTGGGGCATGCCTGCTGACATTTATGCGAAATACAGCCTCTGCACGCGGGGGTGATATACATACCCTCGATGGGGCAAGCGTCGCAGGCGGCGTCGATGACCTCAACGCTGTTGGGATTGGATTTGTCTCCTCCGAGAGCCATTTTGATCCTCTCCTGAACGATCGCCCTTTCTTTATATATACAACATCTCATCGTAGGCTTTGGCCCGGGCGATATCTGCTTGGGGATGTCCAGATATATATTGCTCATATCCCCCTGATCTGCCGCCTTTATCACGGCTTTGAGAACCTCATACTTGAGTTCCTGAACTTTGGTATCGAAAATTTTCATATTATCTCCTCTTTTGCGATAACTTGTCCGCTTGAAAGCGATTTCAATATTATTTCACC